>NZ_JBYOJP010000063.1:0-572 GCF_057798975.1 Cupriavidus sp. 21MJTG02-4 | reverse complement strand
GGTTTTGCCAGAAGTAGTTAGCCTAACCGCAAGGAGGGCGATTACCACGGCAGGGTTCATGACTGGGGTGAAGTCGTAACAAGGTAGCCGTATCGGAAGGTGCGGCTGGATCACCTCCTTTCCAGAGGCGCGCGTTCTGCGTGTCCAGTGTCCACACTTATCGGTTTGTTTGCTGTTACAGCCAAGGGTCTGTAGCTCAGGTGGTTAGAGCACCGTCTTGATAAGGCGGGGGTCGTAGGTTCAAGTCCTACCAGACCCACCAAGTTATCCGAGGGGGGATTAGCTCAGCTGGGAGAGCACCTGCTTTGCAAGCAGGGGGTCGTCGGTTCGATCCCGTCATCCTCCACCATCGCTCTGACGAGTGAGCACGGATTACCTGGTTGGTGGCCAAATGCAAGCGCTTAGATCTTGAGCGTTTGCATTTGGCATAGCCAAGCGACGAAAGTCGGCTGTTCTTTAACAATATGGGATGTAGTAAAGGTGTCGCGAAGCGTTGATGAGACGCTGCAGTACAAAACGCGATACCGGGTTGTGATTGTATCAACCAAAATGTATTTAAGTGATCGAAAGAT
>NZ_JBYOJP010000062.1:0-656 GCF_057798975.1 Cupriavidus sp. 21MJTG02-4 | reverse complement strand
GACGCGTTCGGCACCGCCCACCGCGCCGAGGCCACCACGCATGGCATCGCCAAGTACGCCCCGATCGCCTGCGCAGGCCCGCTGCTGGCTGCCGAGATCGACGCGCTGGGCAAGGCCCTGGGCCAGCCGGCGCGCCCGCTGGTGGCGATCGTGGCCGGCTCGAAGGTGTCGACCAAGCTGACCATCCTGAAGTCGCTGGCCAGCAAGGTGGACAACCTGATCGTCGGCGGCGGCATCGCCAACACCTTCCTGCTGGCCGCCGGCCTGAAGATCGGCAAGTCGCTGGCCGAGGCCGACCTGGTCGCCGACGCCAAGGCCATCATCGACATCATGGCCGCGCGCGGCGCCTCGGTGCCCATTCCCGTGGACGTGGTCTGCGCCAAGGAATTCAGCGCCACCGCCGCCGCCACGGTCAAGGACGTCAAGGACGTGGCCGATGACGACATGATCCTCGACATCGGTCCGAAGACCGCCGCGCAACTGGCCGAACAACTGAAGGCCGCCGGCACCATCGTCTGGAACGGCCCGGTGGGCGTGTTCGAGTTCGACCAGTTCGGCAACGGCACCAAGGTGCTGGCCGAAGCCATCGCCGATTCGAAGGCCTTCTCGATCGCCGGTGGCGGCGATACGCTGGCCGCCATCGCCAAGTACGGCAT
>NZ_JBYOJP010000061.1:0-686 GCF_057798975.1 Cupriavidus sp. 21MJTG02-4 | reverse complement strand
TCCTGGTAGAACTGGTTGTAGATCGATTCCATCACCGGGTGCGACACATCGAGCCCGGTCAGGTCCATCAGCTCGAATGGCCCCATGCGGAAGCCCGCTTGCTCGCGCATGACGTTGTCGATGTCGACAAACTCGGCCACGCCTTCCTGAGCGACCTTGAGGCCTTCGATATTCATGCCGCGGCCGGCATGGTTGACGATGAAGCCCGGCATGTCCTTGCAGCGCACGGGCGTATGGCCCATGCGGCGCGACAGGGCCATCAGCGCATCGCCCACGGCCGGGTTCCCGGACAGGCCGTCGATGACCTCGACCACCTTCATCAGCGGTACCGGGTTGAAGAAGTGGTAGCCAACCACGCGGCCCGGTTCCTTCGCGCCAACGGCGATCGCGGTGATCGACAGCGACGAGGTGTTCGAGGCGATGATCGCGTCAGGACGCAGCACCGCTTCCAGCTTGGCCACGAGATCGCGCTTCACTTCAAGCTTCTCGACGATGGCTTCCAACACCATGTCGCAGCCAGCCAGGTCTTCAAGGGCGCCGCAGGGCTTCACGCGGGACAGCGTGGCCTCGGCGTCGGCAGCAGAGATCTTGCCCTTGTCAGCCAGCTTGCCGAGCGTATCCTGCAGATACTTGCGCGCCGCTTCCACCGCTTGCGGGTTGGCGTCGTACAGATTGACGGTCAGGCC
>NZ_JBYOJP010000060.1:0-691 GCF_057798975.1 Cupriavidus sp. 21MJTG02-4 | reverse complement strand
TCGGCTGTTCTTTAACAATATGGGATGTAGTAAAGGTGTCGCGAAGCGTTGATGAGACGCTGCAGTACAAAACGCGATACCGGGTTGTGATTGTATCAACCAAAATGTATTTAAGTGATCGAAAGATGACTTGGAATACGGCACAAATGCGAGAACTCACCTGTAGCAGGATGTCTCATTGAGACACACTTGTTATAGGGTCAAGCGAACAAGTGCATGTGGTGGATGCCTTGGCGATCACAGGCGATGAAGGACGCGGTAGCCTGCGAAAAGCTTCGGGGAGCTGGCAAACAAGCTTTGATCCGGAGATGTCCGAATGGGGAAACCCGGCCCGAATGGGTCATCCCTGACTGAATCCATAGGTCAGGGAAGCGAACGCGGCGAACTGAAACATCTAAGTAGCTGCAGGAACAGAAATCAACCGAGATTCCCAGAGTAGTGGCGAACGAAATGGGAAGAGCCTTGTACTCTTTAGCAGTGTTGTTAGCAGAACGGGATGGAAAGCCCGGCCGTAGCAGGTGATAGCCCTGTATGCGAAAACAGCGTTGTGGAACTAGGTGTACGACAAGTAGGGCGGGACACGTGAAATCCTGTCTGAAGATGGGGGGACCATCCTCCAAGGCTAAATACTCGTGATCGACCGATAGTGAACCAGTACCGTGAGGGAAAGGCGAAAAGAACCCCGGGAGGG
>NZ_JBYOJP010000059.1:0-781 GCF_057798975.1 Cupriavidus sp. 21MJTG02-4 | reverse complement strand
ATCGCCACTGTGACACACATGGGAGCTCATGTCTGGCAGACTGGGCCGTCCACGGTCGCCGATAGGCCGGGGCGGGAGGCGACCATTCCATCTACTGCAGTTCGGAGAAATCGTGTCCCCTGCTCGACTACTCTCACTCTGCGGCAAGGCCACCTCGTATTCGGTCCTCGGCTGTGATTGCAGCCCTATTTAGGCATGTTTCGCGCGAATGCTCCTTTTGATCAACCAGAGCGAAACCGCATAGTCAGAGCGAAAAGTAGTAAAGATGGGTCTCCCGCACTTTGTGTGACGGCCGAGTCGAGGGCTTGATTTCCCGCCGGTTTGGCCGTACGTTGATCGTTACCATGAGGCAAGTTCTCGGTGGGATCGAACGTATTCTCGCCCGTGTGGGCAAGCGCTTCGTCTCCAGCGAAGTGCAAGGGGAGACCATTACTGTCGAAGCCCGCAGTACAGTTCGCAGGGCACCGTGCCCGGCCTGCCATCGTTGGAGTCACCGACTCCACGGCCGCTATGTGCGCAAGCTGGAAGAACGTCCAATGCTCGAGCAGCGGGTCGTTCTCGCTATAGAGGTACGTCGCTTCAAGTGTATGAACGCCAACTGCCCTCGTCGTACGTTTGCCGAGAACATCCACGCCTTGGCCGATCGGTATCAACGTCGTACGCGATCGCAGGCTCGGGCGTTGCAGGCGCTGGGCCACGCCCTCGGTGGTGAGGCAGCAGCCCGGCTTGCCGACGCCTTGGGCTTGCGCACCAGTGCTGACACCGTGCTGCGAGAATTGCG
>NZ_JBYOJP010000058.1:0-786 GCF_057798975.1 Cupriavidus sp. 21MJTG02-4 | reverse complement strand
TCCCGAAACGAGTGATCACGTTGCCGAAATGGGTGATCAAGCAGCCGAAATGGGTGATCACGCACCGTAATGGGGCCGAGCAAGGGTTAGGGGTGGGACTGCGCATGGACTAGAACGCCGGCGATACGCTGCTTCCTTTTTTCAAGGAAGCAAGCTGATGCCGGCCAACCGGATGACCATGCGCAAAATCAAGGAAGTGCTTCGCCTGAAGTGGGCGTGTGGCCTTTCGCACCGGCAGATCGCTAGGGCGACAGGTGTGAGTGTTGGCGCCGTTTCGCAGTACGCGGCAATGGCGAAGGCAGCGGGACTGGATTGGCCGCAGGCGGACAGCCTGAACGAAGATACGCTGGAGCAGCGGCTGTTCGGCGCGCAGAAGCCGGCCAACAGCCCGGGCGGGCGGGTGACGCCGGACTTCCCCTATCTGCATCGCGAGTTGCGCCGCAAGGGCGTGACACTGCAGTTGCTGTGGGAGGAATACCTGGAGGCGAATCCCGGGGTCCCCATTTACCAATACACGCAGTTCTGCTGCCGTTACCGGGACTGGGCAGCGACGCTCAAGCGGTCGATGCGCCAGCAGCACCGCGCCGGCGAAAAGCTGTTTGCTGACTTCGCCGGTCAGATGGTGCCGATTCTGGATGCCGAGGGCGGCCTTGCCTTCGAAGCCAGCATCTTCGTCGCTGTGCTGGGCGCGTCGAATTACACATACGCATGCGCCACCCGGGGGCAGACCACCGCCGACTGGATCGGGGGAATGGTCTGCGCGATGGAATACGCCGGCGGCGTGCC
>NZ_JBYOJP010000057.1:0-855 GCF_057798975.1 Cupriavidus sp. 21MJTG02-4 | reverse complement strand
CGTCAAGGCCGCGCTGGAATGCGTGCCGGCCTCGGCCCACCCGATGGACGTGATGCGCACCGGCGTGTCGGTGCTGGGCACCGTGCTGCCGGAGAAGGACGACCACAACACCCCGGGCGCGCGCGACATCGCCGACCAGCTGATGGCCAGCCTGGGCTCGATGCTGCTGTACTGGTACCACTTCAGCCACAACGGCCGCCGCATCGAAGTCGAGACCGACGACGACTCCATCGGCGCCCACTTCCTGCACCTGCTGCACGGCAAGAAGCCGTCGGCCCAGTGGGAACGCGCGATGCACACCTCGATGATCCTGTACGCGGAGCACGAGTTCAACGCATCGACCTTCACCGGCCGCGTGATCGCCGGCACGGGCTCGGACATGCACTCGGCCATTTGCGGCGCGATCGGCGCGCTGCGCGGCCCGAAGCACGGCGGCGCCAATGAAGTGGCCTTCGAGATCCAGAAGCGCTACGACAACGCCGACGAAGCCGAAGCGGATATCCGCCGCCGCGTGGAGAACAAGGAAGTCGTGATCGGCTTTGGCCATCCGGTGTACACCATTGCCGACCCGCGCAACCAGGTGATCAAGGCCACCGCGCGCGAACTGTCGAAGGAAGCCGGCTCGATGAAGATGTTCGACATCGCCGAGCGCCTGGAAACGGTGATGTGGGACATCAAGAAGATGTTCCCGAACCTGGACTGGTTCAGCGCCGTGAGCTATCACATGATGGGCGTGCCGACCGCGATGTTCACGCCGCTGTTCGTGATCGCGCGTACGTCGGGCTGGGCTGCGCACATCATCGAGCAGCGCATCGATAACAAGATCATCCGCCCGAGCGCCAACTACACTGGTCC
>NZ_JBYOJP010000056.1:0-920 GCF_057798975.1 Cupriavidus sp. 21MJTG02-4 | reverse complement strand
GCCTTGATGGCGTTCTGAAGGCGATTGGGATCGACGGCGATTTGTACGCCGGCCCTCTCAAGTTGCAGCTTCAGGAATGCGCGGGAATCCTGCTCCCCGAGACCTCGAGCCAGGGCTTCGGTCATCTCTTCCAACGTCATGTTGGCCAGTCGCATGGGCACGCCTAACTCCTTGCCTACTGCGGTGCACAGTGTCACGTCCTTGTGGGCCAACTTGAGCGCGAACGCCGGCGTTTCGTACTTCCCCGGCAGGAACTGGTTAGTGAGCATGAACAGGGGAGACTGCTTGCCGACCATGCCCAGCCGCATGGCCTCCCACAGCTCCAACGGATCCACGCCACCCTTCACGGCCATCGAGAACACTTCGGCCATCGTCAGCATGATCATGTAGCCCGCCGTGTTGTGGGCCAGCTTCGTGATCGTGCCCGCGCCGATGGGGCCGACATAGCGTGGCGCATTCCCGATGGCCCGCAGCAGGTGCAGGTGTTGTTCGTAGACTTCCTTGTCGCCGCCGACCCAGAAGGCCAAGTCACCCGATGCCGCGCCTGCAGGACCGCCACTGATCGGTGCATCCAGCATGCTCCCGCCCTTCTGCTTGAACTCGGCATGGATGCGCCGAGCGAGCGAGAGTGAACTTGTCGATAGTTCAAACAGAACCAGGTCCGCAGACATGTTTTCCAGCACACCGTCCTGGCCGAGCACGACCTCCTCGACCTGGACCGGACCCGGCAACGACGTGAACAGCACGCCCACCTTCCGGACGAGCTCCCCCACGGTGGTGGCCCGCTCGGCGCCTTCATCGATCAGCGGTTGGGCGGCCGCGGGATTCACGTCGAAAACCACGAGCTGCACCCCTGCTTTGAGCAGGTTGCGCGCCATACCCTGGCCCATCTTTCCCAGACCGATGAATCCAACCTTCAT
>NZ_JBYOJP010000055.1:0-1013 GCF_057798975.1 Cupriavidus sp. 21MJTG02-4 | reverse complement strand
CGAGTTGGAACCACCCCTTCCCATCCCGAACAGGTCCGTGAAACGACTCCGCGCCGATGATAGTGCGGATTACCCGTGTGAAAGTAGGTCATCGCCAGGCTCTTACAATGCAAAACCCCTCGACAGCATGTGCTGCGAGGGGTTTTTGCTTTGGTGGCCTTCCAGATAGCGCCGCCTGGTGGCGGGCTCAACGCCTCTTTGGCGCTCTGGAACCCACCCCGAAGCCTTCTACGGGCCTCCAGAGCGTCGATATGCGTCTCCCTATAGGGTGAGAACGCAGAAATTCAAACTGTGTTTGTGGGTTGCTACAGCCAGCGTCAGATCGCCAGGCAGTGGCCAGCTCGATGGTCCGGTCGATGCATTCCGCAACGGAAAGTGCTTGACAGGCAAGGCGAGAGGTCCCATAATCGATAGTTCTCTGCGGAGAGGTGCCCGAGTGGCTAAAGGGGGCAGACTGTAAATCTGTTGGCTTACGCCTACGCTGGTTCGAATCCAGCCCTCTCCACCAGAATGCAAGACAGTGACCGGCTACCAGGCCGGTGAAGCAAAAAGAACCAGGCGGGTGTAGCTCAATGGTAGAGCAGAAGCCTTCCAAGCTTATGACGAGGGTTCGATTCCCTTCACCCGCTCCAAATCGCGTGGTTGCTGTCGACAAGTAGTACTTCTAGTTTTGCCCATGTGGCTCAGTGGTAGAGCACTCCCTTGGTAAGGGAGAGGTCGGCAGTTCGATCCTGCCCATGGGCACCAAATACCGCACTGGCAATATCGCTGCCGACACAGGAGTCGTGAAATGGCAAAGGAAAAGTTCGAGCGGACCAAGCCGCACGTGAACGTTGGTACGATTGGTCACGTTGACCATGGCAAGACCACGCTGACCGCAGCGATCGCCACGGTGCTGGCAGCGAAGTTTGGCGGTGCCGCCAAGAAGTACGACGAAATCGACGCAGCGCCGGAAGAAAAGGCACGCGGTATTACCATCAATACCGCCCACGTCGAGTACGAAACGGCCAACC
>NZ_JBYOJP010000054.1:0-1016 GCF_057798975.1 Cupriavidus sp. 21MJTG02-4 | reverse complement strand
AGGGTGCGCGCTTCCACCACCTTGTCGCGGTACGCTTCGAAGATCCGGCGCAGCGCCTGCTCCATCGTCACCTCGGGCTTCCAGCCCAGTTCCTGCATGGTGTTGTCGATCTTCGGCACGCGGTGCTGCACGTCCTGGTAGCCCTTGCCGTAGAAGTCGCCCGACGAGGTCTCGATGATCTGCGTCTTGCGGGCCTCTTCGGCGTACTCCGGGTAGTCGGCGGCCATCTTCAGCATCATCTCGGCCAGCTCGCGCACCGAGTGGATGTTGGACGGGTTGCCGATGTTGAAGATCTTGCCGCTGGCGACGCCGTCCTTGTTCTCGATGATGTGCATCAGCGCCGAGATACCGTCCGAGATATCGGCAAATGCGCGCTGCTGCGCACCGCCGTCAACGAGCTTGATCGGTTCGCCGCGCACGATATGGCCCAGGAACTGCGTGACCACGCGCGAGGAGCCTTCCTTCGATTCGAAGATCGAATCGAGCCCGGCGCCGATCCAGTTGAACGGGCGGAACAGCGTGTAGTTCAGGCCCTGCTCCATGCCGTAGGCGTGGATGACGCGGTCCATCAGCTGCTTGGAGCAGGCGTAGATCCAGCGCGGCTTGTTGATCGGGCCGTAGATCAGCGGCGAGGCTTCCGGATCGAACTCCTCGTCCGCGCACATGCCGTAGACCTCGGAGGTCGACGGGAACACCAGGTGCTTGCCGTACTTGACGGCGCTGCGCACGATCGGCAGGTTGGCTTCGAAATCGAGCTCGAACACGCGCAGCGGGTTGCGCACGTAGGTGGCCGGCGTGGCGATGGCCACCAGCGGCAGGATCACGTCGCACTTGCGGATGTTGTACTCGATCCACTCCTTGTTGATGGTGATGTCACCCTCGAAGAAGTGCATGCGCGGATGGTTGACCAGGTCGCCCAGGCGGTCGGACGACATGTCCATGCCGTAGACCTCCCACGACGTGGTTTCCAGGATGCGGCGCGTCAGGTGGTGGCCGATGAAGCCGTTGACGCCAAG
>NZ_JBYOJP010000053.1:0-1237 GCF_057798975.1 Cupriavidus sp. 21MJTG02-4 | reverse complement strand
AGGTCATAGACTGCACGCTGCCGCTCGTCATTGAACTCCGGCGTGCGGCGGGCCGCGATGGCTGCTATCACCGCGGGATCCAGGCCCGCCTTGAGGCCCATGGCCTTGTGCGCTGTCCATTCGTGGTGCGAGGTCCAGTGGCGGCCGCAGACGAGGATCGCGAGCTCGGTGAGGTGTGGCTCCAGGGTCGTCTGGAAGCGCAGCAGCTCGCCGAGCTTCTGCCCCCGGCGTGCGAGCTCTGGATTGCGCAGCCAGGCAATCATCGGCGCCGGCACCTTGCCGCGCAAACCGCTCACCGCCTCGGCGCAGACTGCCGCTTGCTCCGGGGTCATCGCCGCTTCCTGCGGCATCTCGAGTCGTGGCATGGACTTGCTCCTTGGTGCGGCTCTTAACCGATTCGGAGAATGTCGCGCGCCTGAGCAGGCGAGGCCACCTCGGCGTCGAGTTCCCGGATGATCCGCACAGCGCGCTCCACCATCGGCGCGTTGCCGGGCGCGAGTTGCCCACGTGCGAGATAGAGGTTGTCCTCCAAGCCCACGCGCACATGCCCGCCTAGAAGCACCGCCTGCGCCGCCATGGGGAATTGTTGCCGCGAGATCCCGAAGGCGCTCCAGCATCCGCCCGCAGGCACCAATTGCTTCAGCGCCTGCATCGCCTCAGTCGTCGCCGGCGCCCCCCAGGGGATGCCCAGACAAAGTTGCAGCCACGGCGGGTCAGCGAAGAGGCCGCGCTCGTACAGGTGGCGCGCGAACGCGGCATGACCCAGATCGAACACCTCCAGTTCCGGCTTCACGCCAGCTTCGCGAATCGCGCTCGCCATACGCTCCACATGGTCCGGGAGATTCAGGAAGGCATAACTGCCGAAGTTCAGCGTTCCAACGTCCAGGCTACAGATGTCGGGCTTCAACTCGAGCACATGTTCCATGCGCTCCTCGGGCGTCGCCATCCCGGCGATCGCGTTGCGATTGGGATCGACAGCGTCAGGAACATAGCGGCCGCCGGCCCCTGTCGTCAGGTTGATCAGCACGTCGCTGCCTGTATCCCGAATACGGCGCACGACATCGCGATAGAGTGCCAGCTCGCGGCTCGGCTTCCCAGTCTGCGGATCCCGGACATGGATATGCACGATGGCAGCGCCGGCAGCGCGAGCGGCCAGCGCCTCGTTGGCGATCTGCTCCGGCGTGACAGGCACGTGCGGGCTGATTCCGGTCGTGTCGCCCCCGCCCGTGAGGGCGCA
>NZ_JBYOJP010000052.1:0-1361 GCF_057798975.1 Cupriavidus sp. 21MJTG02-4 | reverse complement strand
GTATCGCCGGCGTTCTAGTCCATGCGCAGTCCCACCCCTAACCCTTGCTCGGCCCCATTACGGTGCGTGATCACCCATTTCGGCTGCTTGATCACCCATTTCGGCAACGTGATCACTCGTTTCGGGATCGTGATCACCGAATTCGGGGGCGTCGCCGAAGTGATCACGTTCTGCCGAAACCAGCGATCAGCTTCCCGCCGAAAGAGGTGATCACGTTCCCCCGAAATCGCTGATCACGCGCCCCGAAATACGCAATCCAACGACACTACTCTGACATGATGCGCGTTGCCGTCTCGATCAAGGCCGGCAAAATGACACCGTCGACGATCCTGCGCCGGCTGGGTTCGGAGAGCACGAAGAACAAGCTTTACTTCGCGTTCCGGGAACTCGGCCGCGTTATCCGCACGCTGTTCTTGCTGAAGTACCTGAACGACCCGGAGCTCCGGCGCACCATTCACGCCGCGACCAACAAGAGCGAGCAGTTCAATGACTTCGCACAGTGGTTGATGTTTGGCGGCGACGGGATCATTGCCGAAAATCTGCGGCACGAGCAGCGCAAGGTGATCAAGTACAACCAGCTGGTTGCCAACATGGTCATCCTCCACAACGTTCAGTGGATGTCGCGCAAACTCAAGGATTTGCAGGAGCGAGGGCACCCGGTGAATGCCGAAGTCCTCAAGGCGTTGTCACCTTACCGACGCGAGCACATCAACCGGTTCGGCGATTACCTACTCGACCTGCAGCGGCGCGTGCCGCCGCTCGACCCATCGATCGATTTCGTATTCAAATCAGCGGCTTAGCGGAGATGTGGCGAATTTTTTGTGAATCCCGGCCGCCCCTCCAGTAGGTCCCAATGCTGACCTCCATCAAATCCGAGGCTGCTAGGTATGCCTTCGGCGGCGCCGCGCCTTTGTTCCTGTCAGGCGCCGTCCCCAAATTCTAGAGCAATGCCGCCACGCCGGCACAGCCGTAGCACTCTATGACTCAACGCACCCACCAATGCGTCCCTGCCGGCTCATATCCGCCCAATGTGACGGCAGCCGATCCAGTGCCGCATGTCTGATTCACATATGTGAATTCCGACTTCCGACCAAGCCGACCTTGAACCATTATCGGGTGTACACCGCGCGGCGCTCCGAGCCCGGCAGTTTTCAAGGAGACCATCTTGTCATCCCAACCAATCAGGTTCACCGTAAATCCCCCGGCCCCTAGCATAGCGACGCTTCGCAACGAAGTAAGGGAGTTCCTTCAACAGGCGCAAGACCGAGGCATGTTTCGCAGCTCCTCCCACGGCTGGGCGGTCCCCGATGCATCCTTCAGTGAAGCGCTTGGCCAGCGCGGCTGGATTGGCATGACATGGC
>NZ_JBYOJP010000051.1:0-1406 GCF_057798975.1 Cupriavidus sp. 21MJTG02-4 | reverse complement strand
TTACTTATATGGTCGCCTCCCTTTTGCAAGGGATATTTGTCGATAGCCAGTAGGGTGGTTGCGGACTTATATTCGGACTCGATCGCGGAACTAAGTCCGCCGGCCCCGATGGATTTCGCCGCAGAGGTCCTCATCTACAGTACGGACTCAAGGTCCAAGTAAAGTTGCAGGCTTGTCTCTGCGCGGTCCAACCTGTCTTGCCATCATTCAATATCAACCTATGCAACCGTGAAAGGTGGTGTGGGGTCCTATGAAGTCATGCCGGCAATGGTGGAGCCACGGGGGCCTGGTACGCGCGCCCGTATGCCAGCAGGGCCCAAATGATTCTCGCCATTTTGTTGGCCAGTGCCACGGCAACGACGTTTGTGGGTCGTCGCGCCAGCATGGACTTGACGTGGTCGGGTAAGTGTCGCGCCTTGGATATCACGGCTCGCGCGCCGTGGATCAACAAGGTGCGAAGGTACACGTCGCCCCGCTTGCTGATGCCGCCGAGTTTGACCTTGCCGCCGGAGCCATTCTGTCGAGGCACTAGTCCGAGAAAGGCAGCAAACTCTCGTCCGGATTTGAAGGTGTGGACGTTTCCAATGACAGCGACTGCTGCTGTAGCCGTCAACAATCCAACCCCGGGGATCTCGGAGATTCGGCTGCACGCTTCGTCACTGCGGCGCCAGGCCATGATGCGTTGCTCAATCCGTTGGATCTGCTCATCGAGCGCTAGCAGTCGAGACAGTTGGTCTTGCAAGCTATCCGTTAGCATCGTCGGCAACTGGTCTGCCAGATCGGCCAGGGCGATTTTCGCAGCGGCGATGCTCGTCCGGCGGCCCTGTGGCAGCACCACGCCGAATTCATATAACAGTCCGCGCAACTGGTTCACCTGCATCACGCGAAAGCGTACGAGCTGCTGGCGCATGCGGTGCAGCGCCAGCATGGCTTGCTGCTCTTCCGTCTTGACGGCCACAAATCGCATTCCGGGTCGTTGAGCTGCTTCCCAGATCGCTGCGGCGTCTGCGGTGTCGTTTTTGTTGGATTTGACGAACGGACGCACGAACTGAGCCGCAATCAGCCTGACATCGTGCCCGAGTCCGGACAGCTTCCGTGCCCAGTAGTGGGCACTGCCACAGGACTCCATGACGATGCGGGAAGGTGGATGGTTTGTGAAGAACGGCAAAAGCTGCGCGCGCCTCAGGGCTTTGCTGTGAATCGTGCCAGTGTCGGGCTCAACGAAATGGACCTGGAAAACGTGCTTGGCCAAGTCGATGGCTACTGTGGTCGGTTCCATGTTGATCCTCCTTGGCAGGTTGCGACGACAGAATCGCCACTGTGACACACATGGGAGCTCATGTCTGGCAGACTGGGCCGTCCACGGTCGCCGATAGGCCGGGGCGGGAGGCGACCATTCCATCTAC
>NZ_JBYOJP010000049.1:0-1635 GCF_057798975.1 Cupriavidus sp. 21MJTG02-4 | reverse complement strand
CTCTCAAACTCTGGAGCAACGCCATCGTGCTTGACCTTGGATAGCCTAATGTGTCGGCAACCTCGGAAAGGGTCAGTGGCCGCTGTAGCCGGTCGAAGAGCTCGAGAATCTCGATAATTCGGATAGCTGATTTCACCATGGCGGTGGCTTGGAACTGGTTGGCGACCGGCCTTAGCATAGCTGAAGGGAGCAATGGAGTTAAGGCCGCCACTGCAGCTCACTGTATCAACGACATTCCAGTGCTCCCGACCACAGATCTCCACATCGGTATCTCTCGCCCCACTCTTGCTTTGACATCCGCCTGGCCTCCTTGAATGGGGTATTCACCATTCTTCGCCAGGTCCGCTGCGAAGGAGGGGTCCTTGGTAATGTTGCCCAAAGCTTGTGCCACGCGGTTCGCAATATGTGGAGAAATTCCGGGAGGAGCCACCAGCGCGCTCCATACGTCGACATGGAAATCCTCCAAGCCACCACCGGCCTCCCCGACCGTCTGCACATCCGGCATCGCGTTGAAGCGGGACTTGGTGGTCACGGCCAGCGCAGAGAGCTTTCCGGATTTAATCAAGGGAGACGCGACGGATGGCGCGATAAGGCCCAAATCTACCCGGCCTGCAATCAGGTCGGAAATCGCGTCAGCCCCTCCCTTGTACCGGACTTCTAGGAGGTCTGCCTTGCTACGGGACTTCAGCATTGCCCCGGCAATGGCGGTGACGTTGCCGACTACCATATACGAGACGGATTTCGGCTTCTCACGTGCCCGTCCGATATAGTCTCGCAGCGAGCGCTTCGAGTCTTGTGCGGCGGTGACGACAACATAGGGATATCCGCTAACGAAGCCTAGGTGGGAAAAGCCGTTGACCGGGTCAAACGGCAGCTTTCCATACAAGGCTGGGCCGACCGCGAGTAGGCCATTGGTGGCAAGCATTAATGTGTAGCCATCAGGCTGGCTGGCTAGAAGTGCCCTCGCGGCAATCAAGTTATTGCCACCGGGGCGGTTCTCTACGACCACCGGTTGATTGAGCTCAAGGCGCAGCCGTTCGGCTAGCAGTCGTGCGATGTTGTCGGTGGACCCTCCGGCCGTGTATGGAACAATCAGCTTGATTGGCTTAGTGGGATAGGCATCGGCCGCCGTCGCGCTTGCGACGGCCAGTATTGGAAGCATCGCGGCGATTGCAGCAAAGGACTTTCTCAGCATCGTTGTCTCCTGGATTTAGTTATCTTGGGCTGCTATCGGCCAACAAAGACGGCTTGTCGCTTCTCTCTGTAGGCGGTCAACGCTTCCTTGTGGTCCTCCGTCGAGAAAATCGCTGCCATGTGCGACGAAACCTGGTCTAGGTGAGCGCGCAGACTAAGAGTGGCTGCTTGGTACGCGGCACGCTTCATCATTCGAATGGCAAGCGGAGGCCCCTTTGCAATCCTTGTGGCGAGCTCAAGAGATCTCGGCATGAGTTCAGTCTCGGGGACGACATGGTTGACCAAACCAATGCGCTCGGCCTCGTCCGCCTCCACGAATCGACCTGTCCACAGCAGCTCAAGCGCCTTCGGCATCCCAATCAGCCGAGGCAGGTACCATGCGCCGCCATCGCCTGCCATGATTCCAATGCGGACGTAGGTCTCGGCAAATCGCGCATTACT
>NZ_JBYOJP010000048.1:0-2602 GCF_057798975.1 Cupriavidus sp. 21MJTG02-4 | reverse complement strand
GGGGTGACGGCGTACCTTTTGTATAATGGGTCAGCGACTTACATTCAGTGGCAAGCTTAACCGATTAGGGCAGGCGTAGCGAAAGCGAGTCCGAACAGGGCGTTCAGTCGCTGGGTGTAGACCCGAAACCAGATGATCTATCCATGGCCAGGTTGAAGGTGCGGTAACACGTACTGGAGGACCGAACCCACTAACGTTGAAAAGTTAGGGGATGAGCTGTGGATAGGGGTGAAAGGCTAAACAAATCTGGAAATAGCTGGTTCTCTCCGAAAACTATTTAGGTAGTGCCTCGTGTCTCACCTTCGGGGGTAGAGCACTGTCATGGTTGGGGGGTCTATTGCTGATTACCCCGCCATAGCAAACTCCGAATACCGAAGAGTGCAATCACGGGAGACAGACATCGGGTGCTAACGTCCGGTGTCAAGAGGGAAACAACCCAGACCGCCAGCTAAGGTCCCCAAATATAGCTAAGTGGGAAACGAAGTGGGAAGGCTAAAACAGTCAGGAGGTTGGCTTAGAAGCAGCCACCCTTTAAAGAAAGCGTAATAGCTCACTGATCGAGTCGTCCTGCGCGGAAGATGTAACGGGGCTAAGCTATATACCGAAGCTGCGGACGCACAGTAATGTGCGTGGTAGGAGAGCGTTCCGTAAGCCTGTGAAGGTGTCTTGTAAAGGATGCTGGAGGTATCGGAAGTGCGAATGCTGACATGAGTAGCGATAAAGGGGGTGAAAGGCCCCCTCGCCGTAAGCCCAAGGTTTCCTACGCAACGTTCATCGGCGTAGGGTGAGTCGGCCCCTAAGGCGAGGCAGAGATGCGTAGCTGATGGGAAGCAGGTTAATATTCCTGCACCGTCGTATGATGCGATGGGGGGACGGATCGCGGAAGGTTGTCCGGGTGTTGGAAGTCCCGGTCCCTGCATTGGAGAAGGCGCTTAGGCAAATCCGGGCGCGGAATTCAAGGATGTGGGGCGAGCGGCCTAGTGCTGCGAAGCAATTGGAAGTGGTTCCAAGAAAAGCCTCTAAGCTTCAGTCATACGAGACCGTACCGCAAACCGACACAGGTGGGCGAGATGAGTATTCTAAGGCGCTTGAGAGAACTCGGGAGAAGGAACTCGGCAAATTGGTACCGTAACTTCGGGATAAGGTACGCCCTGGTAGCTTGACTGGCCTGCGCCAGAAGGGTGAAGGGGTTGCAATAAAATGGTGGCTGCGACTGTTTAATAAAAACACAGCACTCTGCAAACACGAAAGTGGACGTATAGGGTGTGACGCCTGCCCGGTGCCGGAAGATTAAATGATGGGGTGCAAGCTCTTGATTGAAGTCCCGGTAAACGGCGGCCGTAACTATAACGGTCCTAAGGTAGCGAAATTCCTTGTCGGGTAAGTTCCGACCTGCACGAATGGCGTAACGATGGCCACACTGTCTCCTCCCGAGACTCAGCGAAGTTGAAGTGTTTGTGATGATGCAATCTCCCCGCGGCTAGACGGAAAGACCCCATGAACCTTTACTGTAGCTTTGCATTGGACTTTGAACCGATCTGTGTAGGATAGGTGGGAGGCTTTGAAGCGTGGACGCTAGTCTACGTGGAGCCGTCCTTGAAATACCACCCTGGTTTGTTTGAGGTTCTAACCTTGGCCCGTGAATCCGGGTCGGGGACAGTGCATGGTAGGCAGTTTGACTGGGGCGGTCTCCTCCCAAAGTGTAACGGAGGAGTTCGAAGGTACGCTTGGTACGGTCGGACATCGTACCTAAAGTGCAATGGCAAAAGCGTGCTTAACTGCGAGACCGACAAGTCGAGCAGGTGCGAAAGCAGGACATAGTGATCCGGTGGTTCTGAATGGAAGGGCCATCGCTCAACGGATAAAAGGTACTCTGGGGATAACAGGCTGATACCGCCCAAGAGTTCATATCGACGGCGGTGTTTGGCACCTCGATGTCGGCTCATCTCATCCTGGGGCTGTAGCCGGTCCCAAGGGTATGGCTGTTCGCCATTTAAAGAGGTACGTGAGCTGGGTTTAAAACGTCGTGAGACAGTTTGGTCCCTATCTGCCGTGGGCGTTGGAATCTTGACGGGGGCTGCTCCTAGTACGAGAGGACCGGAGTGGACGTACCGCTGGTGTACCTGTTGTCTCGCCAGAGGCATCGCAGGGTAGCTATGTACGGAAGAGATAACCGCTGAAAGCATCTAAGCGGGAAACTCGCCTGAAGATGAGGATTCCCTGGCGGCTTGACCGCCTTGAAGGGTCGTTCGAGACCAGGACGTTGATAGGCTGGGTGTGGAAGCGCAGTAATGCGTTAAGCTAACCAGTACTAATTGCCCGTAAGGCTTGATCCTATAACCAGTGTGTTTTAGCCTGGTGGGTCGATCGCCTTGTGCCGAGCGATACAGCACAACCCAAGACTACAGAACTACATCCCGAATTGGTGAGGTTGACCGCGTCAGCCTCACAACCCCTTATGCCTGGTGACCATAGCGAGTTGGAACCACCCCTTCCCATCCCGAACAGGTCCGTGAAACGACTCCGCGCCGATGATAGTGCGGATTACCCGTGTGAAAGTAGGTCATCGCCAGGCTCTTACAATGCAAAACCCCTCGACAGC
>NZ_JBYOJP010000047.1:0-2966 GCF_057798975.1 Cupriavidus sp. 21MJTG02-4 | reverse complement strand
TGAAGCTCCCGTCGGCGTGGGCGATCTGTAGTTCCTCGAACAGTCGCGGCACCCGCAGATAGAGCGCAGAGAATCCCTGCCGACAGGCCTGCTGGGCAAACGCACAGGCCAGCCAGGACTTGCCGGCGCCGGTCGAAGCGGAGACATATTGCCCGTGAACAGCCTGTTCGCGAGGTGCAAATTTACTATCCATATGACCCGCGGGCTGGGTCCGTCGTCGCTGTTGTCGGTGACGTTTGCCTTGGTGAGGAATGCTACCTGATTGTTTTGCAGGACGATGGCACGCGTGCGCATATCCCGCAGTGGATGGCGCTTCCGTCGGCGGCGAGCCTGACAGTGCACACGCCGCCGCGAATTTCGTTGCAAGGCCTGGCAACGCTGCGCATGGAACTCGACGGAGTCTTATCCTCGATCTCTGGTGCCATAGCCGAACCAGGAGGTCTCGATGAAGCGCAGCGAAGTTCAGGAGCAAGCCGACCTATTCAGCAACATGCCGGCACCGCCGGCGATGACGACCCTACAGCTCCATCACGACGAACTCGTCGACCTGATCGGAAGGCTCTTGTGGGAAGTAGTTCAAGGTCCAACCGCACGGGCAAGCAAGGAGAACATTCATGAGCAAAATCAGCGCTGACCACTTGGCTCGCGCAGCTTATGTCTACGTCCGGCAATCCACGGCCGACCAACTGCGGCATAACCACGAGAGCCGTCGCCGGCAATACGCGCTGGCGGAGCGAGCTCGCACACTGGGCTGGTCCGAAGTTGTTGTCATCGACGACGACCTTGGCGTTTCGGCTGGCGGCGAGGCTCGACCTGGCTTTGAGCGACTCCTTGCTGCGATCTGCAGCGGCTGCGTTGG
This sequence comes from Cupriavidus sp. 21MJTG02-4, assembly GCF_057798975.1. Classification (NCBI taxonomy): domain Bacteria; kingdom Pseudomonadati; phylum Pseudomonadota; class Betaproteobacteria; order Burkholderiales; family Burkholderiaceae; genus Cupriavidus; species Cupriavidus sp. 21MJTG02-4. Next base: position 2,107 of record NZ_JBYOJP010000047.1, on the reverse strand, counting down.
CGCAGTCGTCTCCATCGAGGCATCGCGCCTGGGGCGCAACGGTCGGGATTGGCATACGCTGCTCGAGTTTTGTGCTCTGGTGGGAAGTGTCATTGTCGACGAGGAAGGCGTCTACGATCCTCGAAGCGCCAACGACCGGCTGTTACTCGGCATGAAGGGGACGATGTCGGAGATGGAGCTGTCATTGTTGCGTCAGCGCTCGGTAGAGGCGCTCAAACTCAAAGCCGCGCGCGGTGAGCTGCATAGCGTGGTGGCCATCGGTTTCGTGCGCACCCACGATGACCGCATCGAGATGGATCCGGACCTGCGTATCCGCGAGGCGCTCAGAGCAGTCTTCAACAAGTTCGCCGAACTTCGAAGTGTTCGCCAGGTGATGCTGTGGTTCCGGGAGGAATCGATCAGTTTGCCTGCTGCTGTACGGGGGCCAGACGGGCGTAACGTGCTATGGAGGGCACCGGTCTACAACACGGTCCTGCACATCCTGACCAACCCCGTCTATGCGGGGGCCTATGCCTTCGGACGCACCGAGACCCGTGTTCGCGTCGAAGCGGGTCGCAAGCACGTCGTGCGGGGCGTTCGTCGCGAACGGGATCAGTGGCAGGTCTTGATCACGGAGCATCACGAGGGCTATATTGACTGGCAAACTTACGAACATAACCAGCGAGTGATTGCCGACAACACCAACATGAAGGGAGAGATGGCACGCGGGGCCCTGCGCAAGGGCGAGGCTTTGCTTTCCGGCCTGCTGCGTTGCGGACATTGCGGACGCAAGCTGCATGTGGGCTATTGCGGCAAGGATGGCAACACAAGCCGGTACCTCTGCCGCGGGGCTACTCTCAACCACGGTGCGTCGGGCAAATGCATTGCATTCGGTTCAATGCGCATCGATCAAGGTGTCAGCGCTGAGGTGTTGCGCCTGCTGCAGCCCGTAGGCGTCGAGGCCGCGCTACACGCTATCGAACAGTGCGCCAGCCAAGGCCATTCTAGGCAGCGTCAAGTCGAACTCGCGCTCGAGCAGTCGCGTTTCGAGGCCGCGAGAGCGCAGCGGCAATTCGACGCCGTCGACCCCGGCAATCGACTAGTCACCGGCGAGCTCGAACGGCGCTGGAACGAGCGGCTGGCCGCTGTCGCGCAACTCGAAGCCGAACTTGCAAAGATGGACTCTCAGCGTGAGCCTGACATGACGCCGCAGCGACGGCAGGCGCTGCTCGATCTCGGTGCCGACTTACCACGGGCATGGGAACATCCGAACGCAGGTAACGAATCGCGCAAGCGAATCTTGCGAGCGGTCATCAAGGAGATTGTCGTTCGCGTCACGGATACTCAACTCGAGCTGATGGTGCATTGGCAAGGTGGCGATCACACCGAGCTCAACATCATCAGGAATCGCTCTGGTAAGCATCGCTGGACGACCACTGTCGAAGTCGAACAGCTGGTGACGGAGCTGGCTCGGTTACTGCCGGACAGTGGCATTGCATCGCTGCTCAACCGGCTGGGGCATCGTACAGGCAAGGGGCATACGTGGACGGAGGCGAGCGTGAGGTCGTTTCGTGGAAGTCATCATGTCGCCGTCTACCGGACGGGCGAGCGTCAGGAGCGCGGCGAGCTTACGCTCGAACAGACGGCTGAAGCACTGAAGATCAGCCACATGACGGTCCTTCGCATGATTGAGGCCGGCAAATTGTCAGCTCGACAGGTTTGCAAAGGCGCGCCTTGGGTCATTAAGCGCAGCGATGTGGAGCAGCTCGATGCCCGAAGAGCCCAACAAACCGGGTCAACAAGTCCGCTATCAGCGGATCCGGATCAGATTCCCCTTCAATTTCAATGACGTATTGAGGTGTGCATCATGTCGCATAGTCGGTCGCCCCGGTCAGGATGAGGCTCTGAGCATTGCGGATCCAGTCGCAACTGGCCAGGGTGGCGACCAGCCGCTGGTCAAGGCCGCGGCTGCCGTCATAGACCACATCCTCGAGGCATGCTTGGGTGTGCTTGAGCTTGGCCGTGCGCAGCAGCCGCTCCAGGCGCCGGGTGTCGCGCCAAGCAATCTCCCGGTCGACCAGCATGGAGAAGCGTTCCTCGAACGGCAGGCTGGAGCTGGCGGCCAGGA
>NZ_JBYOJP010000046.1:0-3311 GCF_057798975.1 Cupriavidus sp. 21MJTG02-4 | reverse complement strand
GCGAGGAGAACTTGCTGCTGCCCCCGCAATTGAAGGGCCAAGGCGAGGGCATGAGCGAGGCCGAGATCTACGACATGTTCCCCAACCTGAAGGAGCGCCGCCAGAGCCAGGGCACGCGCCTGTCGGGAGGCGAGCAGCAGATGCTGGCGGTCGGGCGTATCTTGCGTACCGGCGCGAACCTGCTGCTGCTCGACGAGATCTCGGAGGGCCTGGCGCCGGTGATCGTGCAGGCGCTCGCGCGCATGATCCTGATGCTCAAGAAGAAGGGCTACACGGTGGTGATGGTGGAGCAGAACTTCCGCTTCGCCGCGCCGCTGGCGGACCGCTTCTATGTGATGGAGCACGGCAGCATCGTCGAGCGCTTCGCGGCCGGCGAGCTGCAGGCGAAGATGCCGGTGCTCAACGAGCTGCTCGGCGTGTAAGGAGGACTGCAATGAATCTTGAACTCGGAATTCCGCTGCCGGCACTGATGTCGCAGTTGCTGCTCGGGCTAGTGAATGGGGCCTTCTACGCGATGCTGAGCCTGGGCTTGGCCGTGATCTTCGGCTTGCTCAACGTGATCAACTTCGCGCATGGCGCGCTGTTCATGCTGGGCGCCTTGCTGGCGTGGGCCGGCATGGAGTACGCAGGGCTGAGCTACTGGGTAATGCTGTTGCTATCGCCGCTGGTCATCGGCTTGCTGGGCGTGCTGATCGAAAAGACGATGCTGCGCTGGATCTACAAGCTGGACCATATCTACGGACTGCTGCTCACGCTGGGGATCACCCTGGTAATCGAAGGCGTGCTCCGTTCCATCTATGGCGTCTCCGGCCAGCCGTACTCCGCGCCCGACTTGCTGCAGGGCGCCACTGACGTAGGCTTCATGCAGCTGCCGAACTATCGCGCATGGGTCGTGGCGGCCTCGACCACGGTCTGCCTGGGCACCTGGTTCGTCATCGAGAAGACCAGGCTCGGTGCCTACCTGCGTGCGGGCACCGAGAACCCCAAGGTGGTCGAGGCGTTCGGCGTCAACGTGCCGCTGATGGTCACTCTGACCTACGGCTTCGGCGTGGCACTGGCCGCATTCGCCGGAGTGCTGGCCGCGCCGGTGATTCAGGTGTCGCCGCTGATGGGCCAGAACCTGATCATCGTGGTGTTCGCGGTGGTAGTGATCGGCGGCATGGGCTCGATCCTCGGCGCGATCGTCACCGGCCTGGGCCTGGGCGTGATCGAAGGCCTAGCCAGGGTGGTCTACCCGGAGGCGTCATCCACGGTGGTCTTCGTAGTGATGGTGATTGTCCTGCTGCTTCGTCCGGCGGGCCTGTTTGGCAAGGAAAAGTGATGACCGAATTCTCTCTCCCTTCAACGTTGAACCCTGCGGCCGGCGGGCGCGCACCGGCGCAAAGCCGCGCATGGGCATGCGCATCCGTCGTGCTGGTTGCCCTGCTGCTTCTGGCGCCGCATCTTGGCTTCTATCCGGTCTTCGTGATGAAGATCCTCTGCTTCGCGCTGTTTGCCGCGGCTTTCAACCTGCTGCTCGGCTACACCGGCTTGCTGTCGTTTGGTCATGCCGCCCTGTTCGGCGGCGCCGGCTACATGGCCGGCTATGCGGTCAGGAACTGGCATGTCACGACAGAGGCCGGCCTGCTGGTCGGCGTGGCCACCGCGGTGGCGATCGGCTTGCTGATGGGGGTGCTGGCGATTCGTCGCCAGGGCATCTACTTCGCGATGATCACCCTGGCGCTGGCACAGATGTTCTTCTTCATCTGCCTGCAGATACCCCAGACCGGCGGCGAGGACGGCTTGCAGGGCGTTCCGCGCGGCGCGCTGTTCGGGCTGATCGACATGTCCTCGGACGTCCGCTTCTACTACGTTGTCGTGACCGTCTTTGTCGCGGCGATGGCGCTGATTGCCCGCATCGTCAATTCCCCGTTTGGCCAGCTTCTCCAGGCGGTCAAGGAGAACGAGAGCCGCGCCATCTCGCTGGGCTACAGTACCGATCGCTTCAAGCTGATGGCCTTTGTGCTGTCTGCCGCGCTGGCGGGGCTGGCGGGAGCGATGAAGGCGCTGGTGCTTGGCTTTGCGACGCTGGCCGACGTCCATTGGGCCATGTCGGGGGCAGTCATCCTGATGACGCTGGTGGGCGGCATGGGGACGCTTAGCGGGCCCGTCGTCGGCGCGCTCGTCATCGTGACCCTGGAGAACAAGCTGGGCGAGATCGGCGCGGGACTGGCCCATGTCACCGGGATCGACTGGTTCGCATTCCTGGGCGAGTCGGTCACGCTCGTGACGGGCGTCATCTTTATCCTGTGCGTTCTGCTGTTCCGCAAAGGGCTGGTTGGCGCCGTGCTGGATCGGATTCCTGCGGGACGGTGAGCGGCAAAACTGCGGTGACGCCGCCGGCGGGTTGCTCGACCCGCTAGCGGTGCTTCAGCAAACAATGCAAGCGTATCAACCCTCAACCGTCAGCAGCGACAGCCCCAGGCCCGCACGGCGCCACAGCCACGGGCTCGGGCGGTAGCGCATGTCGCCGGTCAGCGCTTCCATATTGCGCAAGGTCTCCAGCACCAGTTGCGGACCCACGGCATCGCCCAGGGCCAGCGGACCCTTGGGGTAGCCCAGGCCAAGGTTCACGGCCAGGTCGATGTCCGCCGGCGAAGCAATGCGTTGCTGCGCGATATCGCTGGCGTTGTTGATGATGCAGCAGAGCACGCGCTGGGCAATGAAGCCGGCCGAGTCGCGGATCACCGTGACCGGCACGCCGTCGCTGGCGAACAGGCCGTGCGCGGCGTCGCGCGCGGGGGCGCCGGTGGCGGGCGTGGTCATCAGCGTGCGGCGCCTGGTGGCCTCGAAGGGCAGCAGCGTGTCGATGGCCACCGTGCGCGAGGCGTCCAGGCCTTGCCGGAGCGCGGTGGTGGTGGCATCGAGGCCCAGCGGCGTGACGACGATCAGCGCATCGGCGGACGGCTGGTCACCGCTCTCGGGCGTGATACCAAGCGCGCCGAGCAGCTTCGTCACCATGGCATGGCCACGCTCGCTGGCGCGGCTGACCCACACGCTGGCCGGTCGTGCCGACGGAACTGCGGCCGTGGCCGGGACCTGCTTCTGGCCATCCACGTAGCGGTAGAAGCCCGCGCCGGCCTTGCGCCCGACCAGTCCGCCGACCGAGCGGATCGCCGTGATCGGCGACGGGCGGTAGCGCGGTTCCTGGTAGAACTGGTTGTAGATCGATTCCATCACCGGGTGCGACACATCGAGCCCGGTCAGGTCCATCAGCTCGAATGGCCCCATGCGGAAGCCCGCTTGCTCGCGCATGACGTTGTCGATGTCGA
>NZ_JBYOJP010000045.1:0-4055 GCF_057798975.1 Cupriavidus sp. 21MJTG02-4 | reverse complement strand
CTTCATCGATCAGCGGTTGGGCGGCCGCGGGATTCACGTCGAAAACCACGAGCTGCACCCCTGCTTTGAGCAGGTTGCGCGCCATACCCTGGCCCATCTTTCCCAGACCGATGAATCCAACCTTCATTGTCTACTCCTTAGAGGTATCTTATGTTCCATGTGCGCCGTCGCTCAGAGGCGGGCCAGTCCGCTTCCACGTGTGAGTAGGTATCAATCCACTCCGCGCCAAACTTGCATCGCAGCACGACCTGTTCTAGCCGCCGAACGTATTTACTGCGTCGGCTTCGCCGTATGTGTTTATCCAAACGCATCCCGCTTGCTCTCACCGTCTGACCCTGTGTGCGCAGGAGATCGCGCGCGTCCAGTGGCACTGAACTTGCGAAGGCGCCGTGCAGGCGGACTGAATATACGAGCTGCAGCCGGACTCACACAAGCCGTGCCGGCGATAAGGAGCTTCGCGCTGGTTGGCAAGGTTGCGTTCTCTTGCGAGACGCTGGGCGAAGGCAAAAGCAACATGCGCTCGCTCCCAATCTACCGCAGATAGATGTGGGTCACTCAATGTATTGGTCTTCGGCCCCTGGCAGAGCCGATGGTGGGCTCGCGCAATGTATCGGCGCTTGAGGACGGTGGAGCGCCGCCCTCGGCCAAGGTCTCCACGCCGCGAAACAGCACGATCAGGAGGGCGAACGAGACACTCATCATGCAGGAAAGTGCCAGCAAGTGACATGTTGATGTTCGGCCCCGATCATGGCAACCCCAGAGACTCCGATCCAGATCGTCCAACCGTTGCCCGTGACGAGCCGTCATTGAGCAGAGTGGGGGCGCTTCGCGATCAAACTGGTTAGCGGGCCGTCCATGACGCGTGCCGAACCTCTCCTCAGACTTTTGCTCTGGCAGCAAGGATCCTTGCCACCAGACCGCCTATTCAGGCATACAGCCGCTCCATAGAATTCATCCCATCAAGTTTCATGTCACGTGCAAGGGGTCTGCGACCCAGGGGAATGATGATGGAAGAAGAACTGACCATGAGCCGGGCCCGTTCTGGCTACTCCGGCGACGCGGAGTATGTCGCCCAATGGCTGGAAGAATTCGAGACGGCGCTGCAGGCAGGCGACCGGGCCGCATTGGCGTCACTGTTTGCCGAGGATTGTCACTGGCGTGACCTGCTGGCCTTCACCTGGAACATCACGCCTCACTCCGGTAAGACGGCGATCGTGAACAGGCTGGTCGAGGTCCAGACCCGGATCCAGGCGCAGCACTTCGGAATCGCGAAGGGGCGCACCGCGCCGCGCCGAGTCAAGCGCACCGGTACTGAGGTCATCGAAGCCATCTTTGCGTTCGAGACGAAGGACGGACGCGGGCATGGTGTGGTTCGCCTCCTGGCGGCCGAGCCTTACAAGGCCTGGGTGATCATGACTTCCCTCGATGAACTGAAGGGCCACGAGGAGCCGGTCTATGAGCGACGCCCTGGCGGCTCGGCCTATTCACGCAATTTTGGCGGCGAGAATTGGGCGGATCGGCGCGCGAGGGAACAGGCGTTCTCCGATCGCGAGCCAGCGGTCCTGATCGTCGGGGCTGGCCAGGCGGGCCTGAGTGTAGCGGCGCGGCTGAGGTTGATGGGTGTGGACGCGCTGGTGGTGGACAAGCTGCCGCGTGTCGGTGATGTCTGGCGCGAGCGATATCACTCTCTGGCTTTGCACAATCAGCTTGCGCTCAACCACCTGGCCTACATGTCTTTCCCGCCAAGCTGGCCGAAGTATCTTCCGAAGGACATGCTGGGAAACTGGCTTGAGGCCTATGCGGGGGCAATGGAGTGCAACGTCTGGAGCGGCACGACATTCCTCGAAGGCTCATACGATGAATCCGGTGGTCACTGGCTTGCGCGGGTGCGTCGTGACGATGGCTCCGAGCGAGTGCTGCGCCCGCGACATCTTGTCTTTGCAAACGGAATCGTCGGGGCCCCAAAGCCTGCTAGGGCGCCGGGGCTCGAAGACTTCAAGGGCGAGGTGGTTCACACGCATGGCTATCGCGACGGTGCCGCATGGCGCGGCAAGAGCGTCCTGGTGCTTGGTGCAGGCACCAGTGGCCATGACATCGCTCAAGACCTCGAAGCCAACGGCGCCAACGTCAAGCTGATCCAGCGGGGTTCGATTACTGTCGTCAGCGTTAAGGCGGCTGGCATCAACCATTCGCTCTACTACGATGAGGGCCTGCCGTTGGAGGACTGTGACCTGATAGCGGCTTCGGGCACTTACCCGTTGCTTGTGCGTGGCTACCAGATGGCAGTCAAGCGCATGCTCGAGATCGATAAGGACCTGATTGCCGGTCTCGAAGCAAAAGGGATGAAACTGGACATGGGCGAGGACGGCACCGGCCATCAGATGAAGCTGCGCAGGCGTTTCGGGGGCTACTACCTCAATTGCGGCTGTTCGGACCTGATCATCAACGGTAAGGTGGGTCTGCTGCAATACGAAGACATCGAGCGCTTCGTCGCAGACGGCGCGCTGATGAAGGACGGCCGCGTCGAGAAAGCCGATCTGCTGGTCACTGCTACAGGTTACCAAAATCAGCAGGAAGTGGTCCGTGAGATCCTCGGCGATGAGATTGCGGACAGGGTGGGACAGATCTGGGGGCTCGACGCCGATGGGGAACTGGCGAACATGTTCAAGCCGACGCCCCAGCAAGGCCTGTGGTTCATGGGTGGTGGCTTCGCGCATGCTCGTATCTACTCGCACTACGTCGCGCTGCAGATCAAGGCGCGCGAAGCAGGCCTGATCTCTTAAGAACCGGAGCGCTGAATGCTTGATTTGACAGGCAAGGTGGCGTTCGTCGCCGGAGCGGGCTCCGTGGGCGAGGGCTGGGGCAATGGCAAGGCGACTGCGGTACTCATGGCCCGGCAGGGAGCGAAGGTGTTCGGGGTGGATGTTAGCGACAGCGCGCTCTACGGCACTACCGCTGTCATGGAGCAGGAGGGGCATAAGCAGTGGGTCGCCCGGACCTGCAACATGACCGACAGCGAATCGGTGAAAGCTGCCGTCGAGGCGTGCCTCTCCCACTTCGGCCGTATCGACATCCTGGTCAACAACGTGGGTGGCAGTGCGCCAGGTGATCCCGTCGCGATGACCGAGGAAGTCTGGGACGCTCAGATGGATCTGAACCTCAAGACCACCTTCCTTGGATGCAAGCACGTGCTGCCCGTGATGGAGCGACAGTTTGCAACTGAGGGCAAAGGCGGCGCGATCGTGAACGTCTCGAGTATTGGTTGCATGAGCTTTCAGGTCGGCGGACGTGTCAATGCCGCGTATGCAGCATCGAAAGCCGGTGTGAACGCGTTCGGCCGTTCCACGGCCATTGCTTATGTCAAAAAAGGCATCCGGGTCAATACCGTGGTGCCGGGGCTCATGCATACGCCGCTCGTGGAGCACCGCCTAGTCAGTCAGCTCGGCGCGGCAGACGCTCAACAACTCGTCGCCAAACGCAATGCGAGCGTGCCGATTGGGCGCATGGGCGACGCGTGGGACGTAGCGAATGCGGTGTTATTTCTCGCCAGCGACGAGGCTCGCTATATCACGGCGACAGAGTTGGTGGTGGATGGCGGGATGACCGCGGCGCGGCCCGGCGGTTGATGCCGGAGCTGCTGGCGCGCGGGTGCCGCGTCGGCAGCCGTCACGCCATGCAATGACAACAAGAGTAGGAGACACTGAATGAGCAGGCCTGTGATCATTTCTTGCGCCCTCACGGGCGGGGGCGACACGACCGGAATCAGCCCGCACGTGCCTGTCACGCCGGAGCAGATCGCCAACGAGGCGCTGGCCGCGCGCGCCGCCGGCGCTGCCATCGTGCATATCCATGTCCGGGATCCGCAGACTGGAAAGCCGAGCCGCGAGCTGGCACTCTATCGCGATGTCGTGCGCCGTATTCGGGATACAGGCAGCGACGTGCTGATCAACCTGACGACAGGGGCCGGCGGCCGCTATGTTCCTGACGCTGTCGATCCCAATCGCAACGCGATCGCCGGGATGGCGACGCCCGAGGAGCGCATGGAACATGTGCTC
>NZ_JBYOJP010000044.1:0-5473 GCF_057798975.1 Cupriavidus sp. 21MJTG02-4 | reverse complement strand
TTGGGCTGCTATCGGCCAACAAAGACGGCTTGTCGCTTCTCTCTGTAGGCGGTCAACGCTTCCTTGTGGTCCTCCGTCGAGAAAATCGCTGCCATGTGCGACGAAACCTGGTCTAGGTGAGCGCGCAGACTAAGAGTGGCTGCTTGGTACGCGGCACGCTTCATCATTCGAATGGCAAGCGGAGGCCCCTTTGCAATCCTTGTGGCGAGCTCAAGAGATCTCGGCATGAGTTCAGTCTCGGGGACGACATGGTTGACCAAACCAATGCGCTCGGCCTCGTCCGCCTCCACGAATCGACCTGTCCACAGCAGCTCAAGCGCCTTCGGCATCCCAATCAGCCGAGGCAGGTACCATGCGCCGCCATCGCCTGCCATGATTCCAATGCGGACGTAGGTCTCGGCAAATCGCGCATTACTCGAGGCGATGCGTATGTCGCCCATCAAGGCCATGTCCATACCAGCTCCGGTCGCAACGCCATTTACGGCGACGATTACCGGCTTGTCCAGCGTCTCCATGATTAGGGGAATGCGATGTACCCGGTCGCTCAGGGACATCTTGCGCATATAAGCGTTCTCGGTTTCCCGGCGCTCGCCGATATTTCCGACGTCGCCTCCGGCACAGAATGCGCGGCCCGCGCCTGTTAGGACGATAGCCCGCACGTCATCGCGCTGTTGCGCTTCCAGCAGCGCATCGCCCCAAGCGCTCAGCATTTCAGTCGTGAACGCATTAAGCTTTTCCGGACGATTCAGAGTAATCGTCGCGATACCTTCAGAGACATCAAAGAGAAGTTCGCTCATTGTCATTTCCTGATGGCGAGAGCATCCACGATGGTCAGGCCCTTGCCTTGCTCATGGACGAAGATGGGATTGACGTCAAGTTCTGCCAAGTGGCCTTTGGCAGCAACTGCTAGGTCGGAGAGCTGCACAAGCAGGTCTGCCATGGCTTCAACATCTCTTGGTGGTTCGCCGCGTACACCCGCGAGCAGCGGCCAACCCTTGAGGGAGCGGAGCATCCTCAGCGCCGCCTCCTTGTCCAACGGAGCGTGTCCCAGCACCGTATCCCGCAGGACCTCGACATAGATGCCACCGAGACCCACCATGACGAAGGGGCCGAACTCGACATCGTTGACGATGCCGGCAATCATTTCGACTCCAGGAGGTGCCATGCGCTGCACCAGTACTCCCCGAATTTCCGCTTCGCGCGCGCGCTTATGCACGTTCGTCAGTAGTCGGTCGAAGCTCGTGTGGAGCGCATCATCATCGCGGATGTTTAATGCGATGGCATCCGCCTCCGACTTGTGAGGTAGGTCAGGAGACTGAACCTTTAGTGCTACGGGATAGCCAAATCGGCGAGCTGCAGCGAGTGCAGATTCGGTGTCGTCGGCGAGAAATTCTTCGGGACACTGGATTCCATAATCCCGCAGCAGAGACTTTGACTCGTATTCGCAAAGCGTTGCCTTGCGCGCGTTCAGTAGGTTGACTCCAGCGGAGGAAAGGGCAGGCGGTGACGCTCGTCGTTGGCAATTCGTCAAGCGCTGCTGATGGAGGCCGTAGGCTCGCAAGCCGGCTAACGCGCGAACACATCCAAGCATGGTGGTAAAGCAGTGAATACCATACTCTCGGAGCAGTACCATGGATGCTTCAGAAGGTACGGTGTAGCTGTAAAAGAGCACCGGCTTTCCAATCCGCCGGACTAAGGCAGCCAGCTCAGCACCCTCTGAGCGCAGACGTGCCTCATGGGCGAAGGATGAAACGATAATGAACGCGTCGAGATAATCGGCATCGGCAAGGACTTCAAGCGACTTCGCATACGCGTTTACGCCTTGCGCGGTGATGTCGACCGGATTTGCGGGCGACCCGTATGCCGGGATGAATTCAGCGATTTGCTTCTGGCGTTCGCTGTCCACCTCCGGCAGTTCAAAGTCCATTGCTTCACAGGCATCCGACAGCCAGACTGCCGTGCCTCCGGAAGTGGAAATAATCGCCAGGCGGTTTCCGGTAATCGGCGCATAGTGGGTAAGCCCTGCAGCAATGTCCAACAATTGGTCCTGGTCTTGGGCCTGGATAATGCCGGCGCCGGCGAGAGCTGCATCGCAAACCGCAGTGGGTCCGGCAATGGCGCCTGTGTGAGATGCCGCGGCGCGTTGGCCAGCCTTCGAGCGTCCCACTTTGGCCATGACGATTGGCTTGCCCCGCGCGGCAGCGCGTTGCGCGATGCCGATGAAGCGGCGCGCATCCTTGAAGGATTCGGCGTACATTAGGATGACGTCCGTGGAGGAGTCGTCAACCATCTCTTCAAGGTAATCTGCGGCTTCTAGGTCGACCTGGTTGCCAACACTGACGATGTGACTGAACAGGAGGTTTTCACGACGACCACGGTTGTAGAGAGCAAAACCTAGGCCGCCGCTCTGAGACACAACACCGATTCGCTTGCCAACGCGGCCCCTGCCGCTGTCGATATTGAGCGCCGGACTGAATGTCGCCGCGATGCCATCTATCGCATTAAAGTAGCCCTCGGCATTCGGTCCGGAAATCCGGATACCTGTTTCCTTTCGAATCGCCTCAAGCTCTGCCTGGAGCTGTCGACCAGTCTCGCCCTCCTCAGCAAAGCCCGAGCTGAAGATAACAACATACTGAATGCCCAGATTGGCGCAGTCGCGCACGGCTGCGGGGACCCGTACTGCAGGAATCGCGATGAGAGCGATATCCACTTCCTGGCCGATTGCTTCCACGGAAGGGTATGCCTTGAGCCCAGCAATCTCATCGTGAGAGGGATTCACTGGGTACAAACTACCTTCATAGCGTTGTGCGAGAAGGGTGGAGAGTACCTTTCCGCCGATTCGTCCTGTGCCGGGTGTTGCACCGATAACGGCGATGCTGGCGGGGGAGAAGAATTTGTGCAGCATGTGGTCAACTCCCTTTCCGCTTCGTCACTGCCTTTTGCGGTGCTGTGATGAAGTGCCAGAGTGCATCACTGTTAATATTGCTGAGTTGACTTGCGGCTGCCGCTGCCCATTCGAACTCGGAGCCATACTCGTCCCGCCATGACATTAGGCGGCGTGTGCTCAAATGCAACGCATGCTCATGCGTGAACCCCATCGCCCCGTGGACTTGATGCGCGATTGCATATCCGGCCGTTGCGGCCTCGCTGGCAGCCAGCTTGGCGGCGGCAACCTCAAAGCTTGCGGTGTGGGACTGCGCAGCAAGCAGGGCCGCGTCTACGGCCACGCATGCTGAGGCAACATGTCCCGCAAGTTCGGCAATCTGATGCTGGATGGCCTGGAACTTGGCAATGGGACGCCCAAACTGGACCCGCTCACAGCTGTACTGGACACACATCTGCAACACACGCTCCAAGGCGCCGGCAATCTGGAAGCCGCGCATCAGCGCGCCCTCGTGATATGGCGTGGGATGTGGCGCATCAGTCGGTGCGCGGCCAACTGCATCCAATTCGAGCAAGATGTTGTCGAGGCGGAAATCGTCCCGTGCTTCACCTGCCAAATTCTTGTCGAGCCGGTCAGGTTGGAGGCCGGTCAGCCGGACAATATTCTCGCTGCCGTCTTCCGCCAATGCAGTAGCCACAATTGTGGAGCAGTGCCTGCCCCAAGGTACTCGCTTCAGGTGGCCGCTGAGAACGAACTGATTGCCTTCGCGCTGGAGTCTGAGGCGGTTCTGAGGCAAATTGGTCGCAATAGTGGCTGGGCCATCCTGCGCAGCAACACCAGCAATCCTCAGCATTCGACGTGCGGCCAGATTTTCCACGATGGGTAGTGGGACGGTGAAGGTACCGGCGGTCTTGGCCACCGCGGCCATTACGGTAAGCTCTGATGAGGCGTCTTCGCAGCAGGCTTCAAGCGAAGTCAGCCCGACCGCATCAATTGAGGCCCAGATGTCCGGCAGCCACTTTCCTGCTTCGGCCTCATCGTGGCTTTCGCGTGTGCAAACATCATCGAACAGGCGTGCAGCGCTGTCGGTGAGCATTTCGGAGATATCGTTCATCGCAACCCCAGGCTTTTGGCAATGATTCCGCGGAGGATTTCCTTCGTACCGCCCCGGATGGTGTAGGAGGGCGCATGCAACAAGGAGTACTCGAGCGAGTCGTTGAAGATAGACGGCATGCCCGCTTCGGCCCGTGTCGAGTCCGTAGTCAGCATGCGTAAGACTTCGGGGATTTCCCGTTCAAACTGAGTGCCGCGGTCCTTGACAAGGGCAGCCTCGACGCTGGGAGAGACGCCTTTCTCCATCATGCTGGCAATAGACAGCGACATCTGATGTAGTGTCCACAGCTTGCTCACCAATCGCCCAATCGGCCGCGAGTCGCCTTGCGTTACACCTTCTTCCTTTAGATAGGCCTTGAGAACATGGAAGCTGCTGAGCCAGCGGTCCGGGCCGCTGCGTTCGTAGGTCAACTCACTGGTAACCTGCTGCCAGCCATTGCCAATTGTGCCAATGACCATCGATTCCGGCACAAATACGTCCGAGAACACAACTTCGTTGAAGTCGTGCTCCCCGGCGAGGTTCAAAATGGGACGAATCGTGATACCAGGTGTCCTCAAGTCAACCAGGAATTGACTGACACCTTCGCGTCGATTTTCGCCACGTGGTCCCGTGCGAGCGAAGAGAATCATCATTTGCACCCGGTGCGCGTTGCTCGTCCATATCTTGGCGCCATTGATGAGCCATCCTCCGTCGACCTTTTCCGCCTTCGTTCGGATTGACGCCAGGTCTGAACCGGAATCTGCTTCACTCATGCCGATGCAGAAGTACAGTTTTCCGCGCGCAATGTCGGGCAGGAAGGTTTCGCGCTGGTATTCAGTGCCAAAGCGAAGCAGCAAAGGACCACTCTGGCGGTCCGCCACCCAGTGTGCTCGTACCGGTGCGCCTGCCGCCAGAAGCTCTTCTGTAACGACGTGGCGCTCAAGCGCGGTTCGTTCATGACCGCCGTAGCGCTTCGGCCATGTCATGCCAATCCAGCCGCGCTGGCCAAGCGCTTCACTGAAGGATGCATCGGGGACCGCCCAGCCGTGGGAGGAGCTGCGAAACATGCCTTGGTCTTGCGCCTGTTGAAGGAACTCCCTTACTTCGCTGCGAAGCGTCGCTATGCTAGGGGCCGGGGGATTGACGGTGAACCTGATTGGTTGGGATGACAAGATGGTCTCCTTGAAAACTGCCGGGCTCGGAGCGCCGCGCGGTGTACACCCGATAATGGTTCAAGGTCGGCTTGGTCGGAAGTCGGAATTCACATATGTGAATCAGACATGCGGCACTGGATCGGCTGCCGTCACATTGGGCGGATATGAGCCGGCAGGGACGCATTGGTGGGAGCGTTGAGTCATAGAGTGCTACGGCTGTGCCGGCGTGGCGGCATTGCTCTAGAATTTGGGGACGGCGCCTGACAGGAACAAAGGCGCGGCGCCGCCGAAGGCATACCTAGCAGCCTCGGATTTGATGGAGGTCAGCATTGGGACCTACTG
>NZ_JBYOJP010000043.1:0-7449 GCF_057798975.1 Cupriavidus sp. 21MJTG02-4 | reverse complement strand
AGATGACCGAAGCCCTGGCTCGAGGTCTCGGGGAGCAGGATTCCCGCGCATTCCTGAAGCTGCAACTTGAGAGGGCCGGCGTACAAATCGCCGTCGATCCCAATCGCCTTCAGAACGCCATCAAGGCGGCACGTGGCTGAGGCCACGGCAAAGGTAGTGCGCGGAGATATCGTCATGACGATCTTGGACTGACGCCTTTGTGGGTTGCGGGCTGAGCCTGCGACTCTTGGGAAAACTATTCGGCATCGTGCATTGTTTGCAAATGCGCGAGCAGGCGCGCCGACCTAGCTCTGATCGGTCAACAACTTCACTACAACAATACATGGAGACAGCACTATGAAAAAAATCTTGGAAAAGGCGCGGCTTAAGCACTGTCTCGCCGCAGCGGCTCTCGTTTTCTGCGGTGCACATTCGGCCATTGCAACGAGCCAGTTTCCAACGAGAACCGTGCGAATTGTGGTGCCTTCCGCTGCCGGCGGACTGGCCGATGTGACAGCCCGGCTCGTAGCCAAGAAGATGGCGGAGAATCTTGGGCAGCCCGTAATAGTGGACAATCGACCAGGCGCCGACACCCTGTTGGGCACCCGACTGGTGAAAGATGCTCCAGCCGATGGCTACACCTTGTTGCTCCAGAGCGATGGGATCACAGTGTGGCCGGCACTGATGGAGCAACCCGGTTACGATCTCGAGAAGGACTTCGCCGGCGTTGGGCCGATCCTTAAGTTTCCTTTCGTGTTCGTCGTCGGCTCCCAACAGCCGGACAAAACGCTTTCGTCGTTCATCGCTCGGGCGAAACAAAATCCCAAGACGATGACTTATGCATCCGGAGGGGTTGGAACGCCGGGTCATATCGGCGCCGCCATCTTCCTGAAGCAGACTGGCCTAGATCTGATGCATGTGCCCTATAAAGGCAATTCGGCCGCGATGACCGATATCATGGGCGGACGCGTTGACATGCTCTTCGATACCTCCGCCACGAGCGCTGGCAGCATCAAGACTGGAAAGTTGCGGGCTCTCGGAGTTTCGTCGACTAAGCGGCTTCAGTCCCTGCCGGACGTCCCAACGTTTGCCGAGCAGGGCGTGCACAACGCCGACTACTACTCATGGCTCGGCTTGCTCGCCCCGGCCGCAACCCCGAAGGATGTTTTGCAGCGTCTATCCGTGGCACTGCGCAGCGCTGTGTCCAGCGAGGAACTGGTCGAGAAGTTCCGCGCAGACGGAAGCGAGCCCATGACGATGTCCCCCGATGAATTCAACAAATACCTCAAAGGGCAGCTGGGGCAGATGGCTAAGCTTGCGGAAGACTTGAAGCTGCCAAAGCGTCAGTAAGTCATCATCCTGTGCCGCGCGATAGGAACAGGTAGCGCGACTCCAACAGACTCAGGAGAGTCGTTAAAGGATAACCCATGGACTTCGCAAATTCGCAAGTCGCTGACCCGGCCCGTACGCGTACAAGTTCGCAAGAAAAGACATATGTGCTCGTTCATGGTGGCTTCCATGGTGGCTGGTGTTGGAAATATGTGGCGGCCGGTCTTCGGGCGCTTGGCCATACCGTCTATACGCCTACCCTGACCGGGTTGGGCGAGCGTTCTCACCTGATGTCATTTAAACCGACGTTGGACACTTTCATTGAGGACATAGCGCAGGTGATCAAGTTCGAGGAGCTTAATGAAGTGATCCTGGTGGGCCACAGCTTTGCCGGTTCCATTGTGTCGGGTGTAGCCGATCGGATGCCCGAGCGTTTGCGGCACCTCGTGCACCTCGACTCGCAGGTTCTACAGTCGGGCGAGTCGCCGGCGGACGAGTTGCCGCCTGAACTTATCGAGAGGTACAAGCAGCGGGCGATGGAAGGAGGGAACGGCTTGAGCATTCCGCCCAACGGCCCGGAGTACTTCGGCATCGCCGACCCGCGGATGGCTGCTTGGCTGCAGACGAAGCTGACCCCTCACCCGTTGCAAACCTATTTCGACAATCTCAAGTTGGAGAACCCGTTGTGCAACGGGCTTCCAGCGACCTACATAGCGTGCTCGAAACCGTTATTTGCCGTCAACGCGAAATCGCGAGAGTTGGCCGAGAGCACGTCGGGATGGACTTATCTGGAGATCCCAACCGGGCACGACGCGATGATCCTGATGCCGTCCGAACTGACGGAGATGTTGGCAGCCATCGGTTGACGAAATGCGCTTCCGCTCGGGCGCGGACGTTTGGGACCAGACCAGCGGCTGAGAGTGGGTCTCGGTTTCGAGTAAATCGTGACGGTTTGCATTTAGGGAAACTGGTTATCCGAGCCCGCCGGCTCAACATTTGAGATCGCAGGCCTTCACGTCAAGGATCTGTTCCGCAGCAGCGGAACTGACAACGCCGCATCCATTTGCAAATCCAAGGACCTCACGTTCGATGAGGCGGGATCGCTCGCCCCAATGATGAGCTATTGGATGCATGGCGCATGCAGGACAGCTCGGCGTCAGCCGCTGGCGCAGCGAGTTGAGGTTGCTTATCGCGGTACGTTTCTACTTCCGCGAAGATTTGGCTGACAGGGATTGGAGATGCTGGAGGTTTCCCGATCAGCCATTGAATAATCAAATAAGTATAGGGGAGATAACCTGGTATGAAGAAATCGCTTTTCGCATTGGCAGCGCTAGGGGCATTCGTAGGCTCGGCACAGGCGCAGTCGAGTGTCACGCTGTATGGTGTGGCTGATGCCAACGTTGGATTTACAACCAATCTCGCAAAACCCGGCGGAGGCTCCGGTACCAGCTATTCGCAGAATAGCGGCGGCCTCTCCGGTTCGCGCTGGGGTCTGCGGGGCGAGGAGAGACTTGGCAATGACCTGAGCACGTTGTTCGCACTGGAAGGCGGTTTCGGCCTGGACAATGGCCAGGCGACACAAGGTAGTCGTCTGTTTGGTCGTCAGGCATTTGTCGGCTTGCAGAGCAAAGCTGCCGGCGCGCTCACCTTCGGTCGCCAGTACACTACGATGTTTGATGCGCTGGGAAACTTCTCGCCGGCCGCCTATTCGGGTCTGTATGAACCGACTTTTGCGCTCCTCGGCCTGAACCTCCGCTCGGACAACACGGTCAAGTACAAGGGCACCTTCGGCCCCTTGACCTTGGGAGCTCACTGGTCCTTTGGAAATGGCGTGGCCGGCGGGGGTGAGGTACCGGGTCAATTTCGTCGCGATACGGGCTACGGTGTCGGAGCAACCTATATCGCCGGCCCGTTCGGGGCAACGGTCGCCTACGATCAGGCCAACCCGAGCGTTAGCAACGGCACCACCTTTCTCGGCACCGGTAGTGTAAAGAAGGCTACCGTCGCGGGGAGCTATGCCGTGGGCGCGGCCAAGCTCATGGCAGGATACCGCTATGGTCAGTCCAAGAATCAATCCGGGCAGACCGTCGTTCGGGACAATATGTACTGGGTCGGCGCAAATTATCAGGTCACTGCGGCCTTGGGCCTGACGCTGGACTACTTCTATCAGGACTTCAGGCCCGTAGCCGTCGGCGGCATCACAACCAACCCGGCCAATCCGTGGCAGGTCATGTTCATCGCCGACTACACTCTGTCCAAGCGTACCGACTTGTACCTGACTACCGCGTACTCGAAGTACGCCGGTCTCACTCTCGACACTGCGTCCATCAACTTCGCCAATGGGTACCCGTTGGGCGCGACCAAGAACAATATGTTTGGTGCCGCCGTCGGTATCCGCCATAAGTTCTGAGAGGACTGGAAGACCGGCAAGGAGTCGGTGGTGAAAGTCCACTACGATGGGGGGTAGCGAACCACATCGGCTTTGAGTCGTGCGCAGGGCACCGCGAGGTGGTCGACAAAGCATCGGTGTGGGAACGTGCGGGCCAGCCATTGGTGCGCCAGGCAAGCTGGCGTGGTCCAGCCGGTGCAATTCCTGTCCAGGTAAGGGGTAGCGCGCGCCTGGTAGCGAGTGTTGCGTCGTGTTCGGTGACGACCACGGCGAAGCGTACACAGCGATCGTGCGGGTAGTGGGAGTGAGACTCGAAATGGCGATTTTGCGGAGGCCAAAACCGTCAATGGTATCGAAGGCAACCGTGCGGGACCGATATGCGAGGTCCTGTCGCTCCGCCGGGGTCTAGGGCCACGTCACGCACGAAGGGAACACGTCTGAACCTGGGAGACCTCGCTCCGCCCACAGCCGTCGTCGACGGTCCAGGGCCGTGACGGGAAGCCGAGGAGGCGAAGCTGTCAGGGAAGGTGCGAGGAGGCGGACGGGTGGTAGTACCTGTGAAGCGCCCGAACCAGGCTGGGATGACCAGCGGCGGAGGGCGCGGAGGGAAGGACCCCGCTTGGAAGGAGAGGGGCAGTGGGCCGTAACAGACCCCGGACCTAGCGCCGGCCCCCGTCTGACGAGCGCGGCCATCGCTCACGGACGGGCTTACAGGCATCGCCCGTGAGTCGGTCACGCTGCACTTCCGAGTTCGGCATGGTCAAAGACCCTGGCACGCACGGACGCCCTACGCACGCGAACCGGGATGTCTCGCGTCTGACCAGTCGCAGCGTGGCTTGGTCCGCACCAGGAAGGGAGTCGTAGCCGATGATGAACGGACGGATGTTGTGGTCGGACCTCTGGCGGCGTGCGCTGACCTTGATTTAAAGGATGGACCGAGGGCGGCGAGCGTGTCATTTGCACTTCTCGCAGCCCATATCGCGCCTGGTTCGTCTGAAATCCCATCGTGCGCGCCAGCAGGCAAGTGCGTCAATTGCAGCAGCAATGAAACCAGATTGCGCTTATGGAGCGCAGTGCAGCTAATCGCGAACAGAGCGTTAGGTCGCAGGCGTCGTCGCGGCTGAAAGAGGAGGTGTTGGTCTGTGTGTGCTGGTGGTGTTCCTCAATCACGCGATCCGGGGACGGCAGAAGATGCACTACCGCGCCACTGCAGATGCAGGACATGATCTCGGAACACGAGACAGGTTCAAGCCCAAAATGCGCGTTGATGGCAGCATAATGGGAATGCGGGGGGACGAGAGATTACCTCCCTAGCTGCAGACGTCAGCAGGCGCGGCTAGTCCGCTAAACAATGCCTCAGCGCCCAAGATATACCCCTCCAGTCCCATTAGCGCGGCGAGCTGAAAGACCTCCAGGATCTCGTCTCGGGTGGCGCCATGCTGCAGGGCATGGCGGATGTGCATTGCGAGACCGAGCTCGTACATGTGCGTTACCGAACAGTCGATCGCGATATAGATCAACTCTCGTTCCTTTGCGCTGAGCACGCCCTGCTTCCAGGGGGCCATCGATAGTTCGGACAGCGCCTCGCAGTAGGTGGGCATTAGTCGCGCAAGCATGTCTCGCAGCTCATTCCAGTAGCCACGCGTTTTGATGAATTCGTTCTTAATCGCCTCGGATTCCGGAGACGCTTCCGGCAAAGTGGCAGATTCGTGCCCGGCAGCCTTCAACTCATCCATCAAGATCGGTACCGCGGTATACAAGGCGTGGTTGCTGACTCCAACAATGGAGACAAGCACATCCAGTACCTCTTCGATGGACGCACCTGCCGCCTGAGCGCGTTCAATATGGCGTCGGATACCTGCGATATTGATTGACGTCACCGATGCATGCAGGGCGACGAGGATCAGCTCCTTGAGTCGCGGTGAGAGATGTTCGCCCGCGAGAATTGTTTGCCAGTACCGGGTAGCTGCAGCGAACGACGTCGGTGCGACCTTGCGCAGGTGAGCCGGTACGGCAGGCTCGCGGAAGACGTCCTCCATCTGCGCGAGGTCATGTTGTCTTGTTACGGGGGGGGTGGTTTTCACGATCCGTTGATCCTCTTTGTTTCCTGCATTTGCACGCCTTAAAATGCGAAAGCCCTAAGACCGGAGTGGATTCATGAAGGCTCTTACGTTCTAAGATCCTAACCTAACTACGCAGAGCTGCGGAGGGCCTAGATCTTGAGAGAAGAGCCGCCAGCCTGGAAATGGGCGATGCAGTGCAGTTTGTTTGTCAGTTGTTGGGGCTCTCTGTTTCGCCTTCGAGAACGGGAAAGTCGCAACAGGGTATTCGCGGTCGGAGCGTCGCCTTCTCAAGGAGCTTCCATCTTCGGGAGGCGATAGAAGCGCGAAGCGCTTCGCCAAAACAGGTCTGCCTTCTCCTCCGCGGAAGCGCCGGCCACGATGCGCTTCATGGCGTTCCAGCCGACGCTATAGCTATAGCTGCCCTTGTCCACAGGAAAATTGCTCTCGAACATGCAGCGCGCAGCGCCGAAGGCATCGATGCAGCCCTCGATCCAGGGCCGCCAGGCCTCTGCTAACGCAATTGAGGATGGCGCGCGTTCCTGGGACTCAAATCCAAAGCCAGACAACCGCATGCCTAATCCGCCAAGCTTGACCATCACGTTAGGGCAGGTGGCAAGCTCACGCAAAGCTGTGAACCATTGAGTGTGCACCTCTTTGCGCCGACCGGTGTAACGCCCAATCCCAAGGATACCGCCACAGTGGTCAAGCACGATCGGTGTCTCAGGGAAGGCACGCGCAAGCGCTGTGAGACGCGGAATCTGGTGGAAGAAAAGCCATGCATCGAAGCTGAGGTCATGTTCGGCCAAGCAAGCGAACCCTGTGCGAAATTCCTTTGTGTCCAGCATGTCCTCGCTGGTCGGATAGGCGGCGTTCAACAAATTCGGATCGGGATCCCACGCGGCGGTCTGACGCACTCCGCGGAATCGACCACCAGCGGATACCGGGCCGCCGGCGGCCGCGATGTGGGCCTCCAGCACGGGCCGAAGTGCGTCCGCGAGACGCAGATCGGCGAAACCCACGATCCCAGCGCACAAGCGGACGCTGCCATAGGCGCCGCTGTCACACATCGCTGCAACACCATTGGCGAATTCCGTTTCGCCGATGGGCTTCATTGCCTCTGGTCCGCTTGCGCGAAGCATCGCGCGTGCCTGCACAAACACCGTGGCCCGTATATCGTGGCCACCGCGCAGATCGGCCAGCATCTCATCCATCAAGTACCTCGCGCCCGGGCGGTCGTATAGATGGTGATGCGCATCGACTATCGGCTGACCAGGATCAAGCGCCGCCTCGCATTGTGTCGCCAGCCAATCCTGGCGAACGAGGTTGTGCAACTGCGACGCGCTGCTCATGGTGTCTCCGTAGCGAGCGAGAAGTCCGGATCGTTGAGTTCCGGCGCGATGCTGCCAGGCAGCCCGAGCTCGAAGGTATTGAGCGTCAGCGATACCAGGCAGTAGTAGCCCAGTACACCGACCAGCTCAACCACGCCGTCCTGGCCAAGCCGTGCAACGCCGCGCGCATAGAGGCGGTCAGGCACCCGACCGGTCGAGAGCAAGGTGGATGAGAGGTCATAGACTGCACGCTGCCGCTCGTCATTGAACTCCGGCGTGCGGCGGGCCGCGATGGCTGCTATCACCGCGGGATCCAGGCCCGCCTTGAGGCCCATGGCCTTGTGCGCTGTCCATTCGTGGT
>NZ_JBYOJP010000042.1:0-8057 GCF_057798975.1 Cupriavidus sp. 21MJTG02-4 | reverse complement strand
CTTCATCGATCAGCGGTTGGGCGGCCGCGGGATTCACGTCGAAAACCACGAGCTGCACCCCTGCTTTGAGCAGGTTGCGCGCCATACCCTGGCCCATCTTTCCCAGACCGATGAATCCAACCTTCATAATTCTCTCCATTTCGCTGAAATCCTGGCGCAGTCAGTTCCTGCCACCATGCGACAGAACGCATTCCAATATCAACACGCTAAATTCGTCAGCATTTCCTTCACCCTCAGCGCAACGGTCCCCAGCAAATACGCACAATGCAGAATCACACAATGCAGCATATCCGCACGGCGTCCGCTTGCTCACGTTGTTACGACCCCTCAAACGCCGACCTGGGCATCCAGTCGACGTCGTCGGATCCAAGAAGGGCTAGCGTTTTCTGTCAATATTGTTCGTCAAATACCAATCTCTTCAAAAACCTTGCGAGCAATCTTAAATGAGCTCATTCCGGCTGGCATGCCAGCATAGACAGCGACTTGCAGGAGGCATTCGCGGACTTCCGCTTTCGTTACCCCGTTGGTAATCGCCGCACGGATATGGCCGGCAAGTTCATCTGATCGGTTAAGTGCAGCCAGCATTCCGAGATTTAGAATGCTGCGGCTACGTCGGTCCAGATCGGGCCGTGTCCATATCTCACCCCAGCAAAATTCAGTCACCAGTTCCTGCATCGGCATAGAGAATTCGTCTGCATTCTTGAATGCTGCATCTACATTCCCCTCCCCGGCCACCGCACGGCGTACCGCCAGACCCTTTTCGAAAAGTTCCTTATTCATTACTCCTCCTTCTTACTGTTAATTCATGCTTACCACCGGCACCACCTTGACGTGTCATCGGGTGACGATGACAGTGTCTCGTTAGAAAAGATACTACTCACCCAGAGACTACCCGTCGATACCGTGGAGCATCTCAGTGGAGCAAAGGTGTTTGCCAAAAAACGCGAAAAGCCTTCAAGCTCGGCCTAAGACTCTACCGAGCGAATTTGATGTTAGTCATCCTCAGGGAGGTTAAGGGTCGCCGGAGAAACACAGCTATTTGCCGATGACAATTTGTTCGCCCAAGAGAGGGGCAAGAACAGGCACACGCGCCGGCGATAACAGCGAGCCGCGACGGTGTCACGGCGCCCAGCGGAGAGAATCTTCTGTCGTGGCAAGGGTGGCACTGTGCCGGTTCCAGTCGCACCTAGTGACAGCCAATATGACCATGCATCACAGCCCGTCCATATGTGATCGAGCACATACATAGCAAAGGTGCCGCATTCTGATGTGGCGGATGGCCAGAGGATTTGAACGCTGGAAGCTTAAGAATAGGCGTTTTGACCTTAGCCCTAAATGCCCTCAGTCCCAGGCGGATAGCGTCGACAATTTGTACTGCATTCCCTTCCAATCTGTTGATAGGGCTAGCCACCGAGATACGTTTAGGTGGCATCGCCTATCGCAACTGGGCAAGCGCCCCAGATCAGGGAATAATTCGCCAAAATTTGATTGCCAGCCGCCTTCTCGCGAGCGTTCCGACTCGTGTTCGAGGGCCGGTTTGCCCATGCCGGTTGTTGACTGGTGTCCGTTCTGGGCAGCATGCAAGTGAACAAGCGTCAGCGACCTCCGACCGTACCGAGGCTCGGAGAACGTGGAGGATGTTCAGACACAATCGCCAGCCATGCGTCGGGTCAATAGCGCGCGGCCCACACGTGAGGCATTTTCTCGGCCAAGCACCTCAGAGATGAACGCACCCGCATCGACCACTTGGTCCAGGTCAATGCCAGTTTCGATACCGAGACCGTGCAGCAAATAGAGTACATCCTCGCTTGCCACATTACCCGTCGCACCCTTTGCATATGGGCATCCGCCAAGCCCAGCCACCGATGAGTGGAAGATGCTGATACCTATCTCCAGGCTAGCCAGAATATTGGAGAGCGCCTGTCCATAGGTGTCGTGAAAATGGCCAGCGATGCGTTCCGGATGAAAAGCCTTTGTGGCCGCTTCCATCACCGCCTGAACATGCCGTGGCGTGCCAACGCCGATGGTATCGGCGATATCAATCTCGTCACACCCCAGATCGGCAAACCGCGCGACGACGTCGCGAACTGCCCGTACGGGAACGTCGCCTTGGATAGGGCAGCCCATAGCGCAGGAAACGCTGGCCCGCAACCTGAGGCCACTGGATTTCGCCGCTCTCGACACCGGAACGAACCGCCGAATCGAATCCTCGATCGAGCAGTTGATATTGCGCTGAGAGAATGCTTCACTCGCGGCGCCAAAGATCACTACCTCGCTTGCTCCGGCCTCTAGCGCGGCTTCAAAGCCCTGCATATTGGGCGTCAGCGCAGAATAGACCGTAGTCGGGCGGCGCGCGATCGCGCGCATCACTTCGCCTCCGTCCGCCATCTGTGGCACCCAACGAGGTGATACGAAAGAGGCACTTTCGATATTTACGAATCCGGCCCTGGTGAGTCGATTGATTAGTTCGACTTTGACGTTGACAGGAACGTGTTGTGATTCATTCTGCAAGCCGTCGCGCGGCCCTACTTCAACCACCCTGACGCGAGCGGGCAAACCGTTCAATCCGTTTGCATTGGCAACTTCTTGAACTTGATCCATTGTGTGCTTCCGGTTGAGATGGAGCGGGCCTTCCGCTTGCCGCGGCTAAATCGGAGGGCGCGGAGAACCCTAGGCAGACTGTGTAATCCAGGCTGGCTTGCGTCGTTCCAAGAACGAACGCACGCCTTCACGGCCCTCCTTGCTCGCTCGTATATCGGCGATGCATTCTGCAGTAAATGCAATCAGCGATGCGTCCAGCGCTTTACCGGCAATGTCTTGCACCAACCGTTTGCTTTCTCGTACAGCAGCCGGGCTGTTGCTGGCCAGCGTTGAAGCGATTTCAGTCGCCCTGTCCTCCAGTCCGTCGGCTGGCAAAACTTCATGTATAAACCCGATGCGATGCGCCTCGTCGGCATCGAATCGCTCAGCAGTCACACAGTATCGGCGTGCCGCCCGTTCCCCCATGGCCCGCACTACGTAGGGGCCAATCGTGGCCGGGATTAAGCCGAGCTTCGCTTCCGACAGGCAGAAGTTGACATGGCTGGCGGCCACGGCGACGTCGCAGGCCGCTACAAGGCCCATGCCACCCGCGTAGGTGTCGCCTTGGATCACAGCCACCACAGGCTTCGGACAACTCCAGATGGTGTGCAGCATCTCCGCGAGCCGCCGCGCGTCAGCGACGTTCTCCTCGCGAGTGTACCCGGCCATCTTGCGCATCCAGTTCAGGTCGGCTCCGGCACAGAATGCCGGCCCATTGGCAGCAAGAACGATCGCGCGCACGTCAGCTTGGAGCGCAAGCACGTTGAATGCATCTGTCAGTTCGGCAATGACCACCTCGTTGAAGGCGTTGCGAACTTCAGGCCGATTGAGGGCGATGCGCGCGAGGTTGCCCTCGCTACTGACCACCAAGGTCGAATAATTCATGCTAAATGGCACCAATACGTGTTAGGGACAGCCGAAGGCGGCGCACCGATGGCTGGCAGGCGCCTCGTCCGATGCAATCCTTGCTTCTACGGCCAGCTCGCCCGGCCACATACGAATACTGCAGCCAGGTGTCCGGGAGAAAACGCGCGGGAATCCCGACCGCACCAGAACGGCCTCCGGTCGGATGGTCAGACTCGAAGAACGCACCCCTTTCTCGGCCAGCGTGGCATGAAGTTCGCCAATTTTTCCGCTCCCCCAGTCCCCCGCAATTGCGGCGCACTGGGTCTCGTTGCTCGTGCTCATCTTTAGGTGCGCCGGCGCTCGGTATTGACTCAGTAAGACTTCGGCAGTCCGAGCACACGCTCCGCGATGAAGCACATGATGAGCTGCGGACTGACCGGCGCGATGCGAGGAATATAGGACTCACGTAGTAAGCGTTCCACGCGGTATTCTCGCGAATACCCCATGCCTCCCAGTGTCAGGATCGCAGTCTGGCAGGCGTTGTGGCCAGCCTCGGCGGCGAGGTACTTCGCGGCATTGGCTTCGGCACCGCAAGACAGGCCCGCGTCGTAACGCGTTGCCGCCTTCATCACCATCAAATTGGCCGACTCCAACTGCATCCATGCCTGCGCCAGCGGGTGCTGCACACCCTGGTACATTCCGATGGGGCGACCGAACACCACACGCTCCTTGGCATATTTTGTGGCGATCGCGAGTGCGGCCCTGCCCAGGCCGACGGCTTCCGCAGCAATTAGGATGCGTTCCGGATTAAGGCCGTGCAGGATGTAATCAAAGCCGTGTCCTTCTTCCCCGATAAGATCCTCATCGGGAATGAACAAGTCATCGATGAACAGCATATTGGTATCGACGGCCGCGCGGCCCATTTTGTCGATTTCGCGGATCTCGATCTTACTGCGGTCTACCTTTGTGTAGAACAGTGAGAGCCCCTGGGTGGGCTTTTTCACGGATTCCAGTGGCTCGGTGCGTGCCAGCAGCAGCATGCGGTCGGCCACTTGTGCTGTGGAAATCCAGATCTTGCGTCCGCTCACCGAGTAGCCGCCTGGCACCTTTCGGGCAAACGTCTTCAACTTCGTGGTGTCCAGGCCGGCATCAGGCTCGGTCACGGCAAAACACGCTTTCTCCCGCCCTCCGATCAGCGGTGGTAGAAAGCGCGCTTTCTGCTCGTCAGTCCCGAATACCACCACGGGGTTCAGACCGAACACGTTCATATGCACCGCTGACGCACCGGTCATACCCGCGCCAGACTGCGCGATAGTTTGCATCACAAGCGCCGCATCCAAGATGCCGAGGCCCGCTCCGCCGTAGGCTTCCGGCATCGCCACCCCGAGCCAGCCGCCTTCGCACAGCGCCTTGTAGAACTCATGAGGGTAGGTAGCGGCGACGTCGAGACGATTCCAGTACTCCATATCAAACTGCGAGCAAACGGATTGGACCGCCTCGACAATGGAGTTCTGTTCTTCGGAGAGCTCAAAATTCATGGTATTTCCTTATTCAGCTTGAATGCCTGCATCTCTGACGGGTCGCACCGATTTCTGCAATTCGGTGGTTACGAAGTAGCCGAGTTCGGCGCGCGTGCTGCCGAACGGTTTAAAGCCGAGCCCGTGGAACGTGGCCCGACCGCTTGCTCCCGTCGATCGAGACAAGGTCACGATTCAGGCGATCAACGATTGATGCAGGCGCGCCGGCTGACCCACAGGTCCCACATAGCAGCGATCGAAATGGAACGCCTCAGAAGCCGGCATATGAACTGCGCGGCCGACTGAGCCCCCGCCCCCGCGTGCTTCATCTGGTCGTAATCTCCCTTCGGACGACGCCGACGGTGTTACGCGGGAGGGGAAATGATTCCCTCAGCCGTGCAGGCTCGGCTGAAGGCGTACACGTCCTCGACGTGCTGACTCTGACCAATCCTCGCGACCGGCGCGTCACGGCTCCGCCCATCACGGATGGGCCAGCATACCCAATCAACATTGTCACTTCTATTGGTTGGAGGGGGCATCGTCCTGGGCATCCCCAAAGATTTCGCCGAAGCGCATTACCGCCGTGACGGCACTTGGCCAACCCGAATAAAAGGCCATGTGGGTGAACATCTCCACGAGCTCTTCCTTGGTCACGCCGTTGGCGATCGCCCGTGGAAAGTGGCTCTTCATCTGGTCGGTCTTGCCCATTGCAACGAGTGCCGTGCACGTGATCAAGCTTCGATCGCGCTTCGACAACTGCGGACGTTCCCATACATCGGCGAAAAGCACATCATCGTTCAGTTCAGCGAGTTTTGGCGCAATCTCACCGACAATCTTCCTTGCGGCGTTGGATGAAGTGTTCTGGCTCATAGGGGTGTTCCTTTTCCGTGACTTTCTGCTTTGACCTAGCGAGCGCGGGGCTGACCCGAGTACCGTACGCAAAGTAGCCGCGGGCATTTCGGCAGTGGCGCATCATCATGCGATTTAGAAAAGAGTCTATAGATAACTGGCCATTCCAGAACCCAGAGGCGACGGCAAGGTGCTTTGCGCGAGGCGGCAAACTTTCTCGCACACATCGTTGAATGCAAGCCGCGTCCCTAAGCTCGAGGTTGCTCCTTGCTCACGCGATGCTATGGAAGGGCTGGAAACGGGCTCGGAAGTAAAATGAAGTCTCACAACGAGGCGCCTTCCTCATGAAGGGAACCGACAACTGATTGCGCGCATTCATGAGCCTTTTTCGGGCGACGTTGCACGCATCCAGACTCCAACTAAGCCGTCGTTCGAGGCGCTTTAGGGGCTGTCTGACAATGCCACGTTTTGCGCAATTGGCAGGACCAGCATAGGGCCCAACGGAGAACCTTCACCCGCAAGGTGGAGCTAATCCTCTTGCCGCGTGTGATGATCTGTTTGCACACTAGCGGGCTCGGCCTGTTTGTGACATGCCGAACGAGGAGTGAGTCCGATTCAAGATTCATCCTGCATACGGAGATTCCACTCATTCTTCGAGCCGAGACGGCGTGATGCCGCCCAGTAAAGTACGTTCAAGCTCCAGGATTGCGCGGCAACGTGCAAGCATTGTTCGGCGTAACCCCGACCCAGTACGAGTCCCAATTCTGCCGCTGATGCGAAACCCACAACCTTCTGGCGCGCACTTCCGCCCACAATCGAGTCCTCAAGCACGCGCCGTAAGGCGGTGTGGTATGGCAATTCGCTCTGCGCAGCCGTCTGCTGCGCTTCCCGGCAAGCTAGTTTCGATGACTCACGCACTTCCCAGCGGAGCTCAGTGAGTTCATCTAAAAGAGAGTCGCCGTCAGCGCAAGCTCTAGTCAACATAGTCCATACCACGGTATGAAGCCCCCCAGTCCAGGCGCTTATTCGCTGGGGCTGTCAGCCTCGCTTTCAATGACGGGAACGCCACCATAGAGACCCCATGTACTGGCAGTAAGCCAGCCCGCATCAATCAACAGGTCGGTTCCCGTGATTGCCGATGCACGGTCAGACGCAAGGAACTCAACGCCTTCAGCAACTTCCATGGGGTCTACGCGGCGCCCCAAGGCCAACTGCGAGTTCAGATCGGTTGCGTAGCGTCCCGCTGGTCGAGCAGCTACCCGGGGTGTGAGCGTTGCCCCTGGAGATACGGAATTGACTCGCACCCCCGCCCGGCCCCACTGGCCAGCCAGATTGCGGCTCAGATTCACAATCGCCGCCTTGCTTGGTCCATAAGCGTGTAACGGTGAGGAGCCATGCGCCACAGTCGACGCAATATTTACGATGCTTCCCTTCCTTTCCCGGACCATCCGCCTGCCAAAGGCGCGGTTCACGTTGAAGGTGCCTTCCACATTAACGAGCATGACTGTCCGCCAGAGATCCATGGGAAACTCCTCCGGGGCATGTCGTTCTTGGAACGCGGCGGCAGATACAATCAGCGAATAGACCGGACCATGCGCCCGCTCTATATCCGATGCTAGCTGCTCGACAGCGGCAAGGCTACGCATGTCCACGCTGTAGCCGAACCCTCCGATCTCTTTGGCAAGTGATTCAGCGGCTTCCCCGTCCAGGTCAACAACCGCGACCCGCCATCCGCGACTGGACATCAATCGACAACACGCGGCGCCAATGCCGTTGGCGCCGCCAATGACAACGCTCAACCTTGAGCCCACATCATCCTTCATCGCTTCTCCTTTTCTTTGCGCGTGGTTCAATTACCCCTGCCGTCAAGCGGGGGGCAGCCAATCATGGCGAACGAGGTTGTGCAACTGCGACGCGCTGCTCATGGTGTCTCCGTAGCGGGCGAGAAGTCCGGATCGTTGAGTTCCGGCGCGATGCTGCCAGGCAGCCCGAGCTCGAAGGTATTGAGCGTCAGCGATACCAGGCAGTAGTAGCCCAGCACACCGACCAGCTCAACCACGCCGTCCTGGCCAAGCCGTGCAACGCCGCGCGCATAGAGGCGGTCAGGCACCCGACCGGTCGAGAGCAAGGTGGATGACAGGTCATAGACTGCACGCTGCCGCTCGTCATTGAACTCCGGCGTGCGGCGGGCCGCGATGGCTGCTATCACCGCGGGATCCAGGCCCGCCTTGAGGCCCATGGCCTTGTGCGCTGTCCATTCGTGGT
>NZ_JBYOJP010000041.1:0-10180 GCF_057798975.1 Cupriavidus sp. 21MJTG02-4 | reverse complement strand
GCTATCCGAATTATCGAGATTCTCGAGCTCTTCGACCGGCTACAGCGGCCACTGACCCTTTCCGAGGTTGCCGACACATTAGGCTATCCAAGGTCAAGCACGATGGCGTTGCTCCAGAGTTTGAGAGCACTGGACTACGTCACTTTAGATGAGCAGGACAAGCAGTACATACCCACTGCTCGAGTCGCCCTGCTCGGGGGTTGGATTCATGGCCGTGTCTTTCAGGATGGTGTGATTGTCGCCCTAATGAACCAGTTGCAACGGGAGACTGGCGAGACTGTTATGCTGGCGCTTCAGAATGGCATGCATGCGCAGTATGTTCATACTGTCCAATCACAAGAACTGCTGCGCTTTTACCTGCGCCCTGGCATGATGCGCCCCATGTGCCGCAGCGCGGTCGGTCTCGCATTGCTGGCCCAGCAATCTCCAGAGCGAGTCAAGAGACTGGTCGACAGGATTAATGAACAGAAAATTGACCCTGAAGGTCCCATTTCCCACGCGAACCTAGTTCGCAGCCTTGAAACCATCAGGACACAGGGCTATGCGTACAGTGACAAGGTGACGGCCGACGCCTGCGCGATTGCAATCGTGCTGCCCAATAGACCTGGTCAGCCGCCGACTGCTTTGGGCGTCTCAGGTCCTACACGGCACCTTGCGAAACAGCGAGAGCTTATTTACCGACTGATGAAGGAACTTGCGGTGGAGCACCTTAGTGCACGGTTTCCCATCCGTCGTCCAGTTAAGTGACTGGTTATTCGGACAGTAAGGGTCCATGCTACCGTCCGAGCCCAATAGACTAGTACGCACAGAGACACGCCCCCTGGAAGGACTCTCGATGCTGCGCTACGAAGTCGCGGCATTCGTCAAACACCTCCGTCGGGAGGCTTCTGCTTTGTCAGTGGAACAGGACGGAACCGAAGCGACTGTCCTTCAGGAAGTGCTGCAGCGGTACCTCGTCAACATTCATCCGAGGACTCGGCTGCTAGCCTTTGCTGCGGCAGTCGATATCTGTCCGCAGTTAGCCGTTCAACGCCTTGACGATGCACATACCATCGCCAGCGATTGCCCGCTGCTTCGGGCACTGTTCTGGTCTGCCACGCGTCGACTCAGACTTTTTGGCTGGCTCTCGACGCGATGTGCTGAGCAATGACATTATGGAGTAACACGAGTGGTATGCGAGACCGATGTATTCTTCATGCCGAGCGTGATTCCCGCACGTCTGTTTTGCCATGCCATCGCATCCAACCAACATTAGGCCTGTTCGAATCACACCGGCCCAGGAAGTAGACGCTATTGGGGATGCCACGTCGACTTCATCGGAATTGCGGGCAAGCCGCTGAGCGAAAAACTGAGCGTCGCCGCCGCCCTCAAAACATGAGGCGCTAGCTTATGCAATTTCGGGATAGTCAGTCGGACGGCGGGCCCAGAGATACTGACTGAACCGAGTACCACTCCCTTAGCACCTTTTACAGCCACCGCGACGCTAGCCGCATTGGGGCTTCGCTCCCCACGCGTCACGCAGAAACCTTGCTCGCGGATGGCCTCATAAGTAGGGCCTGGATGGTCCAGCGCAGCGAGAATAACTTTCCCCGCAGCCCCTCGCTCCAAGGGAAGCAATTCACCCAGTCGCACATGGCGTCGTAGTCCACGCGGCCCTTCTGCCCGCATAAGGCACGTACGAACATTCTCTTCGTAGATGAAGAACGCGGCGCTCTCGCCAGACACGGCCGCAAGTTCTTGAAGCACAGGTTCGATGACAGCGTGCACATCGAACTGCGCCTGATAACGGGACCCAATGAAGGCTGCGGCGGGACCAAGTCGCCAGGCGCCGTCCTCGCGCTGTACGAGAAATCTTGCCGCTGCCAGCGTTCTAGCCAAACGCAAGGCCGTGGGCTTTGGCATACCGGTGCGGCGTGCCAATGCGCTCAGCGATAGAAATACTTCGTCGCCAGAGAAGCAGGTTAGTAGCGAAAGCGCCTTGGTTACCGCCTGGACTGTATCGCGCGTCGACAATTCCTTGGGCACTGACTTTGCAGAAGGCTTCGTCTTGGTTGCTGGCAGAGTCACAGATTCCCTCGTCGCCGAAGCAACAGCGCTGCGAGGGCCCAGCGATTTCCTTGAAACGCTTGGACTGTTGGCCTTCGCAACCATGTCTTTAGCCCTTATTGGCTCATCATCTCGGCCACAAACTCACCAATTGCGAGTGATGACGTCAACCCAGGCGATTCGATGCCAAATAGGTTGAGCAATCCTCGCACCCCATGCGACTGCTCCCCTTGTATCACAAAATCCGTACCCGCGTTATGCAGAGATTCCGGACCTGCGAGTCGCGGCCGAATACCCGTATAGCCAGGCTGCAAGGTGCCATCTCGCAGGCCCGGCCAGAAGCGGCGGATGCCATCATAGAAACGAGGTGCGTTGCTGAGGTCGAAGGTATAGTCCACCCCCGAGCGCCAATTGATGTCCGGTCCGAACTTACACTGTCCGCCCAAGTCCAGCGTCACGTGAACACGCATAGCCGCTTCACGAGCGACTGGATAAACCAGATGCGCGAACGGGGACCGGCTTTGCAAAGTGTAGTAGTGGCCGATGGCGTAGTACACCTTCGGGACAAGCTCTTTCGGCATCCCCTCGATTGCTCGTGCCACCTCATGTGCATACAGGCCCGCCGAATTGATGACGGTGCGCGCTAGCAGCCGAATGGGTTGGGCGCCTCCAATATCAAGCTCGATACCGTCACCTGTCGCCTTGCCTCCGACAACAGGGCTGTTCAACACTAGGTTCGCGCCGGCCAATTCGGCGTCTCCAAGGTAGGACAGCATCAGGCCATGACTGTCCACAATGCCTGTCGACGGCGAGAACAGTCCGGCAACCGCTTGCAGTTCCGGTTCCAGCGCTATGACGCCTTTGGCATTCAGCATCTCGAGGTCGTTGACGTCATTGGCCCGCGCGAGTTTCATGTACTTGTGGAGGCCATCGACCTCAGACTCGTTGGTGGCCACGATGAGCTTTCCAACGCGCTTATGGCCGATACCCCGCTCAGCCGCATACTCGTAGATGGCGTCGCGCCCGCGTCGGCACATCCGCGCCTTCAAAGACCCGGGAGCATACGACAACCCAGCGTGCAATACTTCGGAGTTCCGCGCACTGGTCTGGGTACCAAAGGCATTCTCCGAGTCGAGCAGTAGGACCTCTCGGCCAGCTTGGGACAATGAGCGCGCGATGGCGATTCCGACCGCCCCTGCGCCTATCACGACACAATCCACGCGTTCCATGGTTTTTTCAAGCTAGTGTTTGGACGGGCTGTCCCCGGTCCTAGTACGAAAGAGCGGCCCTCGCCTCAGGTAAGCATGGATTGCCGGGTGGCCCAAGCTTCTAGCCGCGGATAGACGCGAAGCGCATTCTGGAAATAAATTTTGTTCCGATGCTCGGCCGATAAGCCGACAGCTCCGTCGATGTACCGCCGCGTATCGTCAAAATTGAATCCGGTCTCCGGGTCGACGCCTTGTACGGCACCGAAAGCCTCCGATGCGAAGAGAATATTCTCCAATGGCACCACTTTCAGAAGGAGGTCGATGCCAGTCTGGTGATAGACACACGTATCGAAGAAGACGTTCCGCATCAATTCAGTTAAGGGCGGCCGACCCAGCTGTTGCGCCAAGCCGCGGTATCGACCCCAGTGATAGGGTACGGCACCCCCTCCATGCGGGATGATTAATCGGAGCGTCGGAAAATCGAGGAAGATGTCCGACAGCAGTAGCTGCATGAACGCAGCCGTATCCGCATTGAGATAATGCGCCCCAGTGTGGTGGAAATTTCGGTTGCACGAGCAGCTCACATGAACCATGGCCGGCACATCAAGCTCGACCAGTTTTTCGTACAGTGGATACCAATATCGGTCCGTTAGTGGGGGACCACTCCAGTGGCCATCCGACGGGTCCGGATTCAGATTACATCCGACGAATCCCAGCGATGTCACACACCGGTCCAATTCCGAGATGCAAGCGTCCAACCCGTTTGCCGGGGACTGTGGTAACTGGCAGACACCGGTGAACTGCGACGGGTACAGCGATGTGACTCGATGAATTAGGTCGTTGCACGCGTGGGACCAGTGCAGGCTTGTGGTCTGATTGCCGACGTGATGAGCCATCGCGCTCGCCTTCGGCGACAGGATGGTCATGTCGATACCCCTCTCTCGCTGGAGACGAAGCTGGTTCTCCTCTAGACTCTCACGGATTTCATCATCGCTAATCGTGAAGTCAGGCGGCAGCGCGGGCGACCCGGGCTCCAATAACTTCGCTGTCTGCCGCTTCCGATAGTCGTCAAGCGCCTTCGGCGCAGTGGTGTAGTGCCCGTGGCAGTCGATAATCATGCTCTTCCCTTCTATCGCGTTCACCGCGCAACTAGTCAGTTCAGTGTGATGTTTGCGCTACGGATTACCTTGCTCCATTGAGCTGTTTCCTGGCGCGCCTGAGCAATCAATTCCTCAGCCGAAGTGACATGTAGGTCGACTCCTTGTGCGTCTAACCGCTCGCGCAAGACCTTGTCGCTCCCAATTCTGATGAGCGCGTCATTGAGGCGCTTCGTCACTGGCGCAGGCGTGCCCGCAGTTGAGTAGATGCCATACCAGGTGGTGTACTGGAAGCCCGGCAACCCGGAGTTTGAGATTACGGGGATGTTCTTCAGGCTTGGCGATGTAGAGGGCGCGGTCACGCCGATTGCTCGTATTGCGCCCTTGTCAATCATGCCCTTCAAGAATGGGTAGCTTGTGAAAAGTGCCTGAACCTCACCGGACACCAAATCGCTCACAACTTGTGAGGTGCCCTTGTATGGCACGTGCCCAATATCGATTCTGGCTGTTGCCTTGAATTGCTCCATAGCCAGATGGGCCAGGCCGCCCACGCCAGCGGACCCAAAGTACACCTTGCCGGGGTTAGCCCTGGCGTATGCAATCAACTCTGCTGCGGTATGAACCGGCAGCTTTGCACTGACCGCCAACACATGCGGGCTTGTCGAGACAATGCCGACTGGCGAAAGGCGCCTTGCAGCATCCGCTACGCCTTTCGTCAGTAACGGCTGAATTACGATGTTCCCTGACGCAGCGAATAGCAGGGTATAGCCGTCCGGGGTGGCTCGCGTCACTGCATTCAAGGCAGGCAGCCCGGCGCCACCGCCGAGATTGTCCACGATGACGGGCTGCCCAAGCTCCTTGCCCAGTGCAAGGCCAATTTCGCGCGCGACTACATCAGCAGGCCCGCCCGCCGCGAACGGTACGACAAGCTTGACCGGCTTGTCCGGGTAGGCTGCTGTCGCAGCGAAAGGTTGCTTGCAAAGCAAGGCGGCGCCGATGCCGCATAGCATTGTCCGAACCAGCTTGGATGTACGCATGAATTTTGTCTCCGGTGCCAGGGCAGTGACCGCCTCTGATTGTTTTCGATTCTAGGGGCCGGCTACACAAATCTAAACTGCGTTCCACCACGCGAAACGGCTTTGCTGTATCAGATGAACAAGACGTGTGCACCACGCCGCGGACGTAGCGCGCGACGACAGCGCAGCGCTGCTTGCGTGGTTGAGCTGAAATACTTGCGCGCCTTGAGCGCCTGGCTCGACCGCAAAATCGTTGTCCTCAAGCACGGGTTGCCAAATCTCAGCGCCTTGCAGAATTCCATCGACGTGGCCAGCAGTGAGAGCATCGACTACCTCCGCCATTGACCTGAGTCATTTGTTCCGTCCATCTCTATCGCGCGCGTTGAGCCTAAGCCATCAACTAACAGCGCTACCATCCAATGATGTTATTCGGAATGTGCAAAAAAAAGGCAGACCACCCCAAAGCGGCCGGCCTGCTTCAAATGCGCTAACGTGCAACCGCACGAAGCACCCCGCCCAAGAAGAAGTCTTAGACGCGCTCAATAACCATCGCGATGCCTTGTCCGACCCCGATGCACATGGTGCAAAGGGCATATCGGCCACCACTACGGTGCAATTGGTACATGGCCGTGGTCACCAGACGGGCGCCGCTCATGCCGAGCGGGTGGCCCAGTGCGATGGCTCCGCCGTTGGGATTGACTCGCTTATCGTCGTCGTCAATTCCCAGTTCGCGCAATACAGCTAGACCTTGCGCAGCGAAGGCTTCGTTGAGTTCGATGACATCGATTTGGTCGAGCGTCATGCCGAGTTGCCTCAGGAGCTTCTGGGTGGCCGGCGCAGGCCCGATACCCATCACACGCGGGGCCACGCCTGCCGTGGCCATGCCGACAATGCGGGCGCCCGGTTTCAGGCCGTGTGTCTTGATGGCATCTTCATTGGCGAGTAGGAGTGCGCAAGCACCATCGTTCACGCCCGAAGCGTTGCCGGCGGTCACGGTGCCGTCAGGGCGAACCACGCCGCGCAGTTTGGCCAGCGTTTCCAAGGTGGTGGCACGTGGATGCTCGTCGCGCTCGACCACGATAGCTTCGCCCTTCTTCTGCGGAATGCTGACAGAGGTGATTTCTTGCGCCAACGTGCCATCGGCTTGTGCACGCGAAGCCTTCTCCTGGCTGCGGAGTGCCATGAGGTCTTGGTCCTCTCGGCTGATTTTGTAGTCAGTGGCCACGTTTTCGGCCGTCTCTGGCATCGAATCCACGCCGTAGGCGGCGCGCATGGCGGGATTGACAAAGCGCCAACCGATGGTGGTGTCGAAAATCTGAGCATCACGGGAAAAGGCACTGGAGGCCTTGCCCATGACGAACGGTGCACGGCTCATGCTTTCTACACCTCCAGCAATCATGAGCGAGGTCTCTCCCGACTTGACTGCCCTAGCGGCCATGCCCGTGGCGTCCAATCCAGAGCCGCAGAGACGGTTCACGGTCGAGCCGGGCACCGATTCCGGCAGACCGGCCAGCAGAAGCGACATGCGTGCAACGTTCCGATTGTCCTCCCCGGCTTGGTTCGCATTGCCGTAAATCACGTCGTCGATGGCCGACCAGTCCAAGTTCGGGTTACGAGCCATCAGCGCCTTCAGCGGTACCGCTCCGAGGTCGTCGGCGCGCACGGCTGACAGGCTGCCGCCGTAGCGACCGATAGGCGTGCGGATGGCATCACAGATAAAAGCTTCGGTCATGTTTTCTTCCAGGGGTAAGTGAGCTTCAAAATGGGAATTGATAGGGTGCCGGCATAACTCCGTTCGCCGAACGTGCGAGTTAGTCGCCCATATCAAGCCGAGTGGTTCGTTGATTGCGTTGCCTTCACCGTGGTTGCGTTGGCGGGACCGCTGCGCATCAAACCGCAGCTGGCTCCTACCGGCGGGCTACTGCGAAGCGGCTTGCGCGTCGACAGACTGCAAGGTGCAGGATTTTCCACGGCCCTTCGAGTTCAGTTGGCTGCTCCATCTCAGCGAAGTGCCGTCCCAGAATGACGCCAGCTTCGATGGCAGAAGCTAGTACCACGACTCTTCTTGATGGCTCCGCGTCCTCCGCCCACCTCTCGTAAAGCCCTCGTAGCATTCGTCTATATTGGTTGTCACAATGTGTCGCGCTCATTGCCTCGCGGCGGGCCCGCATCGTGAGAATTCGAACCTCCGCTAGAAGGGCGGAGTACTGCCAATTGCTGCATGGCTGCCGCGTTCGCATTCGTAGATTTAACTTTCCGTCAAACGCGTGCGCCTTCTTCATGGTGCTTTCCGCGAGAACCGTAGCGTGGGGCTATGTAAGGGTTGCCCCGGCCACTAGCCGGAGCGACAAATTGCTTCACTCAGTGAACAACGGGCTCAAATCAGCGCATTTGAAGCCAGGACCAATCGCAAGCATCAGGCGCGACATCTTCTCGTTGAGCGCAGCGAGACCCGTGCGCCGCGCCCAGAACACCGGACCGCCCTGCCATCTCGGAAATCCGTAGCCATTTGCAAGAACGGCATCAATGTCGCTGGGCCGACTCGTCACGCCTTCAGAGAGCAGTTGAGCGGCCTCGTTAGCCATACTGAGCAAGACTCTTTCAACGATGTTATCGTCGCTCAGGGCCTGTGCTGTGAGGCACTTTTCGGTCCGAGCATCATCGATAAGTTGATGCACGAGTGGGGCAGTCGCTTTGCGGCCATTAGCGTCATAGGCGTAATAGCCAGCACCCGACTTCCGTCCAAATCTTCCCATTTCACAGAGTCGGTCGGGAATCGAGACATACCTAGCCTCCGGGTCACGAAGGTGAGCACGGGCCTGTCGCATGCGCCAAGCGATGTCGAGACCAGACATGTCCGCGACGGCGAACGGCCCCATTGCAAATCCGAACTTCTCGAGTGCAGAATCAATCTGATGCGGATAGGCTCCGTCCTCAAGCATTAGCTCGCATTGATACCGGTATGCGGCATAAATGCGGTTGCCGATGAAGCCGAAGGCGTTGCCTGTCAAGACTGGCATTTTGCGAAGGCGCTTCGCTACAGCAACTCCCGTGGCAATCGCTCGCTTTGAACTGACCTTTCCGTGGACGACCTCCACAAGCTTCATGACATTGGCAGGACTGAAGAAGTGGAGGCCAATCACATCGGCGGGTCGCGACGTCGAGTTGGCAATGGCGTCCAAGTCCAGATAGGAGGTGTTCGATGCCAGAATTGCTCCCGGCTTCGCAAAGCGGTCCACTTGCGCAAAGACTTCCTGCTTTACTGCAAGGTCCTCATACACAGCTTCGATTATGAGGTCAGCTTGCGCTAGAGCGCTCCATTCCAGGCTCGCTTCGAGTGCGTCCATCCGCTCCACTGCTTCGGATTGTGATAACTTGCCCTTCTCGACCTGAGCGTCATAGTGACTCTTGATTCTCTCAGCGCCACGACTAAGTGCTTCCGCATTTCGCTCCACCAAGGCTACCCGGTACCCCCCGTCGAGGGCGGCGATAGCAATGCCCGAGCCCATGGTCCCGGCACCAATCACCGATACGAGGTCGATTTCAGTAGGCTCGACACCTCGAAGCTCTGGATGCTTTAATGCTTCACGTTCAGAGAAGAAGAGATGGCGAAGTGCGAATGCATCATTGGACATGCGCAGTTCGGTGAACACCGCGCGTTCCTTCGTCAGAGCGTCGTCGATAGACAGCGTCGCACTGTATTTGACTGCTTCGATTGCTGCCTCGACTTGAGGTCGCCCCCTACCCTGCCGCAGAGCGGCCGCTTCTGCGGCGGCAACCGCAACGGCCTCTGCTTCTGGCACTGAAGCATCGCGCAGTCTTCGCTTCCCCCCCATGTTGCGAGCGTAATGGACGGCACACTCCAGCAGGTCACCATCCGCAATCTGGTCCAGCACACCGACCTTCAAGGCGCTTTCCGCAGGCACACGCTTTCCGCTGCAGACCCAGTCGATAGCGGCAGGAATGCCAATCAATCGTGGCAGCCGCTGCGTACCGCCTGCGCCCGGAACCATGCCAAGGGTTACCTCGGGAAGTCCCACTACCAGATTTCGACTTCCGACTCGTGCGTCACAGCCCAGTGCGAGTTCAAAGCCACCGCCAAGGGCCGCGCCATGCAATGCAGCCACGACTGGCTTCTCGCATGTCTCGATGGCGGCGATTACCGCGGGTAGCTCGGGCCGCTCCAGAGGCTGTCCGAACTCGCGAAGGTCGGAGCCTGCGATAAATGTGTTGCCAGCACCAATTAGTACCCCCGCCACGAAGGACGGGACCGACGACAGCGTCTCAATCGCTTCGAGGACGCCTTGACGTACTGTCAGGGAGCCGGCGTTGACCGGCGGATTGTCAATGAAAATGGCCAGGACGTTGCCGATACGTTCCGTGCGGACTTTGGCGCTCATTGGTTGTCCCCATTCGACAGTGCAACCACCAGCTCTGGCACCAAGGTATTCAGGTCACCCACCAGGCCGTAGTCAGCCACAGAAAAGATGGGCGCATCGATGTCCTTGTTGATGGCGACGATGACTTTGGAATCCTTCATGCCGGCCAAATGCTGAATCGCGCCAGAAATTCCGACGGCGATGTATAGCTGAGGGGCGACAATCTTGCCGGTCTGCCCGACCTGGTAATCGTTCGGCACGAAGCCGGCATCAACGGCCGCGCGCGAAGCGCCCAAGGCGGCGCCAAGCTTTTCGGCCAGCGGCGTCAGCACCTTGGTGTAGTTTTCGCCCGAACCTACGCCACGGCCACCCGAGACGATGACCTTGGCGGCGGTCAGTTCCGGACGGTCGTTCTTGGCCACTTCGCGCGAAAC
>NZ_JBYOJP010000040.1:0-10275 GCF_057798975.1 Cupriavidus sp. 21MJTG02-4 | reverse complement strand
ACGTGCCGAAGATCGTCGACTGGTATATGGATGGCAAGCTCAATATCGACGACCTGATCACGCACACGCTGCCGCTGGACCGCATCAACGAAGGCTTCGACCTGATGAAGCGCGGCGAGTCGATCCGCTCGGTGGTGCTGTACTGAGGGGCTCGGCATGACCGTGGGCCGGTGGCACGCCGCCGGCTCAGGTTCAGCCTGGCCGGCCGCCCTGGTACCGGCAATGAGCGGGCCACATCAGGCCGCGCCAGCAACGTCCTCGACGCTTCAAAGAAAAAGTCGGGCGGCATGAACACCCGAGATCACTTGCGCCAGCCGGTTGCCCTGGCAACTGCCAAGTGATCGCGCCGAAATGCCGGACGCAGCTGAAGAATTGGGTGCCCCGACCGGACACGCCCCGCGCAGGCGCTAAGATTCAATCGTTGGCCATCGCTGGCTTCCAAGGGGGACAACCCCATGCGCTGCGCAAGATGCGGGTTCGAGAATCCGGCAGGCGCCAAGTTCTGTGAGGAATGTGGCGCCAGGCAGGTGCGCGTCTGCCCCGCCTGCGGACAAGAGGCAGCCGTCAGCGCCAAGTTTTGCAGCGAATGCGGCGCGCCGCTGGGGGGCTCTCCTGCCTCGGGCGCGGCCCCCCCTGCCCCGGCAACGGCGTCCAGCGCCCCCGTCGATTACACCCCGCCCTATCTGGCCGAGCGCATCCGGGCCGCCCAGGCAGAACTGGAAGCCCGAAGCCCTGCGGACGGCGAGCGCAAGATGGTCACCGCGCTATTCGCCGACATGGCTGGCTCGACCGGCCTGATCCATGATCTCGATCCCGAAGATGCCCGCCGCCTGATCGACCCGGTGCTGGCGCTGATGATGGAGGCTGTCCATCACTATGAGGGCTATGTGGCCAAGTCGATGGGCGATGGCATCCTGGCGCTGTTCGG
Source organism: Cupriavidus sp. 21MJTG02-4 (assembly GCF_057798975.1). Classification (NCBI taxonomy): domain Bacteria; kingdom Pseudomonadati; phylum Pseudomonadota; class Betaproteobacteria; order Burkholderiales; family Burkholderiaceae; genus Cupriavidus; species Cupriavidus sp. 21MJTG02-4. The sequence goes on along the minus strand of NZ_JBYOJP010000040.1, from coordinate 9,347 downwards.
CGCGCCCATCGCGAACGAAGACCATCCGCAGCGGGCCTTGCTCGCGGCGCTGCGCATGCAGGAAGCCATGCGCCACTACGCGGACGGCGTCCGTCTCGCCCAGGGCATCGCGCTGCAGATCCGCGTCGGCATCAACTCCGGCGAAGTGGTGGTCCGCACCATCCGGATCAAGGACTTGCACACCGACTACGACCCGGTGGGCAACTCGATCCATATCGCTTCGCGCATGGAGAGCATCGCAGTGCCTGGCACGATCGTCGCCAGCGAACACACCCACAACCTGACCGAGGGCTATTTCGCCTTCAAAGCCCTCGGCGCGACGCCGATCAAGGGACTGCGCGAGCCGCTCGCGGTCTTCGAAGTCCTCGGCCTGGGGCCGCTGCGCACGCGGCTGCAGATGTCGGCCAGCCGCGGCCTGGCGCGTTTTGTCGGCCGGACGCGCGAGCTCGAACAGTTGTGCGAAGCGCGCGCGCGGGCACGGGCCGGGCATGGGCAAATAGTCGGCGTGGTCGGCGAGCCGGGGGTCGGCAAGTCGCGGCTTTGCCATGAATTCAAGCTGCTTGCGCCGCGCGATTGCCTGGTGCTCGAAACCTTCTCGGTGTCGCACGGCAAGGCCTATCCCTATTTGCCGCTGATCGAGCTGCTGCGGAACTACTGCCAGATCACCGCGCAAGACGATGAGCGCAGGCGGCGCGAAAAGCTCACTGGCAAGCTCCTGACACTGGACCGTGCGCTTGAAGACAGCCTGCCCTATCTGTTCCACTTGCTTGGCGCCGTCGAGCCTGGCTCTGCGCTGGCGCAGATGGACACCCAGATCCGCCAGCAGCGTACCTTCGAGGCGATCAAGCGGCTGCTCGTGCGCGAGAGCCTGGCCCAGCCGCTGGAGCTGATCATCGAGGACCTGCAGTGGCTCGACAGCGAAACCGAGGCTTTCCTGGGCTTTCTCGGCGAGAGCGTGCCCAGCGCGCGCATTCTCCTGCTGGTCAACTTCCGGCCTGAGTATTGGCACGACTGGGGCCGCAAGAGCTATTACACCCAGCTGCGCCTGGATCCCCTTGGCGAAGCCGAAGCCCGGGATCTGGTGCGCGCGCTGCTGGGCGATGCCCCGGGACTTGCCCGGCTCGAGCAGCTGATCCTGCAGCAGACCGAGGGCAACCCCTTCTTTATCGAGGAAGTGGTGCAGGACATGGTCGAAGGCCAGGTGCTGCGCGGCGAACGCGGGCATTACCGTCTCGAGCAGGTTCCCGGCAAATTGCACATTCCCGCTACCGTTCAGGGAGTGCTCGCCGCCCGCATCGACCGCCTGCAGCCCGCGGAGAAAGCGCTGCTGCAGACCCTGGCCGTGATCGGCAAGACTTTTCCCTGGAGCCTGCTGGCCCGCGTAGTGGAGCAGCCCCAGGACAAGACGAAGAGCCTGCTGGCCAGGCTGCAGGCAGGCGAGTTCATTTACGAACAACCGGCGTTCCCGGAGGTGGAGTACAGCTTCAAGCATGCCTTGACCCAGGAGGTGACCTACGGCTCGCTGCTGAGCGAGCGGCGCCGTGCTCTGCACGAGCGCACCGCGCAGGCGATCGAGTCCCTCTTCAGCGCCCAGATCGAAGAGCACTGCAGCGAGCTGGCCTATCATTTCAGCCGCAGCGGCAACACCTCAAAGGCGGTGGAGTACCTGCGGCGCGCCGGACGCCAGGCCGTGCAACGCTCGGCTGACGCCGAAGCGGTTACTCACCTGGCTTTGGCGCTGACCTTGCTAGCCGGCCTGCCCGACGGGCCCGCGCGCGCAGAAGAGGAACTCGCGCTGCAGATCACCCTCGGTCCGGCCTTGATGGTGACCAGAGGCTTCGCTGCCGGGGAAGTGGGTGCGACGTACAGCCGTGCGCTGGCGTTGTGTCAGCAGCTCGGGGAGACGACCCAGCTCTTCACGGCCCTGATGGGGCTGCGCACGTTCTACACCGTGCGTGCGGAACTGCGTACCGCTCGCGACCTGGCGGAGCAACTGCTTGGCCAGGCCGAGCAGGCGCAGGATCCCGCGCTGTTGCTCCAGGCCCGCCGGGCATTGGGTGCCAACCTGTTCTATCTTGGCGAACTGGTTGCGGCCCGTGCCCGGCTGGAGCAGGCCATGGCGCTCTACGACCCACAGCAGCACCGTTCACATGCCTTCGTCTATGGCCTCGAACCCGGTGTGCAGGGTCTGGCCCTGCTTGCGATGGATCTTTGGATGCTCGGCTATCCGGATCAAGCCTGCACCCGCAGCCAGGAGGCGCTCGCCCTGGCCCAGACACCGTCCCATCCTTCGGACTCGGCCGATGCGCTGATCGCCGCGACAGAGGTCCGGCTGTTCCGCGGTGAAGTGCAGCCGGCTCTCGATCTCGCGCAGGCGCTGGTTGCTCTGGCGACCGACTATGGCTTGCCGTACGGGTTGGCTTGCGGAACCTTGCTGTCGGGCTGTGCCCTGGCTGCAGGCGGCCAAGTGCAAGAGGGGATCGATCTCATACGGAAAGGCCTGGGTGCCTACCGCGAAACCGGCGCCGAGCTTCGACGCACGCACTTCCTGGCGCGGCTTGCCGAAACCTGTGCCAGGGCGGGACAAGTCGAGGCAGGACTTGCGGCGGTGGCCGAGGCGCTAGCGGCTGTGGAACGCACCGGAGAGCGGTTGCACGAAGCCGAATTGCATCGGCTCAAGGGAGAACTGACGCTGCTCGAAGCGGTCCGGTCATCGGGCAAAACGAACGACAGCGTCCGCGAAGCCGAGGCTTGCTTCCAGAGGGCGATCGCGATCGCTGGCAGGCAGGAAGCCCGATCGCCGCAACTCCGGGCGGCGGTCGCGCTAAGCCGCCTGTGGCAGCAACAGGGCCGGCATGACGAGGGCCGTTCCTTGCTGCGCGAGATCTACGGCTGGTTCACCGAAGGCTTTGACACCGCGGACTTGCGCGAGGCCCGGGCGTTGCTCGCCGATCTCGGGGAACGGTAAGCCCCTGGCCGACGGGATAAGCGCGGTCCTCGGTTCTAGGCGAGCACAGCCTCGCGTTCATCATGCTGATGGTCTCGTGCGACCAGGTAGCGCCCATCCCCGAAGACGAGGGGCCGGTGCTCCGACCGCTCCAGGCGGATCACTCTTCCGATATAGATGACATGATCGCCTTCAGGATGGGCGGAGACCTTCACGCACTCAAGGTTTGCGGCGCATGAACCGATGATGGGCACACCTCCCAAGCCGGATCGGAGGGAAATATCGCGGAACTTGTCGTCGCTGGCCGTCGAGAACTGCCGGGATATGTGAACCTGATGCTCCGAGAGGATATTGACCACGAAGCGCTCGGCATCCCGAAACACGGGGTAGCTTCTTGAGGACAGTGAATGACTCCAGAGGATCAACGGTGGGTCTAGCGAAACCGAGCTGAACGAGTTGACCGTAATTCCGCACGCCCGTCCGCTGGCATCCAGCGTGGTCATCACAGTCACCCCCGTGGGGAACGCACCCAGCGCCTTGCGCAGGGTCAGGCCGTCAATATGCTCCATAACCAATCCCTTCCGGCTGTGCCGAGGCTTCCGCTGCCGTCCATGCCATGCGATAGACATCGCGATGGCCCCTGCCACTTAACGCCATTCGTGCAGCGCTGATTGCCGCAATGGCGCCCCTGGCATTGGTTCCGATACCGGGAATCTGTACAAGGCCTTCCATCGGATCACGGCGCATGACAAGGTTGTGCGTCAATGCGATCTCGACGGCGTCCCCGATCTGTTCGTTGCTACCACCCAGCACCGCGGCAAGGCCCGCGGCCGCCATCGAGCTCGCCGCCCCGACGTCATCCTGGTAGCCGACCCCGGCCCCGGATATCCGCGCGCCATCGCTGTAAAGAATGCCTATTGCCGCGGCGGTTAAAAGGAAATCCAGCACACCTTGCTCGCTAGCCCCGGGAACGGAAGCACGGTAGTACTGAAGCACAACGGGTGTGACGTCCGCGGCGTCACGTGTCTGGGCTGTCGCGGCGCCTTCCGCAACGCTGGCGGCCATGGCGCGGGCTATGGCGAGCAGCCTGACCCGAATGTCGTAGGTGCTTCGCCAGCACTTTTCGTTCTCGAGCATCAGGTCGGCAATGGTGCGGCGTGACTCCTCGCACAACTGGAACAATTCCTCGCTGGTCCGAAAGGGATAAGGAATCGGATGCCCGTCGACGTTCTGCAATTTCAAGTCCCGGGCCGCGGTCATGGTCCCAGCGGCATTCCAACCGGACGGCCCGATTCCAACGTTGAAAATATCGAATGTGCTGACGGACATGCTGCCCTCGACCATCGCTGCGGTATCTGTTCCAATCGCTCCGATCGGAGCGCCGTACGCCCTGGGGGGGCGTTTCGCAAGTACATCAGATCTTGCGGGATCGGCGATAGAACCAAACCGCCGTCACGTTATGACATTCGCGCCAAGGTGAGGGGCGACACTGAACGCGCCGGCTTGTCGATTGCCAGAGCCAGCCATGGTCTGCCGATCGTCCGACGAAACACCTCATCGACTCGCGCTCCTGCGTGCGGCCATGCAGTTGCATCGATCACGTCAACTGGTAATGGCGATCCGGAACCGTCTGCGCGGGAACCTCGCCACCACAAAGCTCGAGCACGGAGCGCTCGATGTTGCAGGCGATGGCATCCAGCGCCAGCGCATTGGGAGCCGTGCTGAATGGCTCGGAAACTTCATCCGCAATGGCCTCCAGCGCAATCAATGTATAGGCAACAAAGACGCAAACGATTGGCGTAAACAATTCCGTGGAATCGACGAGCCCGAACGGCAGCATGATGCAGTATGCGTAGACCGTACGGTGCAAGAGGACACCGTACGCGAAAGGAATCGGCGTCGACGCGATCCGTTCGCAACCGCCCACGGCCTTCTCCAGCTCATTGATCTGCGTATCGAACAGCCACAGGCTTGCATCGGAAGCGACTCCGGCAAACTGGAGCCGGCCGATCTCCGACCTGATGTCATTGAGCAGCGCGACCGGTCGATAATGCTTCAGCCCCAAGCGCTCGGCGGCATCCTTCCCAAGGAGTCTGGTGAAATCCGAACCCGGATCGGTCTTTCGCAACTCATGCTTCAAGGCATACACAAAGGCAATCAGGCTACGGATCAGCTGGATACGATCGACGCTGCCGTTTTCAGGGATGTAACTCAGAATCTGCGAAGTGAGCGACCGTGCCGAGATCAGCATGTTGCCCCACATCAGCCGCGCTTCCTTGAAGCGCTCATAGCTCGCGTTGTTCCGGAAGACCAGGAAAATGGTCAGCGCGATGCCAAAAAGTGTGAACGGGGCGGTATTGAGCGGTATCTTCTCGCCCAGGATACGCCCGTGCGTCAGCACGGCGAAGCTACTGACAAATGCCAGGAAGACAAGCTGTGGAATGATCGCCTGCAGGACCGAACCGTTCCACACGAACAACATGCTGAACCAGTTTCTCTTTGGTCGCACAATCATGATTGTTCTCCAGCCACCTGCATAAAAGTTGGACCTTTGCCCGCCAAAGGTCCAATCACGGAGGCTCGCTCGCCGCGGCCCGGCGTCTTGCCGGCGAGCCGGCGGGTGCCCTAGCCACCCGCCGTTCCTTGTGGCAAGAAGCGAGTCACATCACCTCCGAACGCACCACGCGCACGGGGATCGACTTGTACGACGGCGTGCCACTTTCCTGGTCGATGAAGTCGAGCGGAACCAGAACGTTCGCTTCCGGATAGTACGCCGCCACCGAGCCCCGCGCGATATTGGCGTAGGCGATAGCGGTGAGGCCTTTCAGGCGCAGATCCCTGCCGGGCGCGATTGTCTCGATGTCAACCAGATCCCCGTGCTCCAGCCCGCGAGCAGACATATCCGACTCGCTCATGAACAGTACGTCTCGCCGCCCAAACACGCCGCGATACCGGTCGTCCAGGGCGTAAATGGTGGTGTTGTACTGATCGTGGCTGCGGATGGTCATCAGGCGCAGGACGTTTTCGCCGCCCAGGACGTCCGCATCCTCCTTCACCCCGCCATACACTGAGAATACCGCCTTGCCCGACGGCGTCGGCCACTTCCGCTCAGTCGGCGGGAGGGGCAAACGGAATCCCCCAGGCGCCCGGATGCGTGCATTGAAATCCTCGAAGCCCGGGACGGTCTTTTCGATCAGGTCGCGGATCCGGTCATAATCTGCAATCAAATCCGCCCACGCGACTTTGCTGTTCGGCAAGGTCGCCTGCGCCATGCCGGCGACGATTGCCGGCTCCGATCGCAATGATTCTGACGCAGGTGTGAGCTTCCCGGCCGATGCGTGGACCATCGACATCGAATCCTCAACCGTCACCGATTGCGGTCCGCTAGCCTGCACGTCGAGTTCCGTGCGCCCAAGGCAAGGGAACAGGTAGGTTTCTTTCCCGACCAGCAGATGGGTGCGATTGAGCTTCGTACCAATGTGGACACTCAGGTCAAGCGTCCCCATCGCCGGGAACGACTGCTCCGAATCAGGTAGCGCGACAGCGAAATTTCCGCCCAGGCATATCAGCGCCTTGCACTTCCCATCGATCATTGCCTGCGCCGTCTTGACGGCATCATGCCCGTGTTCCCGAGGCGGCTGGAATCCGAAGACATCTTCGATCCGTTGCAGGAAATCCGCCGACGGCTTTTCGGTGATGCCGACCGTCCGGTTGCCCTGCACATTCGAATGGCCGCGCAATGGGCAAATGCCGGCACCTGGCTTGCCAAAATTACCACGCAAGAACAACAGGTCGGCAATCAGGCGGACATTTGCCGTGCCCTTGCTATGCTGGGTGACGCCCATCCCGTACGTGACGATCGTCGCATTGGACTCCGCGTACAGCTTTGCGACCTGCGCCAGATCAGCGCGGCTGAGCCCGCTCGCCTTTTCAATATCCTCCCATGAGGTCGCGTCCAGGTCGTTCGCAAAGTCGTCGAATCCCTCGGTATATAGCGCAATGAAATCGCGATCCAGGACGTTGCCCTGATCGGCGTCCATGGCGAGAAGCGCCTTCATGATTCCCTTGAGCGCGGCGGCATCCCCGCCGGCATCGACCTGGTAATAGATCGATGCAATCTGGGTCGAGCCATAAGTTGCCATCTCAAGCCAGTTCTGGGGATCGGCAAATCTTTCCAGCGCCCGCTCGCGCAGCGGATTGAATACGATAATCGGAACATTGCGGCGCGCCGCCTCATGCAGCGTTCCCATCATCCGCGGGTGATTTGTTCCGGGATTATGCCCAATGGAAATAATCAGTTCACATTGATCGAAATCCTCTAGTGAAACCGTTCCTTTTCCAATGCCAATCGATTGCGGCAGCCCGACACTGGTGGGCTCGTGGCACATGTTCGAACAATCAGGAAAATTATTCGTTCCATATTCCCGCGCAAAGAGCTGGAACAGGTAAGCGGCCTCATTGGAGGCCCTGCCGGACGTATAGAAGTCGACCTGGTCGGGCTGCAGGCCTCGCAGGGTTTCCCCGATCCGGCAGAACGCATCCTCCCACTCGACGGCACGGAACGTGTCGGTGGCGCGATCGTAAACCAGCGGGTGGGTCAGCCGTCCCATGTCCTCCAATTCAAAATCCGATTTTTGCAGCAAGGACGTTACGGTGTTGGCCGCGAAGAAGTCGGGACGCACGCGTTTGGTCGTCGCTTCCCACGTGACGGCCTTTGCACCGTTCTCGCAGAACTGGAACGTGGACCGGTGCTCCTTGTCCGGCCACGCGCACCCCGGACAATCGAAGCCGTCAGGCTGATTGGTCCGAAGCAGTGTCATCGGCGCCTTGACGCTGTCCATCTGGAGCCGGATCGCTTGCGTTGTCGCACGAAGCGCGCCCCATCCTCCCGCAGGACCGTCGTAGTTCCGAATGCCAGGCACTTCGCGTCGATTGGCCATGCTCGCTCCTTGGACCGCTCCAGGCTTCCTGGAAACGGTCATGTCTTTAGTCACGCCGCTGGGCGGCACCCTCCTTCATTCAGCGCTGATGTCGTCGTCGTTGGCCTCCACAGGGAAAGTCAGGAACAAGTGTAGGATGCCGGCCCGTCAGAGATAGAGCCTGGCCACTTTCTCCAGCACGACCGGCTTGATCCGTGCAGCCTGCCCGGCGCAGCCGAACGCCTCGAAGCGCAGCTTCACCACGCCTTTCGCACCCTTCTTGGCCGCCAGCAGCGCCTTGCGCGGATCGAACTCGCTACGGTCGTCGGACAGCGACTTGCGGATGGCGCCGGTCATGGCCAGGCGGATGTCGGTATCGATATTCACCTTGCGCACGCCGTTCTTGATGCCGCGCAGGATTTCCTCGACCGGCACGCCATAGGTCTCCTTGATGTCGCCGCCGTACTGGCGGATGATTTCCAGCCACTCCTGCGGCACCGAGCTGGAACCGTGCATCACCAGGTGCGTGTCGGGAATCTGCTCGTGGATCTCGCGGATGCGGTCCATCGCCAGGATGTCGCCGGTGGGCTGGCGCGAGAACTTGTAGGCGCCGTGGCTGGTGCCGATGGCGATGGCCAGCGCGTCCACGCCAGTACGGGCGACAAAGTCGCGCGCCTGTGCCGGGTCGGTCAGCATCATGTCGTGCGACAGCGTGCCCGCCGCGCCCACGCCGTCCTCTTCGCCGGCCTGGCCGGTTTCGAGCGAGCCCAGGCAGCCGAGTTCGCCTTCCACCGACACGCCGACCGCATGCGCCATCTCGCACACTCGCCGCGTGACGTCAACGTTGTAGTCGTAGTCGGATGGTGTCTTCATATCCTCGCGCAGCGAGCCGTCCATCATCACGCTGGTAAAGCCGGAGCGGATCGAAGCCTGGCAGACCGCCGGGCTGGAGCCGTGGTCCTGGTGCAGCACGATGGGAATGTCCGGATGCGTCTCGGCGGCGGCCAGCACCATATGCCGCAGATAGGCCTCGCCCGCATATTTGCGGGCACCAGCCGAAGCCTGCAGGATGACCGGGCTATTGGTTTCCTCCGCCGCTTCCATGATGGCGTGGATCTGCTCCAGGTTGTTGACATTGAAAGCCGGCACGCCGTAGCCGAACTCCCCCGCGTGGTCCAGTAGTTGGCGCAGAGATATGAGTGCCATGATGAGTCTCCTTTGCTTGATGTGGATTCGATGAGCTGTTCAGGTGATGGCGCGCTGCGCCAGCACGGCCAGGGCGGGCAGCGTCTTGCCCTCCAGGAATTCCAGGAACGCGCCGCCGCCGGTCGAGATGTAGCCCACGCGGTCGGCGATGCCGTACTTGGCGATGGCGGCCAGCGTATCGCCGCCACCGGCGATCGAGAAGGCCTTCGAATCGGCGATGGCTTCGGCCAGCACCTTGGTGCCGTTGCCGAACTGGTCGAACTCGAACACGCCCA
>NZ_JBYOJP010000039.1:0-15115 GCF_057798975.1 Cupriavidus sp. 21MJTG02-4 | reverse complement strand
GCTTTTCGGCCAGCGGCGTCAGCACCTTGGTGTAGTTTTCGCCCGAACCTACGCCACGGCCACCCGAGACGATGACCTTGGCGGCGGTCAGTTCCGGACGGTCGTTCTTGGCCACTTCGCGCGAAACGAACTGCGACACGCCTGCGTCGGCCACGGCCAGGAGGTCTTCTACCGCAGCCGAGCCGCCGGCGGCACCGGCGGCGTCAAAGGCAGTGCCGCGCACTGAGATGACCTTTACCTTGTCCGAGGACTTCACGGTGGCAATGGCGTTGCCAGCGTAGATAGGACGCTCAAAGGTGTCTGGGGCATCGACCTTGGAGACTTCCGAGATTTGCGCGACATCCAGCTTGGCGGCTACGCGCGGCAGAATGTTCTTGCCGTACGGGGTAGCCGGGGCCAGGATGTGCGAGTAGTCGTTGGCAACGGCCAGCACCTGTTCGGCTACATTCTCGGCCAAGCCGTCACCGAAGTACGGCGCATCAGCCAACAGCACCTTGCTCACGCCAGCGATTTCGGCCGCAGCAGCAGCGGCCGCGGCGGCGTTCGAGCCAGCCACCAGCACGTGGACATCGCTACCGCACTGGGCAGCTGCCGTCACGGTGTTTAGCGTGGCGGCCTTGATCGATTGATTGTCGTGTTCAGCAATGACGAGTGCAGTCATGTTCTATCTCCCCGCGCTCAGATAACTTTGGCTTCGTTCTTCAGCTTCTGCACCAGCGTCGCAACGTCCGGCACCATCACACCCGCGCTGCGCTTGGCAGGCTCGACCACCTTCAGGGTCGACAGGCGCGGCTTGACGTCCACGCCGAGGTCTTCCGGCTTGACGGTATCGAGCGGCTTCTTCTTGGCCTTCATGATGTTCGGCAGCGTGACGTAGCGCGGCTCGTTCAGGCGCAGGTCGGTCGTCACCACGGCCGGCAGCTTTAGCGACAGGGTTTCGAGACCGCCGTCGACTTCACGGGTCACCGATGCCTTGCCGTCAGCCACGACCACCTTCGAGGCGAAGGTCGCCTGCGGCAGGCCTGCCAGCGCGGCCACCATCTGACCGGTCTGGTTCGAGTCGTCGTCGATGGCCTGCTTGCCCAGGATCACCAGTTGCGGCTGCTCCTTGTCGATCAGGGCCTTGAGCAGCTTGGCCACGGCCAGCGGCTGCAGGTCTTCGTTCGATTCCACCAGGATGCCGCGGTCGGCACCGATCGCCATGGCGGTGCGCAGGGTTTCCTGGCACTGCGCCACACCGCACGACACGGCGATGACTTCGGTGACCACCCCCGCCTCCTTCAGGCGGACGGCCTCTTCGACGGCGATTTCGTCGAAGGGGTTCATGCTCATCTTGACGTTAGCAAGGTCAACGCCGGTGCCGTCGGCCTTCACCCGCACCTTCACGTTGTAATCCACCACCCGCTTAACTGCGACCAGAACTTTCATAACAACACTCCGAATAGATTCGTATCCCAGCAATGGCCGCTTGCAGGACCAGTGAGCCACGCTGAGCCTTGCAGGAAGGTTTGGAGGCGATGCGAGGAGGTCACGGGAGGGCAGCTGGATTCAGTTGCATCTTCGCGTACACCGATTCAATGCGAAACTTCCAATTAAGGCGCGAGGCATGACAAACAATCATGCCTACGCGCGACAGACGATGGTTCTTCAGGAGTCTTACGTCAGAGGCTGAGCGGATGCTTGGCTGCGTGCGCGGGATATGGTCCCGCTCGGACCGGGTGGTATGCCAGGTTGCCACGGAAGAAAGAACTGAAGGACCGCAATAACCGATGTCGGTGGGGCCCTCGATACGTGACGTGAGGAGCAAGCCAACTGGCTTGCTCGCGCCGCCTTGGGGTTGAAATATCACGTGCCTGATTGCGGCAGCGCGAAGAGATGCCCAGCTATGACGCGTGGTGGAAGAGGTCGCTGGCCTCGCCGTCTTTCAGCAGCCCGGCAGCGCGTAGAGCCGCTGGCAGCCACTTGGCCGCAGTATCACCTCGGGCGATGGCATCCAGGCGCGCCGCCTCGTCAGCAACCTTTCTTGCTGCCAGCTGCAGGATTTCCGGGGCCTTCTCGCGCTCGATGACAACTACGCCATCGGCATCCCCAACCACAAGGTCGCCGGGTCGCACGGATACTCCCCCAGCTGAAATTGAGTGGTTAATCCGCCCGGGTATGTACTTGGTCGGCCCAGCGGGATTGAAGCCCGCACTGAACACTGGAAAATCGAGGTCGAGTAGCTCAGCGCGGTCACGGACAGCCCCGTCGACGACAACGCCCCCGAGTTGCAACCGCTTGCAGGCACTCAGCATCAGTGTTCCCATGAGCGCGGCAGTCTGGTCGCCCTTGCCATCGATGACAAGGATGTCGCCGGGACTTGCCATCGCAATGGCTGCATGAATCATGAGGTTGTCCCCAGGCCGCACTTCTACGGTGAAGGCCGGGCCCGCAAGCGCCATGCGATGGTGGACAGGGGCGACTCGCGCATGCATGGTACCGCGTCGCCCGCCGACATCAGAAAGAATGGCTGCCTGGTAGGCTTTTGCCTTGTCAACGATTTCGGGTGAGACACGCTCGATGAAGCGAATAACGTCGGGATGATTCATAGGATTCGAAGGTATCTTCTCTGTAAGCAGGCCTAAAGGGACCGAACACCAGAGTGACAGTCGCGTCTTGTTGGCGAACCCAGCAATAGAACATTGAAGACGGCGAAATTCCCCGTCCCCCAGTCCCGTCCCAGTCCTAGCGGGATAGCGAGCTTGCCGCCGCCGTGATTCGTCGGCAACCATCCATCAGCGTTTCCATGTCAGTGGCAAACGACAGACGGAAGTGCGTGTCGACGCCATAGGCAGAGCCCTGAAGAACAGCGAGATTTTCCGACGTGAGAAGCCAGTCCACCCAGTCGTCGCTGCTCTGGATGATGCCTCCATCCGGACGCCGAGCGCCAAACAAGCCGGCGCATGAGGCAAAGACGTAGAACGCGCCATCCGGAGCCACGCAGTCGATACCCTCCACATCGCTGAGCGACGAAATCACTGCGTTGCGTCGCTGCTCAAAGACCTCCCGGTTGGCGTACACGAAGTCTTGCGGCCCATCCAGTGCGGCAATCGCTGCGGCTTGTGCAATGGAATTCGCACCGGAGGTGCTTTGGGACTGCAATTTGACCATGGCCTTGATAAGGGAGGCCGGGCCGCCCGCAAAGCCGATACGCCAGCCAGTCATGGCGTATGCCTTCGACACACCGTTGATGGTCAGGGTCCGGTCCTTCATGGACGGAACCGCTTGGGCGAAGGTGACGAACGACTCACTGCCATAGGTAAGGTGTTCGTAAATATCGTCCGTCATCACCCACACGTGCGGATGCCGCTCCAACACTTCCCCCAGTGCCGCAAGCTCCGCCCTGCTGTAGGAGGCCCCGCTGGGATTATTTGGCGAGTTGAGAATCAACCAGCGGGTACGGGGGCTAATAGCCCGCTCCAAGTCCTCCGGCGTCAGCCTGAAGCCATTCTCCGGCTTGCAATCCACGAATACGGGCAATCCACCCGCGAGCAATACGATATCTGGATACGATACCCAGTACGGTGCCGGCACGATAACTTCATCACCTTTTTGCACCGTGCAAAGAATCGCGTTGAAGATGACCTGCTTGGCGCCATTGCTGACGATTGTCTCCTGGAGGGAGTACTCAAGCTGGTTTTCACGCAAGAACTTACGCGATACCGCTTCGCGAAGCGCGACCGTACCGCCGACATCCGTGTACCGGGTCTTGCCCTCGGCCATTGCTCTGATGGCGGCTTCACGAATATGTTCGGGCGTGTCGAAATCCGGCTCACCTGCTGTCAGGCCGATGACGTCACGCCCAGATGCGCGCAGCTCTCGCACCCGTTGACCGGCCATAGAACTGGGCGAAGGTTTGATTCTATTCAATCGTTCGGCAAATTGGAGCATGGTTCTTGACTTCTTTAAGAGATTCTCATCGGATAGATGCTTGCCGCGGCAACGTAGGCGCTACGGTAACCCCGACTCAGTTGCAAAGGGGGTAGTTCAAGCGTGGCGGATGTCCGCGACAAATTTCTTGGCACGTGGATGCTCCGGTGACGCGAAGAACCGGTCTGGCTTGTTGCACTCGAGGATTTCGCCCTTGTCCATAAAGATGACCCGGTCAGCCACTTCCCGAGCAAAGCCCATCTCGTGGGTGACGCAGACCATGGTCATTCCATCAACTGCCAGTTGCTTCATTACCTGCAGCACCTCGCCGACCATTTCCGGGTCCAGCGCACTTGTCGGCTCGTCAAACAGCATGACGGGTGGTCGCATGGCAAGCGCACGGGCGATGGCTACGCGTTGCTGCTGGCCTCCTGATAGCTCGGTGGGATAGGCATCCGCCTTATGAGCGAGTCCGACCTTCTCCAGCAGTGCCACCGCGCGGTCACGAGCCTCAGCCTGTGAGACCTTCAGCACGTCCATGGGTGCGAGCATGATGTTCCGCAGCACGGTCATGTGCGGAAACAAATTAAATTGCTGAAATACAAAGCCAATCTCACTGCGCAAGCGATTGAGATTGACATGCTTCTGGTGGACGTCGGCGCCATTCACGAAGATTTCACCCTGCTGGATAGGTTCCAACCGATTGATGGTGCGAATGAGGGTTGACTTCCCGGAGCCGGACGGCCCACACACCACGACAACCTCACCCTTACGGATGGTTTCATTGACGTTGTTCAGCGCGTGGTAATCACCGTACCACTTATTGACATTGTTGAATCGAATCATTGATAACTCCTCCTGCCGGAACGGCGCTACACTTACGAACGGTCTTGCGGTTCTCTAACCGCTTCACGCCCAGGTTGAGGGAATAACAGACGACGAAATAGAAAGCCGCCAGAATCAAGTAGACTTGGAATGGCTTGTTGAGAAGCTGACCGCTAACCTGATAGGCGGCGTACGTCAGTTCGTTGACACTAATGATGTAGCCGAGAGACGTGTTCTTAATCAGATTGATGAACTGATTGAGAATGCTGGGCGTCATGTTTCGCAACGCCTGAGGCAGGATGACGCGCCACAACGTTCGGCCATATGACATGCCGAGCGAGCGCGCAGCCTCAACATGCCCGCGTGGTACCGCCAGAATTCCGGCGCGAATAACCTCGCCAAGGAATGCTGCCTCGTAGACGACAAGCGCGCAGATGACAGTCGTCAGGCCCGACACAGCACGTCCGACGACCACGGGCACGATGAAGTAGGCCCAGAAAATCAGCATTAACACTGGCAGACCACGTACTACTGTGGTGAACGCCGTGGCCGGAAGCGCCAGCCATCTAATGGGACTAGTGCGGGCAATCGCGATGAGCACGGATGCCGGAAAAGCGAGGAAGAGGCCCGCGCTTGCCATGCACAGCGTAAGCGCTAGACCGCCTAGCGGCCCATCGGGAAACTGACCCAATAGGAAGATAAGTCCATAATCCTGAAGAATGTGGATGATGTCGTTCATCGCGTCCCCCTTGCTGCTGCACCCAGGCGGCCATGCGCATAGGAACCCAACCCCATGATTAGAAAGGAGACACACAAGTAGAAGGCCGAAGCAATCGCGAACGCCTCGAAGGTGTGAAAAGTCTCGTTTTCTATCTGCTTCGTCACATAGGTAGTCTCAGACACACCAATTACCATGGCCAGGCTTGTTGATTTAAACAAGCTCAGGGATTGGTTGATGAGTGGTGGCACGGAGACCCGTATCGCCTGAGGCAGGATGATTCTTCTAGCAGCCTGCACATACGTGAGACCTAGTGCACGTGCGGCTTCCATTTGCGTGGGCGGCAGGGCGCGAATGCCGCTGCGAAGGTCTTCGGACATGTACGCTGCCGTGTTGAGCGACAGCGCAATCAGTGCGAAGACAAGTTCACCATTGTTGGCGTTGATAGCCGCTTGCCACGGGGCAGGAAGTATTTGAGAAATCCCGAAGTACCAAAAGAAAATCTGGACTAGACCTGGAACATTCCGGTGGTAACCGACAAAGGCCTCGCATACCTTCTCAAGAGGTCGAATAGGGGAAGAGCGCAATGCAACAATGACCAATGCCAACGCAAAACCACACAGCCACGAAGACAGGAACAGCAAAATGGTTCGTACGCCCCCCATGACGAACCATTGGACATATGGCCCCTCACGAAGAAATGAGAAATCTAGGGATTCCATGACAGAACTCGGAAAACTGGACGGAGCCTAGCGACGCAGCCTTCAGCGGCTCCTTCCATAGGGTTACTCGACGGCTGCTAGGGGCGTGAGCTTCTTCTCGCGCGGGATGTTGTACGGAGTCTGAGGACCGACCCACTTATTCCACATCGCATCGAGCTCGCCGCTTTTCTCCATCTGTGCGAGAGCGGTATTGACTGCAGCCAGCAGGGCCGGCTCGCCCTTCTTCACGCCCAGGGCAGTGGGCTCCCAATGCAGTTGTCCATCAGCGAATCGGACCTTGCCCTCAGACTCACTAACGAACCGCGAACCGGACATCTGCGCGATGGCTAATGCTTGCGCCTTCCCTTGCTGCATGGCCAGAAATGCAGTCGGCGAGTCCTGGAACGTGACAATCTCGGCGGAGCTCAGCATGCGCCGGGCGTACAGCTCAGGCGTGGAACCCTTGACCGTGCTGATTTTGATGTTCTTAGCCTGACTGACATCCTTGATGGGCGAGTCGGACGGCACTACCAGCTTGATAGGAATCTGGTAGTGGATGTCTGAGAAGGCAATCTGTCGCGCGCGTTCCTTCGTGTAGCCGAGCGCAGCAGCCACGACATCCACCCGACCGAGTGCTAACTCAGGAATGCGCGCCTCTACGCTCAGAGGACGGTGCTCAAGCTTGACACCCAAATGCTTGGCAATCGCCGCGCACGTGTCGACATCGAAACCCACAATTTGTCGCGTTTTCGGGTCTTGGTAGCCAAGAGGCTGACTTGTCGACAGGGTCCCACAAATTAGGGTGCCCCTCGCCTTGATGTCTGCCAGGCGGTCAGCATAGGCCGAGCTGGCCATCGCAACGCCTATACCTAGAAGTGCTATGTGAAGACGCCGGGGGCGCAAGAGAAGGTGCAAGGCCATGTGACTACTCCTTTACGAACAATTTCATAATGGCATTATGATTTTTTTACGCAGCAATCGTGCCATAGCCTTGCGTCGCTGACTCTAGGGGTTTTCTCGCAGCGAAAGTTGTCTAAAGCGCACTTTAAGTGCCTTGTTTGGGGCAAGTGTGCGTCGGAGATTGCACCGCTGAAGGGCTCGCTGCACCAGACCGAAGCGAGGCAGATGCCGCGTCGAAAAAAGCTGTTTTCGTGTTCATAATTTCATTATGATTCCTGCCATACAGGTCGCATGACCTGGCCTTGGAGCCCCGCGACATGAGTTCGTTAGACCCTCCCTCCGTTTGCGCACACCCTCCCCCGGCGTCAACGACCGTAGCTGCTGCACCCGTGAAGGTGAGTCGGCTCGGAGAAGGCGCGTTGCTGGTTGAAGTCCTTGGCGAACGGAGCCTGGAAACGCAGCGTCTCATCTGGGGAATGTCAGACGCAGTGCAGAGATGGAAAGGAGTACTCGAAGTCGTTGCGGGGATGGCCAACCTGCTTGTCGTGTATGACCCTTTTCGACTCGAGAGCACCAGGCTGCATGCACGGCTCATTGACGAGTGGTCTAAGACAAAGCCACGCTCTCGTGCCGGAAGGGTGATAGACATCCCCGTCGTCTACGGAGGCCACATGGGACCGGACCTGGTGTCCGTGGCGTGCCACGCCGGCCTGAGCCCAGAAGAAGTTGTGCGACGGCACTCAGAGACCAGCTTCGTAGCGTTTGCCCTAGGTAGCTCGCCCGGCTTCGCGTATCTCGGCGGCTTGCCCAAAGCGCTCTTCATGCCTCGCCGTGATACCCCGATTCTTAGCGCTGCCGCCGGAAGCGTGATGATTGGCGGCGACCAGACCGGCGTGACATCTGCAGCTGGCCCGACCGGCTGGCACATCATTGGTCGCGCGACACGCACCGTATTCGATGCAAGCGCATCCCCGCCCGCCCTAATTGCGCCAGGCGACACAGTACGTTTCCGGATTGAGGGGATGGACCCATGATTGAGATTCTTGCGTCTGCTGCGCTCACAACCGTTCAGGACCTTGGTCGCCATGGCCAACGACGCTATGGGGTCGGAACAGCAGGCGCCATGGACCGCGTGGCCCTTGCTGTTGGCAATGAAATGCTTGGCAATGACCGGAACGCCGCGGGACTGGAAATCACACTCACACCATTCAAGGTCCGATTTCTGCGTGACATCAGCTTTGCCATTACGGGTGCGGACTTCGACGCCAACCTCGATGGCATGCAAATCCTGCCTTGGTGGGCAACGACGGCCAAAGCAGGCCAGGAACTCACGTTGACGCGTCCTCTGCGCGGAGCCCGGGCCTACCTCTGCGTGGCCGGCGGCATCGACGTTCCAGAAGTCCTTGGCTCGCGCAGCACGCAGCTCCGAGGCGCACTGGGAGGACATCACGGTCGTCAATTGCGCAAGGGTGATGTCGTCGGTGTCGTCGAACAACCTGTCCGGCAAGGCGCCTTCGGCATCATTCCACCTGCGTTGCGCCTGTCTGACAACGGCGTTGGCACCTCCGGGACAGTCGCGGTCCGTGCGGTTGTCGCTGGCGAATATGACCAATTTACCGAAGAAGCTCAGCTCCGATTCTGGGGGTCGCTTTGGACAATTACCCCTCAGAGCAATCGCACCGGCTACCGCCTTGAAGGGGAGAACCTGCAGCTCACAAAGAAGCTCGAGATGCGCTCACACGGCATCCTCCCCGGCGTAGTCCAGGTACCGCCGAGCGGCCAGCCAGTGATTCAGTTGGCGGATGCCAATGTGTCGGGAGGGTATCCGAAGATTGCCACAGTCATTGGCGCCGACCTCTGGAGGCTCGCTCAAGCCAGCATCGGTCAGCGTGTGCGCTTCATCAAAGTTGACGTAGGTGAAGCCTTAGCTGCGTCATCGGCCATCCAAGACTATCTCGACGAGGTGCGACGTGCCACTGAACTCGCAATGCCTTGGAGTTGACATCAATGGGTATGAGCAACTCAATTATTCCGTCTACGACCTCATAAGCCTGTGCGAGTACGCGAAATCGAAGGGACTCGGACTGGAACATAAGACCACGTGCCTTTCGCTCATGTCCCAAGTCCGGCCTGGCGAAGTGGTCGCTCCGAGCCACGATTCCGAGCATTCCCCACCAGCTCCGGAGTCACCCAGCTATGTTTGCCGAGCTGATGCGACCGGCATTTTCCAAATCGACCATCCCTTCCGGTCCACGCGGCTTGTACGGGTGGGGCAAATCGTCAAGTCGGGAGACGTCGTAGCGCTACTGCAGGTTGGAGCCCGATATAGCGCAGTGAGATGTCTGTACGACGGCGTAGTGAAGCGTTTCTTTGTTGAGCCAGGAACATTGGTTGGAGACGGCGAACCTCTGCTAGAAGTGCTTATCTAGGACATCACCATGAAGATTGACATCAACTCGGACATGGGCGAGGCGTTTGGCCCATACCGTATGGGTGAGGACGACACTTTGCTGACACTCGTCTCCTCCGCAAACATTGCCTGCGGATTCCATGCCGGCGACCCGGACGTAATGACACACACGGTGACAACGGCACTGCAGAATGGCGTGGATATCGGTGCACACCCCGGATTCGATGACTTGCGACATTTCGGGCGCCGGCGCTTGCCGACTGACGCCAAGTCGCTGAAAGCAGAAACGCTTTATCAGCTCGGAGCACTGGATGCCATCGCACGTGTGCACGGTGGAAAGGTTTCTCATCTCAGCTTTCATGGCGCGCTAGGGAACATTCTGTATAAGGACCACGACCTGGCCGATACCCTAGTCGGCGCTGTCGCAGCATTCAATCGCGACATCATTTTCCCTGTAACGCCTAACACGGCTACAGAGACAGCCGCCGAGAAGCACGGGCTGAGGACAATTCGTAAGTTCTTTGCCGACCGTGCATACGACGACAATGGGCTCCTTGTCGCTCGAGGCATCCCGGGCGCCGCAATCACGGACCACGCCGAAGCCGCACGGCGTGTTCTGCAGCTCCTGGACTCCGGAACGGTGACGACCATCGATGGGAAAACTTTGCGCATGCAAGCCCAAGTCGTAATGGTGCATAGCGAGACTCCCGGCGCCGTCGGGCTTGCCAAGGCCATTCGGGACCTCGTTGAATCGAATGGCGGCGAAATCGTCTCCATGTCGAAACTTGTGGCGTGACGCTCCATATTGGCCCCTGTCGATTCGACCAAGCACGTGGGAGCGCCAATGCGGTGCGTTTGCCCCACTTCTAAACGAACCTTCCCTCTCTGGACATCCAACACACAGCACGCCGTGCCTTGCGGCAGATAACTGACCTTGGCATCAATTATGCGTAGAGTAATCGCATTATGATTTTTGCGCCTTCCAAGTTTCAGTCACTAAAGGAATCGCCTCATGCTTAAGTCCGCCCTCTTCGCCATGGCCGCTTGTCAGGTCCTCGCGCCCAACATTGCAGCCGCCGCCGAATATCCTCAGCAGCAACCCATTACATTGATTGTCGGGTTCGCGCCGGGTGGGTCGACGGACCTCATTGCGCGATTCCTTGCGCCCAAGCTCAAGTCCGCGCTAGGACAAACCGTGGTTGTTGACAACAAGCCGGGCGCAAGTGGAATCGTCGCGACAGAGGCAATGCTGCGCGCACCTGCGGATGGATACACGCTCTTTGCCTGCACCAACGGTGTGCTGACCACGCACAAGTATCTGTTTAAGAATCTGCAATTCGACGCCGACCGGGACATCGTTCCTGTTTCACAGATTGCGAGCGTTCCGTATGTCCTGTTGGCGCACCCCAGCGTTCAAGCCAACACACCCAGTGAGTTTGTTGCGTTGGCCAAAAAGGAGCCCGGTCAGATAGCCTATGGGTCAGCCGGCGTCGGTTCTGCTGGCCACCTGGCGGCCGAGATGTTCTCCTCAAGAGCCGGCATTCGGATGAACCATGTTCCCTATAAGGGAAGCGGCCAGGCCATGAATGACTTGGTCGCTGGCACCATCAATGTCGCATTTGACCAGGAATCAACCGCGGCAGGGTTCTTGGCTGGCGGCCGCCTCAAAGCAATCGCCATTGCGAGCAAGGAGCGCTCGCCGAGCATGCCGAAGGTGCCAACATTCGACGAAGCCGGCATTCCGTTCGAAGCAGCCTCATGGACAGGCATTTGTGTCCGGTCCGGAACGCCAAAGCCTATCGTCGACAAGCTTTCTCACGCCATACAGCAGGTGATGGGACAGCCAGACGTTAAGCAGCGATTTGCGCAGATGGGAATCCAGCCTAAGAGCAGCACGCCGCAAGAGTTCAAGGCGTTGGTCGTTGGCGACCGCGACCGGATGGGCAGAGCAATCACAGCGATTGGAATAAAGCCCGAATGAGCCAATTGCGGTGCTATCGGCTTGCGGCAAGGCGGTTTCGCCCAGCCGATAGCACTGACGTACGGTTAGGTCTGCCGAGGCAACTTCCTCAGCCAGACGAATGGCTCTGTTGTCGCCCGAGAGGAACTTCTCCCTTGAAGGGCTGGCCCAAACTGGGGTGAATGAGTGCATTAGGGCCAGCATATCGCTGGCCCTGTACGTTTCTACTGTCAGGCGGCGTGCGCGCCCAACGACTTGGACAAACCTTTAGCCGCATCCACCAGCATAGTTTGCGTGGGCTGGTCAGAAGGGTCGAATCGCCCAACCGGGCCAGAAATCGTCAAGGCGCCGGCGAGTGTATTGCCATGGCGCAATACCGGCGTCGACATCGATGATGTCAATTCCAGGCCCACCGTAACTGGATTGACTTTGCTGGCCGAGGTGAAGACGCAATTCGCAGGGGTCCACTCGAAGGCGGTTTGCGTTGAAAAGACCCGTAGTACTTCCGCGGTAGCCGTGTCATCCATTGGCAACCGCGTTCCGGGAGCAATACTGGCTTTCAGATGCTGTGGCGAATCCTTGCGTAGCAAGCAGATTCGGCTTTCGCCCTCTCTGATGTAGAACGATGAACTCTCCCCCGTCTGCCGTGTGAGCAGGTCGAGCACGGGCATCACCTGCTCGGAAAGATTAAACGTGAGTTCATACCGACAGCCAAGTTCGTAGACTCGCGAGCCGAGTTGGTAGCGGCCATCCGGACGCTTGACGACGTAGTTCATCGGCTCGAGCGATAGCATATAGCGCAAGATGACGCTCTTGAAGAGACCGGTTTCTGCTTCCAGGTCCGACAGGGTGAGGGGCCCCTCATGGCGCAAAAAGGCGTCCAAAATCGACAATGTGCGACCAACTGCATTAACCGAGCGGTCCACGTCTGTTGTCTTCTGCCTGGCCATCTGGCCTCCTCCTCAACGCCGGCAAGCCGGCCAGGCCCGCTCAGCAAATTCATAAACCCAATATGTTACAACAGTGCCGGACGTGGCTCCGGACGTCATCACAAAGGTAGAAGTGG
This sequence comes from Cupriavidus sp. 21MJTG02-4, assembly GCF_057798975.1. Taxonomy (NCBI): domain Bacteria; kingdom Pseudomonadati; phylum Pseudomonadota; class Betaproteobacteria; order Burkholderiales; family Burkholderiaceae; genus Cupriavidus; species Cupriavidus sp. 21MJTG02-4. Next base: position 2,626 of record NZ_JBYOJP010000039.1, on the reverse strand, counting down.
TAGGAACGGTTCCTCTCACGAGGATTTCATAATATCATTATGAAATCGTAAGCAAGGGTCGAGCCCTTGGCTGGACAAAGAGTCCGGCTCGCCACCTCATGAGCCCACGCAAGACCATCACTCCAGCAGCCTTCCCAGCCTTGGCTGAGGCACCTGTTCGACGCTACCTCTACGGACAAACGGCGTCTGTCGTGGGCAGTTGGACGCAGAACATCACGCTAAACCTCCTGCTTTGGGAGATGACACACGCAGCGTGGCAACTTGGGTTACTCAATTTCCTACTTCAGGGCCCTTCGCTACTTGTCTCCCCGCTCTTCGGCTCCCGACTGAGTTCGACTGGCGCGCGCACGACGACTTTCCGAATACTGCTATGTTCGTTGGTAGTGGCCGCCACATTGTCCGTAGCGAACTTCTTTGATTTGCTACGACCAGCGTTGGTCATTGCCGCCGCGCTCGTATGCGGAATGTTGGCGGCAATGGAAATGCCGACTCGGCAACTGCTTCTCACCACGACGCTCAGGAACCAAAATTCCCTCGGCAGCGTTATCGCACTCAACACGCTGGTGTTCAATGTGGGGCGAATGATTGGCCCCGTCATCGCCGCATACCTCTTTATGCACATCGGAGCAAGCAGTGGCTTTGCTTTGAACGTCGTTGGACTGACGACGATGCTACTGTGCATACAGTCGCTTCCAATTGACGCGAACCTGCCCACCTCATCCGTGAAGACCGGTGGCTTGCGCCACGCTATCGCCTACGCGCGCGCCGACAGCCTCGCCCGGCAATGTCTGCCTGCTCTCGCTCTCTTAGGGCTTCTTGCCGGTTCGTATCAGACGCTCATTCCGGTCCTATCTCATCGGTTTGGTGACGCGCCGCGATTCACGGGCGTCTTTTTCGGCTGCGCAGGCGCCGGGGCGATGCTGGCTGCCCTATTGCTGTCCTCACCTCTGATGAATACCCGCCGAGCAATGCAAGCCCATGGTGCAGCACAATGGCTCGCCGTTCTTGCTCTCGGCGGAATTTCGCTTGCGAGCACTCCTTGGTTGGCGGGAGTTGGTTTCTGTACCTTGGGCTTGTCACTGACCTTCTTTGCAACCACTACCAACTCGACGCTGCAGCGAAACTGCCCAAGCGAGCTGCGCGGTGGCATTGTGGGACTCTACGGCATGGCTTACCTTGGCACGATGCCACTGGGGCATTTGCTTATGGGCAATGCCGCCAATCTGATGGGCGAGCAAGCTGCTTTCGGTATCATGGCCATCAGCCTTGCACTCGGTCTCGGGGCACTACGCTTAATTGCACGACGCCCGACAAGCACAGAAGCCTAGGCAATGGGTGCTCCGCAAACAATGCTGGGCAGCGCAGGTAGGAGGGCGGCTCGGCCCAACCGCGCCTGAACCTGTGGAGTTCAATGAGTCGCTTTAGAATGCGCGACGGTGCCGATGCACGGGCAGGAAGCCGATATCGTGCTGCTGTCCAGTGGACGATGGATTTCGCTTAGGAGGCTGACTGCGCAATAGCGACCCTGCTTACGCATCGACAGCTTATCGTTCGGTTGGATACTCGGGACACCCGACCTGGTAGAAGCCCGAAGTGCAGCGCACCAGGTCAGGTCTCTACCATCCGCAAGCATTTTTTTGCGAATGGTACGTAGCAAATGTCACGGATCGCCGTATAGGAGCCAATTGATGATCGGCGCATAGGCGCCAGCGCAGGATCGGCGTCATGGAGCCAGTCAATGATCGCCGTAAAGGCGCCACCGGATGATCGGCGTAATGGCGCCACCTGTGCCGTGTAGCAGAACGCGGTTCGAACTTTCCCAACTGGGTACGCTTTGCTCTTTTTTAGCAGAGCGCCCATGGCCAACCGGAGGTTCGAATTGTTTGAGTACCGCCAAGTCCTTGTCCGCATGCGGCAAGGCAACTCCGACCGGGACATCGCCCGCGCCGGACTCATGGGCCGCAAGAAGCTCACCACCGTCAGACGGGCCGCCGATGAGCTTGGCTGGCTCGATCCCGCGCAGCCCTTGCCCGAAGACACCGTGATCGCCGGGCGCTTCGGCCATACGCCGCACCTGCCCAGTACCTGTGTGTCGACGCTCGAGCCGTTTCGCGGGCAGATCACCCGCTGGTTCGAGGCCGACGTGCAGGGCACGACGATTCACAGCGCGCTCAAGCGCAACCACGGCTATGCCGGCAGCTATTCGGCGGTGCGCCGCTTCCTGCAGAATCTGAGCGCCGAGCGCGTGGTGCCTGCAACGACAGTCCTGGAGTTCGCGCCGGCTGATGCAGCACAGGTCGACTTCGGCGCGGGTCCGGCACTGGTCCACGAGTCTGGGCTCACAACCAAGACGTGGTTCTTCGTGATGACGCTGTGCTGGTCGCGTCATCAGTACGTCGAACTCGTATTCGACCAGACCGTCGAGACGTGGCTGGCCTGTCACCGCCGCGCCTTCGAGTGGTTCGGCGGCTGCCCCGAGTAATCGGCAGCTGACGATTACTCGGGTAATCAGCAGCAGCGAGAAATGTGAAGGAACTCGCCCCGTCCTTTGCCCCTCCATAGCCAACAGCGACAGTTCCTTCAGATTTGGTAGGCCAGCTCAGAGCGATTCCAGCCAAGTGAGCAA
>NZ_JBYOJP010000038.1:0-15228 GCF_057798975.1 Cupriavidus sp. 21MJTG02-4 | reverse complement strand
CGGTTGCCGCTGCAGCAAGGCCTTGAGCAACTCGACGGTCTCTGGCCACAGCGGGCAGATGCGTTCCCTGCGGCCCTTCCCAAGCAGTCGCACGCAGTTCGGTGTGTCGAATCGGATGTCGGCAGGACAAAGATTGAGCACCTCTTGTATCCGCGCACCCGTGTTGTAGAGGAGCCATAGCAGCGCGTAATCGCGTTGTCCTTCCAGCTGGGTGCGATCCGGCTGCGCCAGGATTGCCTCGATCTCGTGCATGTGGAGCTCATGGCGCACCGGCATCGGCGCCTTCTTAGTCGGAATTCGCAGCACCTCGGAACACTGCTCGATGGCCGTGGGGTCACGCTCGGCGACGAAGCTGAAGAAGCTGCGCAACGCAGCGAGACGACAGTTGCGCGTGCCGATAGAGACCTTGCGCTCGCGCTCGCTGTGCTGCAAGAACGCAGCGACCTCGGTTGCGTTCAGCGCTTGCAGCGTGAGCTCGGCGACACGACAACGTCGGCGCTCAGCGACAAAGCGCAGGAACAGTCGCCAGGCGTCTCGGTAGGAACGTATCGTGTGGGCGGAAACGTTGCGCTGTTCTGCCAGCCGCTCATAGAAGAAGGTCCGCAGCAGTCGCGGGAAAGGATCGGCCGGCTTCATCATGATGTTCTCCCGGGGGTGTGCACCTGATGAAGCACCAGTTGTCGGAACCGCTCGCTGGCGAGCTGCAGCAGTTCCTGCGTCACGGTCAAGTAGACGAGCGTGGAGTTGATGTCCTTGTGGCCTAGGTAGGTCGCCAGGTACGGCAGCCGCGCCTGAGGATTGATTCCGTGGCGATACCAGGAAAGCATCCGGTAGACGACGAAAACGTGCCGAAGGTCATGGATTCGAGGCCCGCAGCGTCCCTGTTCGGGCTTGAGTCCGGCGCGTCTCAACACGGCCACCAGCATCTTCTCGATCATCACCCGCGAGTAGCGACCGGCAGCCTGCTGATGCCAGAACAAGCCGCTGTCGCCATCCTGCGGTGCTCCGGCGCGTCGTCTCGCGTCGAGATACTCGCGCAGCGCTGCCACCACACTGTCGGACAGGGGCAGGCTTCTGGATTTGAAGAACTTTGTCTCGCGAACTTCCAGCATGCCCGTGCTGAGGTCGACGTCCCGAAGATCCAGGCGCGCGAGTTCACCAAGACGCAGTCCGGCGCAACAGGCGAGCACGAGCATTGTGTACAGCGCAAGTGGGCGGAGCGGAGCGCGAGGAGATGGGAAGGCGCGCGCGGTGTCGAACAACAACTGCAGCTCTTGCGGAGTATAGATGTACGGACGCCGACGTTCCCATTCGATGCGGTGCTTCAGTCGACGATCCGACGGCGGCAGCGCGACGCTCGGATCGACACGTCGCCATGCGCGCAACAGGGCGCGTCCCGCCTGTTGGCACTCCCAGGCGTGGTTCAGCGTCCGGCCCTGTGCGGCCCACTGCTGCAACAGTACCGCCGGCGGTCGCCCCGCGAGTTCCGGACGACCTTGCAGGAACCGGTCGAAACGCAGGAGCCAGCCCGACTGTGTCTCATAACGGTAGCCGACCGCGCGCATGAGCTCCACATGCTCGCGCAGCATCTCGCCGAGAAAGCTGGCGAACCGAGCCGGCGGGCGCAGAGACTCGAGCGCCTGCAGAGGGTCGGCTGCGAGCAGCGCACGCGCGATTGGCGTGCCGTATCGTTGACCATAGCAAGAGCGCAGCTCCGCCAGCGGGTTGTGCGAAATCATGCCCTCCGACTGGAGATAGTCCAGAAAGCGATCAACGATGCGCGCCCGGTGCAGCACCATGTGGACAGGCGAGTGCCGCGCGCGCTCCAGCAGCCACCCCTGCATGGTAGAGGTGCTGACTGCGGCATCGCCACGTTGCCGCACGAAACGCTGGAACCCGCGCAGAACACAACGGTAGACTTTGGCCGCATCGCGACTGCGCAGCCCCAGGTGACGTACATGACGCTCGATCGCGTCGCCTTCATCGTCGAGCCACGTGTTCATTGCGGCTCCTCGGTCAGGAGTTCGCTGATCTCCAGGGAGATATCGCGCAGTTCATCGACAGCGAGCTTCAGGTACGGCGTCACCGAACTCGATGAGCGATGGCCCAGCACGTCCCCAATCACCTTCGGCGACACCCCGCTGCGCAATAGGCTTATGGCACGCGCGTGCCGGAAGGCATGCGGGCCGCGCTTGCCATTGGTTTGCACGCCTGCAGCGTCGAGCCGCCTGCGTAGTGGCGTGTACAGGCTCGAGCCGCTGGCAAAGCCACGATATGGAGCGTGTGCTCGGATGAAAACCTCTCGCGCACTCGTTGCAGGTCGGCCGCGGCGCAGGTATGCCAGCAACGCGGCTCCGACCGCCGGTAGCAATGGCAGAACCGATTCCGAGTTGGTCTTGGAATGGCGGACGTGTAAGCGATCGCCCCGCCAGTCGATGTCGTCCAGCCGCAAGCGTGCAATCTCTCCCGCGCGCAGCCCGTAGTCGGCGAGCAGCAAGACGATCGCGTGGTCGCGCAGACCCTTCGGTGAGCGATCCGCACGGCAGATCCGCAAGACGGCGTTGATCTGCTGCTGCGACAGCGTCGACGGAATCGACTCATATGCGTAGAGCGTGGGCGCCACCACGCATGCGGCGAAGTCGCGCGAGATCCTCCCAGAGGCGTGCGCAAAGCGCATGAAGCAGCGCAACCGCTGCGCCAGCGATTTGCGCGAAATCCTCCTTAGCGAGCCGGATCGCGCCTGCATGTACGCGTCGATATCGGCGATCGTCAGTCGCCCCAGTTCGTCCACCGACACCGCACGTTCGAGATACCAGTGCATCAACCGCCGCGCTTCCGCGACCAACTCGTGAATATAGTCGGAAGCCAAGCCTCGCACATCATCGAGCCACCGCTCATACTCGGTGCATAGCTTCTGGCTGAACGCCTCGGATGCGCTACTTGCTTGGGGAGCGGGTGGCCACGTGCCCGTGGCCATCCTCAACAGCTGGTGAATGCCGGCAGTGTGCGAAGCACGCCAGTGTTCGAGGGACCGTGGCGCGCGCCCGTGGCGCCGCTCAAAACGGCGGAGCTCGCAGCGCAGGTACATCGCCACATGGGCCGGCTGCACGGCTGCTATCGCAAGGCCTCGCTGCTTGAGGTAGCGGAGGAACTTCCGCGCGACGGCGGACTGACGGTTGATCGCGTTGACGCAATAGCCGGCGTCGATGAGAAGCTGCTTCAACTGCGCAACTAACGCGATGTGCTGCGGACATACATGGTCTGACATGGTGTCTCCTTGGATCGGGGGGAATCCCTGCCAAGGTGTTACACCCGCCAAATCCTCAGGAAAAGCCTTCTTAAGAAGGCGCACCCTAGCGAACGTCGCCGGGCCCGCAGCTCTGCGTCACATTACTGACTCCTCGCGATTACCCGAGCTGCTTGTGCCGGATAACCCGCGCGCGCTGGTGGCTCGCCCTGACCGGTATGAGCCAGTGCTGTCCCGTACTGCGGAGGACTTCGTCCATCACTACGGCACGGCTATGCTGCCGGCGCGTCCGCGCAAACCGCAAGACAAAGCCAAGGTCGAGACCGGCGTGCTGATCGTCGAGCGGTGGATTCTGGCGCGGCTGCGCAATCACCGCTTCTACAGCTTGGGCGAGCTCAACAAGGCTATCAAGAAGCTCGTCGCCGACCTGAACGACCGACCGTTCAAGAAGCTGCCTGGCACGCGCCGGGAGTGGTTCGAGCGATTGGACCGGCCAGTGCTGCGACCGCTGCCGCCGCGGCGCTATGAGGTCGCAACATTCAAACAGTGCCGCGTCAACGTCGACTACCACGTCGAAATCGACGGACACTACTACAGCGTGCCGCATGCCCTGGTGCGCAAGGCGGTGGAGGCCCGCGTAACCCGCCACACCATCGAGATTCTGTACGGTGGCAAGCGCGTGGCGCTGCACGCGCGCAATACCCGCAAGGGCAGCCACAGCACGGTCAAGGAACACATGCCGGCGGCGCACCGCGCCCACCTCGAATGGACGCCGGGCCGGCTGCTCAACTGGGCAGCCTCGATTGGGCCCAGCGTCGCCGTCATCGTCGAATACCAGCTCACCCACAAGAGCCATCCCGAGATGGGCTATCGCGCCTGCCTGGGTCTGCTGAGTCTGGCCAAGAAGTACAGCAAGGAGCGGCTCGAAGCCGCTTGCGCCCGCGCCGTCGCCATTGGCTCGCTCACGCGTAAGTCGGTGGTCTCCATCCTTGAAAACCATCTGGACCGGCAAGCCACTCTGCCGGTATCGCAAGCCGAGTGGCATTCCCCCATGCACGACAACGTGCGCGGACCCGACTACTACCATTAGGAAAACTATGCTGATGCAACACACCGTCGGCCAGCTCAAGGCCCTCAAGCTCGACGGGATGGCGCGGGCCTTCGAGGAACAGTCTGCTCTGACCGCCAGCTCCAGCCTGCCGTTCGAAGAACGCTTCTCCATGCTGGTCGACCGGGAGATTGCTTGGCGCGACACCCGGCGCCTGGAGCGGCTGCTGCGCTCGGCCAAGCTCAAGCACACCCAGGCTTGCCTCGAGGATGTGGTCTATGACGGCAGCCGCGGCCTTGACCAGCGGCTGGTCGCCAGCCTGGCCAGTTGCGACTGGATCCGCAATGCTCAGAGCCTCATCCTGACCGGGGCGACCGGTGCCGGCAAGTCCTGGCTGGCTTGTGCGTTTGCTCAGCAGGCCTGTCGGCAGGGATTCTCTGCGCTCTATCTGCGGGTGCCGCGACTGTTCGAGGAACTGCAGATCGCCCACGGCGACGGGAGCTTCACCCGCCGCCTGGCGCAGCTCGCGCGCATCGATGTCCTGGTGCTGGACGACTGGGGCCTACAGGAGCCTTCTGAAAGCGCACGCGGCGATCTGCTGGAAGTTCTGGACGATCGCGTCGGCACCCGCTCGACCATCGTGACCAGCCAGCTCCCGATCGAGCATTGGCACCAGTGGTTGAATGATCCGACGCTGGCTGACGCCATCTTGGACCGGCTGGTCCACCAGGCGCACAAGGTATCGCTCAAAGGCGAATCCATGCGCAAGCGCTCGGCTACCGACGTCAAGAAACAGGCATCGTGATCACCTACGCTACAATCTCCTGACCGCGCAGTACCACCTTCCTTCCCTGATCACGTTCGCCGAAACCGCTGATCACCTTCACCGAAATCCGCAGTTGGATCAGGTCCCAGTCGATGGACTGACGGCACAGGCGCTCGATATGGTCGTATCGCCGGCGCCGGTCCGCACCAGGTCCTTGATATTGCGCATGCGCGGCATCAGGTTGATGCCCAGCAGGTAGGACAGACCAAACACCGGCCCACTCTGCGCCTGAGTGTCACCGTGAATGGTATCCGGTTGGATCTCAGAGCCATTTTTGATGAGGCCGTCCAAGATGTACACCGCCTCATGCACACCGCACGGAATGAAGTTGCTGAAGAGCGCGATGTACATGTCGGAGACATGGTAGTAGCCAATCCCGCCATACCCGCCATAACGGATGTGGTACTCCGACAGCAGATTTTGCTCATACAGAGTCCACTTCGTTCCATCCGCGGACGCGCGTTTGCCACTACCCCAGTACTTTGGTAGCGCGAATTGATTGTATGCGTTGATGACCTTCACGATGGCCTTGTCGAGCCGTTCCTCCGTGACGTGACGCAGGTTCAGCCAGGCAATTTGCTTGCGGCTCAGCCCCTTGACGGATCGTGCCGTTTGGCTCGGCCCCAGATTGCAGCCGTAGCAGAACAGCGTGCAGATAACTCGCTTGCGAGGGTCATCGAGCTTGGCATCGAAGCCGGACAATGGACCGAACAGCCTATGCAGATTTAGCCATTGCTCCGTTTCAGTCAGCACGTCAAGGATGCTGATCTGCGGCATCGATGTGGTAATGGCCTGGTCGATCAGCATCATGTTGGGCGGGTCAGGCTCCTTGCCGGGCCGGTGGATGATCAGCCCCTGTTCTCCAAATTCAATGCCGTCGTTCTCGGGGAAGTTGGCATCTACCTCGTCGAGGGCCGTGCTCAGTTTGTCGGACAATGTTTTGACGAAGCTCTTGCCATCCGTTGGCAGGCCAACGATGTCACAGTAATGCGGTAACTCCCGTTCGAACACCTCCTCGGATACCTGATGGAGGCGGAAATCGTCAAAGCGGTCGCTGCCCTCCACGTAAAGGTCACCCGAGTTCAGTTCACGCATGACCTGATCGAACACGCATAGCTCAAAGTACCTGCGATGGAGCAGACGACTACTCCGGCCGTCCGGAAAGATGGCTTTTTCCCACTTGGCCGGGAGCCAGTCGAGCGGAAGGTTCAGCAGGTCGTCGTCAGTGAGTTGTAGATATTCGCGGTGCGAGGCCCGGAAGCCCTGTATCCAGGCCAGCGCCACCAGGACCGTCTTGTCCTGCGAACTGGATCTGAGCGGCAAGACCTCAAGGCACTGAAAGAGCAGGGAGCGCTGCTGGCGGTACGGCGCGAGCATGAATGGAAGATCGAAGTTGCCAGCGTACGCGATATGCTCATTGCAGCGGGCAAGCGCACCTGCTGCATCGTTACCGAGGACCTCACGCACCTTATCCAGCCGGAAGATATCGGCAATGCCGTCATCCTCGAGAACCTGCAACACATCACGGAACTGGCTGACCAGGTCTTCCAAGGAGTCGGCATGCGCAAGCTGATATTGCTGCAGTCGGGTCCTGGCGAGGCCCTCGAGCTTGCGCATGACCTTGATGAAGATTTCGGCCACATCGTCGAGCGCCTTCTGTAACTGCGCGTGAATGAAGAGCACTGCTAAAGTGAATCGCTTGGCTGGCTTGAGCGACCTGAGTTCAGCAATGTCAAGCGCCCGGGCCTCCGTCACCAGTTGCGCGCGTTTGGACACGGATAGCAACGCTGGCGCCTGCGGCAGACCGTCGGCCAGGGTTCGCAGGGCTTGGATGTGTTTGAGGAAGCTTGCGATTTCGCGTGCGGCGGGGCGCTTGGGCTCACGTTTGAGCTGGTCCCAACCGGATTGGTCGGCCTGACCGTCAAACAACGCCTCAATCCGAGCGATCTGCGAGTCATCGAGCGCATCAGCGATGGCACGATAGATGGCTTCATTGCACCGGCTGCGGGCCTGGGTGGCCATTCGGTGAAGACTGGCTAATGGAGGCAGTTCGCACCGTAGCCGGATCAGCTCTTCGATCAGCACGTTGATGATGTCGGGCAATTCGACCTTGGTGTGGGCCGCATCGGTTGCGAGCGCCTCCAGCCATTTCAGCGTGTTCACGTCGATCGGACGAATGTGGAGATACCCGCGTAGCAACTTCTGATGGCGGGAGCGGGTGCCAGAGGCATCGTAGCGCTTGACCGTTGCGCGGGGCAGGGCAGATGCTCGCAGTGCTGCGCGCACGTGATCGATCACGATAGGTGGCACGTCAACCAGCATGGGGAAGTAGCCAAGGCGCTGCAGCAGTTTGAGCTGGACGAGAATCAGCACAGTTGTTGAGGTCCGACGGGACTGGCTGCGCGCGAAGCGGATCTCGGTCGGTGTCGGCGTGAATGCAGCGTCCAGTTCGGCGGCGGTAAGCTCAGCCGGCAGCGTCGGATAGGCGGTATCGTGGATCGGTTGCATCCTTAGCGCCGCACAACGTCCAGCTTGATGCGCCCCATGTACCGGATCTCGTCATCGTTGCAGATTGTCCTGTCGTCCCTTGCAACCGCCAAGATCTACCCCTGTTCTCAAAAAGTCGCTCCCTCCCTTGGGTCCAGTATCAAAAACCCACGAACAGCGTGCGTGCCAGGAAGCGGAATTTGCCCACCTTTGATGACAAATCGACGGGCCGTGTGAGCCTCATTCTTGCTGATATATGTCTTTTTGTGCACTCGGCGCCATTTGGTCGCTTGCTAATCAAAAGAAGGGGAGCTACGCGGGGCTCTGAGAAGGCTAGATTCCATCGATAAATCAATGAGTTGCGGGAGATGTGGCGGAAATTTTGCGAATCCCGGCCGGCCCTCTACAAAGGCTTCCGGGTATCCGCGAGAGTGCGTCACGCATCCGGTGCCGTTCTCGGCGGCGACTTGGTTCAGGCAACAGCGCCGCATGCCTGGAGGCGATCCGCCCGTTCGCTAGCCAGCTACGCGAAACGTACAACGTGCCGGACGAAGGAAAGTAGCGAGCCTCGGCTGAAGCAATCCACCTGCAACGCGGCGCTTTGTTCGCGGCCATAGGCCGCACTCCTGTTTTTCGTCAGGAGTATGCGTCTGTAGATAAATTTTATTCTGAAGAGGAGTTTCAGCGTTCTCGATCAAAGACCGGCTAGCGACTCACCTGCGACTTGGCCTTCGATAATGTGTTCGCCGTGTTGCATGGCTGCACGCTTCGCTAACCCTAGGTCAGACCAGTGCATATTTGGAACGTGGAACACGCGCGCGCTTGTGCCGCCAGGGGGTTCACCTTCCCGGCAGATGACCACGGACGCACTGTATGAGCGGTCTGGCCGGCGCTCGTGCCATTTGCGAGGCGCGTCGAATTTATAGGCCAACGGGTAGATATCAAAGCCCTTGTAGTTTGCTGCGGGATAGTTGTCCATCGTCGCTCCAAGTATGGAAGGTTCCTGTACGTCGCTTTTCGTGAGGTCGTTCGGGTATTCCATCAAGATTAGATTTGAGACTATCCACGGTGGCCTTACTTTATGTCTTGTCTGAGTCGCGGCGGAACAACTCATAGAATCGGCTTGTGCCTCTTCAAGGCGACACACGGCTGCGCCTCAAGCCAAGCCATGAATAATATCGACAGCAAGTTTTCCATAGTGGACGGCTGCCTGCTCCGCCGCCGTGCGCGTGTAGTAATCATCCTCTTCGTCGAATGATTCGCAAAACATTTGATCGTCCCTGTCCACTGTATAGCGGATGGCCATCATGTAGCCCCATTTCGGCCCAGGTGCGCCCGTGCGAATAGAATCGGGGGAAGCCTCGAATGCCGCGAAATGTATGTACATGCCTCGATATTCCTGGCACAGCCAACTCATTCGTGCCCGCATGGTTGGCGCTCGTCAACCAGCGTATGTCTCACGCTTCGCGTTGCGATGCACGGGGTTACCGCGCTCCAGGTATTCGGGATCAAGAATGTACTCGTCTCCGTGGTTGTCTTGCAGCAATCCACGCCTCAATAAGTGCGGCGCAGCGAGAAGATCAAGGAGACGGCATTGAAGACGCGCGCGCCGTAGAAGCAGACGAGTCAATGCGGTTGGCATGGCTGCTTGAAGATCCTGCACAATCAGTTATACGGAGCTTTCCCACCGTAGTCAATGAACCTCTATCGCTCAAATCTGTAAGCGGTCAGACCCCGGGCGGGGGGGATGTTGTTCTGCGCAGTCGGATCGAAACGACGCTGTCGCGTAAGGAGGCCGCTGAGGAGCGCCTGTGCTAGGAGCGCGCGGAGCATCGAGAGGCAGCCTTGCGAACGGGTTCCAGTCGACGTGGCTAGTCGATGGTTTAGGGCAATGTGCGCGTTCTCGAATGCGTAGCTGCCTGATGCCAGCAGATTAACGTGTCAGGCTGGCGTCCGCTCGGTCGTGGCCGTTCCACGCCAGGCGCCACGCTATATTTGAGGTCTTCTCCGCCAGTCAATGGTCCTGCAGGAGCAGGAGATGGTGGGCTAGCCTGGACGGCTCGACATTGCCGAGGGCCTGCCAAGCTGAAGATCGGTCATCGAGGCCTGGAGCTCGGCGCATAGCGCCAGGAGAATTCTGTCCAACAAAGACTTGTCTCGCTGCATCTTGCACCTCGGCTCTTATTGGGCTCCGCCGTGTATTGTTGCTTCGTGGATAGGGTGCTGTGCGGAGCCAAAGGTTGTGCTCTCGTTCGGATGATCCATTCCACGGTGGTGTCAACAGTGGTCGCTATTTCGGGAGCGCGGAAACGCCGGATTAGGACTTGTGACGATAGTTGATGCGTCCCTTTGTCAGGTCGTATGGCGACATTTCGAGCGTGACGCGATCCCCCGCAAGAATACGTATGCGATTCTTCTTGAGCCGCCCGGAAGAATAGGCCCAAACCTCGAAGCCATTCTCCAGGGTGACGCGAAAGCGGTTATCCGGGAGGACTTCCGAAACCTTTCCGCCAAATTCCACCAGTTCTTCTTTAGCCAAGGATGCTCCTTTCTGTTTCAGTGGGTGCCACGCAGTGACGTGGAAGGGGTTGTAGCTTGCCGATGCGGGGACGGTTGCAAGCGCATGCGCGCCACTGCGCTTTCTGCTGCGTGGCGGGCGGCTTGCCTGGCCTTGGCTTCGGTATGGTGCGTGGCGTGCCGCATCGAGACGCTCGCGACGATGCGTTCAGCGCCGTCCTTGTACTCGGAGATCATGTAGTTCGCGAACCAGACGCCGGGCTCTTGTTGGATGGGGTAAACGGAAACGGTGAACGGAGTAATGCCGGGATTCAAATTGTTGCCTGTTCGGAAGGCGCTCGATCCCGGCGGCCGTGCCCTGCTTTCCCATGCGGGGAGGTACGCGCGTGCCCGGCGATCGGTTGCCATTGCAGAAAGTCAGTGTCGCATCCTGCGCATCATCGCAGGCGGGGAAACTGGCGTGGGATTGACCGTGCTTGCGCTACCCAGCACGCCTGGTACATGCATGCTGGTTACGGAGCGGACGTGCCGCGGGTCTGAAATGATTGCGGCTGATTGTTGCCGCGAAAGGTTCGGGTGTACACCCGTACTGCCGCCGATACTCTTTTAATGATGATGTCTGGCGGACGGCGCATTTGACATCGACGGCTGTCCACGGTGGCGAATGGTACCACTTCCGGAGATTTCCTGCCGAGTGGGCTGTCCGGGCAGGTGCTGCAGCTCCGGGGCGATCCCATGGATGGATGATCCATCAAGCCCGATCACCTTATCATGCCTCGGTCAGAGGCAGCAGGATGTCGGCATACCAGGCGGAATTCAAGCCCAGTGCTTCGTCCCGTTCAAAGTCCCGCGAGCCCACGTCCAGTCTCGCCGAATGGGTGCCGAGCAGCATCCACGGCAGCGTGCGTGTGGATGAATCGGTCCTGGGCATGCGCATGACCACCGGTGCTCCACTCGTGCCCCGATGCGTCCTCGCATCGGTCAGGAAGTAGCCATGCCCCTGAAAGCGCATGCCGAACGAGGATGAGATGACTGCCTGGCGCACGACGGGCAAATGATGAGGCGTGTCATGGAAACCCAGCGGGAAGCCGACGATCAGCACCGGGGTGCCTGCTTCGATGAGGTCACTTGGCCGATAGAGGTGGGCCGATGTAAAGGCCCGGTAGACCATGCTCGACGGCAGAGCGGTGCGGTCGAGTTCAACCACGGCCACGTCGATGCCGCCGCCACCATCCAACCCGTCGCGCCAGACACTCTTGCCGTCGCGATACAGTGGAATTGAGAAGGCGATGGACTCTGCTACGTTGTCCGGATTGACATGCAGCTCTATCTCGATCCGGTCTGGAAAGTGCTTGGTCGGCTCGTCGATCAGCACATGCCGGCTTGTCACAACGAACAGACGCTGCCCTCGCTTGAAGAAAAAGCCAGTGGCGTTTGTCTTTGCTTGTTGATCCTCGAATGTGGCAACGCGCGTGACAGCCAGCAGGATCGATTCGATCATGATTCGGTGGTTACTCCCTGCCTGCTCAACAACATGGTTGGAATGCGCCGGGGTTCAGTGAATGCCAATTCGATCGCCGTCCTTGCTTAAAAAATCGTGCTGGCGTTGGCACCGATCCACTACAGACTTGCGCTCAAGGCGCTACCTTCGCCTGTCTCTTCGCTCAACACCCGCAACCAGCCTTGTGGACCGTTGTCCTTTGCTTCGCGGTAGCGCCAGATCGCGCCGCAGTCGGAGCAGCGGAATGTGCTGATAGTGACCGTGGCAGATCGAGGAATCTTACTTCGTCGTGTATCGATGATGTGCAACGCCAGATGTCCAGGGGCATTGGAGGCGTCACGCGCCACTGCAAGACAGTTTGCGCAGAGGAACATACCGATCTCTTGTGCTGGAGGGATCCCACTGTAGCATGCGTCGCGGAACAATCCGGCACCCTTTCGTGGACGTCTTCAGTGCACTGCCCTGGCAAGTACGCTCCCATTGTTGGGAGATGTTCATTGACCACGATGCAGCATGCCTGTATAAGAATCAGTGCAGGATCTTCAAGCGTAATAACCTCGAAGCGTTAGGTACACGCCCCGGCGGCGCCGCTTTCTCTCCATGTTTCCTCCTTGATCGTCATGCCTCGCTCGCTTTTTTGGCTAGGCGAGAATTTTTAGGGAGTCCTCACATGGAAACCGGTACTGTAAAGTGGTTTAACGATTCAAAGGGTTTTGGCTTCATTACGCCAGATGCAGGCGGAAATGACCTGTTTGCCCATTTCTCCGAAATCCAGGGGAACGGGTTCAAGTCGCTCCAGGAAGGCCAGAAAGTGCGCTACGTGGCTGGAGTAGGCCAGAAGGGCCCCGCTGCGACAAAGATCGAACCGATCTAAGTCGACCGTCAACGGTACGCAAGAAGCCCCGCCGGGAAAGCCGGTGGGGCTTTTCCTTTATGGATTCACCGTGATGGGATCGGAAGGAGTAGCGTCGGGAACATGTCTTGAAGTCAGGGACTTCCCCAAAACTCCACGATTGCCACCTGGCGCAAGCACGACATTCGACCACATCGGCTCGATACCCATATGGTGTGCAACGATCCCGCCTTTGAAGCCAAAGCCGCGGTCCAAGCGTTTCTGGCTGACCATGCGAGCGTCATGACGCAAACACCTCCACGTACTCATCGTGGCTGAATTAGGTCTAGAACTGGTTTGCCCGTATCCAGCGTGACGTCATCACGCGTGCGTGTTCACCAGTACGAAGGACCTCGAAAAAAAGATCATGCGCTCCATCCGGCTACAAAAAGCTGGCCGCTCCGCTCAAATAGAAGTACTCCGATCCAACGCGCCGCATCCGGTGCGATTCTTCTGGTTCAGTGGACTAGCAGTCGTTTTGTTGCTGCTCGTCTCGGATGTTTCGGTGGATCTTTCGCAAGGCACGGAGTGCGTGGGGATCATTCGGTTGTTCCATCGTGGCGTCAACAGATCTCGCTTGATTAGCCAGGGATTCGCACACCGCGGCGCGGGATTGGCCTACGCCAGAGTCTCCCTTGCTTCTGGCTTCGTGACCGCGCATTGTCTTCCGCTCCAATGCGCGATCAGACAGGAAGCTCGCTTCATCTTTACGCACGTGTTCGCTTTTTCCAAGGACCGATACGCTGCCTTGGGGAGAGCCATCAACAATACCGTAGCCATCCGGGCATGCCGAGTCTTCGGTGTAGAGTGTCTTGCCACTGCCTTCGCAACGTATTGCATGTGCGGAGGACGCCGTTGCCAGCATCATGCCAAGGAGCGCTGCTCTAATAATTGTCATGCTAATTCTAGGTGGGCGTAGGAATGTGCTTGGCGTGTCGGAGCACGCGATGTTGCTCGAATCAACATTTGAAATCCGAAAATGCGGCATACCCTCTCGATGGCGTAAGGCAGGTGACTGTAGCATGCAGACAGTCTGTCGGTGGGTCGCATACCGGCTGAACGATTCCATAAAGCTGGTGCATCGACCGATGAATCCGCAGCCGGACTCTGACGTTGTCCCACTCGCGCACGGGCGTGCTGGCGCCAGAGGCAACTACAGACCCACTATGGCCTCTGGATCGTGCGCTTAACCTACGACAGCTTCCTGGTGCGGATTCAACCGGTCGAATGCCCGTTTGAGAACTCGATGGAACGACCGCTCATGGCCGAACCCGGTCAACGAGGGGAAGGGTGTGGCGATCGTGGTATGTGCAGCCCGTCGGGGCTCGCATATCGCACCACCGAAGAGAAGGGGTGGCAAAGCCCGCTCGGCCGGGCATGGCGGCCGAGCGAGTGCGACGTCGTCGCTATTGTCGCGAGCTGACGGCGTGCCCTAACGATCACGCCAGCGGTTCGGCCTCGATTATTCGGTATTCGTTTCCTCGACCCACCGCGCGATTGAAGACAACGGCACCGATCAACAAGACTGTCCCCACCAGATACAGGCTGAGCGCAAAGCTGTCAGTTTGCGTGTGGATGATGCCCGTGACCGCTGGCGTCACCAGTCCTCCCACCAGGCTAAGCGAGTTGATGAGAGCGATGCCGGCAGCTGCTTTGTTCTGGCCTAGCTGTGCAGTGACGGCCGCCCAGAAGGTCGGGTAGCCGGAGAAAATGCCCGCGAGCGTCAGGGACATTGCTGCTACGGCGGCTACCAGGCTCGTGATGTTCCAGGCAAGGAGCGCCATGCCCAACGCCGCAGCGATCATCGACAGGGTGCAATGCCAGCGCCGCTCCGACGCCTGATCGGAGTGCCGGCCAATGACGACCATGCCGATGCCGCCAAGCGCATAGGGAATGGCGGCCAGCAGCCCGATCGTCATGGGCGTGGCATCGGGCATCATGCCCTTCAGCAATGTCGGGATCCAGATCAATGTCGTCACGAGCGCGCACGCCATGGCGAAGTAGACGAAGATGAACGCATAGACCTTGCCGTTCGTCAGAAGCACGCGAAGGCTGTCGCCAAACCGGCTTCGGGATGCCGGTTCATTCGCCGAGACTGCATGGTGCACGAAGCGCTTTTCTTCATCGGAGAGCCACGTTGCATGGGCAGGGCGGTCTACGAAGAGAGTGCCAACCACGCAGGCCATCAGGACGGACGGCAGTCCTTCGATGAGGAACAGCCATTGCCGCGACTGCCAGCCGTAGACGCCATCCATCGTCTGCATGATCAGGCCGGAAAGTGGTCCGCCAACCAGGCCGGAGATGGCGATCGGAGTCATGAACGCCGCCACGATCTTGGCGCGGCGGTGGGCCGGGTACCAGTACGTCAGGTACAGGATCACGCCGGGGAAGAATCCCGCTTCGGCCACCCCCAGCACGAAGCGCATGACATAGAACTGCGTCGGCGTGCTGTCGAACATCGTGGCTGCCGACACGGCGCCCCAAAGGAACGTGATCCGAACAAGCGTCTTCCTTGCTCCGATCCTCTCGAGCAGATAGTTGCTGGGTACCTCGAACAGCATGTAGCCGAGAAAAAAGATTCCACCGCCGATGCCGAACACCGTGGCGGAGAAGCCAAGATCTTTTCCCATCGTGATCTGGGCGAAGCCTACGTTGAACCGGTCGATATATGCCAGCAGGTAGCACACGATCAGGATGAGGGGTGGCCGGG
>NZ_JBYOJP010000037.1:0-15433 GCF_057798975.1 Cupriavidus sp. 21MJTG02-4 | reverse complement strand
GCGGCATCACTGCCATGCAGAAGCTGTTTGAGGGATTCCCTGCGTCGGTCCCCTTTGCACTGGTTGTGCTGCAGCATCTGCCTGCCGGCCAGCCCAGCGGCCTAGCGGACTTGATCGCGAGATGCACCCGCGTGCCGGTCAGAACCGCAGACCACGGGGTCCGACCCGAAGCCAACTGCGTGTACGTGCCGTCGCCGGATCACATTTTGACGCTGGAAAACGGCGAATTTCAAACGAGACCGGCTGAAGGCGGGTCCCGACGCCCCGGCATTGATACGATTGATTCGTTCCTTGAAAGCCTGGCGCTGCGAAATGAGCCACGATCAATCGCGGTCATCCTCTCGGGCACGGGCATGGACGGTACCGCCGGCGCGATCCGGATCCGTCTGGCAGGCGGCGTTGTCATCGTTCAGGATCCGCTCACCGCCTTGCATGACGGTATGCCGAACGCGGTAATTCAACGGGGTATTCACCACCACATCCTCCCCTGTCGGGCCATCGGCCAGCAGCTCATGGCCTGCGTCGATCCTGATTACGTGCGCCCCATGTCATCAACCAATGCGGCCGAAGGAATGTCCGAAGCGCTTGCCCGGATTATCGATCTGGTCCGCCAACGAGCCGGATTCGACCTCAGCGGCTACAAGCCTTCGCCGTTGCTATGGCGTGTCCAGCAGCGGATGGATATGCGTAAGGTTTGGTCCTTCCATGACTATGCTTTGCTCCTTGAGGATGATCTGGTCGAATTGGACGCATTGACACGCAATATTCCGATATACGTAACGGAATTCTTTCGCGATGCTGCCGCATGGGAAGCCTTGCGTAATGACGTGCTCAAACCACTCGTTTCCGAAACCGGGAGCCGGCGTACGTTGCGAGTCTGGACGCCGGCGTGTTCGACCGGCGAGGAGGCGTACTCAGTTGCGATGCTTCTTGACGAAATCTCGCATGAAAGAGGTGAGGCAACCGACTTTCAGATATTCGCAACCGATGCCGCACCAGAGTTGGTGGCCAGGGCCAGTCGTGGTCTTTTCCGCACCGAGTCCATGAGTGGGGTTTCGGATGCCCGGCGGAACCGGTATTTTTATGAAATCGATGGATCGTTTCGCGTCAAACGATTCCTGCGTGAAAAGCTCGTATTCGTTCCGCAGGATTTAATTTCTGATCCACCTTTTGCCGGGCTCGATCTTGTCACTTGTCGCAACCTCTTCATTTACCTGACGCGCGAGACGGTAAAGGACTTGGCTTCTATTTTTCACGGCTCGCTGCGCGAAGGCAGTTTCCTTTTTCTCGGCCGGAGCGAGGCCTACCCTCTCGATGGGGAGGGCTTTGAGCCATTTTCTAGAAAATGGAATATCTACCGCAAGGCTGGTCACGTGGTCACGAAGCTGCCGACAAAGCGGCGATCGGCTGATAACGTAGAGGTGCGGTCCGCGGCAGCACTTCGAGTCGCGTATGAACGATTTGGCATTCCATCGGTGCTGACAGACGAAAAAGGCAATGTCCTGCGTACATACGGCCAAACAAGCGGGATCCTTGGCCTGCCTGCGGGAGAACCTTCACTCAATTTGGCCGATTTGGTCCCGCTGCAATGGACAGCACGCCTTCGGCATGGCATCCGGCAGGCGCTCGACGAACAGCGATCACTGATCCTTACGCCTTTGCAAGCCGGCGACCCAGTGACGGATTCGATCAGCATACGACTTACGCCTCTGCAAACATCCAGCAGTGACGCGTGGAACCGCATGCTAGTGTCATTCATACGGCAGCAGGACGATTCTGATGCGCTCGGCGCAGACAACTCCTCCCTCCTTGGCATTGCCGAGAGCGTCGATTGGAAAGACCAAGCCCGGATTTCCCGCGAAGAAGTGGACGCGTCACATGAAGAATT
Source organism: Cupriavidus sp. 21MJTG02-4 (assembly GCF_057798975.1). Taxonomy (NCBI): domain Bacteria; kingdom Pseudomonadati; phylum Pseudomonadota; class Betaproteobacteria; order Burkholderiales; family Burkholderiaceae; genus Cupriavidus; species Cupriavidus sp. 21MJTG02-4. The sequence goes on along the minus strand of NZ_JBYOJP010000037.1, from coordinate 13,545 downwards.
GCTGGCGCTCAACGAGGAGCTCAAAGCATCTAACGAACAGCTCGCCCGGAGAAACGAAGATCTCGATGGTTCGAACAAGCAATTGCAGGAAAATATCGACCAGTTGGCCATGCAAAATCACGTCCTGCTGTCCGCCGGGATAATGACCGTGTTCCTCGATCCGGATCTGAAGCTTCGATGGTTTACGCCTTCAATGCGAGACGTGTTTCCGCTTAGGTCCGGCGATCTGGGCCGGAGTATCGCCGACCTCGTCCCCATCTTCCACGACGAGACCTTCTACACGGATATTGAGCGGGTGCTTCACGCCAGCGAGCCGCTCGAAGCTGTCATACGCGATGACCACGGCCACTGGTTTCTGCGCAAGGTCTTTCCCTACCGCTCCAAGGCAGACGAAATAGTCGGCGTGGCAATCACATTTATCGACATGGTCAGCCACGGGTGCGACGATCCGCTCACTCGCCATTAGCAAAGCCACCGCTGAAACGGTCCACTGATCATCAATGGCAGGTAGCCATTTCTGGCGTGATGATCGATCGCATCGAATACGGTCGATGCGATGACGATGAGGGGCTGCAAAACGCCACGCAATGCATTCAGAGAGCCATCTCACCAAGACTCATTCGCGTGGCGGCGGCATTAATGCGCAATAGCCTCAATCGCAATTTCGAAAGTCACATGTGAGGGCCCCCTCCTTGATGTCCTCCCTGCCAGAAAAGCGCTCAATGGCCGCTGTTCTTCGGAAGCAGGCGCCGGAGTCGTACGCTGAGGAAGAGGGCTCAACGTAGGGGAGTGTGCAGGCGTGTCCCAACACCCATGTCGGAGAGAACGCGACGGTCCGCGCAGAGGGTGCCGAATTGGTCGCCCGCGCTTCAGTTCGCCACCGGCGGATCCGTCAGCGCGCCAAACTTCGTCGTCCCGTGGGCGAGACTCTCCCGTCAGAATGCGGTCGGCGACAGATCCAAGCCGCCGCTCGAATCGATCGAAATGCGATAACGGATCGTCGAGGCTGGATTGAGCTTTAGCTCCCTCTCCTTCAACCCACCCAGACACATTGCCGAAGTCTGAGCGCCAAGAATGATCGCTCCCGGCTTGGCGTAGAAGCGAGCAACTTCACCCGATCTGAGTCGCCCCACTTCCTTCCCATCAACTGATAGGACTGTATCGCAAGCGCTGCCGTAGAACCCTTGATCTCGGGTCACGACTAACGTCGCAAACTCGCCGGGCGGCGGGCTTTGCAAACCGCTAAGTCTCTCTGAAGGTGCCGGCGTCGCCTCACTCGCCGGTATGGGCGTGGTCGAGCATGCGGACGCCAGCATTGTCACCAAGCAGACAGCACGTGACTCTCCAGAATGCGCCAACCCATTGAGTGTAGGAACAAAGCGATGGTAGCGGGTCGGTTTCCCGTACTTCCGTGAAGACGCGGTTACCCCGCCGTCGTATCGGCGCCACGAATGGTAGGCCTCTCCGTGGCGCGTCTCGCCCGATTAGGTCGTGCTCGGCTCGGCTGCATGTGAAGAGAATGTCTGCAATTCGAAACTGCTGAGTTCACGCGGCACCAAATGAACAGACCAGCTTCATAGGGTCGTCAGATGCCGGAAATCGCGGAATAGCATTCGCAGAGCGCGACAACACGTTCTGTCGGATCCATGGTGACGCCACGCAATCGGCCGTGCGGCCTCGACGTCCGCCAATCAGCCTTGACACCGAACTTCTCCCTGACCTCGATATTGACTGGGCCTTGGCCATTTGCTTGGGCGTTCTTGCACCACGGCTCGCAGCCAGCTCCGTCGGTGCGTGGGTGCGCAGCCTGGGCGCGGTCCTTCGCCCATCTGGCTGCGGCCGGTCTACATTGAAGATCTGCCGTTTGCGGGAGCGGTCATCAATGGTTGTAATGGGTTGTTCAGAGACGGCCGCGGTTTCGCGACGAGCACCTGACCGAGACCCAGCGAGTTTGGGTAGGTCGGCTCTGCACTTGCGATGTCCGACGTTGCCGAAAAGCAGTCCGCCACCAGTCGAGTGGACGAGGGACATCTGGGGACTAGTCCCGCGCGAGGCTTGAGTGACCATTGCTGCTCTATCGTTTCGAGAGAGGGCAACCAGAGAAATCCGACCAAGGCCGCTTGCCGGGTCCATCGACTGCCGCAGGGAATCGGGCCGGCGTGCTACAGTGCAGGTCCGCCAATGTCAGCCGTCCGGCCAGTGTGCCAGAGGCTTCCGCTACCCCCTCATGATCCACAGCCTGATTGCGGCATTGCTTACCCTGCTGCTCAAGGCATTCGCCGTGCTGCCGTATCGGTGGTTTGGCCACATTGGTGCCGCACTTGGTGGGCTTCTCTACAGCATCCCGAGTCGCAGGCGGGACATCGTCCATACCAATCTATCGCTGTGTTTCCCCGATCTGACCGATGCCGCACGGCGCGACCTGGCGCGGCTGCATTTTCGCCACGTCATGCGTAGCTACGTCGAACGAGGCGTGCAATGGTTCGGTGACCGCGATCGCCTCAATAGCCTGATGCGACTGGAATCCGAGATCGACCTGTCCTCGTGCTCGCGCACACCAACGATTTTCCTCGGCTTTCACTTCGTCGCCATAGAAGCCGGCTGCATGTTCTATTCGATGGCCGGCAACCCCGTGACCTCGCTCTACACTCGGATGTCGAACCGTGCCCTTGAAACCATTGCCAAAACGCAGCGCGAGCGATTTGGCGCGGTCATGGTGCCGCGCAATGACAGCGCAAGGCAGGTCATCCAGTCATTGCGCAAGGGTGTGCCCGTCATGCTTGCCGCCGATATGGACTTCGGCCTGAAGAACTCCGTCTTTGTTCCGTTCTTTGGCGTCGCGGCCTGCACACTGATCTCCGTGTCCCGTCTCGCCAGCGTAACAGGCGCCCAGGTGGTGCCATTTACAACCGAGGTTCTGCCCGATTATCGCGGCTACCAACTCCGGGTGTTCAAGCCGCTGCCGGATTTTCCGTCGGCCTGCTCGACGGCAGATGCGGCGCAGATGAACGCGTTTCTCGAAGAGCAGATCCTGCGAATTCCGGAGCAATACTATTGGGTGCATCGCCGGTTCAAGAACCGGCCCGTGGGGGAACCAGCGATCTATTGAACCGCGCCGGACGCAAATCGAGGGAAGCTACGATGAGGCCGAGGCGGTCATCGCTCGCCAGCGTACGAAACTTGTTAAAATGACGGAGCTTCATGCATGGATCACGTCGGGCGGCCACCGACCGTGCTGGCCGCTGACGATCGATTCACTCGCCGGTCCGAACCTTGCGCAGGCTCCACGTACTATTCGCTTCCTCTTGTCACGTTGGACCGGGCGAAATTAGGGGCTCCATCGATCAATGCCGGCCGGAAAGCGGCCGAAATCCTGCCCCCCTCGAATAATGGCAGGATTTCGAACTTCGGTCGCTGGCCAGGCCCCCTAGAAGTCTTCCGACTTGAGAAGCAATGGATTGCCGCGGGACGTCTGCAGCTTCATCCGCGCCACTGCCTCAATTGCGCCGCGATTGGCTTCGAACGTTCCGACAAGATCAGCTCCCAAGATCCCGCCGCCAAAGTGGTCCTGCAAGGCCTCCTGCGAAATGAGACACCGGATGACTTTCCCTTCGACCATTGCGGGGAATGCTACGCAATCGCGATTGAAGTCCCAAGCGCTCCTTCTATCGAACCAAATTTCCATATTCCCCTCCCTTTCGGAGAAGGAATCGTAGCATGACAAAAGAACGCCCCATCCTCTTCTCGGGGTCATCGTACTTCGCACGCAAAGTACGATGACCCCGACAGAGAATCCGCCCCGGTTTTGGCGCGGTCTCCTGGAAGGCGCAGGCATGCTCGAGCCGTCGCGGCGGTTGGCGCTGGTCCGTGGCTGGAAGACGGCCACGTTGGTCGTCAAGAACGGGGAGTTCAGTGCAGCGGACCTTGCCGTCCTGATCGACTTCTGCCGCACCCGTTCGTTCGAGTCGAGTACTATCCCGGCATCCAGCCCGGTCAGGCGAATCGCTACAACGTGCTGGACAAGCCCGGCTTCTTCGACGCCGCGCTTGCCTTGCTCGGACCCGATCGCGATCGGTTCCTGTCCCGCTACAAATTCGACGTGCGACCCGCCACCGATGACAGGCCGTACTTCTTCCACTACTTCAAATGGCGCACGCTGCCTGAACTGCTGTCGCTGAAGGCGCAGGGCGGCCTGCCCTTGCTGGAGTGGGGCTATCCGGTGCCGGTGGCTACGCTGCAGCAGGCCACCGCCGCAGCATTGCTGCTGATCGTGGTCCCGCTTTGGATCCTGCGGCGCCGCCCCAGGCCGCGGACCGTCATGGGTCCTGGCTGCAATGGCGAAGCGATCCAGCGGTTGCTCGAATGGCGAGCCGGCTTCCACTACCTGGCGGTCGGCCTCGGCTTCATGTTCGTGGGATCGCCTTCACCCAGAAATTCATCCTGTTCCTAAGCCACCCGCTCTATGTGGCCGCGGTGGTGCTGTGTGCCTTTCTCTGCTTTGCGGGGCTGGGGAGCCGATACTCCCAGCGCAAGCCCGCGCGCGGTGGCGAAGACCGCAGCAGGCCGCAGGCGGCGCTGGCCGTCAGCGGCATCTGCGCTTGGCCTCGCTGATCTACCTTGTGGCGCTGCCGGCGGCTTTCAGGCTGCTGATCGGGTTACCGGATCCGGCCAGGATTGACATCTCAGCCCTGCTGATCGCGCCGCTGGCGTTCCTGATGGGAATGCCATTCCCGCTGGCCCGCGACGAAACGCTCGTGCCCTGGGCATGGAGTATAAATGCCCACCGCCTCGGTGGTGGCGGCGGTCCTTGCCATACTGGTTGCGATCCACGTCGGAATCACCGCGGTGGTACTGGTGGCGCTGCTCCTGTACCCTAGCGCCGCGCTGCGTGCCCGTAAACGGGGGCCGAGGTGAGCACCGCCTGCCGCTCTCCATTGTGCGGCGGCCCTGCAGCCGGCGCTCTTGTTTTGCTTATTCTTCCTGGAACGCTTCTTCGCGCTTGTTCTTAATCGCCGGCATCGCCACGATCAGCACTAGTGCCGCCGCGGCGATCAACAGGCCCAGCGACAGCGGACGGGTCACGAACACGCTGAAGTCACCACGCGAGAGCAGCAGCGAACGGCGGAAGTTTTCCTCCATCATCGGCCCCAGCACGAAGCCCAGTAGCAGCGGCGCCGGTTCGCACTTGATCTTGATGAAGAGGTATCCGATCACACCGAAGACGGCGGTCTGGAACACGTCGAAGGTGGTATTGCCCACCGAGTACACGCCGATGCAGCAGAACACCAGGATGGCCGGGAACAGGTAGCGGTAGGGCACCTTCAGCAGCTTCACCCAGATGCCGATCAGCGGCAGGTTCAGCACGATCAGCATGAAGTTGCCGATCCACATCGAGGCGATCAGGCCCCAGAACAGAGCCGGGTTGCTGGTCATCACCTGCGGGCCGGGCTGGATGTTGTGGATGGTCATCGCGCCCACCATCAGCGCCATCACCGCGTTGGGAGGAATGCCCAGCGTCAGCAGCGGGATGAAGGAGGTCTGCGCGGCCGCGTTGTTGGCCGATTCCGGACCGGCCACGCCCTCAATGGCGCCTTTGCCGAACTCGCTGGCGTACTTGGAAGTCTTCTTTTCCAGCGAATAGGCCGCGAACGAAGCCAGTGCAGCACCACCGCCCGGCAGTATGCCCAGCGCCGAACCCAGTATCGTGCCGCGCAGTACGGCCGGGATCATGCGCTTGAAGTCCGCCTTGCTCGGCCACAGGCTCGTGATGTGGTCGGTGAAGGTCTCGCGGTGTTCCTTCTGCTCCAGGTTGGCGATGATTTCAGCAAAGCCGAACACACCCATTGCCACCGAGACGAAGTTCAGGCCGTCGGTCAGCTCAGGCACATCGAATGAGAAGCGCGCGGCGCCCGAGTTCACGTCGGTACCCACCAGGCCCAGCAGCAGGCCCAGCACGATCATGGCGATGGCCTTGACCAGCGAGCCCGAAGCCAGCACCACGGCGCCGATCAGGCCCAGCACCATCAGCGAGAAGTATTCGGCGGGACCGAACTTGAAGGCCAGTTCCGACAGCGGCCCGGCGAACGCGGCCAGGATCAGTGTGGACACGCATCCGGCGAAGAAGGAACCTAGGCCGGCAGTTGCCAGCGCCACCCCCGCGCGTCCCCGCCTTGCCATCTGATAGCCGTCGATGGTGGTCACCACCGACGACGACTCACCCGGCAGGTTCACCAGGATCGCGGTGGTCGAACCGCCGTACTGCGCGCCGTAGTAGATTCCGGCCAGCATGATCAGTGCGGCCACCGGCGGCAGCGTGTAGGTCACCGGCAGCAGCATGGCAATGGTGGCCAGCGGCCCGATACCGGGCAGCACGCCGATTAGCGTGCCGAGCACGCAGCCGAGGAAGGCGTAGGCCAGGTTCTGGAAGGAAAGCGCAGTGGAAAAGCCCAGGCCCAAGTTGGATAGCAGTTCCATGTGGTGGTCTCCTTAGCCTGCGATAAAGGCCGGCCAAACCGGCATCTGAAGATTGATGCCATAGACGAAGGCGCCCATGCTGATCAGCACCAGCACCACGCCGTTCAGAAGCGTACCCTTCCAGCTGAACTCGATCCGACCATAAGCACCTGACGAATTAACCGTCAAACTTTCCGGAGGCAGTTCGGGCTTCGCCTTCGTGTTCTGGCTGCGTAACATAGGTTTCCGGGGCCGCATCGGCACGGCCGATCCGAAGCGGCAATCATAGCCATCTGAAATTCGGCATCAGGTCACTATGCTCGTCGACCCCGACGCCGCCCAGTTCATTGATGAGCTGTTTCAGGGCTTCCTTCGATCGCGAATCGCAACTGGCGATCATCAGCAACTGGCCCGGAGCCATTTGCGCATTCTGCCGCCACAGTGCAAGGCGGCCGATCCTGGCGCCGACCAATCCGCCGACCCACCATCCGATCATCGCGCCAAGCATGACAGCACCAACATACGCAACGGCAGTGGCACTGGCGCCGGCGGAAACGCCGTATCTGAAGATGACAAGCGCGCCGACGATCGCGCCGACGAAGATTCCTGTGATCGCCGCCTCTTCCCGGTACGTGGTCTGACCGACGTCGATCCTCGGCAATCCGTCGGCGGGCTGATTGTCGCGCTGGACAAACCACGGCCCTGCGACGAGTGCCGGGGTGCCGGCCAGATCGCCCAGTCGCGCTTGTGCCAGTCGCGCGGCAGCCTTGTCTCTCAGACTGAAATACAGCAGCGTACGCATGAAATTACCTCACGCAATCTCAGTTTCCATTTCCGGCGAGCCGGCGGATGCTTGCTTGATGACTGCGGCCCATGCTCCTGATGGCCCTGGTGCGGGTGCAGGACGGTGACCGCAGGTCTGGCCAGCCTTCGTTGACAGCACGATCCCAGTCAATCAGCAGCGTAATTGCCTGATGCCACCGGGACGCTGCCAATCGCATGACTCCGAATCGCTGGGTGTTTCCCTTCGGCGGCCTGCCCACCTGGCGGTCTCGTAGAAGGCGTGTGACATGTATGGTCCGGTAAGTGGTTTCTGCAGATTCTTTCGGCACGATATCTTCCTTCATCGCTTGCCAGGCTGGCTTAGCGACAGCAGTGTTGAAAAATTGTCACCGTCGCGCGCACTGATCTTCCATTGCCAACGGGTAATCATTTCCACCCATATCGCATTGCTGGAAATTGTTACGGCATCGTCATCACGATGAAAGCGTGGCTCCGCCAGCCTGAAACGCGGAAGCGCAGGAGCAAAGGCGGAGGCCAGCTTTGCAACCGGTCTTGCGGAGAAGAGTCTCCCTCGCCAGACATCGGTTGCATCGATCCCGGCGAAAGACTGACTGACTTGACTACTGGGGGACTGAGCGAACGGCGGTCGCCGCGCGGCATCTTGCATGAATTTTCCAGGGATCCCCGTGAGTGACTTCAGGAGTCACCGGTCCTAAGACGTCATCGAGGGGGAAGGCCCGGAAACGAGTGATAAGCGAACCAGAAGCACCTAGCTACTGAAAACGCTCTGCCTATCAGTATAGGGGGGCGATGCACACCGTCCTAACCCGCTTACAAATTGATCAGGCAGGCGCTGCGCCGCACCTCGGTGCCCGCTGACGCGGACTGTCGCCCGCTTCCGGCGCTACACTGAGATCATAGCCAGAGCCGTTCACGCGGCCGGCACCGTCTCCGCCCCCATGTCGACACCAGGTCAGCAATGAACCGTCTTCGGTACTCGGTAAACCTGTCCTATGAGATCCTGGATCCCACAGGAGACTTTCTGTTGATTGTCGAAGCTGCGAAGACCGCGAGACAGTTCGTTGTCTCCGAACGTCTGGCGCTCACGCCACCGGTTGACGCCGCTCGCTACACGGATCCACTCTGCAACCGCCTGCTCAGGATACGTGCGAACAAGGGCCCGCTGGCCATCCGCTATGAAGCTGTGGTGGACATCGATCATCGCCTGGACGATGGTATGTCACTCACGGAGGTACCCGTCGCCGAACTCCCCTTCGAGGTCCTTTCGTACCTCGCGCCGAGCCGGTATTGCGAATCCGACCGCATGATGGAGTTCGCCATGCGCGAGTTTGGCGGCATGCGCCCCGGCTATTCGCGCGTGTATGCGATTCGGGAGTGGGTGCGCAACCATGTGCGCTTTCTTTCGCGATCCACCAATGAGCGCACCTCGGCGATCGATACGATTGTCGAGCGCACCGGCGTATGCCGGGATTTTTCCCACCTGATGATCGCGATCTGCCGCGCCCTGAGTATTCCCGCCCGTATGTCCAGCAGCGTGGACTATGGCGCAGATCCCGCCATGGGCGCGCCGGACTTTCACGCGGTGGTCGAGGTGTTCCTGTCGGGCGGATGGTACCTGCTCGACCCCTCGGGGGTATCCATTCCGACTGGCCTGCTGCGCATCGGCACCGGCCGCGATGCCGCCGATATTCCGTTTGCCGCCATATTCGGCAAGGTCGAATCGAAGCGGCCCTTTATCGAAATCCAGCCAATGGCCGACTCGGCTGCCGGGATTGGCCTGCCGCTCGCAACGACAAGCGCCATCTCCACCTGGTAAGCGGCATCAGCGCGCCTCGCCTTTCATCCCCTCGATTTCCATGGCGGCATTCCAATCCTCGTATGCCGCAATCGGTTCCATGGCGTCGTCGACAAACGATGCCGCACGTTCCGCGGCAGCCGACGGCCCCAGAAGAACATCTTCCCTGCCACCGTCCTCGGTCTTCGGAGGCAGCAACATGTCTTCGAGCATTCCGCGTAGTTCCGGGGTATCCCATGGCTTGCCAAGCCTCATTTTTCTGTTCCGATAGTGGCGAACCTCCGAGTCTTGCTCGGCGGTAAGTGGCAGGCCTCGGAATGTAGGGCCTGTGTCAGCGTGGATCATGGTGTGCCTCCCTCATCGGTCGGCATTCGTTGAATTCAGAGGTATCGCCCTGCGGTGATTCGTTGCCGGGGGCTTACGACTTCCTCTTGTCGAGACCGTCGTTCCGAACCCGTGACTGAACCGTGCTGAACGGGGTTGCCGGTACGGAAGGCTTCTTGGGTTGCTTCGGCTTTTTCGCTTCACGGTTGCCGCGTAGTTGGCTTTTTGCCATGAGAAACTCCTGCTGAATTGCTTGCCGGCTGGCAACCCTCAGCATACGCGCTTAGTCTTCGGCAAAGGGAATTATTTCGTCCAACCCATATCTTCGTATGGCTCCAGGCGGGCGAGTCATCGGCCGATCCTGCTAGTGGACAGGGCCGCGCCATGGAGGCGGCGCGGCTCACCCACAGGATCCGCGTCGTCATGATTGGCAATGCTTCACAGGATCGAAGGAACTGCGCTCACGGATCCGGCCATCACGGTCATGAGCCCGTAGTCGTCCATCTGCGCCTGGACCCAGCGGATCGCGTCCGCCCGCTCAGTCTTTGCTGTCATCGCTGCCGTCACTGCTGTCGTCCTGGTTGTTAGGCAGCGCTGCCGCCCCCGGCTCGTTGCCCGGCTCTTCCCCTTGGGGTTCCTGCGCAGTGGCCGCCGAACTTCCGGCCTGCCGAGGTTGCCAGGCAGAATGGGGGCGGACCGGCCGCGCCCGCCAACCTGTCGTTCAGGACAAGAGATCGATCAGGAAACGCTCGGGCTTCTTGCCAAGCCACGCGGGAGCCCGACCACGCCCCGACCAGGTCTGGCCCGTCTTGGGGTTGCGGTACCTCGGACGCGGCGCAGCCTTCGTCTTGGTCGGAACAGCACGGGCAGCGGGCTCAACACCGGGCTTGCCCGCAATGTCCTCAATGCTGAGGTCGTACTCCTGCATCCACTGCTGAATTGCCTCCACGGCCTTTGGCACTTCCGTGGCACGTAACTGCTCAAGTTGTGCATTGACCGATGCCAGTTGAGCGAGCAGTGAGGATTGGGACGGGCGTTGGGTTGCGGTAGGCGCTTTTAGTTCCTGTCGCGGCTTCCGGGTTTTCGTCTTCTGAGTCGGCGCTTTCGGGGCAGCCTCCACGCCAGGCAGTGTGATCTGCTTCGGCTCGCGCTTCCGGGTTGGGGTCTCTTGAGTCGTGACTTCCGAAGCGGCAACTTCAGCCAGGATTTTCGGCTTCCGACCGCGCTTCGGGGTCCGCCTCTCTTCCGGCGCAGCTTCCGCAGTGGCAGTTTCCGCGAGCGCTTTCGGCTTCCGTCCGCGCTTCGGGGCCGACGTCTCTTCCGGCGCAGCTTCCGCAGCGGCAGTTTCGGCGAGCGCTTTCGGCTTCCGACCGCGCTTCGGGGCCCGCGTCGCTTCCGGCGCTGCTTCCGCAGTGGCAGTTTCGGCGAGCGCTTTCGGCTTGCGACCGCGCTTCGGGGCCGGCGTCTCTGCCGGCGCAGCTTCCGCAGCGGCAGTTTCGGTGAGCGCTTTCGGCTTCCGACCGCGCTTCGGGGCCGGCGTCTCTTCCGGCGCAGGTTCCGGAGCGGCAGTGTCGGTGAACGCTTTCGGCTTCCGTCCGCGCTTCGGGGCCGGCGTCTCTTCCGGCGCAGGTTCCGGAGCGGCAGTGTCGGTGAACGCTTTCGGCTTCCGTCCGCGCTTCGGGGCCGGCGTCTCTTCAGGCGCAGCTTCCGGTACTGGGGCATAACGCGGTGCTACCGGGGCGGCCGTCTCGGCCCGTTCCTCCTGGGCGGCAGCTTCCATCGGTTCGTCCGTGGCTAGGACTTCAACCGGAGCTTCGGCCACGGCTTCAGGGGTCGCTTCCGAGGCGGTGGCTTCCCTCGATGCTTCCGGTGCCACGTCTGCCGTGGAAGCGACCGGGGCGGTGTAAGGCCGTCGGCGCCGATAGGACACGGTCGCCGTCGGGCCGCTCTCCCGGCTGGTCGACCAGAAGTCCATGCGTCGGGCCTGCGTGTCAGCGCTGCCGCCACGACCACTACCGACGCCTGCATCGCTGGCTTCACCCATGATGGGATCCGCGTCGCGCATCGCCTCAGCGATGGGAAGCTCCATCTGACCAGGTCCGTCCGTCGCCTGGCTCGCAACAACGGGTTCCACCACTTGCTTCGGGGTCAATTTGTTCTCCTTCATGGAAGACACTGCCGGTGCAGACGCTTCCTGATTCCATGGACGGTGAGACCTTGTCTCTTGCGTGTCGTTCGCTTCAGCGGATCGCGTTCCCCGCTCAGTCTTTGCTGTCATCGCTACCGTCACTACTGTCGTTGCCTTCGTCCTGATTGTTGGGGAGCGCCGCCCCCGGCTCGGCGCCCTGTTCTCCGGCCAGCTCATCCTGCTGCGCTTCCCCCTGACCGTCGCCCTGCTCTTCCGGCGCGGTCGCCGCCGAACTGCCGCCCTTGCGCCGCCTTCCCCCACCGCCACCGCCGTCCCGTTCGCGCGGCGCGACGCGCAGGGTGGCCAGCAACTGGCGCGCGAGCGCCGCTTCGGCTTCGGCCCGCTCGGCCCGGCGCTGCGCCGCGGCGAGTTCCGCCTGGACAGCCTCCAGGTCACCCGCGGTCTTGCGCTGCGCCTGCTCGGTGGCCGCGAGTCGCTCGGCCAGCGCCACGGCCTGCGCTTCCCGCTTCGCACGGCCCTCCGCCTGCGCCACCGCGGCATCGCGCGCCTCACTGCGTGCCGCAACCAGTTCGCCACGCAGGTCTTCGGCCGTGCGTTCGCTCTTCTGGCGCGCGGTGCGCTCCTGGTCCAGTTCGCGCAAGCTGCGCCGCTCGCTGGCTTCGGCCCGTTCCTGCGCGAGCGTCACGGCCTCGCGCGCCCGTTCCAGCTCCGTCGAGAATTGGGTTCGCAACGCTTCCAGCTGGCGCCGGCCCGCCTCCAGTTCCGCCCGCCCCGCCTCGAGCCGGGCCTGCGTGGCGGCGTGCGCCTGCCGTTCCGCGGCCAGGTCCGCCTGCACGGTGTCGTGGGCCTGCCGCGCTTGCGCCAGCTGGGCGGCGATCGCCGCGGCGTCCTCGCGCGCGGCGGCCGTCTCCGCGCGCGCCGCATCGCGCTCGGCTTCCGCTTCGCTCGCGGCGTGCCGGGCTTCCGCGCGCAGCGTGGCGAGTTCCGCCGTCGCGGCCTCGTTGGCCGACTGCCAGATGGTCTGGACCGCCTCCGCGGCGATCGACTTGAGCGACTCCGGCAGGTCCGGATGGTCGATGGTCACGCGCGTACGGCCGCGCAACTCCTGCCAGAACGCCTGCAGCACCTCGGCGGGCGTGCCCATGCTGCCCTTGCGCACCAGGCTGTAGAGCTTGTTGGCGGTGGGCGTCACGCCGTAGCGGAAGAACAGCAGGCCGCAGACCTCGCGGTACAGCGCGCGGGTTTCGGGAAAACGGCCGCGCAGCTCGGCAATGTCGCTGGCCATGGCGGCCTGCAGCGTGGCGTCAGTCAGATCGAGGTCGGCGGCCGGCATCGGGAAAAAGTGAGTGAGATTTCTATATATATTACTACGTAATACGTGATTTATACAATCACAATGGCATATTCTTAGACATAACTGCGCTTATGTCTATAATTTTGACATTCTGAGCCCACTGCCCTCGTGACTTGCGCCTCGGCCGACACCCTCGGCAAACGCTGGCAGGAAGGCGATCGCGGCGACGAGGCGCGGCTGACCTGGAGGAACCGGAAGCGACAGCGTCCTTCGATCCGCCCCCCCCGCCAGCGGTACGCTATCGCAACGCGGAAGGGCTGTTCGGGACCGGCCAAGGGGAGATCCCCGCCTGGCTGTGGCGGGCGGGCAATGCGGGGCAGTCGCTGGAATTTTTCCGGGATCGGATAGCGCCTTGAAGAACAAAGCGGGGCACCGGAGTGCTGAAGATCTCAGCAGAATCAGAGGGTTGCCAAGCGATGTGGCGGATTTTTTCCGAATCCCGGGCGACCCTCGAGATCTGGCGGGCAGCCTTCCTCACCGTGAAGCAGTTGCATTGATCTACACCGATGGGGCTTTCCGCCCGCATCTCACGGCATGCTTGCGTATTTCGGGGCGCGTGATCAGCGATTTCGGGGGAACGTGATCACCTGTTTCGGCGGGAAGCTGATCGCTGGTTTCGGCGGAACGTGATCACTTCGGCGACGCCGCCGAAATCGGTGATCACGT
>NZ_JBYOJP010000036.1:0-20479 GCF_057798975.1 Cupriavidus sp. 21MJTG02-4 | reverse complement strand
CCTCTGCGGCGAAATCCATCGGGGCCGGCGGACTTAGTTCCGCGATCGAGTCCGAATATAAGTCCGCAACCACCCTACTGGCTATCGACAAATATCCCTTGCAAAAGGGAGGCGACCATATAAGTAATCGCGGTACCAATTGAGAGTGAATCAAACTGTGGGAGGTCAATTCATGCCGCTCGGCGCGCATTCGGCGAGTTCACAGCTATAGAAGGTTTGGTCAACCCGGCAAGTTTCTTAACCGAGAATTCTTTGTTGAGAACAGCAACTCTGACCTGCGCCAGACAGTGCGCTCCCTCGTCCGTCCATCGCATTTGTTGCTTCTTCGCCATGCGATGGCTGACCACCAGGTTCACCGCGGACTCGGCAATGCTGCTGCTGATTGGTAGTCCCTTGTGATAGCGCATGCCATAGTTCACGAGCGTACCGGCGTTGTTCTCGATGTAGAAGTACAGGCGGCGCAAGTTCCAGTACAACGTCGAGTACTCATAGCCTTTGTCCGCCAACAGCGTGGCATCCAATGCCTTGATGCGGAACACCGATTGTCGGCCCTTTCCATGCCAAACCAGCCACTTGGCGTGGTCGATCTCTGTCTCTACGGCGATTCGCTCGTGGGGCTCCATCGTCTGGCTTCCTAAGACCGAGTTCCTGGCAGCCTTAAACTTCATCGCGATGTGAAACCAGTCCAGAATCCTTCCCCTGGCAAGCTGGCTGCCATCTACCGCCTTGCCAAATTCGCCAGCGTCATCGCTGATCACGGTGACTCGCTCGTCTCGAGCCACGCCGCTTGCAAAGAGAAATTGGTCCAGCCGCGCGGGCGCCGATGGCACCAGCTTATGCACGTACGCGTAGAGACGCGGGGTGCGATCAGCAAGAGTTGCGCGGCCCGCAACGATGTTGACATGTCGATCCCGAGTCAACTTCTGCGCCCAAGGCGATTTCAGCTCGGCAAGCTCGCGCGCCGCTTTGCGGCTCTTGGGGCTGCTGCTGAAGCTCAGCCAAGCCGAGTCGACGCTCACGCAGCCGACGGTGGTCGATTCGCGAATCTGCTCTCCGCTGACCGCTTTGGGTCCAGACACGATATCGCGCTCGATCTGCGCGTCCAGCGCCCTCCCGATGGCGAGGATCCGACGGCGAGTACTACCGAAGGAAATCCCTTTGTCCAGCGGAAGGACCTCTCGAAGCAGCTCAGTGGCCTGACGGTAGGGTAGATGGGCAGCCCATTTGGCCTGCAGGTACTCCAATTCCGGCGTCACACGCTGGTGAACGGCCTTGCACAGCGGACTCACTGAGCGGCGCGGTTGTCCTTGCTTCGCCGCGCAGTTGCACGCCCACAGCCTCGGACTCGGCACGTCGACCTTGCCAAACACGGTTCGCAGCACGATCGACCGTGCGTCCTTATGCGGCAGCATCGAGCCACAACGATCGCAAGCCAATTGGCCCTCCATCCACCCGGCAGTCTGCTCCGACACCAGTAACGATTGAACCTCAGCAAGCAAGGCGCGACCTTCGGCAAGTGTAAGTCCCAGGTCGGCGACGCTCCGGTCCTTTCGTTCCACCACAGCAACGATCGTTGCTTCAGTCTCACCCGCTTTCCCACCCTCCAGGCGGGCCTCGATGATCAGTCGCATAGCAACTCCGATCGGTTGGCAACGTCGCCAGCATAGCTGATACGGTCAGCGCGCCGGGCGGGCTGGATGGGCTCTTTTCGTTAGAAACTTCGCGGATTCCAAGCACCGTATCCCATCGGGTACGGCGCGGTCATGCCGTCTATGACGGCGGTCAAGTCAACGGAAATGGCCTCCCACGTTTTGGTTCACTCTCTTGGGAGTGCACGCAATAGTGTCAATTCACCGGCCGGATTTCTATATTCGACGCGGGCTCCAGCTGGATTCCGGAGTGACAGACTTGCTCCGTTCTACGGATTTATATATCCGATGCGGGTTCCAGCTGGATTCCGGAGTGACAGACTTGCTCCGTTCTACGGGAGTGACAGACTTGCTCCGTTCTACGGATCAAGAACCTGGCTTGAACCGAAGCGAAAGCATCTGCCGGTACCCATCGACCTCAGATACACCCTGGCCTCTTGCGCGGGGCATTGGCCCCACAACTTTTGCGTTCCGCCCGTTTATTGGAGCAGTTCAAACCAAGTAATCAGGAGATTGGGGTTTACCTATTTGGGGAAAACCCTTAATATGCGACCGTAGAATGCCGCAATGCAGCATCACGGATGGCATTCCAACTGGACAAAAGAAGTGAGCCATGAAAACCAGTCGCCCCGCTCTGATCGCTATCGCTACACTGGCTGCCGCCCTGTCGGCCGCGCCGGCGTTTGCCAAGAGTGGCAAATTCGACACTTATGCTGACGGCGCGCGGACTCCGAAGTACGATGTTTATACGGATGGTGCAAAAAGCGCCAAATTCGACACTTTTGTCGATGGCGCCAAGGCCGGCAAGTTCGACATCAATACGTACGGCGCCCGCTACTACATCGCCTCGGACCGCTCCGCCCTCTGAGCTCGATGGGCCGTGCGCGGCGGTCGAAAGCCGCTCGGCCTCCTCCGGTCGCCAATTAGAGGGCGTCTGAAAGAACGCCTCTCCGTATTGCCTAAGACGTGACCCGTACCGGATGCGGGCGTCTGGCGAATACCGAACCCTACTCTTTTCGGAGCGTAGGGTTTTTTGCTTTTAGAGTCCTGTGTGCTTTTTGCGGTATTAAGCCGAAAGCGGGCTGTCCCACGGGATCAGCTCGCGCCGGTAGGTTTGCCACGCTATCGGCAAAGCGTGTGGGCCAAGTGACGGCGCCCGGGGCTGCTCGCGCGCAGCCATCCCGATACGGTCGAACTGGCCTCTGATCACATATAGGCCACGGTCGTTATTACTTCTTGGCCTTATGTGTCAATTCCGGCTTCATCCCGGCACAACCCCTTCTTCGCTGGCAAGGTGTCGGCGCGCGATGCACGCCGCCTCGGCACGGCCATCATCAGCCACACCTGGCTCGCGCACTCGGCAGCTCAAGTTGGCGTCCTATGACCGTCTGTTTTCATAAGCAGGACGCGATGCCCAAAGGCGGCTTGGTCAATCTGATTGCCCTGCCCACTGCAGAAGCGACCGCGTGAGCAGGGCTATAGCGTGTTCGTCGATGCCGATCTTCATCCCGATCCCAACCCGTGGGCATTCCTGGCGTCAATCCAGCCGATTGCGCCGCATGACATCGAGCCAACCATCTTTCGTGCCACGGGTAGCGCCACCCGTTGGATGTTACCTTCATCGGCGATGAGGATTTGGCCACGCCATCAAAGCACGAAGATTCGGCGGCAAAGAAGCTCACAGGCAAGATGCCGGAATCGCTCCAGAAACGGGGACGTCGCACAGTTTCAGCCCACAAACCCACTCGGATTCATAGATTGCCAGCGCCAGGAATCTTCACACATGCGGTCAAGATCGTACCGCGCACGCCAGCCCAGCATCCGGTGTGCCAGCGCGGGATCGGCATAGCAGGAAGCGATATCGCCGGCTCGGCGAGCCACGATTTCGTACGGCACGGGGCGGCCGCTGGCGTACTCATATGCCCTGATCACTTCCAACACGCTGTAGCCGCGGCCGGTGCCGAGGTTGACCGTTATCCCCTGCGGGTGGCCGCGCAGGTAAGCCAATGCCGCGAGATGGCCGTCTGCGAGGTCGGATACGTGGAGATAGTCGCGCACGCCGGTACCATCGGCCGTAGGATAGTCGCCGCCAAACACCATCAGCTTGTTGCGGCGCCCGTCCGCCGCCTGTGCCACGTAAGGCATCAGGTTATTTGGCACACCGCTCGGGTCCTCGCCGATCAGCCCGCTCTCGTGCGCACCCACCGGGTTGAAATAGCGCAAATGGGCAATGCGCCAGTCCGGATCAGATTCTTCAAGGTCGCGCAGGATCTGCTCACCCATCAGCTTGGTCTGACCATAGGGATTCGTTGCGGACAGCGGGAACTTCTCGAGAATCGGGACTGTGTGCGGATTGCCATAAACGGTGGCTGAAGAACTGAACACCAGTTGCTTTACCCCTGCTGCCTGCATGGTTGCGCATAGGGTCAGCAGACCGTTCATGTTGTTATCGTAGTACGCCAGCGGCTGGCTCACGGATTCGCCTACCGCCTTCAGTGCCGCGAAATGGATGGCGCCGGTGATGCAATGCTCGGCAAACAGGCGGTCGAGCAACGCGCGGTCGCGCACATCACCTTTGACAAATTGCGGGTTTTTTCCCGAAATAGCGGCAATTCGCTCGACCACTATCTGATTGCTGTTGCACAGATTATCAAGGCCGATGACATCGTACCCGTCGTCAAGCAGCGCCACCCACGTATGCGATGCGATATATCTGGTAGCACCAGTGAGCAGCAATGACTCAGACATGAGAATTTTTCAGGTTGAACAAGATAGGTTAAGGACGCCTCGTACATCCCATGCCATCGGCGCTGGTGCGCAAGCCTGCCATTCAATGGGCCAGCACATACTCAGAAGGGCAGCCGCGCATCCGGCTTCTCGCTTAGAATCACACGTTTGAACTCAGCCTGGATCCGCGCCAGCGCGGCGTCGTTGTCCGCCTCGAACCGCATCACCACCACCGGCGTGGTATTGGAAGGACGGGCCAGGCCGAAGCCATCGGCATACTCGACTCGCACGCCATCGATGGTGATGACCTCACGCGCGCCCTCGAACTTCGCGTTGGCCCTGATCTTGTCCAGCAGCGCGAACGGCTCGCCCTCCGCACACTTGAGTTGCAGCTCGGGCGTGTTGTTGGCGTTCGGCAGCGCATTCAGTACGGTGCTCGGGTCGCCATGACGCGACAGGATTTCCAGCAGGCGCGCGCCCGTGTACAGGCCGTCGTCAAACCCATACCAGCGATCCTTGAAGAACACGTGCCCGCTCATCTCGCCCGCGATCGGCGCGCCGGTCTCCTTGAGCTTGGCCTTCACCAGTGAATGGCCGGTCTTCCACATCAGCGGCTCGCCGCCATGCTTGCGAATCCACGGCGCCAGCTTTCCCGTGCACTTGACGTCGTAGATCACCTGCGCGCCGGGGTTGCGCAACAGGATCTCCTCGGCAAACAGCATCAGCTGCCGATCGGGGAAGATCACCTGGCCGTCCTTGGTCACCACGCCAAGGCGGTCGCCGTCGCCATCAAAGGCCAGGCCCAGCTCGCAATCGGTCTCGCGCAGGCACTTCATCAAGTCCTGCAGGTTCTCCACGTGGGCCGGATCCGGATGGTGGTTGGGGAAGTGCCCGTCCACCTCGCAGAACAACTCCGTCACCTCGCAGCCGAGCCCGCGGAACAAGTCGCCCACGAAGGCGCCGGCTACGCCATTGCCGGCATCCAGTGCAATCTTCATCCGGGTCGGTCGCCAGCAATTCCTTCAGCATGGATGCAGCGGGATGGTGCTCGCATCGAAATCAACCCGGGCGATGTCATCTGGACGCCGCCGCCCGGTGTGAAGCACTGGCATGTCGCGACGGCCACAACGGGTATGAGCCACATCGCGATCCAGGAGACTCTGGACGGCAAGCGAGTCGGGTGGCTGGAGAAGGTCAGCGACGAGCAGTACGGCAAGTAGCCACCCAGCCGTGGCACGGCTGTCTCAATCTCGCAGCTTGAGCGCCTCGACCACGAGCGCGAAGGCGGGTAAGGACTGGCGGCGGCTGGGGTAGTAGAGGTGGTAGCCCGGGAAGGTCGGGCTCCACTCTTCCAGCACACGCACTAGGCGGCCGGCCTCTACGTGTGGCCGAATGACGTCCTCGGGCGCGTAGGTCAACGCATACCCTTCCAGTGCGGCGTTGAGAAGCTGTGCAGAGGTGTTGAAAATGATCTGGCCGGACACCTGAACGTTCAGCGCTCTTCCGTCTTGCACGAACTCCCAGGCATACAGCCCCCCGTGAGTCGCCATGCGCAGGTTGCCGCAGTTGTGCGACGTGAGGTCTTGCGGTGTCTGAGGTTTGGGCCGATTCGCAAAATAGGCCGGTGACGCCGCGACGGCCATCCTGAAGTCCGGCGAGATGCGGACCGCAATCATGTCCTTGGCAATCTGGTCGCCGATGCGCACGCCGGCGTCGAACCGCTCGGCCACGATGTCAATCAAGCCATAGCCGATGTTGATTTCCAGCTGGATGTCCGGGTACTCGGGCAGCAGCTTTGACAGCTTGGGCCAGAGGATGGTGGACGCCGCATGGTCATGCGTGGTGATGCGGATGGTGCCTGCAGGCTTCTCACGCAGCTCGCCAATGGCGGCCAGTTCCGTCTCAATGCCCTCATAGTGCGGAGCCAGGCTCAAGAGCAGCCGCTCTCCCGCCTCGGTCGGCGATGCGCCCCGGGTGGTTCGCGCCAGCAGCCGGACTCCCAGGCGCTCCTCCAGCGCTCGCATGCTGTGACTCAGCGCCGACTGGGTGACGCCCAACTGGGCCGCGGCACGGGTGAAGCTGCGCTCGCGCGCCACCACGATGAAGGACGAGAGGCTGTTGAGGTCTATCCGATCTTTCATGAAGCAAACTCATATCGTTTAGATAAGTATGCCGGGTTCTCACATGACCCTCAAGTTTCTAAAGTACTCACATGCCTTCCGAACACAGCCATTTCGGTACCACCCAAAGAGGGCAGCAACCAACTCTGAAGGAGCTGAATATGCAAAAGCGCACACTGGGCAAGAACGGTCTTGAAGTCTCCGCCATCGGCCTGGGCTGCATGGGCCTGACCTTTGGCTACGGCCCGGCGACCGAGAAGTCGACCGGCATCGAATTGATCCGCGCGGCGTTCGAGCGCGGCGTCACGTTCTTCGACAGCGCCGAAGCCTACGGCGCGGTGAATGAAGAAATGCTCGGCGAAGCCGTCGCCCCCTTCCGCGACCAGATCGTCCTGGCCACCAAGTTCGGCTTCAAGGATGGCATCGCCACCGCCGGCCTCGACAGCACACCTGCCCGTATCCGCCTAGTGGCCGAACAGTCGCTCAAGCGCCTGAAGACCGACCGCATCGACCTGTTCTACCAGCACCGTGTCGACCCGAACGTCCCGATGGAAGATGTGGCTGGCACCGTCCGCGACCTCATCCAGGAAGGCAAGGTCAAACACTTCGGCCTGAGCGAGGCCGGCGTGACGGCCATCCGCGCTGCCCATGCGGTCCAGCCCGTGGTCGCCCTGCAGAGCGAATACTCGATGTTCACCCGCGAGCCGGAACTGGAAATCATCCCGACCCTGGAAGAGCTTGGCATCGGTTTCGTGACTTTCAGCCCGCTGGGCAAAGGCTTCCTGGCCGGCAAGATTGACGCCTCCACGACCTTCGCCGAGGGCGACGTGCGCAAGAACCTGCCGCGTTTTGCTGACGAAGCCCGTGAGGCCAACCACAACTTGGTCACGTTGATCGGCGAAGTGGCCAAGCGCAAGAACGCCACGTCCGCGCAGGTCGCCCTGGCCTGGCTGCTGGCACAAAAGCCCTGGATCACGCCGATCCCTGGCACCACCAAGCTGCATCGCTTGGAAGAAAACATTGGTGGCGCCGCCGTCGAGCTGACGGCGGCCGACCTGAAGGAACTGGCCGATGTGATGGCCAAGGTTCCGGTCACGGGCGAGCGCTACAACACCCAGATGATGAAGACCGTCAACCGTTGAGGCGACCGCGATGACTGCACAAACACTTCAAGGGCGCGTTGCGCTCGTCACCGGCGGCACGACCGGCATCGGCTTTGGCTCGGCCAAGCGGCTGATCGAGCACGGCGCGACGGTCTACATCACGGGCCGTCGGCAAGAGGTTCTCGACACGGCCGTCGCCAAGCTTGGCAAGGGCGCACACGGCATCCAGGCTGACGCCAGCGTCAAGGCCGACATGCAGCGTGTGGCAGACACCATCAAGGCGGCGCACGGCAAGCTCGACATCCTGTTCGCCAACGCCGGCGGCGGCCATGCCACCCCGCTCGAAGAACTGACCGACGAACAAATCGACAGCGAGCTGTCCATCAACATCAAGGGCGTCGTGCTGACGATGCAGACGATGCTGGGCGTGCTGCGGAATGGCGCCTCGGTGGCGCTCAATGCGTCCATCACGGCGGACATGGGTTTGTCGGGTTTTGCGGTGTATGCGGCGACCAAAGCGGCGGTGCGCTCACTCGCTCGCAGTTGGACGACGGACCTCAAGCACCGCGACATCCGCGTAAACACCATCAGCCCCGGCGTGGTGCCGACCGAGGGGTACGGCAAGGAACAGAAGATGACCGACCAGTAGGTGGCGGACTATGTGGAGCGCGTCTCGACTGAAATCCCCGCTGGCCGTGTCGGTTCCACCCAAGACATCGGCGATGCCTTGGTGTTCCTGGCCTCCGACGCTAGCGCGTACATCCGCGGCATCGACCTAGTGGTGGACGGCGGCATGACCCGCGTCTACGCCGGCAAGAACTGAAGGAAGAAGCATCATGACTGCAAACCGACTAGACGAAGTCCACATCGTGTGTGAGCTGCGCTGCGAGACCGCCGACCGCGAGCGGGTGCGTGAACTCGCGCTCCAGTTCGTCGAGCCTGCCAGGGCCGAAGCAGGCTGTCTCTATTACAACCTTCATCAGAAGCTCGGCGAGCCCAATACCTTCTTCATCATCGACGGGTGGGCCAACCAGGCGGCTGTCGATTCCCACGCCGGCAACGCCCACGTGGCCAGCGTGATGAAAGAGCTGGGGCCGCTGCTCACCTTCGGGCCTTCGCTCACCTTCACTTCCCGTGTAAGCGACTGACGAGCCCGGCCATCTTCCCGTAGAAAGGGCGACCCCATGAGCCGCATTTTCATCACCGGATCGGCCGAAGGCTTGGGCCGCGCCGCGGCGCAGGACCTCATCGCCGGCGGCCATGAGGTCATCGTGCATGCTCGCTCCAATGAGCGAGCCCAGTCACTGCGGCGAAGCCTGACGGGCGCAGCGGCCATTGTGGTGGGTGACCTTGCCAATGCTGCCGAAACCCGTGCCGTTGCCGGCCAGGTCAACGCCATCCGCCGGATGGACGCCGTCATCCACAACGCCGGCATCTATATGGAAACGAACCGTGGCAATACGCCCGAGGGCCATGCAACGGTGCTCGCCGTCAACACGCTGGCGGCGTACCTGCTCACCGCCTTGATGGAGCAACCGGGCCGGCTGGTGTACCTCAGCAGCGGCATGCATCGCGACGGGGAGGGTTCGCTGCGCGACATCGACTGGACCGAACGTCGCTGGCAAGCCACCAGAGCCTACTGCGAGACCAAGCTCCATGTCGCCGCGCTTGCGGCAGCACTCGAACGCCGATGGCCCGAGGTACTGAGCAACGCGGTCGACCCGGGTTGGGTTCCCACGCGCATGGGCGGCGCCGGTGCACCTGACGATCTGCAGATGGGTCACCAGACGCAGGCGTGGCTGGCCACCAGCAGCGACGCGGCTGCGCTTGTCAGCGGCGGCTATTGGCATCACAAGAGAAAGCAGAAGCCGGCCGACGAGGTATCGGATCGCGCCTTTCAGAACCAGTTGTTGGCCCGGCTCGCCGAACTCACCGGTGTGTCGTTGCCGTGAGTAGCCGAACATCTCTCCGCACAGCGCCGGACCCGACCATGCCAGGCACTGCAGTCATCGTCGGCGCTTCACTGTCCGGCCTCATGACAGCGCTCGCGCTTTCGCGCGCAGGACTGACGGTCACTGTCCTGGAAAGGTCGGGCGACACGGGGCGTACCGGCGCGGCCATCCACGTTGAGGAGAAGCTGCTGGAGCGGATCGTCGGCCCTCGACTCGCGGCGCTCGGGCAGGAGATTCCGGCCGGTGTGCAAACCTGGTTCACCGTCCACGCCGGACTGCGCGAGGCAGCAGGCGCCGATCCGAACATCCGCCTTTACACCCACACCGACGTGATATCCGTGGATCAGGACAACGACAGCGCATGGGCGACAACCCGCGCCGGTGACCGCTTTAGCGCTGACATCGGCATCGGTGCCGATGGCCATCGCAGTGTGGTGCGCCAGCGCGTCTGTCCGCAAAGTCCAGATGCCCGCTTCGCCGGCTACCTGATCTGGCTGGGCGTGGCGCAGGAAAGCGCGCTGCCGTCCAACTTTCGCTGGCCAACCGATGTCGCTTATCTGGAAGGCGGCGATTTCATCCTGCTGGGCTACCCGTTGCCAAGCGCGGATGGATCGCTCAGGAAAGGCTCACGCAAGTTGGGCTGGGCTTGGTACGACGCCAACAGGAACGGCCTACTCGAAGAGAGCGGGTGTGTCGCTGAAGACGTCGTTCATCACACACTGCGTGCGGGGGATGTGCCGGAGGCGGTCTACCACGATCTCGCAGAGCAGGCCCGCAAGCGCTGGCCGGCGCCGTGGCGCGACACCATCCTGGACTGCATTGGTCGCCGCGCTGTCATCGGCACACCCATCGCAGAGTACGTCCCGGAACGCCTCACGCGGGGGCGCCTTGCGCTCGTCGGGGACGCAGCGCACGTTCCGACGCCAATGACCGGCAAGGGCTTCGGTGCCTCATTGCAGGACGCCCTGGCGATCGCCGACGCAGCGAGTAACGGAGTGCGGGGCAGCGCAGGTCAAGAGGCGCTGTACCGTTATGAGCAGCAGCGCTTGCAGTCTGCGCGCAGCCTAGTGAAGGGCGGGCAGCAGTTCAGCCGCTCGTTTGCCCAGTACGTCGGCGCATGAATCAAGCTGCCATGAGCCACGCTCATAAAGCCTAAGAGTGGTTGCCGACTACTCGACGAGTTCGCTACTTCCTAGAGTGGATGCTTTAAGGAGTAGCACCATGAGCGAGGTTTGGTTCATTACAGGCGCAGGCAGTGGCATCGGTTTGCCGGTGATCCTGCTTGCACCAACCTACACCGCCCAGATGATGAAGACGGTCAATCGCTGATCGGATCGGCCAGCAGCGGGCGGCCGTGACCTAACGTCTTCGCTGTCCGCTGTGAAAACAGCAGCACTTGCGAGGAGTGAGATCATGACATTCGCCGGATCATCGGTCGGCTTGTGCATGCCGCCAGGAAAATTTTTTATTGAGCAGGGACACGGCGTTGTGCCGCATGCCCGGAACGCAGCCCGCACCCATGCGACACGCGCAGCGTTGCCAGCGCGCGAGGCGATCGTCATCAGCAATGTTGCCCTCCTTCTAAACCGAAGATGCCAGGCAGTGCCTAGTCGAAAGCAGCCCCCATAAGGAGCCCCCTACCATGACAGAAAAAGAATCCTCGCCAGCAATTAAGCTAGACGACGTGCGGGCCGTATCGCCGGTACTAGCTCGATACACCCAAGATGCACTCCGAGACCTGTGGCAGCGCCCAACCTTGTCACCCCGCGATCGCAGCCTGATCACCGTTGCTTCGCTGATCGCCCGCTCACAGCCGATCGAACTGGCGACCCATATCGGGCTTGCGCTGGACAACGGCGTTACACCGGCGGAGCTTTCGGAAACGATCACTCAACTTGCTTTCTATTCTGGGTGGGGCAATGCCAACGCCGCCGTCGCGATAGCTGGTGAGATCTTCGGCGAGCGCGGGATCCAACGAGCTCAGCTTCCTGGCGCATCGGTCGAACTGCTTCCGATCGACGAATCCGTCGAGGCACGTCGCGCAGCTACTGTCGATGAGATGATTGGCACGGCCTTTCCGATGCTCGCGCGGTATACGACCGATGTCCTGTTTCGTGACCTGTGGCTTCGACCCGGTCTCGCGCCGCGCGACCGAAGCCTGGTGACCGTGGCTGCGTTAGTGACGTCCGGTCAATCCGCGCAGATTACCTTTCACGTGAACAAGGCCATGGACAACGGTCTCACTCAGCATCAAGCGGCGGAGGTCGTCACACACCTCGCCTTCTATGCTGGGTGGCCCAACGCGATGTCCGCGGCAGTGGTTGCCAAGGATGTGTTCGACAAGAGGTCTGGTTGAGCTTACAGCCGCCACACCGGCCTCCGAGCGACTGACTGACCGCGGCCGTGGCCGCGGTCAGTCAGTGTCTGCGGAGACGCGAGAACTGAGCTCAAGCAGATCCAGTTCTCTCTCGACGGCACGATAGGCCTCGTCGCCAATCTGTCCGCTGTCGCGAAGGTCATCGATCGCACGACGGGAGGCTGGCACGACCTTTTGGCGAAGAGAATTATCCGATGAACCACGCGGATCTCGACCGTCGCGCGCCTCACTCAAAGCTTCGCAGTACTCCATCTTCATACGCTGGGCAGCGGCGCCTTCGTGGCGGTCGAGCTCAGCAATGCAGCTTCTAGCGCCGCGCCGCGTGCAGTCGCCAGTTCTTCCAGCACCTTGTTGTCGACCGGCAGACGAAGCCACAGAAGCAGTGGACCGAGCGTCAGCCCCTGCACAACCAAGGTCCCCAGAACTACGGTGAACGCAGTCAAAAGAATGAAGTCGCGATAGGGAAACCCGACAGGTAGCGCGAGCGCTGCAGCGAGCGTAACAATACCGCGCATTCCCGCCCAGCCCACCATTAGCCAACTTTTGGCGTTCTGGGCCCCGTGCGTTCGCTCTGATTCTGATCACGGACAGAACCATAGACAAGAACCCACGCCAGACGGACTACCACCACCACTCCCAGGATGGCGAGCGCGATCCCAAGCACGTGCCGTCGTTCGCGGTCCGGAAACGCCTCAATGATCGGACGTACCTGAAGTCCGATAAGTGTGAACGCGAAGACGTTCAGCACAAACGTAACCGCTTCCCAAGTGGAATTGGAGAGCACACGTACGTGCGAGTTCGCGGAGGACGTGCGCCTCCGCGCCGCAGTCAGTCCGAAAACAACTATGGTGATGACACCTGAAAAGCCAAGGCGCTCGGCAACAATCCACACACCGAAGGTCGCGACAAACTGGATGATTGTCGCAGTCGCGGCTCAGAAATAGGCGCAAGCACGCGCACGACGATTCTCGCCATCGCCCAGCCCGCTGCGGCACTGCCAAAAGTCACGAGGACAAGGGCCGGCGTTAGCTCCGCAACGCTAAAGCCACCCGCCGCGACCACACCGATCGCCAGCTTGTAGATCAGCAGCGAGGACGCATCATTCAGCAGACTCTCTCCCTCGAGGATCGTGCGAATCCGGTGTGGCGGCGCCACTTGGCGCAGCACGGCAAGCGCCGCTACAGCATCGGGGGGCGCTAGCAAAGCACCGAGGGCGATCGCCGCTCCCCATGGCATCTCGGGGAGGAAGAACTTGGCGACGACGGCAACCGTGACAGTCGTCAAGCCGACCGCGACCAGCACTAGCGACAATACCGGTCGCCAGTTCTCGCGCAGGTCGCGCAGCGAAGTGTCATGCGCAGCGTCGAGGAGCACGGGCGCAACGAACAGCGCGAGGATGAGATCGGGCGGAAGGTCTAGTGTTGGCGTGCCAGGAATCAGAGACACGACAACGCCGCCCAGCGCCAGCAGAGTGGGATACGGAACATTCAGCCGCCCCGCCACCATGGACAAGATGGTTGCGCCGAGGAGGAGGACAAGGATCGTCTCAAAGATATGCATCTGTGCTCGCCCCTTTCCACAGATGATGAAATCAGATCGTGTGGGGATTTGAACCCGTGACCCGAGGAAGGCGCGAGGACAGCCGATTCGTGATTGTGCCAAGGAATCGGTCCGGGTACGGCCACTTGTCCGGGCAGTCCATAGGTCCGGCATCGGCCAGACAGCGAGTCGACAATGACGAGGGACACATCGATGCGATCGGCTGCAAGGCAGTCAGTATCAACATTACTACCCTTCATGAGTACTAAGTTGGAACCTTCTCACGCCTGTCATCGGGACTTGAGCCGTCGTTAAGAGCGCGTCACTATTGAGCACCATCGCCCCCACGATGACCGTCGTGGGGGCAATGCCCTCAGATCCGAGCGTCTTGAGTGTCCGAACCGTCCCTTACGAGGAGCTCAAAATGCTGCATCACCGGCGGCTGAGCGAAATAGGACTGAACCATACCGCGGAACTCGGGGGAAAGGGGGCCCTCGCGGTAGGTAACCATGTGGTCTTCAATCCTGTTCCAGAGAATCTGCATGACATAGCGCGATGGCGACTCGACGCACCTATTGAGCTTGTATCCTCGCATGCCCACCGCACGCGACATCACTGTCTGCAGTCCTTGAATGATTGCGGCCTCAAAGTCAGCGTTTTCTCCCTGCTTAATCCAGATATCGACATGTTCCAGTATCATGACTCGTCTCCGTAGCGAAATTTCGGTTCTGTACTGCCTGCTGAAGCGGTTGCCGAACCCACGGGTCGCCGAAGACTTGATCAACCAGGATGAGGTCACACCCGTACGTACCTTCCAATTTTCCTCCTGCACTTGTAATTGTGGCCTTGCCAGACTCTGGAAACGCGGCTTGCATTCATCAACGTGGTGGAACAATAAGGTCGAGATTCGCGAATGCGGACCGCATCCGCGATCCAATGACGGCGGGTGAGACGGGATTCAGAAGCGGACCAATACGGCTTTCGACTGCGTGTAGGCGTCAATCGATTCTGCGCCGAACTCCCGTCCGATGCCGGACTGCTTGTATCCACCAAACGCCATCACAGGGTCGGATTCCCCGTAGGTATTGATCCAGATTCGCCCGGCCTTCAGGCGCCGTGCGACGGAGTGCGCACGGGTGATGTCACGTGTCCACACCGCAGCGGCCAAACCATATGGCGTGTCGTTGCCCTGGAACACCGCATCATTCTCGTCCTTGAACGGGATGACGGATACCACAGGCCCGAAGATTTCCTCCTGCGCAATCTTCATCGTGTTCGAGACACTGCTGAAGACGGTCGGCTCGACGAAGTGGCCAACCTCGCCGATACGCGATCCACCCTGAAGTAAAGACGCCCCTGCCTCTTTTCCGCATTCGACGTAGAGCAGTACTCGTTCGAGCTGCTTGGCTGAAATCAGCGGCCCGAGCTTAGTGTCGGGCGCGAACGGGGAGCCGACCTTGTAGGTGGCGGCGATCTTGGCGATGCGCTCGCTGAGCTCGTCGTGCAAGCTCTCGTGTACGAACAGACGGGTGCCGGCCGAGCACACCTGCCCCGAGTTGCCGCAGAAGCTCTTGACTGCGGCCTGCAGCGCCTTCTCGATATCGGCGTCCGGGAAGATGATGTTGGGCGACTTGCCGCCGAGCTCAAGCGTCACCTTCTTCAGGTTTCCAGCCGAGGCTTGAAGGATCTGCTTGCCAACCGCGGTCGAGCCGGTGAAAGCGATCTTGTCGATCCCGTGGTGCGCAGCGATCGCCGCGCCCGCGCTTGCACCGAAGCCCGGGAGAATATTTAGCACCCCGGCCGGCAAGTCTGTCTCTTGGACCAGCTCGGCCAAACGCAGCGTCGACAAGGGAGCTTGCTCCGCAGGCTTGAGAACCACCGTATTGCCGCAGGCCAACGCCGTGGATATTTTGATCGCGGCCATCGTCAGCGGCACATTCCACGCGTTGATCTGGCCGCAGACGCCCATTGGCTCTCGCACCGTGTACATGAATATCGACGAATCCGTGGGATTCGTGGTGCCGAAGATCTTGGACGGCCATCCGGCGTAGTATCGAAACACTTCGCTGGCGGCCGCGACGCTCGCGGTGCTGTACCAAAGCGGCATGCCGTTGTCGAGCGACTCCAAAGCCGCCAGTTCATCAGCGTGGCGGTCGATCATCTCGGCGACTTTTAGCAGCGCCCGAGTACGCGCGTGCGGCGTAATGCCCGACCAGGATGGCGCTTCAAAAGCCTTGCGCGCCGCGACTACAGCAGCGTCCACGTCAAGCGCGTCGGCCTCCGCCACCGTCGACAGGAGTTGCTCTGTCGAAGGATCAAATGTGTCGAACGTCCTGCCGGATTTCGCGTCAACCCACTCGCCTCCGATCAGCAGCTTCTTTGGCCCTGCCCGAACCCAGTCGAGAGCACGCCGATGCCCTTCACCGACGGGGGGCGAGGACTCGATTGGCAAGGAATTAAATGTAGACATAATGAGAGATCCTTTCCTTTCTTCAGAAGCTTGCGCCGGCGCCGAGAGTCTTGGCGAACGAATTCGGAGCAGCGGATATACCCCACTCGACAATCGCCATAGCAGTTTGTCGAGGGCTTCGGTGTAGGGGTGAGTAGGTCCACCACCTTTCAACCAACTCACCCTCCGGAGAAAGCACGTTGGCGAGGCGCTAGGGCATCAAGGAAGCTTGGGCGTCGCCGCAAGCCAGCTAGCGACTCAATGTTGCGGTGCGCAAGATTGTGAGCACGCACAGGGGCAGGCGCAGCGGCTTCACGAGCTGCGTGCAAGCTGGACAATTCGCTTCCACTTGGCCGCTTCGCTGTTCATGCCGTCCATCAGTGGTTTGTAGCCCAACACCTCTGGGAAAATCACTTGACTATCACAGAATTCCTTGAAGTCTGCTGTCTGTGCGATGCGACTGATCTCGTCTGACAGCACCTGCACCACAGGCGTCGGCGTGCCCGTGGGAGCCATGAACTCAAGCCATGACGAGAGCTCGAAGCCCGGTATGCCGGCTTCCGCGACAGTGGGAACATCAGGAAGTACTTCCCAACGCTTCGCGCCGGTGACCGCGAGCGCACGCAGCTTCCCGGCCTTTATCAGGGGAAGCACGCCGGCCGATCCCTGGCAGGTGAAGGCAATGCGGCCGCCGGCGACGTCAGTAACTGCAGTGGTCGTCTCCCTGGAAGCAATATGTTGAGCCTTCGTCTTGCTCATGTCGTTCAACACCACGCCACAAAGATGCGCGGTGCTACCGACCCCCTGCGACGAATATGTCACTTCACCGGGCTTGTTCTTCATCGCCCGGAGCAGGTCAGCCAGCGAGCGATGGGGCGAGCCCGTCGGCACTACCACGGCTAGCGACAATTGCGCTACCCGCGCGACTGGTGTGAAGTCCTTCTGCGGGTCAAACGACGCAGGAGTTTCGGAAACCAGCGGTAGCAGGTATAGCGGAATGCCGGCCAGCACGAGCGTATAGCCGTCCGCGGGCGCCTTCGCAGCCGCTGCATACCCCAGAAGTCCGCCAGCTCCGGGACGATCCTCGACTAAAACCGGCGTTTTCAAGCGCTTTGATAGCGGCTCAGAAATGTAGCGCGCCGTGACGTCGATCGACGTGCCCGCCGATGCGGGAATGATGATCCTGATCGGTTTTGAAGGAAATTGCTGTGAAAAAGCCCGGCCCATTCCAAGCAGCGGCAGTGCCCCAGCAGTCCGAAGCATCATTCTTCTAGTGGGATTCATCCATTGTCTCCATGCATTGGCATCTCGGCTATCACCGCGATTGCGAATGCGCGAGGCCAATTCTAGAAGTCGTGATGGACTTACACATCCCACTTCGGCAGCAAGGTGCTTTGCAGGCAGCGGGAAGCTCCCGGTCGACCAGAGCGCCGTAGCCAGCACCGCCGATGGCAGCCTCGCGCTATTTGTCGGCGCCTGAGGACGGGTATGCGCCAGCCTCGGTCAGGGTTTCCTGGCCGCGAAACAGCGCTACCAGGAAGTCGACGAAGACACGCACCTTACGGGAAAGACCCCGGCTGCTGGGATACACCGCGTAGAGCTCAGCGTCTCCCGCCTTGGGGTTCACCGAGTAATCGTCGAGTACCCTCACCAGCGCACCCTGTGCAATGGGCAAGCGGACCATCCATTCATGTACTACGATCAGGCCGAGCCCGGACAGCGCCGCCGAAAGTAGCACCAAACCGTTGTCCGAACGTACAGTCCCTTGAACTTCGATCTCCTCATGCTGATCATCCCTGGTGAACCCCCACACGTTCCCATACGAACGGGCCGTGAACAGGACGCAATTGTGCTCGCGCAGATCCGCCGGGCTCCGAGGAACGCCATGCCGCTGGAAGTACGTAGGGGAGCCGCATACAATTCTCTGGCTGGGACTTAGACGTCTGGCTACGAGCTCAGAATCCGGAATGTTGCCCATCCACACCGCTACGTCAATGTTGTTAGCGACGAGGTCGCGCCTCTCATCCGTCAACGAAATGTCGATACTAAGCTCTGGATACTGTTCCAGCAGGGTTGGCAATGCTGGAACGATGATCGTCGTTCCCGTGGAAACGCGTAGGGATACGCGTAGCACGCCCTTCACGCTTTCCTGGAAAGACGTCGCTTCGGACTTGGCATTTTTGAGGTCGTTCGCGATGACGCAGACCCGTTCATAAAAACGCCGACCCGGTTCGGTTAGCGACAAGCTGCGGGTACTGCGATTGAGCAGTCGCACGCCCAATTCGTCCTCGAGGGACTTTACCTGGCGGGCGACCGAACTGATGGAAGATTCGTGACGTGCGGCAGCCGAGAAACTTCCCGCTTCGACAACCTTTATGAAAGTCTGGATACGCGTAAATTCGTCCATGCGACCTAGTCCCCTGTCTTGTCAGCAATCCTCATCCGGTCAGCCAGAAGGGGTGTGCCTGTATGTATTGCACTGGGTAGGAAATGCCAAGCGTTTATGCCAGTCACGACCCGAGAATCGATTTAAGTATACACGGTGACCGGCGCGTCACTTCTGAGAACCCAGTCAATCCGGTCTTGGCCAGGCTTCCTTGGCGCTGCTTCGGATTCTGAAGCCGCGTGCCAACGCACGAACGTCTCGCTGCCGCCCTCGTAACGCATTGCTATTTGCAGCGGCAGCAAAAGTCCTTGCCGCCGAGGCACGTATGCAAGTGCCCCACCCGCTTCTACAATGCGGCCGTTTGGTGGGCGCCTGGGCAGGTACAACAGTGCAGCAACGTGATAACGCCTTGGGATAATAACCACGAGGCGCCTCCGTACTGGCGACGACGAACCTCTCCCACAATGTTGGGGCTCCCGTCTCGCAGCCGTAGCCGTACGCTCCCTTTCCGAGGAGACAGCGTGGGCTCCAGGAAATTATCGCCAAAGGCTTTCGCATATATCGATGTCGTCCGGGGATGCCAATTTCATCAGTACGCTTGGACGGCCGGACGAAGCGTGCGTACTAGGTCGGCAAGGCACTGGATTATCTGGGTGACGCCAAGAAGATAACATCCCGCGGCTCCCAATGGTCGCACAGGGAAACCCCAATGGAATCAACCAATATGGACGATCATCACTCCGTTTGCCTGTCGGTCGCGGAAGCAGACGACCTGGGCTGCAAAGTCTTGGTGAGACTAGGCTACACGCCCGAGGAAGCCAAGACCATCACCGCCCATCTGGTGAGCAATTCCATAGACGGCTATCCGTTCGCCGGCCTGCCGCGAATTCTGGCGATTGCGGACAGTCCAGAGCTGAAAAAACCGCGCACCCCGGTAACGGTGATCCACGAGACGCCTGTTTCGGCGTTGCTCGACGGTGGCAACCACGTCGGGTACATATCCGTTAGCCGTGCTGTCGAGGTGACCATCGAGAAGGTGCGTCAGTCTGGTATTGCGGTCGTAGGAGTGGCGAACAGCTGGTTCAGCGGTCGCAATGCGTATTACCTGGAAAAAATCGCGCGCGCCGGCTTCGTCGGCATCCATACGGTCAGCAGCCCCGCCGCAGTGGTGCCGATTGGAGGAAGGCGGCCGGCGTTGGGTACCAACCCCATCGCATTCGCGTTGCCCGGTGACGTCAACCCCTTCATCTTCGACATGGGCACGGCTTCAACGATGTGGGGCGAAGTGCTGCTCAAAGCGTTCTTGGACGAAGAATTCCCTGAAGCGCTTGGCGTCGATAAGGATGGTGTACCCACCCGGCGGGCAAAAGCCATGGTGGAAGGCGGAATCATCCCCTTCGGTGGGCACAAAGGCTATGGCATGTCTATTGCGATCCAAGCGCTCGGTCTGCTTGCTGGCGCGAAAAGGCGTAACGGAAGGGTGGACGACTTCGGGTTCCTGTTCATCGCCTTCGATCCAGGGCTACTGATGCCGCCGGAGCAGTTCAAGGCGGAACTGTCCGAACTTCTCAAGTTCATCAGAAGCCAGCCGCGTCAGAATGGAGTTGACGAAATCCGTATCCCATCGGAGCGTGCGTTCCGGGAACGTGATCTGCGACGGGAGCAAGGCATCCTGCTATCACGCCGGGTCTATGAAAGGCTGCACGCCATCCTCGCTGCGTCGCAGTGACGGTGACGTGCCGGGCTATCTGCCGAAGTTGCTAGAGCGCGGGTGCCGCGTCGGCAGCCGTCACGCCATGCAACGACAACAAGAGTAGGAGACACTGAATGAGCAGGCCTGTGATCATATCCTGCGCCCTCACGGGCGGGGGCGACACGACCGGAATCAGCCCGCACGTGCCTGTCACGCCGGAGCAGATCGCCAACGAGGCGCTGGCCGCTCGCGCTGCCGGCGCTGCCATCGTGCATATCCATGTCCGGGATCCGCAGACTGGGAAGCCGAGCCGCGAGCTGGCACTCTATCGCGATGTCGTGCGCCGTATTCGGGATACAGGCAGCGACGTGCTGATCAACCTGACGACAGGGGCCGGCGGCCGCTATGTTCCTGACGCTGTCGATCCCAATCGCAACGCGATCGCCGGGATGGCGACGCCCGAGGAGCGCATGGAGCATGTGCT
>NZ_JBYOJP010000035.1:0-20758 GCF_057798975.1 Cupriavidus sp. 21MJTG02-4 | reverse complement strand
TGCGCACGTAGGTGGCCGGCGTGGCGATGGCCACCAGCGGCAGGATCACGTCGCACTTGCGGATGTTGTACTCGATCCACTCCTTGTTGATGGTGATGTCACCCTCGAAGAAGTGCATGCGCGGATGGTTGACCAGGTCGCCCAGGCGGTCGGACGACATGTCCATGCCGTAGACCTCCCACGACGTGGTTTCCAGGATGCGGCGCGTCAGGTGGTGGCCGATGAAGCCGTTGACGCCAAGAATCAAGACCTTTTTCATCGGTTTTCCTCGTTGGATGGTTCGGTAAGAATGGTGGCCAGCGCCGCGGGGGTGACCGGCGTGGATGCGGCGTCGAGCAGGGTATCAATGCGCACCTGGCCGCCGTCGCCGCACAGGCCGACGATCTGGCCCTGGCTGACGTGCAGGCCGGGACGCCAGCCGGTCGGCAGCGCCGGCGCGGACAGCGGGCGGCGCGCCTGCGCCACGACAAAGCGCTGGCCAGCAAGTTCGGTGAACGCGCCCGGGTAGGGCGGCGCCACCGCGCGGATCAGGTTGTAGACCTCGGCCGCGGGGCGGCTCCAGTCGATGCGGCCGTCTTCGGGGCGGCGGCCCGAGAAGTAGCTGCCTTCGGCCAGCACGTTGGGCAGCTGCGGCGTGTTGCCCGCCATCATGGCCGGCAATGCGCGCCAGAGCGTTTGCTCGGCGGCCACGGTGACCTTCTCGAAGACCTCGCCGGCCGTGTCGTCCGGCAGGATCGGCACGGACGTCTGGTCGACGATATAGCCCGCGTCGGGCTTGGCTTCCATCGCGTGCAGCGTGGCGCCGGTCTCGGTCTCGCCGTGCAGCACCGCCCAGTTGACCGGCACGCGGCCGCGGTACTTCGGCAGCAGCGAGCCGTGCATGTTGAACGCGCCCTGCGGGGCCAGCGCCAGCACGCTGGCCGGGATCATCGAGCGGTAGTAGAACGAGAAGATGACATCGGGCCTGGCGTCGCGCACGGCCTGGGCGATCGCCGGGTCGGTCGGGTCTTCGCCGTACTGGAACGGGATGCCCAGCTCCGCCGCCGTATCCGCCACGCGACGGAACCAGATGTTCTCGTCGGCGCGGTCGCGATGCGTGATGACCAGCGCCACCTCCACGCCGCGCGCATGCAGCACGCGCAGGCAGCGGTCGCCGACGTTGTGGTAGCCAAAGACAACGGCGCGCATCATGCCTCCGTCCGTTGGCGGGCCGGGTCGGCCTCGAGCACGGCCTTGATGCGGTAGCGCGGGCGGTCGCGTACTTCCTGGTAAATGCGGCCCACGTATTCACCGAGCAGGCCCAGGCCGAACAGCAGGATGCCGATCAGGAAGAAGTTCATGGCGAACAGGGTGAAGACACCCTGCACTTCCGATCCGAACAGGAACCGGCGGATCAGCAGCACCACGAACAGCACGCCGGACAGCAGCGACAGCACCGTGCCGATGGCCGAGAACCACTGCAGCGGGACGATCGAGAAGCCGGTGACCAGGTCGAAGTTCAGGCGGATCAGCTGGTACAGCGAGTACTTGGACTCGCCGGCGTGGCGCTGCTCGTGGCCGACCTCGATTTCCACCGGGCTCGACGCGAAGGTGTAGGCCAGCGCGGGAATGAAGGTGTTGACCTCGCGGCAGGCATTGATGGTGTCCACCACGTTGCGGTCATAGGCGCGCAGCATGCAGCCCTGGTCCGTCATGCGGATGCGGGTAATGCGCTCGCGCAGCCGGTTCATGGCGCGCGACGCATAGCGGCGGAAGGCCGTGTCGTTGCGCTGGCGGCGGATGGTGCCGACGTAATCGTGGCCTTCGCGCATGGTCTGCACGAGGCGCGGGATTTCCTCCGGCGGGTTCTGCAGGTCGGCGTCCAGCGTGATGACGATCTTGCCGCGCGTGTGTTCGAAGCCGGCCAGGATGGCCATGTGCTGGCCGAAGTTGCCGTTGAACAGCACCACCCGGGTCACGTCCGGGCGCTTGTGGAACTGCGCGGCCAGCATCGCCGCGGAGCGGTCGGCGCTGCCGTCATTGATGAAAATGATCTCGTACGAGTCGCCAAGGCCGTCGAGCACCGGGTACAGGCGGTCGAACAGGGCCTGCAGCCCGTCCTCTTCGTTGTAGACCGGAATGACGACCGAAACCTCGACCGGACTCATTTGGAGAGACGTTTGCATGTTTCGCTAAGAGTTGCGCAGACCCGTTCCACATCGGCGGCCTGCATGGCGGGGAAGAGCGGCAGCGTGACGATGCCGCGCCCGATGCGCTCGGCGTGCGGCAGCATGCCTTCGCGCCAGCCAAGGGAACGGTAGTAGGTGAAAAGATGAACTGGAGGATAGTGCACGCCGGTGCCGATACCGCGCTCGCGCAGGGCCTGCATGACGTTGTGCCGCGCTTGTGGCGCACCGCCTTCCAGACGTTCGGTGGGCAGCACCACCTGGAACATGTGCCAGTTGGTGGTGGCCTGATGCGGATCGAGCGGCACCGGCAGTTCGATGCCGAGTTCGGCCAGCCCGGCATCGGCCGCGCAACGGAAGTAGGTCGCGGCCAGTTCCGCGCGGCGCGCGGTGATGGCGTCGAGCTTGCCAAGCTGCGCCAGGCCGATCGCGGCGTTCACGTCGGTCAGGTTGAACTTGCCGCCCGGTTCCTCCACGTCCATGCCGTCCATGCCGGAGCGGATCACGCCTTGCAGGCGCAGGCGCTCGGCGCGCACGGCCTCTTCTGGCGAATTCATCACCAGGCAGCCGCCTTCGACGCTGGTGATGTTCTTGTTGGCCTGGAAGCTGAAGCTGACCAGGTCGCCAAAAGCGCCGATGCGCTGGCCTTGCCAGCGCGAATCGATCGCCTGCGCGGCGTCCTCGATCACGCGCAGCTTGTGCTTGCGTGCGATCGCGTAGAGCCGATCCATGTCGACCGGCAGGCCCGACAGGTACACCGGCATGATGGCGCGCGTGCGCGGCGTGATGGCCGCTTCCACGGCGTCCAGGTCGATGTTGCGGGTGCGCGGGTCGATGTCGACGAACACGGGCTTCGCGCCGACCGCCAGCACCACGTTGGCGGTGGCGACCCACGTGATCGGCGTGGTGATGACTTCATCGCCGGGGCCGATGTCCGCAATGCGCAGCGCGATCTCCATCGTCGCCGAACCATTGGCGAAGGTGCGCACGGGACGGCCGCCGAAGAGCTGGGACAGCGCGTCCTCGAACGCCTGCATCTTCGGGCCGGAGGTGATCCAGCCGGAGGCCAGCACCTTGCCGACTTCGGCAATGGTGTCGGCGTCGATCTCGGGCCGGACGAAGGGAAGGAAGTCGGAAGCGGCGGTAGCGGTCATCGGGAAGCTTGCCAGTAGGGATTCAGCTTGGTTGGACGCCGGATCACGAGCGCGCGATCAGGAATACGCCGGCCAGGATCAGCAGGATGCCGCACACGCGCAGCGGGCCGATCATCTCGCCGAACAGCCAGTACGCGGCCAGCGCATTCACGACATAGCCGAGCGACAGCATCGGGTAGGCGATCGACACATCCACGCGCGACAACCCGACGATCCACACGCCCACGCTGACGACATAGAGCGTCAGGCCGGCCAGCACCGGCCACTGGGTCAGCACGCGCAGTGCCGTCACCAGCAGGGTGCTGCGCTCGATGGTGATGGCGCCGACGGCATTGACGCCGGCTTTGAGCAGCAACTGCGCGGCGGCATTGAGCAGCACGCCGGTCAAGATAAAGGCAAAGGTCGATAGCGTCATGGCGCCGGTTCAGTCCTTGGAGGGTTGCGGCCGGGCCTGTGCCGGCAGCGGGAAATTGGCAACGACGATGCGGCGCTTGTCCTCGGCGATCGTGTTCATGGACACGCCGCGTGCGGTGAGGTCCCTGAACGTGTCGGCCGACATGATGGCGATGGCGTGCGGCCCTTGCTTCCAGCGCTCGACAAAGGCATCGACGGTCGGAATCCATTTCTGCGGTTCCCGGCCGACGCCGAACTCCAGTTCGTCGGGGTGCTCGACAAGGATGGTAGTCCGGCGCAGGTAAAACGGCAGCGTGTGGTCCAGCAGTCGCACGCTGTAGATCGGCATGTCGGGGGTCAGCACCGCGTTGATCGCCGGCACGAGGTCGGCGCCCGAAGCCGGGCGGCCCATGGCTTCATGCCCGCGGAAGGCCAGTGTCGCGCACAGGAACATGGCCACAGCATAGGCGACGATGCTGGCGAACACGCCACGCGAGCGCACCAGGTGCCGTGCGAGCAACGTGCCCGCCAGCATGCAGGCAAAAGCCAGCCCGATCCACAGCGCGAATTCGCGGTAGACCACGTTGGGCGTGCTGGGCTTGTCCAGGGTTGCCACATAAGGGGTGGCCAGCAAGCCAAGCACCGCCACCACCAGCATGAAATTCACCTGCCGCAGCCACGAGCGTTCCGTGGCGGTGTCGAGCGCCACGCCGGCCAGGATGCCCAGCGCCGGGAAGATCGGCACGATATAGCCTGGCAGCTTCGAGCCCGACAGGCTGAAGAAGATGAAGATGGCAATGGCCCAGATGGCAGCCAGCATCGCCGGCTGGAACGGCCGCGGGGCACTGCCGCGCGCCACGCCGGCGCGTTCGCGCACGGCCTGCCACATGCCCGGAAAGGCGCCCAGCCACGGCAGGAAGCCGGCAACCAGCAGCGGCAGGAAGTACCACAGCGGGCCCTTGCGCGAATGCACGGTCGAGGTATAGCGCTGCCAGTGCTCGTGGATAAAGAAGAAATTCAGGAATTCGGGGTTGCGCTCGGACACCAGCCAGAACCAGGGCACGGTGACCACCAGCATCAGCACGATGCCGGACAACAGATGCAGACGGCGCCACAGCCCGAAGTCGCGCGTGACGAGCGTGTAGACCACGAGCACCAGTCCCGGCAGGGCAATGCCGACCAGGCCCTTGGTCAGGATGGCCACGCCCATGGCGATCCAGCAGGCCAGCATCCAGTTGCGGCGCGCCGCCGGCGTGGCGTCCGGGTGCTGGGCCAGCAGCATGAAGGCGAGCACGCAGGCCATGGCGCCCGACAGCGTCATGTCGAGCGAATTGAAATGCGCGGCCACGTTCCACATCGGCGCGGCAACCATCACCAGGCCGGTCAGCAGGGCGGCGCGCACGCCAAACCAGCGGTGCGCGGCGAGCATGGAAACCAGCAGCCCGATGGCGCCGGACAGCGCCACGCACAGCCGCGCCTGCCAGTCGCCAATCCCGAACAGCGAATAGGACAGCGCGGTCACCCAGAGATGGAAGGGCGGCTTCTCGAAATACTTGAGCGCCTGGTAGCGGATCGTGACCCAGTCGCTGGTGGCAAACATCTCCCTGGCAATTTCGGCGTAGCGGCCTTCGTCCGAGCGCAGCAGGTGGCGCATGTCGAGCGTGCCGAACCAGACCAGCAGGATGCCGAGGCTGATCGCGGCGATTACGCCAACTGACAGCCCGGCATAGCGCGCGGTCGATGAACTACGCATAGAACTCCCTGGAATGATCGACGGATGAATGGCTTGCGTCGCGTGGCGCGACAGGCGAAGCCGACCGTTGCGGGCCACCGCGCTTCGCTGGCATCAGCGGTCCGCGCGGGCTCTGCATACAGGCGCTTCCTTACTACGGTTTGTCCGGTCGAGGATCGTCCGCCACGCAGGCCTGCTCGCAGGTGCCGGGCATGGCGGGAAGTCGTCACAACGCGTGCCGGCGCCTGCCGGTGGACAAGGGCTGGCGACTGGCCTCGTTTTCTGGCCAAATTGTGACGCAAGCGTATCTTGTTCGCGGTGCTCGTACCGTCCCTCTCGCGGGCGGCAATGGTAGCACGGGTGAGGGTCCCACCTGCCTTCCGAAGCTATTCCGGGGCGCAAGGAACAGGCGACGGCACGCAGTCCGGTTCGTTGCCGTCAGGCTGGTTGGGCAAAGGGGGGGCGCCGGGCACTGCGCAAGCGGAGCGCCACCCCGAGGAGCAGGATGCCGCACACAATGGCCCACGAGCCGATCATCCAGAGTACGGCGAGCGCTCCGGCCAAGGGGCGCCACAGCACCAGGAATGCGAACGCGATGCTGACCAGTCCGGTCAGGATCAGCGACCATTCGTTCGGGATCTCCTTGCGCAGGCGCACGGCCGCAACCATCTGCAGCACGCCCGTGGCCAAGGTCCACGCCGCAATATAGATCAGCAGGGACAACGCAGTAATAGTTGGGCTCAGCCAGGTGAGCGCGCCGACGCCGAGGCCGAGCAGGCCCTGCAGCGCCAGGATCCAGCGGTCGCTGCTCTCGCGCTGCTTGCCGGAGAGTGCCATCAGCAGTGCCATCAACCCGTCGGCTGCCACGAACGCGCCGAAGATAATGATCAGCGCGGCCAGCGTGGCGATCGGGGCGAAGAGCGCGCATATGCCGAAAATGAGTGCCAGCAGACCGCGCAGGGCAATCACCCACCATAATTTCGCGTAGTACTGAAGCATGGAGTCTCCTGCAAGGTACCGGAACGCCGGGCTGTCCCGGCCTCAGGAACCGGACGGGACAGCCGGCAAGACCATTCTAGACAGGGAATCATGTGAAGACAAAGGCGCAGCATCTTCGGCGAAAGAGCGCTGCGGTGGCACTGGCGCTACTGTTGCCCAGTTGTGCCTGGGCGCAGGAACGGCCCGAATCCCATCAAGTCGCCCAGGCACCGCACGCTTCCTTGCCACCATCGCCCGGCGCCGCGCTCTGCGACGCGCCGTGGTTCCGCTCGGGTTCGCACGTGCAGATGGAGGGGGACGGCGCGCTGCCGATGTCCATCACCATGACCTTGCGCGACGTCGGGCGCAGTGCCTCGGGGTGCCACGCCCAACTCGAGATCAACTCGAAATCTGCCATGTCCGCGCTGATGGGTCCGCCGGTCGTCATGGACCAGGTGCACCAGCTGAATATTGACCGGCGCACGCCTGCCGACCAGACCAGCATTGAAAGCCAGCACGCCGCGATCAACGCGCGAGCGCGCTACGCGCGCATGTTTGGCGAGGCGGCGTTCAAAGGCCGTGGCGTGTTCAACTATGCCGGCATGAACCTGCGCGAAGGGTCCACGCTCGAAGGTGAGACGTTCGAATCGAGCCTGTCGCTCAAGGTCTATCCGCTCGGCTCCGACGAGGTGGTCAGCACCATGCACGTGCCGCGCGCCTCCATCCATATCAGTTCGCGCCAGGTTGGCCGCCGGCAGATGATCGATACCGTCATGGGCCGCAAGGAATGCTTGCCGGTCACCTATGACAAGCGCACGTCGCTGGGGCCGCTGCTGGTGGGGGAGGAAGTCGTGCAGGTCGAACCCACGGTCATGCATATCACCGACTGGTACTGTCCGGCCGAGGCCTTCGTGTTGCGTACCGAAGTCATGCAGGACGGCAAGGTGCAGCGCATCGACGTGACGGCGATGGAGCAGGATACGCAGGCGCCGTAGCCTTTCCTGCCTGCATCACACCCCCAGACGCAAAAAGGCCCGTGCGAATTGCACGGGCTTTTTTGCGTGGCTGACCGGGTATCAGCTGGCCGGGGCCGCCGGAGCCGCCTTCTTCTTGGCCTTGGTCTTGGACTTCTTGGCCGGCTTCTTGGCGTCCGGCGCCGCAGCGTCGGTCAGGTCGCTGCGTGTGCTCTTGTTGGCGCCCTGGCTGTACGGATCAAACTTGTCACCGGACTTGGCGCCCTCGGTGTACGGGTCGAATTTCT
Source organism: Cupriavidus sp. 21MJTG02-4 (assembly GCF_057798975.1). Taxonomy (NCBI): domain Bacteria; kingdom Pseudomonadati; phylum Pseudomonadota; class Betaproteobacteria; order Burkholderiales; family Burkholderiaceae; genus Cupriavidus; species Cupriavidus sp. 21MJTG02-4. Next base: position 13,075 of record NZ_JBYOJP010000035.1, on the reverse strand, counting down.
GACCAGACTTGGCGCCCTGCGTATACGGGTCGAACTTCTTGCCACCCGTTTGCGCCTGGGCGGCCGCAGCAGCCGTGCCCAATGCGAGCACGATGGCAGTCGCAACGAACTTGTTCATGATTTCTCCTGAGTCCAGCCTGGTTATGCCACCCCGTTGGGCGGTTCTTCTCGGTTGGCCCTCTGGCGGGGACAACCGGATTCAGTTTCGCCAAGCTATCGTCACGCTGTCAACTCGGTACCTACCCGGCGGTAAGCACTCATGGAAACCATGGATTGCCGTATCCGCGCACCTGCGCCTGATACGACGGCGTCACTCCGTGGTGGTGTCGGACGGGTGCTTCCATGCCTCCCGCACCTGGTTCGACGGGGCCAGGGCCAGGTTGATGTTGCGGCTGCCGATGGGCTGCTGGAACCAGCGCTTCTGCAGCGACGCGATGCCCGGACCAGCGAAGGTGGTGGCCAAGGTCTGGTCGACGAACTGTTTCCACTCCGGATCGGCCTTCGACATCATCAGTGCGTTCTGCTCGGTCGAAAGCGCTGGGCCGACGATCACCCACTGAGCCGGGTCCTTGGCGCGTGCGCGCAGGCCGGCAAGCAGGACGTCGTCCATCACGAAGGCTTGCGCGCGACCCGATTCCAGCAGCAGGAACGATTCGCCATGGTCCTTCGCGTAGATGTCGCGATAACCGTATTGTTGCTTCATGAACCGCACATGGCGGTCGCCGGTCGAGCCGGCGCTGGTGACCACGGTCTTGCCGCGCAGGTCCTCGAACGACTTGATGCCCGAGTCGGCCCGCACCAGCATGCGCACGGTCGAGACGTAATGCGACACGCTGAACGCTACCTGCTTCTGCCGCTCCAGCGAGTTGGTATTGGGGGCGCAGTCCAGGTCCACCAGGCCATTGACCATCGCGGGAAAGCGATTCTGCGGCGTGAGCGGCATCCAGCGCACCTTCAGGTCCTTCAGCCCCAGCTTCTGGCGGGTGGCTTCGGCTACGCGCAGGCACAGGTCGACCGCATAGCCGGCCGGCTTGCCCTTGTCATCGGCGAACGAGAACGGCAGTGCGGACTCGCGATAGCCGAGCACGATGGTGCCGCTGTCGCGGATCTTGTCCAGCACCGGACTTTCGGCGCGGGCGCCAAGCGGGGCGAGTGTGGCCAGCGACAGCAGCAGGGCGGCCAGGGGACGGAACAGTTGGCGAGGAGCAAACGAGCGGGCGAACGACATAGGGTGCGGGGAAGGCGTAGTCACGCCAGTTGCAGCAAAACCGGAAGGGTATACCCGCACTCTGTCTGGGGGAACGACAACTTTTTCATAAGCAAATGCTTCGCCGTTAAGACATTGAACATGGCGATTCCGAAAAAGGCATACGCCGGTGATTTGTGTAACGATTACTCAAATTGTGATAAATAAGGCGCAAACAGATGCCAGGAAGGCGGTAAAATCGCGCCCATCGCCTTTGCAACGTTCTTATAACAATCAATGAGCCCCCGTCCTTCGCGCCTCGCGTGCATTGACGCCCTCAAGGCCGTCAGCTCGCAACTGATCGTGCTCCATCACCTGGCGTTCTACGGCCCCATGTCCGACTCGGCTTATTCGCTGGCGCCGGATGTCCTTGACTGGCTGTCGCAATACGCCCGCATTGCGGTGCAGGTCTTCCTGGTGGTGAGCGGTTTCCTGGCGGCACGCAGCCTTGCGCCGCAGGGCAGGCTGGTGATCCGGCAGCATCCGTTGACCGCGGTCTGGCGCCGCTACCAGAAGCTGGTCACGCCGTATGCGGCGGCGATCCTGGTCAGCATTGCGGGGGCTGCCATTGCGCGGACGTGGATGGTCCATGACTCGATCCCCGCGCCGCCGCACCTGATGCAGTTCCTTGCCCATGTGCTGCTGCTCCATAACGTGCTGGATGTCGATGCCCTCTCGGCGGGCGTCTGGTACGTGGCGATCGACCTGCAGCTGTTCGCGCTGCTGGTGACGGCGCTGTGGCTGGCGCGCAGCGTCTCGGGTCGGGGCGCCCAGGCGGGCGTGGTAGTGGTGTCGGCGCTGGCGGTGGCCTCGTTGTTCTGGTTCAACCGCGATGCCGGCTGGGATATCTGGGCGGTGTATTTCTTCGGTGCCTATGGCATGGGCACGCTCGCGTACTGGGCCTCCAATGCCGAACGATCGGCCATTCCGCTCCTGTTGCTGGGAGCGCTCGGGCTCGCGGCACTGATCGTCGACTTCCGGCTGCGCATCGCGGTGGCGCTGGCCACGGCTTTGCTGCTGGCGGTGGCCAGGCGCGGCGGCTGGCTTGAAAGCTGGCCGCGCGCGGCGGTGGTGGGCTTCTTTGGCCGGATCTCCTATTCGGTGTTCCTGGTGCATTTCCCGGTCTGCCTGATTGTGAACGCGGTGGTTTCCCACCTGGCGCCGGGCAACCCGGTGCTCAACGCGCTGGGCATGCTGTTCGCCTGGCTGGCGAGCAATGTTGCGGGAACCTTGTTTTACCGCTATGTAGAAAGTGCCAGTCCGTTCGCCGCGCTGCGTGCGCTCGTGCCGGGCGGCCGCCGTGGCGCGCCGAAGGAATCGACGACCTGACCCTGTGGCCGGATCGCCGCGCTTCCCGCGCGGACCGCAACGGAAATCAGCGGCACGTAGCCATCCCGGCACGTGCCGCTTTTTCGTGGTGCGTGCGCGCCGCGCGCAGCGATGCCGCTTGCCCGTCCATGGTGCGGCCGGCGACCCGTTGCCCGCGTGCGACGGCCCACGCAAGGGACGGCAATGGGCATTGGGGGATGGCATGGAGATTGCCTAGTATGGAAGCGTAAACCTGACCGTTTGGTCAGGATTCCATCATGGAATCGAGGGCTGTCATGTCCGACCATATCGTCCTGACTTCGCACGCGCGCCGCGACAAACCGGCCGAGCCGATTCACTGGGGGGCGCCGACGGCAGCGGAGCGCGGGCCGGTGATTGCGAGCCTGACGGACCCCCAGCGGCGCAATGTGATCGGCACGCATTCGGGCGCCTATGCCATCTACCGGGCGCTGGCCGTGGCGTCGGGCCGCCTGCAGCGCGACCACCGGCCGGACCTGACCGATACCGCGCCGGCCGAGGCAATCGGCCCGCACCCGCAGTGGGCGGATGCGGACAAAATTGTCTCGCTCGACCCATGGGGCCATCTCGTTTCCAGTGTCTTTGCCGATCGTATCGCCGCGGGCGTGGACATCCGCCCGACCATCGCCGTGACGCGCGCGCACATCAACATGCCGGAGCTGGCCGCGGCGATTGCGGCGGGGCGGCTCAGGCCTGATGGCGACATCCTCCACGCCAACGGCGACGTGAAGGTCACCAAGGCGGCAGTGGATCCGGTCTGGTACCTGCCCGGGCTGGCGCGCCGTTTCGATATCAAGGAAACCGCGCTGCGGCGCAGCCTGTTCGAGCAGACCAGCGGCATGTTCCCGGAGCTGGTGACGCGGCCCGACCTGAAGGTCTTCCTGCCGCCGATCGGCGGCATGACGCTCTATTTCTTCGGCGATATCGCCAAGCTCGGCAAGCCCGACACCCACGTGGCTTGCCGCGTGCATGACGAGTGCAACGGCTCGGACGTGTTCGGCTCCGACATCTGCACCTGCCGCCCCTACCTCGCGCATGGCATTGAGGTTTGCATCGACATGGCCCAGCAAGGGGGCGTAGGCTTGGTGGTCTATAACCGGAAGGAAGGACGCGCGCTGGGCGAGGTGACAAAGTTCCTGGTCTACAACGCCCGCAAGCGCCAGGTCGGCGGCGACCGCGCCGAGACCTACTTCGCGCGCACCGAGTGCGTGGCCGGCGTGCAGGACATGCGCTTCCAGGAACTGATGCCGGATGTCTTCCACTGGCTCGGTATCCGGCGCATCGACCGCTGGGCGTCGATGAGCAATATGAAGCACGGTGCGCTGGTGGCCCAGGGCATCGAAGTCGTCGAACAGGTGGCCATACCCGAAGCACTGATCCCGGCGGATGCGCGCGTGGAAATCGACGCCAAGGTGGCGGCCGGCTATTTCACGCACTACACGCCGCCTGACGCCAACGAACTCGCCCTGGCAAAGGGCAGGGGGTTGAACGAATGAGCACGTATCCCGAAGCGGACCGGCCGGGCGGATCGACCGACGGCCACGGCAGCGGCTGGTACAGTCCGGTGCCGGCGGGGCATCCGGCTGCAGCGCTGCTTTGTGCCGAGGCGGTCCGAACGCATTGCGCGGCCGTCACCGAGCACGTGGCGGCCGGCCAGTCCGAACTGTTCACCTGGCATCCCGACCGGGTCCATGCGATTGCGGACTATGTCGCCAGCACCATCCGCCAGCGCTATCCGGACCTGCGCGTGCCGTACCACAGCCGCTGGCGCCACTTCGAAAGCGGCGGCTCCGGCGAGCGGCTCGACCGCTGGCAGATCCTGTGCGAGCGCGCCGCGCTGAGCGGCCCCGAGCACCGCGAGGACCGCGCCCGGATCGGCATCGACCTGGTCATTCCCAGCGTGCTGCTGGATGCCGGTGCCGGCCCCGACTGGCGCTACCGCGATCCGGCCAGCGACCTGATCCTGACCCGCTCGGAAGGTCTCGGCGTGGCCAGCTTCGACCTGTTCGCGCGCGGCGGCTTTTCGGCCGAGCCAGGCGATCCGCTGCGCGCCGATGCCGAGCGGCTGATGCGCATCGACGCATCGACCATCGCCACGGCCTTCCAGGTTGCGCAGCACAATCCGCTGGTCGGCCTGGAGGGGCGCGCCGGGCTGCTGCGCCGCCTGGGTGAAGTCATGCAGGCCACGCCAGCCGTGTTCGGCTCGCCGGCGCGCCTGGGCAACCTGTTCGACTATCTGAAGGCCAATGCGGTCGATGACCGTATCGAGGCGAGCTTCATCCTGAAGACGCTGCTGGTGGCGCTCGGTCCGGTCTGGCCGGGGCGGGTGGTGCTGGAGGGGGTCTCGCTCGGCGATACTTGGCGGCACCCGGCCGCCCCCGGCGGGCTGGTGCCGTTCCACAAGCTGACCCAGTGGCTGACGTATTCGCTGCTGGAGCCGCTCGAGGACGCCGGACTGATTGTCACGGGGCTGGAATCCCTGACCGGGCTGCCCGAGTACCGCAACGGTGGCCTGCTGTTCGACTTCGAGCTGATGGTGCCGCACGACCCGGGATTCGCGGCCGTGGCGCACGAGGTGCAGGAGCCCGTCATCGTCGAATGGCGCGCGCTCACGGTAACGGGGCTGGATCTCGTGGCCGATGGCGTGCGCCAGGCGCTCGGATTGACCGAGGCGGCGTTTCCGCTGGCGCGCGTGCTGGAAGGCGGCACCTGGGCCGCGGGGCGGCGCATTGCCGCCAAGCGCAGGCCCGGCGGGCCGCCGCCCTTCGCGATCCACAGCGACGGCACCGTGTTCTGAGCGCCGTGGTTGCGCCGTAACGCTTGCCCGCCGGCCGATGCCGCCCGGCGGTGCAATCCCTGATTCCCCCGCGATTCCCCGCCAGCCCGATTGCATAGGAGCGTCATCATGAACGACGTGTCTGCCGTCCCCGTGGCACCGGCCGAAGCCGCCAACGCCCCCGCCGTCACCGCCCCCGTACTGGTAGTGGACCACCCGCTGGTCCAGCACAAGGTCACGCTGGCGCGCAGCGAGGAGACCACGACGGACAACTTCCGCCGGCTGGTGCGCGAGATCAGCCAGCTCCTGACCTACGAGGCGACGCGCGACCTGCCGATGGAGACCATCGCCATCAAGACACCGATCGGCCCCACGCGGTCGCCGGTGCTAGCGGGCAAGAAGCTTTGCCTGGTGTCGATCCTGCGGGCGGGCAACGGTTTCCTGGACGGCATGCTCGAACTGCTGCCCGCCGCGCGCGTGGGCCATATCGGCCTGTACCGTGACCCGGAAACGCTGGAGCCCGTCGAGTACTACTTCAAGATGCCCGAGGATATCCAGGAGCGGATCGTGATCGTGGTGGATCCGATGCTGGCCACGGGCAATTCGGCCATCGCGGCGCTGAACCGGCTCAAGGAGAGCGGCGTGACCATGCTCAAGTACGTCTGCCTGATTGCGTCGCGCCCGGGGCTGAACGCGCTGCAGGCCGCGCATCCGGACGTTGCCATCGTCACCGCGGCCATCGACGAGGAGCTGAACGAGCACGGCTATATCGTGCCCGGCCTTGGCGACGCCGGGGACCGCCTCTACGGCACGCGGTGATGGACGGGCCCGCGACGGCCACGGCGCGGCGCCTGCCGCTCGCGCGCGAAGCAAGCGGCGGGCGCATCCGGCAGGAGAACGAGGCCATGATCCTGCGCGCAGCCGAGCACGTGTTCGCGCGTGCCGGATTCGCGGGGGCCACCATGGCGGAGATCGCCGTGCGCGCCGGCGTGCCCAAATCCAACCTGCACTACTACTTCCGCACCAAGCAGGCGCTGTATCGCGCGGTACTGGCGCACACGCTGCAATTGTGGCTGTCCGAGACCGAGGCCATTCGCGCCGAGCTGCCGCCGCAGGTGGCGCTGGAAGCGTACATCCGCGCGAAGATGCGGCTGTCCGCCAGCCATCCCGATGCGTCGCGCGTGTTCGCCAATGAACTGCTGCACGGCGCGCCGGAGATCGGCGAAGTGTTGCGCCATGCGCTGCGCGAACTCGTGGCGCACAAGGCCGCGGTCATCCGCCAGTGGATCGCCAATGGGCAGATGGCCAGCGTGGATCCGCAGCACCTGTTCTTCACCATCTGGGCGGCGACCCAGACCTACGCCGATTTCGAATCGCAGATTTGCGCGGTGCTGGGTGTGAGCCAGCTGGGCCGGCGCGATTTCGAGCTGGCCACCGAGCATCTGGTGACGCTGCTCTTGCGCGGTTGCGGGCTGGGGCCCGTGGCCGCGCCGCTTGTCCGGGACGTGCCGACACTGTAGCTGTAGGACTCAACGAGGGAGAGAGAACCATCCTATGCTGGAACTGATCCTGCGCCACTGCACGCTGCCTGACGGGCGCCGTGACATCGATATCGGCGTCGACAACGGCCGCATCGTCGCGGTGGAACCGGTGCTCGCCGCGCAGGCCGCCACCGAGATCGATGCCGCAGGGCAACTCGTGACGCCGCCGTTCGTCGATGCGCATTTCCATATGGATTCCACGCTGTCCTACGGGTTGCCGCGCGTGAACCAGTCCGGCACCCTGCTCGAAGGCATTGCGCTGTGGGGCGAGCTGAAGCCGCTGCTGACGCAGGAGGCGCTGGTCGAGCGCGCGCTGGCGTACTGCGACTGGGCCGTGGCCAAAGGGCTGCTGGCGATCCGTTCGCATGTCGACGTGTGCGACCCGCGCCTGCTTGCCGTGGAGGCGCTGTTGCACGTGCGCGAACGCGTGCGTCCCTACCTCGATCTCCAGCTCGTGGCGTTTCCGCAGGACGGCGTGCTGCGCGCGCCGGGTGCGCTCGACAACCTGCGCCGCGCGCTCGACATGGGCGTGGAGGTGGTCGGCGGCATTCCGCATTTCGAGCGGACCATGGCGGACGGCGCGGCGTCGGTGCGCGTGCTGTGCGAGCTGGCCGCCGAACGGGGCCTGCGCGTCGATATGCATTGCGACGAGAGCGACGACCCGATGTCGCGCCATATCGAAACCCTCGCCAGCGAGACCGTGCGGCTGGGCCTGCATGGACGCGTCGCCGGCTCGCACCTGACGTCGATGCATTCGATGGACAACTACTATGTTTCCAAGCTTCTGCCGCTGATGCGCGACGCGGGCGTCGCCGCGATCGCCAACCCGCTGATCAACATCACCTTGCAAGGTCGCCACGATACCTACCCGAAGCGGCGTGGCATGACGCGCGTGCCCGAGTTGCTGGCGGCGGGCGTGCCGGTCGCGTTCGGGCATGACTGCGTGATGGACCCCTGGTACAGCCTGGGCAGCGCCGACATGCTGGAGGTGGCCCACATGGGCCTGCATGTGGGGCAGATGACCGGGCAGGACGCCATGTGCAGCTGCTTTGCTGCCGTGACGACCACGCCCGCGCAGATACTTGGCCTCGATGGCTACGGTCTTGCGCCCGGTTGTCGCGCGGACCTGGTCCTGCTGCAGGCGCGCGATCCTGTCGAGGCCATCCGCTTGCGCGCGACGCGTCTGCTGGTCGTGCGCGGCGGCAAGACCGTGGCCAGCACGCCGCCGGCCACGGCTACGCTGCATTTGCCAGATCGACCACCGCAGGTGGACTTCGTCGCCAGGCGCGGCGAGGCGGCGCGCGGTCGCTGACATGCAGAGATTTTTTACCGAAGAGTGTTGACAAAGCCTCTGCTGGTCAGCATAATTGCGTTCTTCGCATCGCAGCAGAAATGCAGCGAAACGAAGCCCAGATGGCGGAATTGGTAGACGCACTAGGTTCAGGTCCTAGCGGTGGCAACACTGTGGAGGTTCGAGTCCTCTTCTGGGCACCAAATTCAGAAAAGGCCCGCAGCAATGCGGGCCTTTTTCCGTTTACGGCCGGTCATTTTGGGCCATGCGAATGCCGTCTCCGGTCCGGCGGGATCGGCTGGCTGCACGGCAACATGCTCCAGCGCGCGCCGGTTCAGCAGTCCGTTCAGGCTGTCGGTGCGGGCCAGGTGTTCGAGCTGCTCGGCGAGCGACGCGCGCTCGCGCAGCTTGCGGCGCAGGATGTCCGGCGCATCGAACAGCGGCCGCATCTCGCGGCCGGCCATCGGCATTGGAAAGGCCGGGCTCAAGCACCGGGAGGATCAGCGCAGGCGCTCGCGCACGCGTTCCACCATCAATGGCGGCAGATGGTGCTGGTGCAGGCCGTCTGGCGCTGACGGCGGCATCAGCAGCCGCGTGAGCGCGGCGTCGCCGCGAGCGCGGAATTCGCGCAGCCGGTCGCGGGTGGCACTTTTCTCCGCGGGGGCTTCGCCGAGCACACTGTTGGCGGGGCCGCGTTCGGCGGACAGCACATTGGCCGCGTCCAGCAGAACACGGTAGGCATAGGAAAGTTTTCGACATTATTGACGAAAACCACCAGGGCTTCGGGCAAAGCCGACGCCATTGCTCCACTAAACGGGACGACCGGGCCGCTGTCCGGAACGCAAGCTCACTGGCCGCGCGAGAGCGGACATTCGCCGCTTTCCCGATGGTGGGCATATCGCCTATGCTCAAACAAATCGGGCAAGCTTGGATAACGTCCGAAGGTGGTTGCCATGACTGAGGTCTTGTCATCATCAAGAGAGAGGGAGGCAGGGGCATGCCCTGCGTGGCACGACTGTGCCGCGACACCGCATGGGGTGCGTCAACACCCCCTGCAATGCTGCTGCGTGCTGGCGATGCTGGTGTGTTCCGTGGCCAGGGCCGACGAGGGTGCCCCGGGCACCGATTCGATCCTCGGCTGGCAGCATGTGCAAGCGAGCGACTTTGGCGGGATGGCACCGGGCCGTGGTTCTGCCTCGTCTGCCGCTGAACACAACGCGTACTCCCCGCGCATCGAGGTCACGACAGGTGCTGGGCCGGATGACGACGCGCCCGGCCTCGCGGCCATCGACGTCGATACTGAGCGCCTGCGCTACGGCCCGCGGCGGATCCTGGTTCATGTCGACGACATCACCACCGCCAGCGGCTTCGTGGACAGCCGCGTGCGCACCATGGCAGTGGCGCTGGACGCCGTCGTGCCGCATGCGGGCGGCCTGACCATCCAGCCGCGTGTGCAACTGGCCTATCAGCCGGGCACGCCGGCCACGGGCACACAGGCACCGGACATGCTGGGCGATTCCAGTGCCACGGGCTTCGGCGTGCGCCTCTACGGCGCCCAGCCGACCCGGCTCGCGGGCGTGTACCCGTTCGTCGAAGCCGACTGGTGGCAGGACAGCCGCAAGCAGACCATCAACATCAACGGCACGAAGATCGATACGGACCTGCTGCGCGGCCTGTTCTCGTTCAATATTGGCGCGCACGGCAATACCGCATCGGGCGTGAAGCTCTGGTTCAAGGTGAAGGCGGGGCGGAATGCCGGCGGCACCGTGGGGGCGCGCTATCGCTGGTAGCCATCATTGCCGCACAGTCCTGAGAGTTTTTTTCGCGGAAGGGGCTTGCACAAAACCCAAACTGCGTTACAATCTATGTCTCGCGTGCGGCTGTAGCTCAGTTGGATAGAGTACTTGGCTACGAACCAAGGGGTCGTGGGTTCGAATCCTGCCAGCCGCGCCACCTATGCAGTACGAAAAGGGCTTCCGGAAACGGAAGCCCTTTTTCATTTCCGGCGCACGCATTCGTTTCATCGCGTCATGCAACGCTTGTTGGGCCTGGGGTGTCAACTTGTTCCGTTGCGATTTCAGGCGTGCGCCTTCGAGCCATGCAACTGCAGGCCCAGCGCCTTGATGACCTTCAGGATCGTCCCGAAGCTTGGGTTGCCTTCCGTCGACAATGCCTTGTACAGCCCCTCGCGCGACATCCCGGCATCTCGCGCAACCTGAGCCATGCCACGCGCGCGCGCAATCACGCCCAGCGCATGGGCAATGAAAGCGGGGTCGTCTCCGCCTTCCAGCAGGCACGCTTCGAAATATTCGGCGATATCGTCTTCCGTATTCAGGTGCTCGGCCGAATCCCACGGCCGGGTTTTGATTTTTTCCATGACTCACTCCGTATCAAGGTGACCGAGCATCCTGTGCGCGGCCCTGATATCTGCGCTCTGCGAGGACTTGTCGCCGCCGCACAGCAAAATCACCACGACGGCGCCTCGCTGGACGTAGTAGACGCGGTAGCCCGGTCCATGGTCGATGCGCAACTCCGTGACCGGTGCGCCAGCGGAATTCGTGTCGCCGGGGTTCCCCATCGCCAGACGGTCGATACGCGCCTGAATGCGACGCTTGGCCATACGGTCCTTAAGGCTATCGAACCAGTTGTCGAAGACTTCTGTTGTGCGGACCGTGATCATGGATGGAGTGTAATCCATGGTTCACGGCATGCCAACTGTGGTTCACAGATAATTGGCATCACGGCTGGACCGCTACGCCGTAGCTTGCACGCCGGCCGCCGGGATGACCGGCGCTGTTGCTCGAGTTCGCAGCGACCTCGGCCATTTTGGCGAGCAATTCCAACGCTTGCGCCGTTCTGCATGGTGCGTCATTTGGCACTACAGTGAATGAACTTCGGCGATCCAGCCCGGGTTCCCATTCAGCCAGTGACGAAGACCTTGCACCGATGCCCGTACCGACTCCATTGCCCTTCACGCCCACCCGCCTGACGTTGCGGGACGGCCGCCATGTCCTGCTTCGTGAAATCTGCGAACTGGACCGCTCGGGATTGCTTGCCGCGTTTTCGCGGTTGTCGGCCGACGCCCGCTACACCCGCTTCATGGCGCCGATGCGGGAACTCCCCGAGGCCATGATCGAGCACGCCACGCACCCGGAACCGGACCATGAATGCGCGCTCGTCGCCTGGAGCGAGGCGCAGGCCGGGGCGGGCGGCGGCCGGCTGGTGGGCGGCGCGCGCTTCGTGGCCGCGCCGGGCAGCGATATCTGCGAGTTCGCCATCACGCTCGATGACGACTGGCATGGCGCGGGCCTGGCGCGCATCCTGATGTCGTCGCTGATCGAGACGGCGCGTGCGCGCGGCTATGCGCGCATGGAGGGGTTTGTGCTGGCCATGAACACGCCCATGCGGCGCCTGGCGCGTCGGCTTGGTTTTACCGACGTCGGGTGTCCCGATGACGCGACCGTGCGCATCGTCACATTGCAGCTGGACCAGCAGGCCGATGCCGCAGACGCTGGATGAAGTGGATGGTGACGGGGCCGTAGTGAACGGAGGGAGGTCGCGATGTCTGTATTGTTGCTCGGCAATATCGAGCCCGGCACGACCGAAGACGAGATCCGCGCATTCCTGGTCAAGTACGGATTGCCGGCCTTCGATGCCCTGGAGCACGTGCCCGGCGATGGCAGCAATCCCGCGGTCATGCTGACATTCAGCGCACTGGACCCGGCCACCCTGCGCAAGCTGCTGACGCGGATTCACGGCATGTTCTGGAAGCGCCGGCGCCTGAGCGCGATGGCGATGACGGAGCGCTACATCTGAGCGATGCGCGGCGGCCGCCGCGCATCATCGTCACCGTCCTCGATGCCGCCTTGTCAGAGCTGCCCGGCGTGGTGCCTGATGTGGTCGGCGATAAAGGTGCTGATGAAGTAGTAGCCGTGGTCATAGCCGGCATGCCGGCGCAGCGTCAGCGGCTGGCCTGCCGCCGCGCAGGCGGCTTCGAACGCCTCGGGATGGAGCTGGCTTGCCAGGAACTGGTCCGCCAGGCCCTGGTCCACGAGGATGCCGGCCGGGAAGGGCGCTCCCTTCTGGGCCGCCATCAGCGCGCTGGCATCATGTTCCGCCCAGCGGCCGCGGTCCGTGCCGAGATAGCCGGTGAACGCCTTCTCTCCCCACGGGCACTGCGTCGGCGCGGCGATGGGCGCGAACGCCGACACCGAACGGAAGCGCCGCGGATGCCGCTGCGCCAGCACCAGCGCGCCGTGTCCGCCCATGGAGTGACCGAAGATGCCGACGCGCTCCGGATCGACCGGCAATTCGCGGCTCACCAGTTCGAACAGCTCCTGTGCGACGTAGCTTTCCATGTGCCAGTTCGTGTCCCACGGCGCCTCGGTCGCATCGACATAGAAGCCCGCGCCCACACCGAAGTCCCATGCATCCGCCTCGCCCGGGATTCCCGCGCCGCGCGGACTGGTGTCCGGCGCAACCAGGACCAGGCCGTGCTCGGCGGCAAAGCGCTGCGCACCGGCCTTGATCATGAAGGTTTCCTCGGTGCAGGTCAGCCCGGCCAGGTAGAACAGCGCCGGCAACCTGGCGCCGGGCTGCGCCTGCGGCGGCAGGTACACCGAGAATTTCATCGGTAGTCCAATGGTCGCCGAGTCATGGCGGTAGAAGCGCTGCACGCCGCCATGGCAGCCGTGTTCCGACAACAGTTCCAGGGTCACGGCCGGCTCCTCAGTACAGCACCACCGAACGGATCGACTCGCCGCGCTTCATCAGGTCGAAGCCTTCGTTGATGCGGTCCAGCGGCAGCGTGTGCGTGATCAGGTCGTCGATATTGAGCTTGCCATCCATATACCAGTCGACGATCTTCGGCACGT
>NZ_JBYOJP010000034.1:0-21755 GCF_057798975.1 Cupriavidus sp. 21MJTG02-4 | reverse complement strand
GCGCGCTCCAGCAGCCACCCCTGCATGGTAGAGGTGCTGACTGCGGCATCGCCACGTTGCCGCACGAAACGCTGGAACCCGCGCAGAACACAACGGTAGACTTTGGCCGCATCGCGACTGCGCAGCCTCAGGTGACATATGTGACGCTCGATAGCGTCGCCTTCATCGTCGAGCCACGTGTTCATTGCGCCCCCTCGGTCAGGAGTTCGCTGATCTCCAGGGAGACGTCGCGCAGTTCATCGACAGCGAGCTTCAGGTACGGCCACACCGAACTCGATGAGCGGTGCCCCAGCACGTCCCCAATCACCTTGGGCGGCACCCCGCCGCGCAATAGGCTTATGGCACGCGCGTGCCGGAAGGCATGCGGCCCGCGCTTGCCATTGGTTTGCACGCCTGCAGCGTCGAGCCGCCTGCGCAGTGGCGTGTACAGGCTCGAGCCGTCGGCAAAGCCACGATATGGGGCGTGTGCTCGGATGAAGACCTCTCGCGCGCTCGTTTCAGGTCGGCCGCGACGCAGGTATGCCAGCAACGCGGCTCCAACCGCCGGTAGCAATGGCAAGACCGATTGCGAGTCGGTCTTGGAATGGCGGACGTATAAGCGATCGCGCCGCCAGTCGATGTCGTCCAGCCGCAAGCGTGCAATCTCTCCCGCGCGCAGCCCGTAATTGGTGAGCAGCAAGACGATCGCGTGGTCGCGCAGGCCCTTGGGCGAGTGATCAGCATGGCAGATCCGCAAGACGGCGTCGATCTGGTGCTGCGACAGCGTCGACGGAATCGACTCATACGCGTAGAGCGTGGGCGCCACCACGCATGCGGATAAGTCGCGCGAGGTTCTCCCAGAGGCGTGCGCAAAGCGCATGAGGCAGCGCAACCGCTGCGCCAGCGATTTGCGCGAGATCCGCCTTAGCGATCCGGATCGCGCCTGCATGTATGCATCGATATCGGCGATCGTCAGTCGCCCCAGATCGTTCACCGACACCGCACGTTCGAGATACCAGTGCATGAACCGCCGTGCTTCTGTGACCAACTCGTGAATGGTGTCGGAAGCCAAGCCTCGCACATCATCGAGCCACCGCTCATACTCGGCGCATAGCTTCTGGCTGAACGCCTCGGATGCGCTACTTGCTTGGGGGGCAGGTGGCCACCTGCCCGTTGCCATCCTCAATAGCTGGTGAATGCCGGCAGTGTGCGAAGCACGCCAGTGTTCAAGGGACCGTGGGGCGCGTCCGTGGCGCCGCTCGAAACGGTGGAGCTCGCAGCGCAGGTACATCGTCACATGGGCCGGCTCCACGGATGCTAGCGTAAGGCCTCGCTGCTTGAGGTAGCGGAGGAACTTCTGCGCAACGGCGGACTGACGGTTGATCGCGTTGACGCAATAGCCGGCGTCGATGAGAAGCTGCTTCAGCTGCGCAACTAACGCGATGTGCTGCGGACATACATGGTCTGACATGGTGTCTCCCTGGGATCGGGGGTAATCCCCGCCAAAGTGTTACACCTGCCAAATCCGCAGGAAAAGCCTCGCCCTGAGTGAACGTCTCCGGGCCCTCAGCGCTGCGTCACATTACTGGCTCCTCGCGATTACCCGAACGGATCATCATCGACAACGCCAAGTGCGCCATCATCCGGGCCTGCACGTACGACCCCGAGGTCCAGCGGTCCTACGCCGGTCTGGCCGAGGGATACGGCTTCCGGATCGACGCCTGCCCGCCGCACGACCCGCAGAAGAAGGGCATCGTCGAGTCGGGAGTCAAGTACGTCAAGAAGTCCTTCATGCCACTGCGTGCGTTCCGTGACCTCCCCGATGCCAACCGGCAGTTGCGCGAGTGGATCATGCAGGAGGCCGGCGTGCGTGAGCACGGCACGACCCGCGAACAACCGCTGATGCGCTTCGCCATCGAGAAGCCGTTGTTGATGGCGCTGCCCGATGTGCCGCCGGTGCTGGCCGCATGGTCCACCGCCATGGTTCATCGCGATGCTCACGTCCAGCATCACAAAGCCCTTTACTCGGTGCCGTTCGCGCTGGTCGGCAAGACGCTGTGGGTAAAGACCACTGACACGGTCGTGCAACTGTTCAACCAGCACGAACTCGTGGCCACCCATCCCCGGCTGCGCAAGCCCGGCGCACGCTCGACGGTACGGGATCATCAACCGCCCGCCGCTCAGGCGTGGCTCGAACACGATCCGCAATGGTGTCTGGCACAGGCCAAAGCCATCGGGCCGTCCTGCCATGCGCTGGTGCTCGCGCTGTTCAACGACCAGGTGCTCGTCAACCTGCGCGGTGCGCAAGGCATCGTCCGGTTGCGCAGCAAGGTCGGTGATGCCCGGCTCGACGCGGCGTGCACCCGGGCACTGGCCCACAACAGTCCCCGGTGGCGAACCGTCAAGACAATCCTGGACAAGGGGTTGGAGAGCCAGCCTATCCCGGAGTCGCCGCAAACGCTCACCGACACCTACGTCAACGGCGGTCGCTTCGGCCGCAACCTCCAATCCCTGCTGATCCATTAAACGCCCATGAACCCCAGTCCTGAACTGAACACCGCCCTCAAGCAACTGCGCCTGTCCGGCGTGCTCGATTCCCTTGAACAGCGTAACCGGCAGGCCATCGACGGCCAGCTTGCCTATACCGAGTTCCTGGCCATGCTGCTGCATGACGAAGTAGCACGGCGCAACCAGAAGAAGCTCGGCACCCGGCTGGTCCGCGCCGGTTTCGCCGTGGGCAAGACGCTCGAGACCTTCGACTTCGATCGGCTGCCGACGCTGAATCGAACCCACATCCATGATCTCGCCACCGGCCGCTATATCCACGAGCGCGTCGCGGTCCTGATTGCCGGACCCACCGGCACCGGCAAGTCGCATCTGGCCCAGGCGCTCGGCCACTGCGCCGCCCGCCAGGGGCACGACGTGGTGTTCGCTACCCAGACCAAACTACTGAGCAGCCTGCAGGCCGCACGCGCTACTGGCACCTACGAGCGCAAGCTCAGACAGCTCGCCAGCGTACCGGTCCTCATCGTTGACGACTTCGCGCTCAAGCCGTTGCGTTCGCCACAAGATGAAGACTTCCACGACCTGATCGCAGAACGCTACGAGAACGCAGCGACGATCCTCACCAGCAATCTCGACTTCAGCGAATGGGGCGAGGCCTTCGCCGGCAACCGCGTTCTCGGCGCCGCCACACTGGATCGCCTGCGCCACGGCGCCTATCGCATCGTGCTCGATGGCGACAGCTTCCGCGCCCCGAAACCGATGCCAGAAACCGACTCAATTCGGCTTGCGAAATCAACGAAAAAAACGCATCCTTGATCCCGTTCGAATCCGCGTTTTACTTCACTTCAAACTGGCGCCATTACGGCGATCATCCCCGGCGTCATTACGCCGATCCGTGACAGCAAACTCCTAGTCAATTAATCCTGATAGCTCGGGTCGATGCGGTTCAACTTACGCAGCATCGCAGGCCATTCCATGATGCCGAACGGTCGACGGGTGCCAGGTAGATAGTTCTTGCGTGTCTCTTCAACAATCCCGGCGGGCACCGTCGTCAGCTCCGTTCCACAGGCCAGCGCGGAAAGCTGCGCTTTGCAAACCTGCTCAAAGCGCTGCATTGCATTGAATGCCTCCGCAGTAGTGCCGGTTGCAACGAGCAGGCCATGGTTGCGCAGAATCAGGTGGTTCTCCTGACCCATGTCGCGCAAGAGCGACTCCTTCTCGCGCTCGTCGAGCACGATGCCTTCAAAATCATGATACGCAACGCTCGAGAAGCGCATAGAAGTTTGAGTCAATGGCAGAATGCCACACGCGAGCGATGAAACCGCCATCCCAGCAACAGTATGTGTATGCGCAACGCAGCCAACATCTGGACGCGCTGCATGAATGGCGCTATGAATGACGTAGCCGGCGCGGTTGACACCATACTTCAAGTCACCGAAGTCCGGGCTATAGAGAACCTCTCCGCTCTCATCGACCTTGATTAGCGAAGAAGCAGTGATTTCCTCGTACAGCATGCCATAGGGATTAATTAGGAAGGCATTCTCACCGGGCACACGCGCGGAGATGTGGTTGGCGGTGAGGTCCGACAGACCATAGATGTCGAATAGCCGATAGCACGCAGCCAAATCTACTCGCGCCTTCCATTCCTCGGCTGAGACTTTGTCGCGAAGCGATGGGAGCTTCAAGTTGGATGCACTAGTCATGTGTTCTCCTAGCTTTCGTATAGGTTACTTAACAACATTTCGAAGGGGCAGCCCATCACGCCAACGGACCAGGTTATCGAGGAAGATTTCCCCGACTTCTGCGTAATGTCCCGTTGTATGACCAGCCGTATGGGGGGCGATTATTACCGTAGGAAGAGTCCACAGCGCCGATTCCGGGCCTAATGGTTCCTTCTCAAATACGTCCAGGAAAGCACCACCAAGATGCCCTCTACGCAAAGCGCCGATTAGGTCGTTCTCGACCACCACCTCGCCGCGAGAAACATTCGCAAGAATGGCGCCCGTCGGCAATAGAGCGAAGGTTTGCCGGTTCAATAGCCCGCGCGTAGTTGGCGTTAGCGGGCAAGCAAGTACCACGACTGACGCTTTCGGAAGAACGGTAGCGATATCCGCGAAGCTAACGGTCTGCGACACTCCCGCTACCGGCTCCCGTGTCCTACGTACACCGATGACCTCCATGCCGATAGCACGCAGCAGCCTGGCGACCTCCTGACCGATGGGACCCATACCGACAACTGCCGCGACTTGTCCTGTCAAGTCCTGGGGCGCTCGCTCACCCAGGAGCGGCTCCCAACACTTCCGGCGCTGCGCATCAATCAGCAATGGGAGCTTTCGCGCGATGGCTAGTACGCCGAGAAACGCCATCTGAGCCACCGCGCCGGCATTCGCTCCAGAACCCGTTGTCATCACCACATTTCGCTTTTCCAGCTCGGCAAAGATTGGGCGGTCGGCGCCAGCAGAGTGGGCCTGCATCCACGTAAGCCTTGGGGAAGCCCGCATGGCGTCGTAAAACTCAAGAAGCGTGGGCGCCAAATCCGTCTTACCAGAATTCCCGGTGACATCGCGCGACAGAAAGGCAATCTTCGCCCCGTCGGGAACACTGCCCTCGAGCACCGACTTTGGTGTTACCAACCGGTGCGGATGGAATTCAAGCACCTTGTTGATACGCGAGCCGAAGGCTTCGATAGCAGCATTCGACATCAGTAGCGTGAGTTCTGACGTCGTAGCCGTCATGCTTTGCATAGTCAGCAGACTCCCTACGTGACCGAAGAAAACCAGCGCAGCAAGAGCACATTGACTTCGTCCGGCCTTTCATACTGCACCCAGTGACCTGCGCCAGGGACCAAGCACCAATCTCGGGATGAGATATCAGCGGCGAGTCGCTGTGCGGCTTCATACGGTTCAGCTGTCACATCATGCTCGCCCCATACAAACAGCGTCGGCCCCTGATATTCCTCCAGCGCCTCCGCTAAAAGGGCATGCCGGGAAATCGCTTTGCTGCGAAATCTGGTGGCCCGGCAAGCGCGTTCGTGGACTTCCATGGCAAGCGAGTCAATGCTGGCATCGTCGTGCAGCATGAGCGCACGCAAATTGTGACGCAGTGACTCCTTAGCTTCCCCAGGGTTATCTACTCGCCAATTGAGCATTTCGAGGCTCTGTCGTCGAACGCCGCCGTGTCCAGCTGGACCTAGCAAGGCGAGCTTCTCCACATTGCCGCAGCGGGCCGCAACATTCGCGGCCACGAGGCCACCGAACGAAAAGCCAGCTAGCAGAATTGGAGCGTCGGAGCCAAAGAGTTGCTCGACACAGGCGCATAACGTCGTGACCAATCGCTCGAATCGGTCCGTGGCGTGGTCCTCGCCTAGCAAGGCGTCGGAATCGCCAAAGCCTGGAAGGTCCGGCAGCCAGAGCCTATGAGAGCTCAGGAGCGATTCAATATTGCGCACCCAATGCAACCAACTGCCGTGCCCGCCGTGAATGAGCACAAGCGGCGGTCCGCTCCCGAACCGCCGCCAGACCACTTCCTGCCCGCACACGTTGATTCGGTGTACTTCGCAGAGGGCTTCAATCCGAGCGATAACCTCGCTCGGATTGAAAGTTAGAGTCATGACTCGCGTCTTTGTCACGACCGCAGGACCAGAGCATCAACCGCGACGACGCCCTGCCCTTCCGGAAGGACCATCATGGGATTGACTTCGGCTTCTGCAATCCGCAGTTCAGGCATCACTGCCAACTGGGATAGAGCGGACACTGCCTGCGCCAGGGCCTCCAGGTCGCCACGCGGTCGACCGCGAAGACCCGACACCGTCTTCAGTGCCTTGACTTCGGTAATCATCTCCCTTGCGGTCTCGACACTCACGGGAGCCAGTCGAATGCTCCGGTCCCGCGCAACTTCTGCCCAGATACCACCGGCAGCCAGCATGATAATGGGGCCCGCTTCGGCGTCAATACGATAGCCGACGAGAACCTCGGTGAGACCCTTCGTCATAGGCTGTACGAGCACCTCGTCGCATCGCTTTTCCGGCGCACGCTCTGCCAGGTTGGTGCGCAGCGTCACAAGGGCGGCTTCCAGGCCAGCCTGGTCCTGGATGCCGAGAACAACGCCGCCGACTTCCGTCTTGTGGGGGATGTCTGCAGAGCAAACCTTGGCAACCACAGGGAAGCCAAAGCTAAGCTCCTTCGCCGGCCCCTGCAGCGGCATCGTTGTAGCCGGGGCGTGAGGCACGCCGACGGCGTCGAGCACCTCATACGCTTGGGCTTCGCTCAGCGTGCGGGGCTTTGCGTCGGAGGCTTCAGCCGTAGCCTGCACGCCAGGCGCTCGGCGCGCAAACAGCGCGGCAATCGCGTCGGCGCATGCCTCAGGCGAGCGGAAGCATGGCACTCCGGCTGCGGTCAATGAAGCCAGGGCTTCGGGTGCGTCAGGCACCAGCATCGCTGCCAGCGGCTTGGCGCTGCTAGCACTGTCGATGATGGGCTTCACCGCAAGTTGCGGCTGGAAGCGGGCTGACGAACCGACCACGGCGAGGACCATGTCGAACTCCGGCGCTTGGAACATGATGTCCAGGGCGCCTTTCATGACGTTGTAGTTTGTGCCTGCCAACGTGAGGTCCAGAACGCGACCAGCCGACACCGAAATACCGGCGGCCTCGAACTTCGCCAGCGTTTCCGCCGAAGCCGGCTCAACAACCACGTCGCGGATACCCAACTGGTCTACTGCCATGGCCGCGCCACCGCCGGTCGTCGTGACGACACCCACACGTTTCTGGGCGGACGCACTTCCGAGCGGAATCCGCTCAGCAAGCGGGAATGTCTCAAGGAGAGCCTCCAGAATGCCGACTCGAGCGATGCCGAGGTCCTTGAGAAATGCGTCAGCAATGTCGTCTTCACCGGCAAGTGCGCCAGTGTGGGTCGCTGCCATTTCGGCGGCCGCTGCCGACCGGCCCAGCTTATAGGCAATAACCGGCTTGCCGCGCTTTACCGCTTCAACGGCGAAGGCACGAAGCTTGTCGCCGTGGCGCAAGCTCTCCAGGAATAGCAGATACCCGCCAATGGTCGGGTCGTCCAACGTTGCCGCGCAGATTTCGCCAACACAGAGGTCCGATTCGCCGCCAACGGAAACGAGGCCTGCGAACCCAACGCCGCGGGCTTTGCCCCGGGATACCAGCGAGCCAATCATGCTACCGCTGTGGGACGCCACAAACACCCGCCCCTGAGGCAGTTCGGGCTCGGCAAAAGCAGCGTTGGCGGTCAGCACGAGCCCGGCACGCGGATTGATTACGCCCAGGCTGCTAGGGCCCAGAATGCGCAGACCGGTCTTCTGGCCAATCTCCGTCAGAGCCGCTTCCCTTGCAGCACCCTCAGGGCCGGATTCCGAGAAGCCACTGGCCAGAATCGTGACCACCTTCACGCCCAAACGCGCGCACTCCTGAACAGCGTCGAGTACTGTGTTCGTCGGCGTTAGGATGAAGACATGCTCAGGAACTTCCGGCAGTTCGGCCAGACTGGGATAGGCAGTCTCGCCCTGCACAGATTGCCGATTGGGGTTGATGGGGTAAATCTTTCCCGCAAATCCGGCAGCGCGCAAGAACTTGAGCGGGCGGCCGGCCGTCTTGCCTGCATCATCCGATGCGCCAAACAGTGCGACGCTGCGCGGGGCCAGCAGCGCCTGCGCGAGTGCAGCGTCAGGTTGAATGGTGGCGGTCGTATTCATGATTAATCCAGCGTTACTTTGACAGTCTTGAAGACCCGGGACATATGGTCGACGTCTTTGTTGATATATGCCTTGAATTCAGCGGAGCTACTACCCACAAGCACCGCGCCCTGTGCCTGAATAGCGTCGCGCATCTCTTTCGAGGCGACAGCCTGGGTCACTGCCTTTTGGAGCTTCTCCAAGATGGGTTGCGGAGTACCGGCCGGTGCAAACAAGCCACTCCAGGAGTCCACATCGAACCCGGGCAGACCGGCTTCGGCCATGGTGGGCACATTCGGAAGCAGCGCCAACCTCTTCGGCGCAGCCACAGCGATGGGCCGTACTTGACCACCCTTGAGGTACTGCATAGCCGATATGGAGGTCATGAAGGCCATAGACACATTGCCAGCAATCAAGTCGGTAAGCACACTAGACGCTCCCTTGTACGGAACGTGTATCAAGCTAATGCCAGCCTGCTGCTTGAGCAACTCACCTGCGTAATGCTGCGTCCCTCCGTTACCTGTAGAGGCGAACGACAGCTTGCCTGGTTGCTTCTTTGCAAGTGCGATTAGCTCTGCAAGGTTATGCACCGGAAGTGCGGGACTGACCGCCAGAATCGCCGGCGCCGACATGACTTGTGAAATCGGCTCAAAGCTCGTCTTGACGTTCCATTTCAGATTTTTGTAGACGAATCCGTTGGATGCAATAGGAGCCGCCGCGAAGAGCAGTGTGTACCCGTCCGGCTTTGCCGAAGCCACTTGCTCAGACGCGATATTCGACCCCGCACCGGGCCTGTTATCCACAACAAATGCCTGACCAAGAGACGTCTGGAGTTGTTTGGCCAGCAGACGTGCAACGACATCGGTGGGACCGCCCGCCTGGTAGCCAACAACGACCCGAACCGGGTGAGTCGGAAAGTCGGCAGGTGTTTCAGCGGCCGCCGCGCCACACCCAGATGCGAGCATCAATGGCGTGATAAGTTTGCAAACAAGATGCCAATTCATTTCTTCAGTCCAGCGAGAGTTTTATCGAACGTGCGAAGGCCGTGCCTTGAGCGACTTCCTTCTTGAGATACGCAGAGAACTCTTCGGGCGTGCTTCCCACCACCGTTGCCCCCTGCTCCTCGAAGGACTTCCGGACATCGGGCTGCTCAAGAATCTTGCGTACTTCTTTGCCTAGCTTGTCGACGATTTCCTTGGATGTACCGGCCGGAGCAAACAGACCGTTCCAGGAATCGACCTCCACACCTGGCACCCCTGCCTCCGCCATCGTTGGCACATTGGGCAACTGGGGAATGCGGCGGCTCGACGTTACGGCCAGTGGAAGAAGCTTTCCGCTCTTGAAGTACGGCATGGCACTGAGCACGGTCATGAAGTACATGTCCGTCTCACCGCCCAGCACCGCAGTCACAGCGGGACCGCTTCCTTTGTAAGGAACGTGCAGCAAGTCGATGCTTGCCTTGCTCTTTAGCAGTTCACCCGAGATGTGCGGCACCGAGCCTGGGCCTGACGAGGCATACGTGTACCTGCCGGGCTCCTTCTTGGCCTTGGCGACCAATTCCGAAACAGACTTGATCTGGACCTTCGGATTGATAGCGAGAACAGCCGGAGCAGACATCAGACGCGAAATCGGCTCAAAGCTCTTCAGCGCGTCGTACCGAATGTTCTTGTATAGAACGCTGTTCCACGTAAGCTGTGATGCGGCAATCATCAGCGTGTAGCCATCAGCCGGGCTCTGCGCGAGCATTTCGGAGGCGACGTTCGACCCCGCGCCCGGCTTGTTATCCACGATGAATGACTGACCCATCGATGCTTGCAGCTTCGCTGCGATAAGCCGGGCTGTCAGGTCGGTTGGCCCTCCCGCCGGATAGCCGACGAGAATGCGGACAGGTTTGCTGGGATACGAGCTGGCGCTCGGTTGTGCCTGACTCAACGCAGGCATGAGCGAAGCGGCCATCACCAGCGCCGAAGCACTACTGATTTTTGCAAACATACGTTGTCTCCAGATTTTCTTGATTTCCGCTTATGTATGCGTCAGGCCTTCGGCGGGCGCTGCGTGAAGGTCCGCTCGAACACGCCTTCTGCGATGCGGTTCTTCAACATTTCGATAGAGCCACCAGCAATCATCCAGCCACGGATGCGGCGCAGGCAGTACTCAACGATGGACTCCTGGCTGTACCCCATGCCCCCCATGACTTGCAGGGCTTCGTTGGCAACTTCCCAGCCGGCCTGGTTGCAAGCGAGCTTGGCCATCGCAGTGCTGTGCGCAGACGGCAGGCCGTGCTCGCCTTCCATTGCGGCGCGATAGAGCATCAGTTGCGCAGACTCCAGCTTCAGGGCCATCTCGGCGAACTTCCACTGGACGCCTTGGAACTCGCACAGTTCACGGCCGAACTGCTTGCGAATCTTGGCGTGCTCACGAGCAATGTTGAAGCAGTGACGACCGAGAGCCAGCGAGCGCGACGAGTTCCCCAGACGCTCGACGTTGAAGCCGGAGATTTGACGCTTGAAGCCACCTTCACCTAGGAGCAGATTCTCCTTCGGGATGCGGCAGTCTTCGAAGTACAGTTGGCACCATTCTTCGCCGCTCATGAACTTCGAGGGCTCACCGACTTGGAAGCCCGGCGCGCCACGCTCGACGAGCACCGAACCGATGCCACCGACGCCCGGACCGAAGCGCACGTAGATGAGGAAGAGTTCTGCCTCGGGGCTATGGGTCGAGAAAATCTTGCTGCCATTGATGACGTAGTGGTCGCCATCCAGCCTTGCCGAAGTCTTGAGCTCAGTCACAGCCGAGCCAGCCTCGGGCTCGGTCATGCCCAGCGCGATGAGCTTCTTTCCTGCGAGCAGGTCAGGGAGAAAGCGCGCCTTCTGTTCCGCCGTGGCGTACTCGACGAACGTGCGGATGGGGCCAAAATTGCCGGCCTGTACGATATCGGCGCTCTTGGGACACACGAGCGCGACTTCCTGAATAGCAATGACGGCATGCATCAGGGTACCGCCCTGGCCGCCATCTTCCTCCGGGAAGGCAATCCCCAGCAGGCCTTGCTCGGCGAGCATTTGCGCCGCGTCCCAGGGATACTGAGCGGAATGTGCGCGTTCGAGTGCACCTGCTGCCAGCTTGTCTTGGGCGAAACGGCGCACCGATTCTGCAAATGCCTGGTGCTCTTCGCTGAGTTCAAAGTTCATCGCTGTTCCTGTGATATGGACTATTGACAGGTGTCAGCATCGTCCATACCGGGACAGTTGTGAACTTCAAGTTTGGCGCTCAGTCACAACAAAATGTCATACCAAAGTTGACTTTTCGTGGCGTTTGGCCTTTGTGGTGCTTGGCTCAGGAGGACTCAGCTCGCCCAGTTTCTTGAGCCACCGTGGTCAGCAACCAGTCGCGAAAAGCCGTAATCTTCCGTGACTCTCGTTGCACTTGCGGGCGCACCAGGTAATATGCCTTTCCGCGTCTGTAGGGCATCGCAAACGGCCTTACAAGTCGGCCAGATTCAAGTTCGGGCTTAAGTATGGCAGTTTGTCCGATGGCGATGCCCATGCCGTCCAGCGCTGCTTGCCAAGTCATAACCGAGCTGCCGAAACTCATCCGTTCCGTACCACTTGCCACATCCACCATTCCGGCAAAGTCGAGCCATTCATCCCAATCAGTCCTACGGTAATGGGATACAAGTAGGCGATGTCGCAGTAGGGATTCCTTCGTTCCGCGAGCACCCCCGTGGCTCGTCACATATGCCGGGGTACATACCGGCTCTATCTCGTCGTGGAAAAGCAGGTCGCAGCTAACACGCGGCCAACGGCCGTCTCCGAACTGAATCGCCACGTCGGCCGGGTCGCGGTCAAAGTCCACGTCTGGAATAGCATTGTCGATGCGCACCTCGATGCTCGGGTGCTGTTTTTGGAAATCAGGCAACCGTGGGATGAGCCACTTGGCGGCAAAGGTCGTATAAGTGCGCACACGCAATGCCCCTTGCGAGGTGCTCCGAAAGATACGCGCCGTTGCAGATGCAATAGCATCGAACGCCGGCAATATGTCGCGCGCATAGGTTTCACCGTGCTTGGTAAGAGTCACCCCATGCCGTTCCCTGCGAAAGAGCTCGACGCCTAGATACTCTTCCAGTACTGCAATTTGCCGACTTACCGCGGATTGGGAGACATGTAACTCTTGAGCCGCACCCGTCAGATTACTTGTCCGGGCAACAACTTCAAAGACTCGCAACGGGTTGAGGGGAGGAATACGCCGGGCCATCCTGTCCTTCGCCACAAGAAATGATTTTTTATTATACCTAGATGCACGATTGGAAGTGGTCTTCGAGCGTCAACGCCTCCTAAAATTTGAGCCATATGGCGGCTCACCCCGAGCGGTCCCTTGGTTAAGGAAATTTACTGTGAACAACAACCGGAAGCCGGTAATCCTCGTGACCGGGGCTGATTTGGCACACCAAGCACTCGACCTTCTGCACGGTTTTGAGGTGGTCTACGCAGGCAAACAGCCGAGCGAGGCCCAGGTCATTGCACTGGCCAAGGAGCACAACCCGGTTGCCATCATCGCACGCTACGGCAAAATCACGGCGGCCATGATGGATGCAGCTCCCCGCCTGCAGGTAATCTCGCGCCATGGGAGTGGGGTTGATGTCGTAGACCGGGATGCAGCAGCCGCACGAGAAATTGCAGTCCGCGCCGCTGTAGGCGCCAACGCAGCTGCCGTTGCCGAACATGCCTGGGCGCTCATCCTGGGTTGCGCCAAGTCGGTCGTCCACCTCAATGCGCGGATGCGGGCCGGTCACTGGGACAAGGCGACTCATAAGACAATCGAATTGAATGGCCGCACCCTTGGTATCGTCGGGCTGGGTGAAATCGGCCGGCGCACTGCTGCCATTGGCCTGGCCATGGGCATGAATTTGCTGGCGTATGACCCGTCTGGAAAAGCAGACGCAGCGGGTGTCACGCTGGTCCCTCTTGATACGCTGTACAAGCAATCCGATGTGGTTTCCCTCCACTGCCCGCTCACCGACGGGAATCGTAGGATGATTAATCGTGAAACGCTCGGTCGCTTCAAGGACGGCGCGATTTTCGTCAACACCGCACGCGGTGGTTTGGTAGATGAAGACGCTCTTCTTGACGCATTGAGCTCCGGCAAACTCTATGCTGCGGGCCTGGACAGTTTCGAAGTTGAGCCCTTCGCGGCGAACCATCCTTTTTGCGAGGTGCCAAATCTTATTCTGTCGCCACATGTGGGCGGGGTTAGCGACGCCGCGTACGTCAATCTCGGCTTGGCAGCAGCACGCAACGTACTAAGTGTAGTCTCTGCCTCAAGCTCAATCGCCTGAAGGCAAGAAGTACGCAGCTCATGACCAGCCAACCGCCACGCGCAGAAGTGCCGCCTGATTTCGAAGTTCCAAGGGGCGCTACGGACTGCCATTGCCACGTCTTTGGTCCATATGCGCGTTTCCCTCTGTCTGAGGAGCGCACATACACACCGCCAGAATGTACGCCGCAAGCATATCTTCATCTGCTCGATACTCTGCACCTCGAGCGTGGCGTCTTGGTACAACCATCTGCGCATGGCCTAGATAATCGCGCGCTCCTTAATACCCTCTCCATAGCTCCTCAACGTCTACGCGGCGTGGCTGTCGTCGACCCTACACTCGATGAGAGTGAACTTGCAGCCATGCATGCCGAGGGGGTACGCGGACTTCGATTTACCCGCCTGCTTCACCATGGACAGCAACGGTACAAGAATGCTGTCGATGTCGGACAGCTGCACAAGGTATTGCCGGGCTTACGCAATCTTGGCATGCACGTTCAGCTTTGGGCGGACATTGACGTACTTGTAGAGCTTGAGCCGCTAATCCGAGAAGCCGGTGTACCATTCGTACTAGACCACATGGGCCGAGTCGACCCTGTCAGAGGCACGGATGACCCCCGCTTTGCAGTACTTCTACGCCTACTTGCCGACGGATTGGTCTGGGTAAAACTGACCCCGTATCGCGTTTCAAGTACCTATCCCCGTTATGAGGATATTCTGCCTTTTCACGAACGCATGCTGGCGGCCAACGAGGACCATCTCATCTGGGGGTCTGACTGGCCCCATGTGAACATGACCGAGAATGTCCCGGATGCCGCGCATTTACTGAATCTTCTTAATGCATGGACTCCGAACCGGTCCCAACTTGAGAAGATTCTAGTCCACAACCCAGCTCGCCTTTACGGCTTCTAAACTGGTTCACACCTGCCTGTGAGGTTCGGCGCAAAAAAGAAAGGGTTGGCGTAGCGACTACGCCAACCCTTTTACTTATTCCGCTTTCAGCAGGCCTTGACGCGCGAGCGCTGCGGCTCGAGCATCTTCGTCGCGCATAGTCTTATCGAACGCTTGCGCGGTCGCAGGTGAGGCGATGGACCCCAGTCCAGCCAGACGCTTCTTGATATCCGGCTCGGCAAGAGCGTTGTTCAAGGCGTTATGAAGCGACAGAAGAACATTCGGCGGTGTCTTCGCCGGCGCCATCAGGCCGGAGAGAGTCACGACCTCGAAGTCCTTCAGTCCCAGTTCCTGAAGCGTTGATACATGCGGCAGGTCGGGGGCGCGCATCTTGCTCGTCACAGCCAAGGCGCGTAGCTTGTTCGCCTTCAGGTTGGGAAGAGAACTTGGGAGTTGGTCGATAACAGCATCGACCTGCGACCCCAACAGGTCTGTAATTGCCGGCGCTGAGCCTTTGTACGGAACGATGGTGAAGGTCGTTTGCAGAGCTGCCTGGAGCTGGACAATGGCCACGTGATTCGTGGTTCCGACACCGGCATGCCCGATTGCCACCTTCCCCGGGTTACTTTTAGCGAAATTGGCAAAGTCCTGGAACGTTTTAAACTGGCTGTTGGCCGGAACCTCCAGAACCAGCGGGGTAACCGCCATCATCCCGATGGGGGCAAAGTCCGCCGGGGTGAACGTCGGCTTGCCAATCATCTTTGGCGTATAGGCAAAGCTACCATTTGCCGTCGCAAGAAGCGTGTAACCATCCGAATTGGCTCGTGCCGCTGCTTCATGCCCTATCACACCGCCAGCACCCACCCGATTGTCGACCACGAAAGACTGTCCGAGCCTCTTCGACATCTCGCTCACTACCGTACGCGTCGTTACATCTAGGTTCCCACCCGCTGCGAATGGCACGATTACCGTGACAGGCCTAGAGGGATAGGTTTCGGCGAACGAATGAGTCGCGAAGCAGGTCAGGGCAATAAGAGAAAGTCGGGCAGCGGCAGAGCGGGGCATGGGAAGTGTCTCCTGCAGTGAGTTATGCCTACATTCTGCGCAACCCGATTTCCGCGGAACACTTCCAAAAGCTCACCGAGGCATGAGTTTTTTCTATGCCAAGTCACCCGGATAACATGTCGCTAGTCGTATGCCCTTGATAAACAAGCTGATCACATAGAAAGTTGTAAGCTTCTTCGACAGGTCCCGGCAATCACAAGCCTAGCGCTTACCGGTAGACCGACCTCACGTACATAGCAAAATAGAATCTGACCGCCATTACGGGAAGTAACAGTGTCGGGCATGAACGTCAAACTCCCGATTTGAGATCTGTTTGTCGCACCGCGCCTCGCCGGGGCGCCACTGTCGCTCCCTCGATGCCATGCGCTGCCAATGAGCACGCAATCCATCCCCGTTCCTTGAGGTCTTCGAGGAAGGCCGAGACGTACGCGGCCGTGCCGGGCCGCTTGGTTCTAGGCATGCCAATGGCCTGCTCAATCACCATGAAGCGGCCGTCCAGTAGCCTCAGACCGCCATTACTCTGCGCAGACGCCTGCAGCTGCGGTCGTATTCCTGCTGCCACGGAAGCATGTTCTGCCAGGAAGGTCTCGACAACATTGTGCGGACCAGCGGACCGGTCAATTGTGGCGTGCTGAAGCGCACGCGTAAGGTAGAGGTCATAGGCGCTGCCCGCGCTGACGACCACGACGTTATTCGGGTGATCGACATCCTCGTTACGCGTGATCGGTGAGTCGGCCTTCACAAGGTACGACCCTTCAATCAGAAGGTAGGGATCGGAGAATGAAACGCTGTCCGCGCGAAGGGGGTCGACTACGAAGAAACCGAGGTCCGCCTTTGCAGCTGACACAACAGATACAGATTGTTTGGCGTTGGAGCATACGATTAGCGAAAGGTCCACACCCAACGTCGATGCGAGCGCGTGCGCAAGGTCGACGGAGACCCCCGTCGGCACAGCGTCCGGCTCGTCAAGGCGCGCCAGTAGCTGGTTGCCAATATTGACGGCGACGCGGAGTACCCCAGTCGGCGCAAGGTCGCTGGCAATCGCTTCTCGCGCACATGGGAAGCGTGATGTATCCATGGTCAAGTTCCAAAGGCATTTGATATTGGACTGGCAGCAATCGTGGCATAGAGGCCAGCTCCGCGTTCAAGGTTGCTTCCACGACGTAATGGTGCCTCACAGGCTCCCGCAGCGGGCATCGCAATAGCCGCACGGCTGATTTGCCGTACATGCACGGCCTCTGCGTGGGCGAATCGGATTACGATGATTTCGCCCTGGCTTGGCCGCCACTGACTTGCAACAAATTGCGATCGCCCAGGAGAAGGAATTGCGATCGCCCAAGAGAAGGAGCGTTTCTATCCTTACGAAACCTTGGACGCAAACAACATTGAGGATTGGGTAACGACAGGAATCTCGGACTAGGACTACGCAAACAACCTGGCGGAGATATATATGCGCA
Source organism: Cupriavidus sp. 21MJTG02-4 (assembly GCF_057798975.1). NCBI lineage: Bacteria > Pseudomonadati > Pseudomonadota > Betaproteobacteria > Burkholderiales > Burkholderiaceae > Cupriavidus > Cupriavidus sp. 21MJTG02-4. The sequence continues at coordinate 4,857 of NZ_JBYOJP010000034.1, read as the reverse complement.
TTCGCGACTTGCAGGCTGAAACCCCGAATGAGATGTTGCTCTCTGACATTGCCCCCAAATCCACGGGCGGCGATGTGTACCGGTCCACCCTGATCGACTGCTTAATAACTGGAGGTGAGTGGGTCGTGGAGCGCGCGCCCTGATTCAGGGCTTTGATCCTAGATGCGGCCGTCGCGATGGTGGGCCAACGGTTGCCCCAAAATGAAGCGCGCGAAGGCATCCTCAGGCGGCTGAAGACGGAGTGGTTCTATCTTCTTGACGGGCGAGCGACACCTCAAGCAGTTCATCAACTGCCGTCGACTCTTACATCCGATGGCAGAACGAGAAGCCGGTTTAAGATCTCGCTTGCCTCACACGATACCATCGAATACTGAGCGAGCCCAAGACTCGCAGCGAATTCCAGATTTCTGCTACACCCATTAGAAATATACGGAAAACTGATATGAACTCTGATGACCTCGCTTTTTTCTGCCTTGTCGTCGACGCCGGCAGTATCGCATCGGCGGCGATTTCGGCAGGATGCGATGCCTCAACGGCCAGCCGGCGCATTGCGAGCCTCGAAAGAGCTTTCGGAGCGCGACTTTTTGTGAGAGACGGCCGCGGTTTAACTCTTTCACATCAAGGGGAGGTCTTGATTGGCTACGCCCGGCAGGTCAATGCACTGATAAGCCAAGCCAAACTATCGATTAATGATTCGCAAAATCATGGACCTCCTTCAATTCATATCGTTGCGCAGCCTACCATCGCAAAAATGATTTTTGGTCAACTATTTCATGAACTTCGCGCCAAATTTCCAACCAGTCAGATTCATTTTTCGGAAGCACGAGCAGACAAGATTTTATTCGATCTTCGCAACAATAATGAGGATGCCGCCGTCATGTACCGCCCCGAGCATCCAGGAAGCGAGAGCTATGACCCCCTTCTTTTCGAGAAATTATTTCTTATTTCTCCCCCTAATTTTGCGTTTAAGCCTGAGCAACTCGTGTCGAAATCATTCGCCGAGATACCGCTGATTCTAAAGGGCTCGAATCATGGTAGTCGCGTTTTTATTCAGGAATTCTATTCCAAAAAGCTCGGATGTCAACCGAACGTCGTCATACAAAACGATAGTTCATTTGCAGTCACGCTCGAGCTCGTCGCCAATAACTGCGGTTGTGCGATTATGCCTTTGGCCGCAGCCCAGTCCTTTATCACTGAGGGACGCGTAGTCGCCCATTCGCTTGCCCAGTGGCACTTTGAGCGGTGCGTAGCACTTGTTACGGGCAGAACCGATATCTCCTCGTCGACTCTATGGATACTCAATAGCGTAATTCGAAATGTGGTTGCCGAATTGGTAAATACCGAGGTGTGGCTGGGAACGAAGCTTGCTTGATCCAAGCACTCCACTCGGCAAGCGCGTCTGCCATAGAATATGAGGCGCGAATCGCATCTCAACTCTGGGAGATGGCCTCACACTAGTAGCTGCCCGCATAATTCGATACACGGCTTCGATCAATTTCTGCGACTTCCTTGCAGCCCATGTGGGCCATCATGCGGTCAATCTCCTCTCGGAAGATGTGCAAAGCGCGTGCCGCGCCCGCTTCTCCAGCGACTGCTGTGCCATACAAAGTCGGCCTTCCCACCAATACCGCATTCGCACCGAGCGCCAACGCCTTAACGACGTCACTGCCACGACGCACACCACTATCCATGAGCACGGTCATCCGACCAGAGACGGCGTCGGCGATAGGCGCTAAGACGTCGATGGGAGCTTGGGTGCAATCTAAGTTTCTTCCACCGTGATTCGACACTACGATGCCGTCCGCGCCGCAATCTAAGGCCTTCAAGGCGTCATGCTGATGCATTACACCTTTGACGATCAAGGCATGGGGCCACCGCCGCCTAAGCTCGCGCAGATCGTCCCAAGTAAGCGAATCGTTTCGCATCATGCCCCTCCCGACAGGTGCGGCGGTAATCTTATTCTTCAACTCAGTCGGGTAGTTTTCGTATCGTGGCATACCTGCGCCTGCCATGTAGCGGCCGAGCACCCGGACCATCCATTGCGGGTGGCGCAGCACGTCGATAATGTTTTGTTTAGAATATGAAAATGGAACGGTGAAGCCGTTTCGCAGGTTATACTCCCGGTTGCCAGGCACCACACCGTCGACGGTCACAACCAAGGCCTCGAATCCGGCGGACTTTGCTCGATCAACCAGAGCGTGAGACATGGACCGATCGGGCCACATGTAAAGCTGAAACCACAGCCGACCTGGCGCCTCCGCGACAATTTTCTCCATCGCCGTCATCGAACCAGTCGCTAACGTAAAGGGCACCCCTGCGGCGGCCGCAGCCCTTGCCAACGCTAGCTCGCCTTGATACCACATTAATCCTGCGACACCTGTCGGCGCAATTGCCACCGGCATGCTGAGTTTGTGCCCGAAGAGGGTGGTTTCAAGACTTCTCTTGGAGACGTCGACAAGCGTTCGCGGTACCAGCTTGATACGTGCGAACGCCTCGCGATTATTTCTAAGGGCAACTTCATCCTCGCTACCTCGATCCACGAACTCGAAAATTCCCTTGGGAATTCGGCTCTTGGCGATCATGCGTAGATCTTCAATATTATGCGCCCCCAGTGTCTTGTCAGCCATCGGCATGCCCCCCATGTTCGGTTAGTTTAATGATCTTTCGCGCTTCAATTACAGTGTTGGCAAATCCTATCCGCTTGCTAGAGATACCACGAAGCATTTACGCTGCGCCGCCTGCACATCAGTAATGCACACCATGCAATGTCGCGTTGATGGTATTTGGCACAAAATTCATCTTCCCAGGCCGCTCAGACGCATCACAAGATTTTTTCAGACCAAGGACGGGGGCGATGTTATCGAGTGATTTTTTAAGGCAGAGAACCTACGCGAGATTCGATAGCAGGCGTTTCGGTTCAGACAATATCGAGGCATTTTGCGCATTTAAAATGATTGCGTGCATCTGCTCAAAACAAGGCGGCGGATATTGCGGAGTTATTCCAAAAGCGAGACCTAAAAATAGTTTTTAAAAAAAAGGAGACTATTAATGAAGACCACGTTCAGCCGAAGGCAAGCCCTCAGCACACTACTTGGAGCGCTAACTCTATGCACGGCGACCGGTGTCCACGCCCACAATTCATGGCCGAATCGGCCCATTAAGATTATCGTTGGATATGCGTCAGGGGGGCCGAGCGATGTTACCGCGAGGATGCTGTCGCAACGGCTCACCATTGCGCTAGGGCAACCGGTAGTCGTGGAAAATAGACCTGGAGCAGGAGCCAACATTGCCTTTGAGGCCGTCGCCGCCGCGCCACCCGATGGTTATACGTTGATGCTGACGACGGTAACACTTGCGATGAATCCCCATCTATACAAAGCGATTAAATGGGATCCAAAGAAGAGCTTTCGTCCGATTGTTAACTGCATGACGTCGCCCTCGGTGCTAGCGTTAGCTTCCACGCTTCCGAGCAAAAATTTGAACGACTTTCTCACGCTGGCAAAGCGCGAGCCGGGAAAACATTCGTTCGCTTCGACCGGCGTGGGTGGCACCGCACATCTCGCTGGATTGATGTTGGAGCAACAAGCGGCTATCGATTTGATTCACGTTGCCTACAAAGGAGTCGCGCCTGCGATGAATGATCTGCTGGGCGGCCAGGTGGACGCAGGATTCTTGACCGCTATGGGAGCAGTCGATCACCTTCGCAAAGGTAATCCCCGTCCGGTGGCGGTCGCTGCAAGCGGACGCTTGCCCGCACTTCCTGATGTCCCGACGTTCACGGAGTTGGGCTATCCGGGGATGATCGTGGAATCTTGGAACGGGCTGATTGCGCCTGCTGGCACTCCGACGGCCATCATTGAAAGACTCAATCAAGAAGTTAACAAGGCTTTAGCTTCGGCCGAAATGCAAGCATCGCTCGTAAAGATGGGGGGCGTTGCAGTCGGCGGATCTGTCGCTGACTTCCAGCAATATATCGATGACGAGTTGAATCGCTGGGGACGCGTTATGAAAGCAGCAAAGGTAACTCTAACGCTTGATCTTGCTGTCCTAAATCTATGGCTTTCGCCGTATCTTCCCGAGCTCCAGCAGGACCATCTTAACCGGGACTGCTGGCCGGCGCCACGTCGTTTCCACCTGCGTTGGCCTCTGTACGAGGTGCTGGTGCACGACAACCGCGTCAGGGCCATCGAGCAGCTTGGCTTTGCCGACAAAGCGGTGTCACAGATCAATCCGGTCCATCGTCTATTGCGCATCCACGGGCTTTAGCGACGGACGAAACTAGGTTCGCGAAGCCGGTAGACGGTCCGCTTCGCAAAAGCCGAGCAGCGTAAAGCACCCTCCACTTCCGCCCAGGCACCGGCACCGACTGCCGAGATGCCAATGCATCAGCGTAAGGACGACCAAAGTCCGCGCAAAGGCGGTAACTTGTTACTTTTATCTTTTAGAGCGCGGATTAAGGGCCATCCCTATACGTGCCCCGCGGTGTGCTGTTGTGGAACCAGCCCAGGCGGCGAATCGGTTGGCGGATGCTCACTAGGGAAACGCTTATGTGGGCGCCTCCCGGATTGCAAGCCGATTAGGACATGGTGGTCGACAGGTGAAGGCATCACGCTTATGTCCGGCCCGTTTGTGCAGGCCGCTCAGCCTGCTGGCCATATGGAATTCGCTGGCGAGGTCCTCATCTGATCATCGAGTCATTCCCTATCGGGTTTTCCTCGCCCCGGTCCAACCTGTTAGCCATCATGCGATCAATGCTTGTGCTCCTTGAAAGATCGATTGTCGGGGCACGCGCCTGTCTATTAAGCCATGACAGGTTGCGTGTATCTGCTATCCCTTGCTAGTAGAGGGCCGGCCGGG
>NZ_JBYOJP010000033.1:0-23123 GCF_057798975.1 Cupriavidus sp. 21MJTG02-4 | reverse complement strand
CCGGTGCCCGCGGTGAAGAAGCTGCTCAAGCGCCTGAACCTGACGCTCGACCAGATGGACCTGGTGGAGCTGAACGAAGCCTTTGCCTGCCAGGTGCTGGCCGTGCTCAAGGGCTGGGACTGGAACGACCAGGATGCGATCGAGCAAAAGCTCAATGTGAACGGCTCGGGCATCTCGCTGGGTCACCCGATCGGCGCAACCGGTGTGCGCATCCTGGCCACGCTGCTGCACGAACTGCAGCGCCGCGGCGGCCGCTATGGCCTGGAAACCATGTGCATCGGCGGCGGCCAGGGTATCGCCGCGGTGTTTGAGCGCTACTGAGCCACCGCATTACTCCTGGCCAGGGCACGGCCCTGTTCACGGCGTGAAGAAGACGGCCGGGCTGTGCCTGCCGTCCCGCCATCTAGGAAAACCTGAAATGATCCGCGATAACGACACCCTCGAAGCCCTGCTTGACAGCGTGCGCCGCTTTGTGCGCGAACGCCTGGTGCCCGCCGAGGCACTGGTGGCCGAGACCGATGAAATCCCGCAGGACATCGTGCAGGACATGCGCGACATGGGCCTGTTCGGCATGACCATCCCCGAGCGCTTCGGCGGCCTGGAACTGACCATGGAAGAGGAAGTGCGCGTGGTCATGGAGCTGTGCCAGACCTCGCCGGCGTTCCGCTCGCTGCTGGGCACCACCGTGGGCATCGGCTCGCAGGGCATCCTCATGGACGGCACGCCCGAACAGCAGGCCGCCTGGCTGCCGCGCCTGGCCACCGGCGAGATCCTGGCCTCGTTTGCGCTGACCGAACCGGACGCCGGCTCGGACGCCGGCTCGCTGCGCACTACCGCAATCAAGGATGGCGACCACTATGTGGTCAACGGCACCAAGCGCTTCATCACCAACGCGCCGCAAGCCGGCATGTTCACGCTGATGGCGCGTACCAATCCTGACATCAAGGGATCGGCCGGGGTTTCGGCATTCATCGTCGACGCCAGGACGCCGGGCATCAGCTTCGGCAAGCGCGACGTGAAGATGGGCCAGAAAGGCGCGCACACCTGCGACGTCATCTTCGAGAACGTGCGCGTGCCGGCCGCCAACCTGATCGGCCTGAAGGAAGGCCAGGGCTTCAAGACCGCGATGAAGGTGCTGGACAAGGGGCGCCTGCACATCGCCGCCGTCAGCGTCGGCGTGGCCAGACGCGTGCTGCGGGACGCCCTGAACTATGCGCTGGAGCGCACGCAGTTCGGCCAGCCCATCTGCGAATTCCAGCTGATCCAGGCCATGCTGGCCGACAGCCAGGCCGAACTCTATGCGGCCGAATGCATGGTGATCGACGCCGCTCGCCGTCGCGATGAGGGCCGGAACGTTTCCACCGAAGCCTCGTGTTGCAAGATGTTCGCCACGGAGATGGTGGGGCGCGTGGCGGATCGCGCAGTACAGATCCTCGGCGGTTCCGGATACATCTCCGAATACGGCATCGAGCGTTTCTACCGCGACGTGCGCCTGTTCCGCCTTTACGAGGGGACCACACAGATCCAGCAGGTCATCATTGCCCGCAACATGATCCGCGAGGCGCGGGGCGCCTAAGGGTGGCGCCACCCTCCTCAGGCCTGCCCTCCCGCTCTTGCGCCACTGCCTGCTTTGCCATGACAGATTCCCCCGCTACCCCGACTGCTGACTTTCCGCCCCCTTCCCCGCGCACCGGTGCCTTGAGCCACCTGCGCGTCCTGGATCTCTCGCGCGTGCTGGCCGGGCCGTGGTGTACCCAGAACCTGGCCGACATGGGCACCCACGTGATCAAGATCGAAAAGGCCGGCGAAGGCGACGATACCCGCCATTGGGGCCCGCCGTTCCTGCAGGACGAGGCCGGCGAACCCACCTGGCAAGCCTGCTCGCACCGCGGCATCCGCGTCGCACAAAAGCGCTACCCGGCCGCGCAGCCACCCGCCGGGCAGCGCGTAAATCAGGTGGTCAGCGCGGCCAGCCCGCTGCGCCTTTCGGAGACGCCCCCAACGCTGCGCTACGCGCCGCCAGCCCTCTGCCAGCACACCGAAGAGGTACTGCGCGACTACCTCCAGCTCAGCTCCCAGCAACTGGAAGGATTGCGCGCCAGCCGCGTGGTGTAAGCCGCCAGGCCGCATCGAGCTCGCCTCAGCCATGCGCGTCCAGTTGCAGTCCGGTTCGCATGTCCACCTGTCGCGGCTGGTGCCGGCCTTCCCGCTGGTGATCACGGCGACACAGGGAAAGACGCGGGTCAGGCGGCGCGGCTTCGAGCGCGTCATAGTTCCGGGCCATCGCGTCGTTGTTGCGCCGTTCGAGGCAATCGACCTGTACCTGGAAGGCGGTGCAGCCCAGCCGGCAGCCTGCAGCCTTGAAATCCAGTTCCAACCCGGCAGCATGTCCGAGCCGTCCCTGTACCACCGTCTGTCACAGCGTGTGTTTGCCCAGCCGCAGCACACCTGGACCGCGGCCTTCATCGCTGACCTGTTGCATGCTTCGCCAACGCAGGTTCGCCGCACGCTGTTCTCGGAAGGCGCCGCGCTGACTGAGCTGTGCCGTACCCAACGGCTAATGCGCGCGCTGTTCGAAGTCCTGAGCGATGGCATCGGCGCTGAGGAACTGAAGCGCCGCATCGGCTGGTCGCCTCGCAGCGACCTGGAGGCCGCCCTCTATGACTGGTTCGGCTTGTCGCTGCACGCGCTCCGGCGGTTGGCAACCGGTCGGTCTGCCGGCGCCGTCGTCACGGGACGTGCCGTCGCCTTCCTGCCACCATGGCCCGAACAGCAGCTCGCCTGAATTTGCCGGCAATGAGGGGGCCAGCGTCGCAGATCACCCTGTTCCCGCGCTGGCAATCCGCTTTCGGCAACCAAGAAATCTACCTTTGCCGATTACCGATTGCGCCGCATTTTCGGTGCACATACACTGGCGTCGTTCTGCTTGCGCCCCGCCCTGTCGAACGGCTTTCTACCCCCGCACAAGGAATTCCGCGAGATGCCACCGGACCGAGACACCACCCAACGGATCAGCGACATCCCACGCCACTGGGCCACCCAGACACCCGAACAAGTGGCCGTCTTCGAGGATGGGCGGACGGTCACGTTCTCGCAGCTGTGGGCAGGCATCAAGGATGCGCAGCATTATCTGCAAGCGCAGGGCGTCGGCACCGGCGATCGGGTACTGATCGTGGCCGAAAACTGCCTGGCGGTGATCACACTGGTGTTCGCGTTGTCGGAACTGGAGGCGTGGCCGGTCGTCGTCAACGCCCGTCTCTCGGAACGGGAAATCGAGGTGATCCGGGCGCACTGCCGGCCGCGCCTGCTGCTGTTCACCCACGCGGCGTCGCCAGATGCGCTGCGGCACGGCGTGCGTTATCGGGCACGGGAGATTGGGCCCGCCGGGCTTGGCCCGCTGATGGCCAGCGCCGTCGACGAGACCAGCGAGCGTGAACCAGAAGCGCTCGCGCGCGAGGTCGCTGTGCTGATCTACACGTCCGGCACCACGGGGCAGCCCAAGGGCGTGATGGTCACGCAACGGGGCTTGCTGCACTTTGCGCGCGTCACGGTGGACTCCCGCCGCATGCAGGCCGACGATTGCGCCTATGCGGTCATGCCCATGTCGCACGTCTTCGGCCTAGGGACGCTGCTGGTCTCGACGCTCCAGGCCGGTGCAAGCCTGTACCTGAGCGCGCGCTTCAACGCGGCGGACATCACCGCAGCGATCCGGCAGGGCGCCATTACGCTGCTGCAGGGCGTGCCGATGATGTTCAACCGCATCGTCGCGTACGTGCGGGCGAGCGGCATGCCACTGGAGCCGTCGCCCAGGCTGCGCTACCTCTACACAGGCGGCGGCCCGCTCGATCCGACCCTCAAGCGCGAGGTCGAGGCGATGTTCGGCCAGCCGCTGCACCATGGCTACGGCATGACCGAGTATGCGGGTTCACTGTTCGTGACGCGCATGGACCGGCCGCGCACCGATTGCTCGGCGGGCGAGATCGTCGAGGGCGCCAAACTGCAGGTGGTCGGGCCGGACGGCAAGCCGGTGCCGGAGGGCGAGCCGGGCGAGCTATGGGTAAGAGGGCCGGGTGTCATGCGCGGCTACTACCGCGCGCCGGAGCTGAGCGCCGAAGCCTTGCGCCCCGGCGGCTGGCTCAACACCGGCGACATTGGCCGGCTGGGCTCGGACGGCGCCTTATTCATTGTCGGCCGCACCAGGGACCTGATCATCCGCTCCGGCTTCAACGTCTATCCGATCGAGGTCGAATCGGTTATCAACACGCATCCGTCCGTGCGCCTGTCGGCAGTTGTCGGGCAGCCCACCGCCGACGGCAACGAGGAAGTGATCGCCTTCGTCGAGATCAAGGATGGAGAGAAGTTCGATGCGTCGGCGCTGCACGACTACCTGGTTGAGCGCCTGTCCCCATATAAACGCCCAGAGAAAATCCTGCGCGTGGCCACGATCCCGACGACAACCAGCGGCAAGCTGCTCAAGCACCAACTCAGGCAGATGGTCGCCAAGCAGAAATAGACAGCAATGGTGTCGGGGTGTCCTTCAGTCCTGGCGTCCGATGCCATCCTCGACCAGCAGGTCCACCAGCTTGCGCGCAAACAGCGGCAATCCGCCAAGGTCCGCGACGCATATCTGCAGCTTGCGCTCGGCCCAGTCGTCGTTGAGCTGGACGATCCGGAGCGCCATCGTACCCGCGTGGCGGGCCGCGGTGCTCTCCGGCAGCACGCCGACGCCGACATTGGCCTCGATCATCCGGCAGGCGGTCTCGAAGTTGCTGACCTGGACGCGCCAGCGCAACTCACGCTGCAAATCCGCGGCGGCCCGCTTGAGGAAACTGTGGATCGCGCTCGCCTCGGGCAGGCCGATGAAATCGTAGTCCAGCGTCTCAATGAAATCCACGCTGTTGTGCTCGGCCAGCGGGTGGCTCAGCGCCGTGGCAAGAACCAGGCGATCGCGCCGGTATGGCATGACCTCCAGCCCTTCGGTACGCACGTTGCCGGCAATGATGCCGATGTCCACCATTGCCTCCTGCACCGCGCGCACGATGTCCGGGCTCAGCCGTTCGTGCATGTCGATGGTCACGTCAGGATGGTTGACGAGGTAGCTGCGCAACACGGCTGGCAGGAACTCGCTCATCGCGGTCGTGTTGGCAAAGACACGCACATGGCCTTTCACGCCTGACGCGTATTCCTGGAGATCGCCGCTCAACTGCTCCAGTTGGCGCAATACGCGGCGCGCGTGGGCCAGCAGCGTCTCCCCTGGCCCGGTCACTTTCACGCCCTGGCTGCTGCGGCTCAGCAGCTTGACGCCAACATGCTCCTCCAGGTTCTTGATGCGGGTACTGGCCGCGGCCAGGGACAAGTGTGAGCGTTGTGCACCGCCGGTCAGGCTCTGGGCCTCCGCGATATGGGTGAACAGTTTCAGATCGACCAGATCAAAGCGCATCACATCCTTCCCAAGCGTCGTGCCGGATTATCTCCCCACGCAGCGCGCCGTACACGAACGCGGCGCGATTTCCGGACCCGCCGGCGTGAATTGCCGCCCTCCTCCAAGGCGGAGCGGGGGCCGGGCATCCATTGGGGGCGTCCTCTCACTAGCGTGAGGTGGATTCTGCCCCCCATAGAGCAACCTCCACCGTCGCCGGGATCGAGGCAGTCGCATTTGATTGAGCCGAACGTCGGCGCGCCATGGCGATCGAGAAGTTGATCGTAGTGATATTAGAGTTCATAGCTGCGCTCGAATTCTTAGTCAGCATCGCTTACGAATGCCTTGCTTCAGGACAGGCATGTTTAGCGCGGAAATACACCGGCGATGGGTCCTCGTGACCAGTAGGGGACGTATTCATTGACGACATCGATGTGCGCCGCCAGTTCGCCATACGCCGAAAGTCCCAGCGGGCCAGTATCGACATCGTCGAGCAATTCGATCAATGCCGCGTACTCGCCGACAGTTTCACCAACGTTTCGAACAACTCGAACCTGCCGCACGGCGGGCCTCTGCTCGAACAGTTCGGAGGTTCTGGCAATGACTGTACGCTCGTCGGCAGGGTCGACATTGCGAAAACGAATGAGCAAAAGCCGCGTCATCGGACCGGTGATGGCATTGCCGGGATAGAGTTGCTCTCCAAACGCTCGCCACAGGCCGCGCACGCGACCGAGTATCCGCTTTGACCACGGAGAAAAATTGGTGCCAGAGATAGCGGCATACCCCGGCTCTCCGATAACTCCCGCGTCCCGCAGGTCGTAGAATGCGATATAGCGCGGCCAGCCCTTGACACAAACGAAGCGGTTCGCGGTCTCAATTCCGTCGACAGCCTTGCGCTCTGGCAGATGCTCCGTGTCGTACCAGTCATTGAATTCCTCCTCGAGTGCCGGCGGTGGTTCCATCATCACCATCAGAAATCCTAGCCTTCTGGACATTTCACTCATCCCTCTGCGTCACGTTCCTGTCCACGAGCGAACGGTGACGCGACTGTACGATCGGACGACGTTCGTACGACAGCCCTTCGATCTGCCATGATCTTGTCAGCTACGCGCAAGCTCATGACCGCCGATTTCGTCAAACCACCGACGTAGCCTGCCGCACTGCCTCCCTCGACTCCGCCCGTCGTGCAACCCGACGCATGCAATCCGCTAATCCGCTCACCGCTTTCGCGCATCACATGACCGTGTTCGTCGACTGCCAAGCCTCCCATCGTGTATGTCACACCGGAGGCAATGCGCACCGCGTAGTACGGCGGGTGCATGATCGGGTAGGCACGCATGCTGGTGGTGGTTCTCGCCGGCATAAGCTGCTGTGTCGTCCCCGATTCCACTGCCCTGTTGTATTCTGCGATGGTTGCCTCGAGCTGAGTGCCGGGTAGGTTCAACTGAGCGGCCAAGCCGGCCAACGAATCCGCTGCGCGCACGGCGCCGCCGGCCAGCACAAGGTGAGGATTCGCGGGCAAGATGAACTGTGTAGCAGGGCCGTCCCAGATCGCGCGATCCAAAATGACGATGGCCGAGAGGGGGTCGTCGAGTCGCGCGACACAGTTCGTCATGTAGACGCCGCCGAGCCCTTCGTCCATAAAGCGGCGTCCCGTACCATCGACTACGGCGGACGCCCCACAGACGTAGTCGAGGATAGGATATGGCCATAGTGAATCGTTCGCCAACGCGACCTGGCACAGCAGATGACCGTACACATTCTGCATTCCAGTCAGCGAGGCCCCCACTTCGCGCGCCATCATCAACGCATCGCCAGCGCCCGTCGCTGCCCCGCGTTGCTTGATCTTCTCCGGCGCGGGTGATACGAACTCGCGCATCAGCGACATATTCGCCTGAAAGCCGCCATCGCAGAGAATGACGTCAAGAGCTTTCACCAGCTCCACGCGACCTTGACGGTCGATCCACACGCCGGTGCAACGTCCTTGGTCCATCTCGAGCCGACGTGCCCGCGCGCCTTGCAGAAGCGTTCCGCCAAGCGCGTTAAGCCGATCGCGAAGCTTGCGCAGCATTACATCACCGCCACGACCCTGCCAGTGCAGACCCGGCTTCATCAGGCTGGGCGGGGCAAGAAAATTTTGCTGCCAGGCGTTCGGACCGGCCTTGATGAAGCGAATTCCCTGCCCCTTGAGCCAACTGACCGCCGTTCGGCCCTCTCCGGCGATAGCCGCAGCCAGTGCGGGATTGGCGAAACCACGCGTAACCTCGCGAATCGTATTCTCTAGCCCGCTGGCGTCGTCGCTCACGTTATGGAAGCAGACATGAAACGCCCCGCCCGTGAACCGGCTATTGCAGCGATACAGGGTGTCCTCGCCCTTCTCCAGGACCACGACCTTCAGTCGCAACTCGGCCGAACGCACTGCCGCGACCATCCCGGCAATCCCGCCACCGACGATCGCGACATCGTATGCGTGCGCGATAGATGACGACTGGCTCGAGTTCATTTAGGCAGCAACATGTCAGTAATCAGCTGCACCAACTCGACCAAGGTGCGCGCAACCACGAAGACAAAGATGCCTGCAGCGATGCCAAGACCGACCGCCGGAACGGCGCCGAATATCGGCAGCGTGACAAAAGCGGCGATGAATACACCAATCCCGATCACATACGCGAGCCATGGCCCATGTCGGACCACAAAACGGAGCATGGGGTAGTGCGGTATGTTGAGATTCAGCGGTTTCATGCGATAGCTTCCAAACCGTACTTTTGAGGGATGCTGCCCGAATCCGCCCACTCACGGCGCTTGCACCTGAGTACACGGCACATTTCGGGCGCTTAACATGAATGACTGTTCATTCAGTTTCGCCGAGGTGATTGGGCATTTCAACGAGAGTAAACCCGAATCACCCCGCGATGGACTCGGGAAGCATGGTCTGTAAAGTGCTGATTACTGCATGCATTAGTGCCCCTCGCGGGCAAACTGAATATTCGTTCATAATAGAGATCGACCCGATCTTGGAAACCGAACAAATCATGACATTGAAGAGCGTCGTCGAAGACCCATTGCTGGTCGCCAAGCGACGGAGCCAGTTGGCGTTGGCAGCAATCACTTTGTTCTCCCGAGAAGGCTTTCATAAATCGACGGTGAAGGACATCTCAGACGAAGCGGGCGTCAGTGCTGGTCTTGTCTACCAATATGTCTCCGATAAGCAAGACCTCCTGTTTCTTGCCCTTCTTCATATCGTTCAGCGCAACAAGGAAGAGATCCCGGCTGCGCTGAAAGGGGTCAAGGATCCGCTCGTCAGGTTGCATAGCGCGATCGATGCATATGCGCGGGTGATTGCGGCGAACCGGACGGCTGTGATGCTGACCTACCGCGAAACCAAGTCGCTTAAGCCCGAATACATTGAGCAGCTTAAGCAACAGGAACTCGAAACCAATGGCTTCATTGAGGCCTGCATGCACGAGTGCATCACGGCCGGTTATCTCAACGAGACAAACGTCGAACTGCTCGTCTACCGCATCATCACGGCGACACATGCCTGGGCACTCAAGCACTGGCGGCTCGTGGAAATCGTGTCGCTCGACGAGTATCTGGAGCAGGCCATTCATGCGTGCTGGACGCCGTTGTTCACGGCAAAGGGAAGCCGGCACTATGAGAAGCTGAAACGCGAAGGACGCCTAGAGAACACACGTACGGAAGGTTAAGCTTGCGCCTGCATCTAGCCGCAGCATATCTGCATAGCAAAGACAATGCGCGCCACCAGACTCCAGAGGAACAGCACCGGATCGGGTGGTGGCACCGACGGCGGCCGGTATTCCATTTTGCTGTGGCGGCGTGTGCTGCCGCGCTGACTCCGGCGTGCTCCGCGTCGGGCCCGCCGCCTAGCCGGCGCCGCTATCTCGACGTTGTAACAGCCTACAGGCACAGCGCAATGCGCTGGACCTCGGCACACGCCTGTGCCGCGCAACCGTTCAAGTGATACGCGCCTGGGGGCGGCTGGTGCGACAACGGAACAGCCGGATACCATATCCTCCACACGATCCCGGATATAGTTCAACGATGGCAAGAGAGGACATCAACGATCTACTCGCTTTCGTCAAAGTTGCACGCGAGGGCAGCTTTACGCGAGCAGCTGCGCTCCTTGGGGTATCGCCGTCGGCATTGAGCCATGCCGTTCGCGGGCTCGAAACCCGGCTCGGGGTCAAGCTGCTGGTCAGCACCACACGAAGCGTGTCCACAACCGAGGCTGGCGAACGGCTGTACGTAAACGTGGCACCCCGGTTCGAGGATATCGACGCCGAGTTGGCTGCCTTGGGAGAGTTTCGCGAAAAGCCCGCCGGGACGATTCGCATTACTTCGGCGGAACACGCCGCCAACACCGTGTTATGGCCGAAGTTGTCCGCCGCATTGAGAGACTATCCCGATATCAACGTCGAGATTACAGTCGACTACACGCTCGCTGACATTGTCTCGCAGCGCTATGACGCTGGGGTTCGCGTCGGCGATCAGGTTGCAAAAGACATGATCGCCGTACGCATCAGCCCCGACATGCGCATGGCAGTCGTTGGCTCTCCTGCCTATTTTGCGAATCGACAGACTCCGAAGCATCCGCAGGACCTGGCGGCGCATGATTGCATCAATCTGCGGCTTCCCACGTATGGCGGTCTGCTGCAGTGGGAGCTTGCCAAGGGCAAGCACAGCATCAAGGCGCGCGTAAGCGGCCGATGGACATTCAACAGCAGTTCGCCAGTACTCCGGGCGGCGCTGGCTGGACAAGGGCTTGGCTACATCCCCGAAGGCCTGGCGCTGGAACACATCGCCAGCGGCAGCCTGATACGTGTGCTGGACGATTGGTGCCAGCCCTATCCCGGCTACTACCTGTACTATCCAAGCCGCCGGCAATCGTCTCGCGCGCTTGGCATCATCGTAGACGCATTGCGATACCGCGGCTAAGGCCTACAGAACGCATCGCCCAGCGATGCAATGCAGCCGCGATTCATGAATCCAGCTCAAGATCACATGCGTAATCTTGGTCTTAATCCATGAAGTGACAACCCGTAGCATGGCGGTACTCGAATTCCTTCCAGGAGCCGCAAATGCAAACGACCGGCTACGCCGCCTATAGCCCCGACACGCCTCTCGCGCCCTTTGCCTTCGAGCGGCGAGCCTTGCGCGACAACGATGTCCTGATGGAGATCCTCTACTGCGGCGTCTGCCACTCCGATCTCCATACAGCGCGCAACGACTGGGGCTGGAGCTACTACCCCATTGTTCCGGGTCACGAGATCGTGGGGCGCGTCATCGAAGTCGGTCCGACTGTCACCCGGTACAACGTGGGAGACCATGTTGCCGTCGGGTGCCTGGTGGATAGCTGCCAGACGTGCGACCAGTGCCATAAAGGCGAGGAACAACTCTGCCGCGAGGGCAATACCGGAACTTACGCCGGCCATGATCGCATGACTCACGAACCCACGCAGGGTGGATACTCGAAGCACCTGGTAGTGCGCGAGGAATTCTGCCTGCGCGTACCCAACGGGCTGGATCTGGCAAGGGCCGCACCGTTGCTGTGCGCTGGCATTACCACCTACTCGCCGCTACGGACGTGGAATGTCGGTCCGGGCAGCCGGGTAGGCATCATCGGCCTCGGTGGCCTCGGCCACATGGCCGTCAAGCTCGCCGTGGCGCTTGGTGCCGAAGTGACTGTTCTGAGCCGCTCGAAGGCCAAGGAACGCGATGCACTGGCACTGGGCGCCGATCGCCTGCTGGTCTCGTCCGATTCTGATGCCATGGCACAGGCAGCATCGTCGTTTGACCTCATCATCGATACGGTGCCGGTAAAGCACGACATCAATCCTTACGTTCCGCTGCTCGATGTCGATGCCACACTGGTCCTGGTTGGCCAGGTAGGCCCGCTGGACGAACCCAGCACGGTGCCGCTTCTGCTTGGCCGCCGTCGCATCGCAGTGTCCCCTATCGGCGGCATCCGCGAGACGCAGGAACTGCTCGACTTCTGCGCCAAAAAGAACATCCTGCCGGATTGCGAAATGATCCGCATAGATCAGATCAACGAAGCCTACGCGCGCATGGAGCAGGCCGACGTGCGCTATCGCTTCGTGATCGACATGGCTTCGCTTCAGGCGTAGCGCCCAACAGGCGGGGACTTCACCCCCGCCTTCCCTCCCTGACTCCCTATCCGATGACCTCGCCATCGTCTACTGTCGACGCCGCGGCGCCGCAATACGCCTTACGTCTGATGCTGATCCTCAGCGCGCTGATGTCGTTCGCATCCATTTCGACGGATATGTATCTACCCGCGCTGCCGACCATCAGCCGGATGATGCATGCGAACCCGGCCAACATTCAGCTCACCTTCTCCGCGTTCCTGATCGGCTTCAGCGCCGGTCAGCTTATATGGGGCCCAATTGGAGATCGCCGTGGTCGGCGCCTGCCGATCGCCATCGGCCTGGTGCTGTTTACGATCGGTTCCGCTGGTTGCGCGATGTCGACAACCGTATGGCAAATGATGGGTTGGCGCGTGGTGCAGGCACTGGGTGCATGCGTCGGTCCCGTACTGGCACGGGCGATGGTGCGTGACTTGTACGCACGCGATGACGCCGCGCGCGTACTCTCAACCCTGATCCTGATCATGGGCGTCGCGCCATTGCTGGGGCCACTGCTCGGCGGCCAGATACTGGCATGGTGGTCCTGGCAAGGCATCTTCTGGACCTTGGCATTGGTGGGACTGCTGACCATCCTGTCGCTGCGTGCCATGCCGGAAACACTGCCCCCCGGGCGCCGCAGTACGGACCCGATGCGCAACGTGCTGCGCGATTACCTCTCCCTGGTCCGCGATCCCCGGCTGATTGGCTATGCCCTCTCCGGCGGGTTTTTCTACGCCGGTGCCTACACGTTTATCGTCGGCACCCCCTTCGCATATATCGACTACTACCACGTTTCCCCGCAAGCCTACGGTCTCCTGTTCGGTGTGAATATCGTGGGAATGATGGCAGCAAATTTCGTCAACGCCCGGCTGCTAAAGACCATCGGAAGCGAACAGCTCTTCCATCTGGGCACCTGGATACTGGCGGGATCAGGCGTAATGCTGGCTCTGGATGCGAGGTTCGGATGGGGCGGACTGGCCGGTCTTGCACTGCCGATCTTCCTCTACTTGTCGATGAACGGGCTCATCGTCGCCAACTCCGTTGCGGGCGCCCTATCGGGATTTCCTCACAAGGCCGGCTCTGCATCCTCAGTGGTGGGGGCCATGCACTATGGCAGCGGCATTCTGAGCGCCGCGATGGTGGGCTGGTTCTCCGACGGCACGCCATGGACGATGGCATGGATCATGGGCGCTGCCGGCATCGGCAGCCTGGCCACCTCAATGCTCTCGCGGCGTTTTCACACGAGACAGGCGACCGCGTCCTGCCTGGGCTGAATGGTTTGGTCTGGAAGCTTTCTGACTGAGCAATAGCGGTCGGGAGGCCGATTCGTCGACGTTCCAAGAGGGGAAACTTATGGAAGACCTATGCGAAGTCAGGATCTCCCGGCGAGATTTGCTAAAGGTCGGCGCCGCCTCGGCAGCTGCCGTTGCCATGCCACTGGCCGTCGCTGGCGACCGCGCCCCGGACCCAATGACTGTGCGACCCGTCGTGTCCGAGAAGATCTCGCTGGTGGTCAACGGAACGCAGCGCACGCTGGACCTCGACACGCGCACCACGCTTCTCGATGCCTTGCGGGAACACCTCCATCTGATCGGGACCAAAAAGGGTTGTGATCACGGCCAGTGTGGCGCATGCACGGTGATCGTCGAGGGACGGCGCATCAACTCGTGTCTGACGCTGGCAGTCATGAACGAAGGAGCGAAGATCACCACCATCGAAGGGCTGGGCACACCGAATCAGATGCACCCTATGCAGATTGCCTTCGTCAGGCATGACGGATATCAATGTGGCTACTGCACACCCGGACAGATCTGCTCGGCGGTGGCAGTCCTCCACGAAATCAAGGCGGGCATCCCCAGCCATGTCAGCGCGGACCTTACCGCAAGGCCCAGGCCGGACGCCGCCGAGATCCGGGAGCGCATGAGCGGCAACATCTGCCGCTGCGGCGCCTATGCGAACATTCTCGATGCCATCTCCAGCGTTGTGAGGAGCCAATCATGATGCCCTTCACCTACGAGCGCGCGCAAACGCCCGCCGAGGCTGCCGCCGCTGCCACTCGCACGCCAGGCAGTCGCTTCATCGCCGGTGGCACTAACTTGCTGGACCTGATGAAGCTCGGCATTGAATCGCCTGCCCATCTGGTCGACGTCAATGCGCTCAAACTGGACCGCATTGAAGCCACTGCTCAAGGTGGCCTGCGTATTGGCGCCCTGGTACGCAACACTGATCTTGCCGCCGACAATCGTATCCGCCGCAACTACGGCGTGCTATCCCGCGCCTTGTTGGCCGGGGCGTCTGGCCAGTTGCGCAATCGAGCGACCACCGCCGGCAACCTGCTGCAACGCACCCGCTGCCCCTATTTCTACGATACCAACCAGCCCTGCAATAAGCGGGCGCCTGGCAGCGGGTGCAGCGCAATTGGCGGAGTGAGTCGGCAACACGCGGTCATCGGCGCCAGCGATGCCTGCATTGCCACGAATCCGAGCGATATGGCCGTGGCAATGCGGTTGCTCGACGCCAGCGTCGAAACCGTTCGCGCCGACGGCAAGGTGCGCATCATTCCCATCGCGGATTTCTATCGGCTGCCCGGCAACACACCACACATCGAAACAGCGCTGGAGCACGGAGAGCTGATTACCGCGGTGACCCTACCCTCGCCGATCGGGGGCACGCACGTCTATCGCAAAGTCAGGGACCGGGCGTCATATGCGTTCGCACTAGTGTCGGTGGCGGCAATTGTCCAGCGTGATGGTACGGGCCGCGTTGCACTTGGCGGAGTCGCACACAAGCCGTGGCGCATGGAAGCAGCCGAGTCAGAGATGCCACGCGGCGCAGCCGCCGTGGCCCGGCGTCTTCTGGCCGGCGCCACCCCGACCCATGACAATGCGTTCAAGCTGCAGCTCGCGCAGCGGACAATCGATGCCGCGCTGGCGCTAGCCAAGGGAGGAAAGCATGAAATTTGATTCTCCGGCAACCACCAATCCCATCGATCAGTTGCGCGTAGTCGGTAAGGCCGTCAATCGCATCGAAGGCGCACGCAAGACAACCGGCACAGCGACCTACGCGTACGAATGGCACAATTTGCCCGACGTCGCGTATGGCTACATTATCGGGTCGGCGATTCCGAAAGGCAGGATTCTCTCTATCGACATGTCACAAGCGCGCCGAGCACCAGGCGTGGTAACGATCGTGAGCGCCGAGAATGCGGGAGCGCTCGGCAAGGGCTTATGGAACAATGCGCGCCTGCTGGGCGGACCGGAGATTCAGCACTACCACCAGGCCGTTGCCCTGGTGGTAGCCGAAACGTTCGAGGAGGCCCGCGCGGCGGCGCAATTCGTGCGTATCCGATATGCGCCGGCACAAGGCGCATACGATCTTGCCAACGCCCAGGCTACCGCCATGACGCCGAAGACGGGAACGCCGAACTCGGCAGTGGGCGACTTCGCCTCCGCATTCGGCAGCGCCGCGGTACAGCTCGACGCCACCTACACAACGCCGGATCAGGCCCACGCCATGATGGAGCCGCATGCGACACTTGCAGCATGGCAAGGCGACAAGCTCACGCTTTGGACATCGAACCAGATGATCGACTGGAGCCGTGGCGACGTCGCACAAACGCTTGGCATTCCCAAGGAAAACGTCCGACTTATCTCCCCGTTCATTGGCGGGGCCTTCGGCGGCAAGCTCTTCGTTCGCGCCGATGCAATCCTCGCTGCGCTGGGCGCACGCGCGGCCAATCGCCCGGTGAAGGTCGCCCTGCCCCGGCCGCTCATCTTCAACAACACCACGCACCGACCCGCCACCATCCAGAGACTTCGCATCGGCACATCGCCGGAAGGCAGGATTACGGCTATCGGGCATGAAAGCTGGTCCGGCGATCTCGGCGCGGTCAAGCCCGAGAACGCAGTGCAACAGACGCGCCTCCTCTATGCTGGCGAACATCGTATGACGGCGCTTCGCGTGGCTGCATTGGATTTGGCTGAAGGCAATGCGATGCGCGCACCGGGTGAGGCGCCAGGCTTAATGGCACTCGAGATCGCAATGGACGAGTTGGCGGAGAAGCTCGGAATGGATCCGGTCGAGTTTCGAATCCTCAATGACACGCAGGTGGATCCGGAGAATCCGGAGCGACCATTCTCTGCGCGCCGCCTCGTGGAATGCTTGCGAACCGGCGCAGCGCGCTTCGACTGGAAGTCGCGCAGTACCAAGCCGCGGAGCCGACGGGAAGGAAGCTGGTGGATCGGCATGGGCGTTGCCGCAGCGTTTCGGAACAATCAGGTTACGAAGTCCGCAGCTCGGGTCCGGCTCGACGGGCGCGGCACGGTCACTGTCGAAACGGACATGACCGATATCGGCACAGGTAGTTACACCATCATTGCTCAAACCGCTGCTGAGATGCTCGGGGTTCCACTGGACAACGTGGTGGTCCGTCTAGGCGATTCGGATTTTCCGGTATCGGCGGGATCCGGTGGCCAATGGGGCGCGAACAGCTCATCCGCCGGCGTGTATGCGGCCTGCGTTAAATTGCGCGAAGCACTTGCCACCAAAGCCGGCATTGACGTTGCCAACGCCAGATTCTCCGGTGGCTATATCCTGGCGGATGGCCGGAGCCTGCCTATCGCATCGCTGGCCGGTGATGGCGGCATGGTGGCGGAAGACCACATTGAGTTCGGCGACCTGACGCGCAGGTATCAACAGTCGACCTTTGGTGCGCATTTCGTGGAAGTTGGCGTAGACATTCACACCTGCGAAATCCGCGTGCGGCGCATGCTTGCGGTTTGCGCGGCGGGCCGCATTCTCAACCCGAAATCCGCGCGCAGCCAGGTCATTGGTGCGATGACAATGGGCGTGGGCGCCGCGCTGATGGAAGAACTCGCCGTGGACAAGCGTCGAGGATTCTTCGTCAATCATGACCTGGCAGGCTATGAAGTGCCGGTACACGCGGACATACCAAATCAGGAGGTCATTTTTCTTGATGAAGTGGACGCATATTCGTCGCCTATGAAAGCAAAGGGGGTTGGGGAACTGGGACTCTGCGGCGTCGGCGCAGCCATCGCCAATGCGGTGTATAGCGCTACGGGCGTCAGAGTTCGGGACTACCCCATTACGCTTGACAAGCTCCTCGCTCAGATGTCTGCGGCGGGTTGATGCGGTCATTCATGCATCGCGAGCCGGGTCATCATCGGGAACCCGTAGGGCGTCCACCAAGACAGCAAGCGCCCTGGACGACCCCTTGCGGTTCGCGTAGTAGAGGTGATAGCCCGGGAAGGTTGGGGACCAATCTTCCAGAACCCTCTCAAGCCGACCCTCAGCAATTGCCGAAGCCACGGTGTCCAACGGCACATACGCGATGCCAAATCCCGCGAGACAGGTGGTCACAATTTCGGCGATATTGTCGAGAACGAGTTGCCCGTTCACGCGTACCTGTATCGCCCGCTTGCGCTTGCTGAACTCCCATGCATAGAGACCGCCCTGTGTCGGCAAGCGCAAGTTGATACAGCAATGTCCCGTCAGGTCCTGAGGCTCAGCAGGCCTGGATCGGGATGCAAAGTATGCGGGCGTTGCCACAACCGCAATCGGCATATCGGGTGCGACGCGTACGGCGATCATGTCCTTTGCCACTTGGTCGCCCAACCGGAGGCCCGCGTCGAATCGATTCGCAACGATGTCGGTCAGGCCGTAGTCCATGCTGACCTCGAGCTTGATGTCCGGATACTTTGGCAGAACGTTGGCCAGCTTCGGCCACAAGACCGTGTGTGCCGCATGTTCCGTCGCGGTAATACGCAACGTGCCCGCCGGCCTGTCGCGAAGTTCGCCAACGCTTGCCAACTCGGCCTCGATTTCCTCAAACTGAGGCGCCACGGCCTGCTTCAGTCGCTCGCCGGGCTCAGTGGTCGAAACGCTTCGAGTGGTACGAGTCAGCAAGCGGACGCCAAGCCGCGATTCCAGTGTGCGAATCGAATGACTCAGCGCGGATTGAGACACCCCCAACTGACCCGCCGCACGCGTGAAACTACCTTCCCGCGCTACGGCGATGAAAGCAAGGAGGTCGTTGAAGTTGTCGCGGGGCATTCATGAATCCGGCTCAAAGCTCTTTGCGCATTCTAGCAAGCGCTGACGATACTAAATAGCTGAATCCCAGGTCCCAACGCTCCGTCCAAGGCTCTCAATAGGACTTCCCAGGTGCGGTTCGGGTGGATTCCTTCTTCGAGGCGTCATTGGCGGGCCGAGCAGGAGGTGGAACAGTCACCTTCGAACCAGGAGCACGGACCGTGTGGCATTCCCATCCGCCAGGGCAAACGCTTCTTTGGTGTTGTACGTGCGCCGCGCTTTCCCCAACGGACCGCCTCGGCCATCACGCGCAGCGAGTTGCCGCGCTTGGAGAGCTGGTAGGAGAGCCTTAACGAGCCGGCGGCTTTCGAATTCAATCCACCCTACCCTTGCCGCCAGCCCAGCCGTGATATCGCGAGGGTACTTAATTCGTTCTACGACATCGAACCCGCTGAGCCACCGTGGAACGGCAGTTGCGGGATGTGGAGATTCGCGACAAAGCGCACTGGGATGGCGGAAGCCATTCCAACACGTCGCTGCAAGCAACCACGCAGTAGCATTGGTCTGCTCCCGTGGCACCCGGATGGCTGGCGCCTGAAGACTAAAGGCACGAAATTCTTTGGCGCAGGACCCTCCACCATGCTGCGGGTCGCGCGAGTCGGTAAGCGCAGGCCCGGTCGGCTCTCCAGCGTCCGCATTGTATGGCTGAGCGCAGACTAGGAGACCCCCAGGTAACCCGCCGCGCGCGTGAAGTTTCGTTCGCGCGCGACCAAGAAGGTCAACAGATCGCTAATGTTTTCGCGCATTGATGAATCTGATTCATAGGTCCATACGAGTTGTTCAGTCTAGTCCGATTGCCTCCCGATCACCACAATGTGCCCGGGGAGCAAGCCTGGCTCGACGCAGCCACGCAGACGACCAGTGATGGACAGGAAATGACTCAAGACATATCCCAAACCGCGGCCTAGAAGGCCTTTGACGCCATTGCACGTCAATTTGTGAACCTCAACGACCACGTGCGCTTTGGACAGGTGTGGTCAGATCCAGCGCTCTCCAGGCGTGACAGGAGCCTCATCACTTGCGCGGTGCTGATCGCCACCGGCAAGAGCGAACAACTGGGCTTTCACTTGCCATTTGCCGTGCAGAACGGCGTGAGCCGCGAACTGGTCGCACTGACAACGCATCTGGCCTTCTACGCAGGCTGGGCAAGCGCAGTGACCGCGGTCAACCACATCCGCGAATTGCTGGGCAGCACTCGCAAGTAACCCACGAACCAAACCAGGGAATCCATTCCATGATCCACCGACCACTGGGCCGAAACGGCCTCAAGGTATCGAGCCTGTGCCTTGGCGCGATGATGTTCGGAGACCAGACCGGCGAGGCCGAGGCGCTCGAAATTATTGCCAGTGCCCGCGATGCCGGCGTGAACTTCATCGATACCGCCGACGCCTACAGTGCCGGCGTCTCCGAGCAGATAGTCGGCCGCACCATCCACGACGACCGCGACCGTTGGGTGGTGGCCACCAAAGTGGGCTATCCCGCAGGTCTGACTGCGCCCAACGGCGCCGACCTGTCGCGCGGCTACCTGATGCGGGCGGCCGAGCGTAGCCTGAAGAACCTCGGTACTGGCCACATCGGTCGCATTTCCCGGGGGTGAACATTTCAGGAAGATCGACATCGAGATAGCGCCTCTCGACGTCAATGCGAAATCGGAGTCGACCCAATTCGCCTACTCGCAATCAGTAGGCCTTGAAGGGTTCGACAACCGAGTCGGAATCTCATCATGAATCGTCTTGTTTCAATG
This sequence comes from Cupriavidus sp. 21MJTG02-4, assembly GCF_057798975.1. Taxonomy (NCBI): domain Bacteria; kingdom Pseudomonadati; phylum Pseudomonadota; class Betaproteobacteria; order Burkholderiales; family Burkholderiaceae; genus Cupriavidus; species Cupriavidus sp. 21MJTG02-4. The sequence goes on along the minus strand of NZ_JBYOJP010000033.1, from coordinate 3,685 downwards.
CAGGCCTTCACGCGCGTGGTCGACGTCGGCACGTTCTCGCGTGCCGCCGACTCGCTCGACCTGCCCAAGGCCACCCTTACCCGCCTGATCCAGAGCCTCGAAACCCACCTGGGCGTGAAGCTGCTTCACCGGACCACCCGCCGCATCAGCGTGACCAGAGAAGGCTCGGCCTACTATGAACGTTGCGTGCGCATCCTCGCTGACATCGAAGAAGCCGAACAGTCCCTGACAAGCCATAACAATTCGCCAAAGGGCACGCTGTCGGTGAACACAACTGCCGGACTCGCTCGGCTCGCCCTGATCCCGAGTCTCCAAGACTTCTTCAAGGCTTACCCAGAGATTAAGCTGGACCTTACCATCAACAGCAAAATGATCGACCTACTGCAAGACGACGTCGACGTGGTGCTGCGCATCGGTACGTTTCCCGAATCGATGGTCGCACGGCGCATCGGCGAGCTAAAGCTGGCGTTCTACGCATCGCCAAGCTACCTAAAGCGTTTCGGCACCCCTCACGACCTGGCCGAACTGAGCCACCACAAGGCGGTGAACTACCTGTCCGACCGCACCGGGCGGGAGTGGCCGTGGCCGCTAGCGCGCGGCACCGAGCGCAGCGAAGTCCTGCTGCCGTCCGCCATCTCCACCAATGATGGCGATATCTACCTGGAGTGCGCACTGGGGGGACATGGTCTGGCCTGCCTCTCCCGCGCTGCAGCCGCGCCGTACTTGGCCAGTGGCCGGTTGGTAGAGGTTATGACGGACTGGCAGACCGAGGCGCTACCGATTTCTGCCGTGTACCCGAAGAACTGCCACCTCTCGGCCAAGGTGCGAGTATTTGTCAACTGGGTGGCTGACACGTTCGGGCGGCACTCGCACTTTGGCGTGGAACCGCAGCAACGCGCAGTCAGGCTGCACACCGTGTGAGCGTTGCAGGGCTAAGCTGACGCGGGTCCATCATGAGCTCGGCGGAACCGGCTGGTGTCAGCGGGCGTCGAGACCGAAACGGGCCAAGAAGGCGGACAGCAGATCCGCCACCTGCAGGTTGTTCAGGTCTGAAAACATGAAATGCGAGTTCCCGCTCAGCCCCGCGTCGGGCAGCAGGAGCAAGCTCGCCTGGCCGGCGCGCCGATTCAAGGCATCGACGAACATCGGCGCGGTGATCACCTGCGCGCGCCGCCCGTCGGCAAGAAGGTCGGAAATCGGCTGCTTCGGGATGTTGTCACCGTAGACCACCTCGATTGGCACTTTCGCCAGGTTCGCGAACTCCTGCTGGCCGATTGGAGCGCCGGCATCCTGCGTTTCCTGATATAGGGGAATCGGCGGGGGCACCTCGCCCTGCGGGAATACAAAACCAGGTTCGTAGCTCACGATGCCCTTCACGTTGGGCGAGCGCGCGCCGGCGAGCCATCCGTACTGACCTGAGGCCGAATGCGTAACCAGCACCGCCGGGCCGATCTTCTCGAGCAGGGCCACCAGGGCGCCGCAAATCACCTGCGGGTCGTCCGAGACCAGCGGCCGCACGTGTTGGAGAAACTGGTCGACCGCGTTCATCGGGAAGGCCTGCACCGGGAACACCTCGGGGTACTTCGGGCCCAAGCGCCAGCGGTTCCAGGCATGTTCGCGTCCGGGCGTAAACGTCGTTCCTGGGACGACCTGCTGTTTGTCGTCCAGCTTGCCCATCGATCCAGTGAAGCTCGGAAAGCCGGAGCGGCCGCCCCGCGGCAAGTCGACGATGTAGACCGGGAAGCCCCGGCGCAGGAAGATGGTCTGGAAGCCTTCGCGGCCGTCGGGCGTGCTTTCCCAGACACGCCCTGTACCCCCGGCGCCGTGCACCAACACGAGCGGCAGCTTGCGTGCGTTCAGCGGGATCTGGTACTGCACGTACATCTGGTCAATCCAGAAGGTCTGCCCCGCGCCGGAAGGATAAGGCAATGCGTCGGGATCGAAGGTCCCGGCGGCAGTCACCTGCCGGCCGCCGACGAAGAAGCTGCCCTGGCGTTCGATAGTGATGGGCTCGCCGGACGAGCCTGGCGGGGAGTTGGCACAGTCGGTCGCATCAAGGATTGCGGTCATGACTGTCGCGCGTAGATAGTCGCCAGGATCAAGCGCATCCGCGGGCAGTCGCCCGTTACCGCGCGGCGCCCGACAAGTCCTCGTTCATATAGCTCATCGTTTAAATAGTTCATCGCATCGTCTCGATTTTAGGAATTGAGGGTAGGCGGTAAGGTAGTTGCGCGTTCGCGTTAAATGTCGTCAGGTTGTCCCGCTGGACACGCGAGTCCGATTGCCAATGCAGGTGGGGGTGAGCTCGTGACGGCGGGCACGAGGCTGGCGGGCTCGACTACGTTCTTCAACCGGAAGAATGATGGTGGACGGTGGAGACGCCGGCCGTTCCACGCTACAAGATCCACCACGCCAGTTCGCCGTCGTCACACAAATTGCGGAAGACCCAACATTCCTTTGTTCTACGCCTGCGCATCGGCGCCGGCGCAGCATACTGTCCATCAAGGCGATCGCATTCAGACGGCAAGTCTATTGCATGGAGACGTGTGTCATCTTTGCGATTCACGGCAAACACCTTGCTATGCAGTAACAATAGCCCGCCGAGGTCCGTCACCGGCTAAGGGTCGCGAACATGTCAGCAGTCGTGAAGGGCAGTTGCGTGCATTAGCGATCTGCCACAGTGACCGATTCAGGGTTGGAACTGGCGGGGGAGCGTGCCAGCGCCGTGGCGAGCGATTTAGGTTTTTCGGGACGCGCCCTCTATTAGGCGGGTGCCAGCCCCGCGGCTATCCAGCTAGGCGTGCGGTTCCCACCCCGCAATTGCCAACCTCAACCGCATGAGCCGCTGCCGGCTCGAGCCAGGACTCAGGCTCCTTGGGAACGGCCAACATCGTCAAACCCAGTCCATCCAGCACCCGCGAGTCGCGCTCGAGATTGACGCCCTTGCCATTCTCCTGTGGACAACATGCCGACGGAGCCCCCCCAATGTCTCGCCGTCTAGTCAATGGGCAGCCCGTCTTCCGCCCGGGTGGCGCGAATGCAGGTCCCCAGGTTGGTGAACGGTGCGAATCGTTGCGCGCGAACGAGGTGTCGGTTCAGGGAGGGGGCGCAGCATGGGGGAGAAGGCGGGAACAACGAGCGGCGACTGCCCTGCATGTACTTTCATGATCGCGAAACTACGTCAGGTTTGGTGATGGTCACGTCAGGCAGGACGGCCGTACGCTGGCGGGCACGCCCCGCCGCTAGCCGCATACAGGGGTTGGCTTGTGGTGCTGGCGATTAATTGCGTTTTGTCTCGAGGATAGGACGGTTGAGGCGTTGTTGAAGATCGCAATTCGTGCGAGCCGCGCTCATCATTCGTGAAGGAGAGCCGTGAACTGTAGATGGAATGGTCGCCTCCCGCCCCGGCCTATCGGCGACCGTGGACGGCCCAGTCTGCCAGACATGAGCTCCCATGTGTGTCACAGTGGCGATTCTGTCGTCGTGAACTGTAGTAATCGCGGTACCAATTCGTAGAAATGTTCCTCCGCGCGCTTAATCACGCGGAAAGTATCATCTTTACTTATATGGTCGCCTCCCTTTTGCAAGGGATATTTGTCGATAGCCAGTAGGGTGGTTGCGGACTTATATTCGGACTCGATCGCGGAACTAAGTCCGCCGGCCCCGATGGATTTCGCCGCAGAGG
>NZ_JBYOJP010000032.1:0-35155 GCF_057798975.1 Cupriavidus sp. 21MJTG02-4 | reverse complement strand
GCGAGATCAGCGCGGCGTCGGCCGAACAGAGTTCGGGCATCGAGCAGGTGAACCAGGCCGTGGCGCAGATGGACGAGGTGACGCAGCAGAACGCGGCATTGGTGGAACAGGCCGCCGCCGCGGCAGGCTCGCTCCAGGACCAGGCGGGGCGCCTGCAGACGGCGGTTGGCACATTCCGCCTGGGAGCGGACGGCACGCCTGCGCCGGCCCGCTTCGAGCCGGCCGCTTCGGTCCGGACCGCCGTGCGGCCGTCCGGCAAGGCCAGGCCGCAAGCCGCGCGCAAGACCGCGCGGGCCGGCAAGCCGGCGCAGGACGTTGCTCCGGCGGTATCCGCGGCAGCCGATGCCGCCAATGAACCGGTGACCCAGCCGGCCACGACCGTCCGCGCGGCCCCGCGGGCGGCCGTGCCCGCCACTGCGGACAACGGGGACTGGAGCGCGTTCTGAGCCCCGGCGGCCGGCAACCGTTGCAACGGGTTGCCGGCCGCCTTTGCCTTCGATGCCATGAATACCAACATCACCCTGGCCTTGTCGCCAGATGACGTGGCCAGGCTGCGCCGCGAGTTCGTTGATTTCGTCGCCCTGTCGACGAACTTCGACAAGGACTTCCTGCCGCCTGAGTTCAATGACTTCCTGCGCGCCCGGCTGCTCCAGCAAGACGGTCCGCTGACGGAACGGGCGGTCATGCGACTGCTGGCCAGCGGCGAATATGGCTGGGCGCGCAAGGTGTTCGACAAGCAGCTGCCCAATGCCCTCTCGTCGCTGATGCGCGATGCGCGGCGATTCGGCTTCGGCCTGGCCGTGCAGTCGGACTGGACGCCGCAACAGCGCTTCGAGCATGCGCGCGAATGGGCGGCCCAGGTGCTGGCCGAGTGCGGCGCCGATGCCGCGTTCACCGAAGCGCTTGCCTCACAGGTTGCTGCTTCGGCAGAGGATGTCCGGGTGCTGGAGGAGCGCATGCGCACGCCGGCATGGGTGCTGGCGGAAAGCCTGCGGCAGCGCGCCTATGACCTGATGTATGCGCTGCAGACCGAGGAAAACGAGACCCTGGGGCGTTCGCGAGTCGGAGAGTTGCGGGCCACGCTGACGCTGGCGCTGCAGTACGGATCGGTCCAGGTCGAAGAAGCCAACCGCGTACTCGAACAGGCCGCGCGGGCACGCCCTCACCTGTTCCAGGAAGCGCCCGACGACGTGTTCGCCCGGCTGGCCGCATGGTTGCGGCGACTGTTCAGTTCGTCACATTCGAGTTCGTCAATAGTGGAATCCCGGTAAACGCCGCCAAATCGGCAGATGCAATGACTTAGACGTCGCAGTATTGCGTTACATCAAATGTTGCAGGCCGCTTTTGTTACAAAATTCGGTCAGCCATGTATCTTTCGTACGACATTACGGTTCCCCCCGCGTAAGTAGGGATTGGCATAGCGGGCAGAATGCCGATATAAACGTAAAAGTTTCACTTACACTCTGTAACACTTGTAACGATTTGGTGCGGAGCGAATAAGGGAAGCCGGGCTGAAGTTCCTATTGTCGTACGTAGTACCCGTCTGATACGCATGTAAACGATCTGGTCGCCGACAGCCCTCTACTGGGCCGCCGGTAAGCGCCGGACAAGCGCAAGGCGGGTTTTTGGTAGCGGGGAAAAATTGGAAAGCAGTGAAGTTCTCCAGGAGATCAGGGAGGTTAACCTCGCCTATCTGCTGCTCGCACAACGCTTGGTGCGAGAAAACCAGGTAGAAGCCATGTTCAGGCTTGGTGTCAGCAAGGAAATTGCGGACATCCTTGCCAAGCTGACGTCGGCGCAACTCGTGAAGCTCGCGGCATCGAACATGGTGCTGTGCAGGTTCCGCTTTGACGACCACGCGCTTCTGTCCACCCTCACCCATACGGCCAAGAGCCACGATATGCAGCAGATGCACGCTGCGATCCTTCTTGCCCGCCAGCCTGTGGAGTCGCTCAATTGACCGCGCTCCTGCAGGCGCCTTCCGCGCGCAGCATTGCCTCTGCGTCGGTTCCCAGCCGCAAGAGCGTACTCCAGGATGCCAACCAGACGCAGCTCGCCATCGAGCTGATCGGCCTGGGTGCGCGCCTGCAGGTGCTCGAGGCCGAGACCACGCTCTCGCGCGACCGGCTGATCCGCCTCTACAAGGAGCTGCGGGGCGTTTCACCGCCCAAGGGCATGCTCCCGTTCTCGACAGACTGGTTCACCACCTGGCTGCCAAATATCCACTCGTCGGTGTTCTTCTCCGCGTACCAGTTCATGGTGCAGGAAGGCGAGACCGTGGGTATTCGTGCGGTGGTGGCTGCATACCGTCTGTATCTCGAGCATGTTTCGCTGCTCGGCGGCGAAATTGTCTTAAGTTTCACTCGTGCCTGGACGTTAGTACGGTTCTTCGAGAGCAATATGCTGCAGCTTTCCGGTTGCACGTGTTGCGGCGGAAAGTTCGTCACGCACGCCTATGAGCCGCACGCGAACTTCGTGTGCAGCCTGTGCCGTCCGCCATCGCGTGCCGGGAAGGTGAAGAAGCAGCCCTCGAAGAACGCCGCCGCCTTGCAGACCGAAGCCTGATCCTGGTTGAGGTCCGCCAGGCTGGCAAGCTACGCAGCACTGGCGGACCGGATGTCCCAGTCCGCCCTGTGCAACGGGCAATCGTGCGTGATAGACGCGCTTTTTTGACGGGGATCCGATCGTGCTAGTAGTTCTTGGCTATATCGTCGTGGTAGCGGCGGTGCTTGGCGGTTATGCCATGACCGGCGGCCACATGGGCGCGCTATATCAACCGGCGGAGCTTGTGATCATCGGTGGCGCTGCCGCCGGTGCCTTCATCGCCACCAATACCACCAAGGCCCTCAAGGCGACCCTCAAGGCGCTGCCGGGCCTGTTCAAGAGCTCCAAGTACAAGAAGGAACTGTACCTGGACGTCATGTCGCTGCTGTACGTGCTGCTGTCCAAGGCACGCCGCGAAGGCATCCTGTTCCTCGAGAAGGAAATTGCCGACCCGGCTGCGAGCAGCGTGTTCAGCCAGTATCCGCGCATCCTGTCCGACCCCGTCGTGATGGAGTTCCTGACGGACTACCTGCGCATGATGGTCAACGGCAACATGAATGCGTTCGAGATCGAGGCCCTGATGGACCACGAGATCGAAACCTTCCGCCACGAGGCCGAGATTCCCGCGCATGCGCTGTCGCGCGTCGGCGATGCATTGCCAGCCTTCGGCATCGTGGCCGCGGTGATGGGCGTGGTGCACGCGCTGGCTTCGGCCGACCTGCCGCCGGCCGAGCTCGGCGCGCTGATCGCCCACGCCATGGTCGGTACGTTCCTCGGCATCCTGCTGGCCTACGGCTTTGTTTCGCCGCTGGCGTCGCGCATCGAGTTGCAGGTGTCGGAGAACGTCAAGGTCTACGAGTGCATCAAAGTCGTCCTGCTGGCTTCGCTCAATGGCTACGCACCGCTGGTAGCCGTGGAATTTGGCCGCAAGGTGCTGTACTCCACGGTGCGGCCGTCGTTCCTCGAGCTGGACGACCACGTCCGCGAAGTCAAGAGCCTGAGCTGATCCTGCCGAGGCACCGTCATGAGCAGCGCAAACGATATGCGTCCGATCATCGTCCGCAGGGCGAAGTCGCACGCCAAGCCACATGGCAACCACAGCTGGAAAATTGCCTACGCCGACTTCATGACGGCGATGATGGCGCTCTTCCTGGTGCTGTGGCTGCTGTCCAGCGCCAACAAGAAAACCCTCGAAGGCGTTGCCGAGTATTTCCGCATGCCGCTGAAAGTTGCCATTGTCGGCGGCGAAAAAAGCAGCCAGTCGCCCAGCGTGATTCCCGGTGGCGGCCTGGACGTGATGCGCAAGGACGGCGAAGTCGCGCGTGCGCATGACAATGACCCGTCCGCGGAACAGCGCCGCAACGAGTACCAGGAAGCGCAGCGCCTGCGAGCGCTCAAGAGCCGGCTCGAAGAGATCATCGAAAACAATCCGATGCTCAGGCAATTCCGCCCGCAGCTGCTGCTCGACATCACCAGTGAAGGGCTGCGCATCCAGATCCTCGATACGCAGAACCGCCCGATGTTCCGGACCGGCCGCGCGGAGGTGGAGCCGTATATGCGCGCGATCCTGCGCGAGATCGGCCCGGTCCTCAACGAGCTGCCCAACAAGGTCAGCCTGTCCGGCCACACGGACGCCGCCAATTATTCCAACGGCGAGCGCACGTACAGCAACTGGGAACTGTCCAGCGACCGCGCCAATGCCTCGCGGCGCGAGCTGATCGCCGGTGGCATGCAGGAAGGCAAGGTGCTGCGCGTGCTGGGGCTGGCGGCCACCATGCCGCTGGACAAGGGCGACCTGCTCGCCCCGGTGAACCGGCGCATCAGCATCGTGGTGCTGAACCACAAGGCTCAGGCCAGGTTCGAGGCGGAGAACGCCAGCGCGGCGGAGGTCACGGTGCAGGCCCAGGCCGGCAAGGCGGCCGGCGCGATGCAGGAAGGGCTGGCCGCGTCCACCCCGGCGGCGCCCAGGGCAAAGACGGAATGATGCGTTGCCGCCGTGCATGGCGGCAGCGCTTAGCGCAGTAACTTAGTGAGTCAGGACGCCAATGTCTGTCGATATCGATATCACACAGTTTTACCAGACCTTCTTTGAAGAAGCGGAAGAGCTGCTCGTTGAAATGGAGCAGCTGCTGCTTGGCCTGGACATCGAGTCGCCCGACCCGGAAGACCTCAACGCGATCTTCCGTGCCGCGCACTCCATCAAGGGCGGCGCGGCGACCTTCGGGTTCGCGGCACTGACCGAAACCACGCATATCTTCGAGAACCTGCTGGACCGTACGCGCCGCCAGGAACTGGCGTTGTCCAGGACCATCATCGATACCTTTCTGGAAACCAAGGACGTGTTGCAAGATCAGCTCAACGCCTACCGAAACGGCACCGAACCCGATCCGCAAACGCTGGCGCGCATTTGCGCCGTGCTGCAGCAGCTGGCCCAGGAGGCGAGCGGGGCGGCCGCACCTGCGCCGGCAGCCGCGCCGGCGCCCGCTGCAGCCCCCGCTGCTACCGCGGCAGCGGCTGGTGGCCTGAAGGTCCGGCTGATCAAGCTGTCGGCCTCCGACCAGGCGCTGCTGCGTGAAGAGCTTGCCAACCTTGGCGAGATCACCGGCCAGCAGGAAGAAAACGGCGAACTGGTGATCTGGCTGAACAGCCAGTGCGACGCCGGCGACATCATCGCGGTCTGTTGCTTCGTGATCGATGCCGATCAGATCGTGGTCGAGGCAGCCGGCGCGTCAGCCCCGGCCGCGGAGTCCGTCGCAGCGCCTGCCGCCGCACCGGCACCCGCACCCACACCCGTTTCGGCACCGGCGCCGGCAGCCGCTGCACCGGCCGCGCCGGCTGCACCGGCGGCCAAGGAAAAGGCCAGGCCGGCGGCAGCTGCCGCGCACAGCCAGGAATCCGGTTCGATCCGCGTGCCGACCGAAAAGGTCGACCAGATCATCAACCTGGTGGGCGAACTGGTCATTACCCAATCGATGCTGGCGCAGACGGCGTCCTCGCTCGACCCGGTGCTGTTCGACCGCCTGTTCTCCGGCATGGGCCAGCTCGAGCGCAATGCGCGCGACCTGCAGGAGTCCGTGATGTCCATCCGCATGATGCCGATGGACTATGTGTTCTCGCGTTTCCCGCGCCTGGTGCGCGACCTGGCTGGCAAGCTCGGCAAGCAGATCGACCTGGTGACGTTCGGCAAGGCCACCGAGCTGGACAAAAGCCTGATCGAACGCATCATCGACCCGCTGACCCACCTGGTGCGCAACAGCCTGGACCATGGCATCGAGACGCCCGACAAGCGCGTGGCCGCGGGCAAGGACCCCACCGGGCAACTGATCCTGTCCGCGCAGCATCATGGCGGCAACATCGTGATCGAGGTCAGCGACGACGGCGGTGGCCTGAACCGCGAACGCATCCTGGCCAAGGCGATCCAGAACGGCCTGCCCGTGTCCGAGAACATCAGCGACGAGGAAGTCTGGCAACTGATCTTCGCGCCGGGATTCTCGACGGCCGAAGTGGTGACCGACGTATCGGGCCGCGGCGTGGGCATGGATGTGGTCAAGCGCAACATCCAGGAGATGGGCGGCCACGTGGAAATCAGCTGCCGTCCGGGCCTGGGTACCACCATCCGCATCGTGCTGCCGCTGACGCTCGCGATCCTTGACGGCATGTCGGTCAGGGTCGGCGAGGAGACCTTCATCCTGCCGCTGAATTGCGTGATGGAATCGCTGCAGCCGAAGTCCGAGGACATCCATACCGCGGCCAATTCGGACCGCGTCATGCATGTGCGTGGCGAGTACCTGCCGCTGTTGGAGATGCACCGCGTCTTCAACGTGGCCGACGCGCTGCAAGAGCCGACGCAGGGGATCGCCGTGATCCTGCAGGCCGAAGGCAAGCGCTTCGCCTTGCTCGTGGACCAGCTCATCGGCCAGCACCAGGTCGTGCTGAAAAACCTGGAAACGAACTACCGCAAGGTGCCGTGCATTTCCGCCGCCACCATCCTTGGCGACGGCAGCGTGGCGCTGATCGTCGATGTCGGTGCGCTGCAGCGCACCGGCGTGCGCCGGCAGGAACCCGCGCTGGCGCAGTAATCGTCCAATCTAAGGAGAACTAGACATCATGGCCGGCATCGGACAGATCGATACCCCCGGAAGCGAGGCTTCGGGCCAGGAGTTCCTGGTGTTCACGCTGGGGACGGAAGAGTACGGCATCGACATCCTCAAGGTGCAGGAGATCCGCAGCTATGAAACCGTGACGCGCATTTCGAGCGCGCCGGACTTCATGAAGGGCGTGACCAACCTGCGCGGCGTGATCGTGCCCATCGTCGACCTGCGGATGAAGTTCCGCCTGGGCAACGTGCGCTATGACCACCAGACCGTGGTGATCATCCTGAACGTGGCGGGCCGCGTGGTGGGCATCGTGGTGGACGGCGTGTCCGACGTGCTGACGCTGACCGGCGACGCCATCAAGCCGGCGCCGGAGTTCGGCGTGTCGGTGTCCACAGAGCACCTGACGGGCCTGGCCACGGTGGAGGGCCGCATGCTGGTGCTGATCGACATCGAGCGCCTGATCACCAGCCCGGATATGGAACTGATCGAAGCCGAGGCTGCGTAAGCGGCGCCTTTGGCGCAACAATCCGCAGCCCCCAGCGTTACCAAGCATTGCCACGCGAACCCATGATGCCCAACCGTACCGCCGCCAGCCTTGCCCCGGGCGCGATCGCCGCCAACGCGGCGGCAGCCGCCCCGCGGCGCGACGAGTCGCGCGATTTCCTGCTGACAGAGCGCGACTTCGAGAAGATCCGCGCACTGATTCATCGGCGCGCGGGCATTTCGCTGGGCAGCCACAAGCGCGAAATGGTGTACTCGCGCCTCGCGCGGCGCCTGCGGGCGCTGCAGCTCGCAGACTTCGCCAGCTACCTGGCCATCCTGGATGCCGACGACGCATCGCCGGAGTGGGAGTACTTCACCAACTCGCTCACCACCAACCTGACATCGTTCTTCCGCGAGGCGCATCACTTCCCCTTGCTGGCCGAGCATGCCAAGAAGACCGGCAGGCCGTACAGCGTCTGGTGCTGCGCGGCGTCGACGGGCGAAGAGCCGTACTCGATCGCCATGACGCTGGCCGAGGCGCTCGGCGATCGCGCGGCGACGGTGCTGGCCACCGATATCGACACGCAGGTACTGGCCAAGGCGCGCGCCGGCGTGTATTCGGAAGAGCAGGTCGCGCGCCTCTCGCCAGAGCGGCTCAAGCGCTTCTTCCTGAAAGGCACCGGCCAGCGCGCGGGCTCGGTCAAGGTCAAGCCGGACGTGGCATCCGCCATCACGTTCGACCCGCTCAACCTGCTTGCGCCCGACTGGGGCATCCGCGAACGCTTCGATGTGATCTTCTGCCGCAACGTGATGATCTACTTCGACAAGCCGACGCAGGGCCGCATCCTGGAGCGCTTCGCGCCGTTGCTCAAGCCGGGCGGCCTGCTGTTCGCCGGCCATTCGGAGAACTTCTCCTACGTCACGCGCGCGTTCCAGCTGCGCGGCCAGACCGTGTACGAACTGGCGACGGACGCCGCCCGCGCAGGAAGGCCCTGATGCGTACGCCCCACCTTCCCGAAGCCATTGCCACGCGCAAGTACTTCGACCGCGAGTTCGATCGCCAGGCGATCAAGCTGCTGCCGAACGAGTACTACGTGACCGGCGAGGATGTGGTGCTGACGACCGTGCTCGGCTCCTGCGTCGCCGCGTGCATTCGCGACGAAAAGGCCGGCGTGGGCGGCATGAACCATTTCATGCTGCCCGATGACGAAGGCGGTACCGCGGACCGCATGCTGTCCGCGTCGATGCGCTATGGCTGCTACGCGCTGGAAGTGCTGATCAACGAGCTGCTCAAGATGGGTGCGCGGCGCGAGCGCCTGGAGGCCAAGGTCTTCGGCGGCGGCGCGGTGCTTGCCAACATGACCACGCTGAACATTGGCGACCGCAACGCGGATTTCGTGTTGCGCTACCTGAAGACCGAAGAAATTCGCGTGGCCGCGCAGGACCTGCGCGGCCCGCATGCAAGGCGCGTGAGCTATTTCCCGGTCACCGGCCTGGCACTGGTGCGCCGCCTGACGCGCCAGGACGACCAGGTCTCGGTCGAACGCGACGAGCGCGCGCTGGCGCGCGCCATCGCCACGTCCGGCACGGCGCCGGCGCGCGGCGGAGAGCTCTTTGGGCGCGCGCCGGCGACGCGCGTGCCCTCCTGAACGAACAAACGCAGAACGACTATGACTGCTGCCAAGATCAAGGTGCTGTGCGTGGATGACTCCGCGCTGATCCGCAGCCTGATGACGGAAATCATCAACAGCCAGCCCGACATGGAAGTGGTCGGGACTGCGCCGGACCCGCTCGTGGCGCGTGACATGATCAAGCGCCTGAACCCCGACGTGCTCACGCTCGACGTCGAAATGCCGCGCATGGACGGCCTGGATTTCCTGGAGCGGCTGATGCGGCTGCGCCCGATGCCGGTGCTGATGGTGTCGTCCCTGACCGAGCGCGGTTCCGAGATCACCATGCGCGCGCTGGAGCTGGGCGCGGTGGACTTCGTCACCAAGCCGAAGCTGGGCATCCGCGACGGCCTGATGGATTACACCGACACCATCGCGGACAAGATCCGCGCCGCGTCGCGCGCACGCGTGCGCCAGGCCCATGTGCCGGAGACCGGCACGGCCGCCGCCGCGCCAATCCTGCGCAGCCCGCTGCTGTCGACCGAGAAGCTGATCATCCTGGGTGCGTCGACCGGCGGCACGGAGGCGATCAAGGACTTCCTGATGCCGTTGCCCCCGGACAGCCCTGCCGTGCTGATCGTGCAGCATATGCCGGCCGGCTTTACGCGTTCGTTCGCGCAGCGCCTGGACGGCCTGTGCCGCATCACGGTCAAGGAAGCCGTGCACGGCGAACGCGTGCTGCCCGGCTACGCCTACATCGCGCCCGGCGATTCGCACCTGCGCCTGGCACGCAGCGGGGCCAACTACGTGGCCCACCTGTCGCAGGAAGCGCCGGTCAACCGCCATCGCCCGTCCGTCGATGTGCTGTTCGACTCGGCCGCCGAACACGGCGGCAAGAACGTGATCGGGGTGATCCTGACCGGCATGGGCAAGGATGGCGCCAAGGGCATGCTGCGGATGCGCGAAGCGGGTGCCTACAACCTGTCGCAGGACGAAAGCACCTGCATCGTGTTTGGCATGCCGAAGGAGGCGATCGCCGCCGGCGGCGTGCATGAAGTCGTGCCTTTGCACGCGATGACCCAGCGCGTGATGGCGCGGCTGGCCACTTACGGGACCCGTGCGCAACGGGTCTGAGATAACGGAGCCGGACTGTTTCCGACTGGTCCGGACCCGACAAGCGAACGACATTCCACAACTGCATCTACCGGAGCCTTAAAAGTGGACAAGAGCATCAGGATCCTCGTGGTCGACGACTTCCCGACCATGCGTCGGATCATTCGCAACCTGCTCAAGGAGCTGGGCTTCAATAACGTCGAGGAAGCCGAAGACGGCGCCGCCGGGCTGGAGAAGGCCAGGGACGGCAGCTTCCAGTTCGTGATCTCGGACTGGAACATGCCCAACATGGACGGCCTGAGCATGCTGCAGGCGATCCGCGCCGACGCCGCCATCGGCAAGACGCCGGTGCTGATGGTGACGGCCGAAGCCAAGAAGGAGAACATCATTGCCGCGGCCCAGGCCGGCGCCAACGGCTACGTGGTCAAGCCGTTCACCGCCGCGACGCTGGACGAGAAGATCACCAAGATCTTCGAGAAGCTGGGCGGCTGAAGCCGACGGAGCGTCCCATGACCCCGACTATTCCGAACGATTCCGCCGAACAACTGATCGTGCGCATCGGCAACCTGACGCGGATGCTGCGCGACAACATGCGCGAGCTCGGCCTTGACAAGGAAATCGAGCGCGCCGCACAGGCCATTCCCGATGCACGCGACCGCCTGAACTACATTGCGGTCATGACCGAGCAGGCGGCCGAGCGCACGCTCAATGCCGTGGAGCTGGCCCAGCCGATCCAGTCCGCCATCGAGCAGCAGGCCGAAGGCCTGGACAAGCGCTGGAACGCCTGGTTCGAAACGCCGGTCGAGCTGGGCGATGCCCGCACGCTGGTGCTTGACACGCGCGCCTTCCTGACCGAGGTGCCGAAGCAGGCCCGTGCCACCGGCAGCCATCTGCTGGACATCATGATGGCGCAGGACTTCCAGGACCTGACCGGCCAGGTCATCAAGAAGATGATGGACATGATCCGCACGCTCGAGCACGAGTTGCTCCAGGTGCTGATCGAGAACGTGCCGACGGAGCGCCGCACGGAGGTCCAGGCCGCCACGCTGCTCAACGGTCCGCAAGTCAATCCCGAGGGCAAGGCGGATGTGGTGTCCGACCAGTCCCAGGTGGACGACCTGCTGGCCAGCCTGGGGTTCTGAGGCGTGCGCGGTTGCTCCCCTCTCCCCAAGCGGGAGAGGGAGCACCCAACTGGTCGGGCAAGGTCCGTCGTGACCTGACGTTTTTCCCCGCAGCGCCACCGCCGCGGCCTTCTTCCCGGCTAAAGTCGACCTGCCCGGCTGCCGTTAACTTCCCGCCGGTGCTCATTTCCTAAACAGCACCGAAATCTCCCGCCTTTTCCTCTGAATGCCCGCTCGGGCACGCTTCGATAATCCTCGCTGACCCATGGCGGCTATTGCGTGCCGCCCTGACCGTCCTGTCACGGAGCGTGGATGTCCGAAGAAAGCGATCTCGAGAAGACCGAACCCGCCTCACCGCGGCGCCTGGAAAAGGCGCGCGAGGAGGGGCAGGTCGTTCGCTCGCGCGAGCTCGCCACGTTGATCATGCTGACCACCGGCGTGGCCGGCCTGTGGACGTTCGGTGGCGTGCTGGGCCGCGCGCTGGATACCGTCATGCGGCAGTCGCTGCGTTTCGAGCCCGCCACGGCGTTCGATCCCTCGCGCATGCTGACGGCCTTCGCCAGCGTGGTCTGGGAAAGCCTGCTTGCCTTCCTGCCGTTGCTGCTGCTGTTCGGCGTGGCGGCCCTGGCCGCGCCGTTGCTGACCGGAGGCTGGACCTTCTCCACCAAGGTCCTGGCGCCGAACTTCGGCCGCATGTCGCCGCTCTCGGGACTGGGCCGGATGTTCTCCGCGCATTCGCTGGCGGAACTGTTCAAGGCCATCGCGAAGTCCTTGCTGGTGGGCAGTGTCGGCGCCTGGGTCGTCTGGCACCGTCTGCCCGACGCCATCGCGCTGATGAACGCGCCGGTCCAGGAGGCCTTGCTGCACATGCTGGACATGGTCCTGCACTGCTGCCTGGCGGTGGTGTTGTCGCTGCTGGTCGTGGCGGCCATCGACGTACCCTGGCAGTTCTACGAGCACTTCAAGAAGCTGCGCATGACCAAGGAAGAGGTCAAGCAGGAATTCAAGGAAAGCGAAGGCGACCCGCATATCAAGGGCCGCATCCGCCAGCAGCAGCGTGCCATGGCACGGCGCCGGATGATGGCGGAAGTGCCCAAGGCCGACGTGGTGGTGACCAACCCCACGCACTTTGCCGTGGCGCTGCGCTACGAGGAAGGCCGCATGGGCGCGCCGCGCGTGGTGGCCAAGGGTACCGACGAGGTCGCCGCGCGCATCCGCGCCCTGGCGGCCGAGCACCGTATTCCGCTGATGTCCGCGCCGCCGCTGGCGCGCGCGCTGCACCGCCACGTGGAACTGAACCGGGAAATCCCGGCCGGCCTCTATGCCGCCGTCGCCGAAGTCCTGGCCTGGGTCTATCAACTGAAACACTGGCACTACTCGCAGGGTCCGCAGCCGTCCGCGCCTGTCGACCTGAGGGTGCCGGATGAACTTGCCGTTCCGGAAAGCCGCGCATGAACGCTTTGAACTCCCTGCTGAACCTGCCTGGCCTGCGCAATGCCGGCCAGCTGAAGGCGATGACCGGGCCGCTGCTGATCGTCATGATCCTCGGGATGATGATCCTGCCGTTGCCGGCGTTCGTGCTGGACCTGTTGTTCACGTTCAATATCGCGCTGGCGATCATGGTGCTGATGGTCAGCATGTACACGCAGAAGCCGCTCGATTTCGCGGCGTTTCCGGCGGTGCTGCTGTTCACGACGCTGCTGCGCCTGTCGCTCAACGTGGCGTCGACGCGCGTCGTGCTGCTGGAGGGCCATACCGGCCCGGACGCCGCCGGCAAGGTCATCGAGGCGTTCGGCCACTTCCTGGTCGGTGGCAACTTCGCGGTCGGCATCGTGGTGTTCGCGATCCTGGTGGTGATCAACTTCATGGTCATCACCAAGGGCGCGGGGCGGATTGCCGAGGTGGGCGCGCGCTTCATGCTGGATTCCATGCCCGGCAAGCAGATGTCGATCGACGCCGACCTGAATGCCGGCCTGATCAACGAAGAGCAGGCCAAGAAGCGCCGCGCCGAAGTCGCGCAGGAGTCGGACTTCTACGGCGCCATGGACGGTGCCAGCAAGTTCGTGCGCGGCGATGCCGTGGCCGGCCTGCTGATCATGTTCATCAACGTCGCCGCCGGCATGGTGGTGGGCATGGTCCAGCATGACCTGGACTTCGGCACCGCCGTGCACAACTACACGCTGCTGACCATTGGCGACGGCCTGGTCGCGCAGATCCCGGCATTGGTGATCTCGACGGCCGCCGGCGTGATCGTGTCGCGCGTGTCGAACGAGCAGGACGTGGGCGAGCAGCTCACCGGCCAGCTCTTTACGAACCCGCGCGTGCTATACCTGACGGCCGGCATCATCGGCATGATGGGCATCATCCCGGGCATGCCGCATATCGCCTTCCTGCTGCTGGCCGGCGGCATGGCCTGGCTGGGACGCCACCTGGCGCGCCGGGCGGTCACCACGGAACAGGCCAGGCAGCACGAAGCGCGCGCGCCCGCCGCGGCACAGGAATCGACCGAAGCGAGCTGGGACGACGTCACGCTGGTCGACCCGCTTGGCATGGAAGTCGGCTATCGCCTGATCACGCTGGTGGACCGCGCACAGGATGGCGAACTGCTCGGCCGCATCAAGAGCATCCGCAAGAAGGTGGCGCAGGAGATCGGTTTCCTGGTGCCGGTCGTGCATATCCGGGACAACCTGGAACTGAAGCCCAACGCCTACCGCATTACGCTCAAGGGCGTCGAGATCGGACGTGGCGAAGCCATGCCGGGGCAGTGGATGGCGATCAACCCGGGGCAGGTCAGCGGCGTGCTGCCAGGCGCGGCGACGAAAGATCCTGCCTTTGGCCTGCCCTCTGTCTGGATCGACGCCGGCATGAAGGAGCAGGCGCAGGCCTACGGCTACACCGTGGTGGACGCCAGCACCGTGGTTGCCACGCACCTGAACCACCTGATCCACATGCATGCCGCCGAGCTGCTGGGCCGCCAGGAAGTGCAGTTGCTGCTCGATCGCATCGCCAAGGAAGCGCCGAAGCTCACCGAGGACCTGGTGCCCAAGGCGATCTCGCTCACGGCGCTGCAGAAGATCCTGCAGAACCTGCTCGACGAAGGCGTTCCCATCCGCGACATGCGGACCATTCTCGACGTGATCGCCGAGCACGCCCCGAAGATCAGCGACCCGAACGAACTCACTTCGCTGGTGCGCCAGTCGCTGGGCCGGGCCATCACGCAGCAGCTGTTCCCCAATGGCGCGGACCTGCAGGTGATCGGCCTCGATGCCGGCCTGGAACGCGTGCTGTCGCAGGCGCTCACCAATGGCGGCGGCATCGAGCCGGGACTCGCCGATGCGCTGCTGCAGCAGACCCAGGGTGCCGTCGTCCGGCAAGAGCAGATGGGCCTGGACCCGGTGCTGCTGGTGCCGTCGCAGTTGCGCCCGCTGATGGCGCGCTTCCTGCGGCGCACCATGCCGCAGCTGAGGGTGTTGTCCCATGCCGAAGTGCCGGACAACCGCAATATCCGTATTACCGCAATGATCGGTGCGTGAGGAACGCAAGATGAGCGTAGCGAAATTCGTCGCGGCCAACGGCCGTGAAGCCATGCGCAAGGTGCGCGAAGCCATGGGGCCCGACGCCGTGGTGCTGTCCAACCGCACCATCGACGGCGGCGTCGAGATCGTCGCCATGCGCGATGCCGATCTCAGCGCCACATCGGCCGGTGCGCAAGTCTACGTTGCGCCAGAGCCCGTCGTGGCAGCGCCCGAGCCGGCCGCCATCGGCGACCTGCGCGGCGAGCTGCAGTCCATGCGTGCGCTGCTCGAACGCCAGCTGGCGGGGCTGGCTCCGGCAGCTGCCGCCGGCGCGGTGGCCGCGGGCGATCCGCTGCGCGAGTCGCTGTTTGGCTGGATGGTCGGGGCCGGCTTCTCGGCACAGCTCGCGCGCACGCTGCTGGCACGGCTGCCGGTAGGCTGCGACCGTCCGGCCGCCATGACGTGGATTCGCGCCGAGCTGGCCAGCAAGGTGCCGGTGCTCGGCAACGAAGAGGCCTTGTTCGACCAGGGCGGCGTGCTGGCACTGATCGGGCCTACCGGCGTGGGCAAGACCACCACCACCGCCAAGCTCGCGGCGCGCTACGTGCTGCGCCACGGCCCCGAACGCCTGGCGCTGCTGACCACCGACAGTTTCCGTATCGGCGCGCACGAGCAGCTGCGCATCTACGGCGACATCCTGGGCGTGCCCGTGCATGCGGTGAAAGATGCCGCCGACCTGCGCTTCGCGCTGGCGGCGATGAAAGACAAGCACCTGGTGATCATCGATACCGTTGGCATGAGCCAGCGCGACCGCAACCTGTCCGAGCAGATCGCCATGCTCGCGGGCGTGCAGGCGCCGGTACAGCGCGTGCTGCTGCTCAATGGCGCCAGCCATGGCGACACCCTCAATGAAGTGGTGCATGCCTACCGCCATGACGCCGTGCCGGAAGGCGGCGGCGTCGACGGCTGCATCATCAGCAAGGTGGATGAAGCCACGCACCTCGGTTCCGTGCTGGACGTGGTGATCCGTCACCGCCTGCCGGTGTTCTACGTGTCGACCGGGCAACGCGTGCCGGAACACCTCGAACTCGCCAATGGCGCCACGATGGTCGAGCGCGCCTTCCTCACGCCGCGCCGCGGTTCGGTGTTTGCCGATGCCGACGCCGCGCGCAGGCAGGCCGGCAGCCTGGACGACACACCGGCCCGCCAGGGCGGTGCCGATGACGTGCTGCGTTCGCTGACCGACAGCGCGGACGCGCTGGGCCAGTGCGTGAGCGAACTCAATGCCGCGCAGCATGGCTTTGAACTGGCACGCCAGCTCTGGCAGCAGCGCGCTGCCGACGCGCCCACGCTGCGGCCGATGGCGCAGCTGGTGCGCGAGGCCGTCTGCCGCGACGTGAGCCGCGAATGCGATCAGTTCGTGCTGTCGCTGGCGGCCACGCTGCAGGTGCCCGTACCCGGCCGCCGCGCGCCGCAGTCGATGCTGCATACGCTTTGGCTTGGCGATCGCACCGGCATGCCGCTGGCCGCCACGGTCACCCCGGCTGGCCGTGCTGGCCAGGCCATGGGCGAGGCCGACGCCGAAGCCGCCACGCTGCGCGCCACGCTCGGCGCGGCCCGGCCTGTCGTCCATCTGGTCGATGCGCTGCCGGCGGCTGCCACGCTGACGCGCTGGCAGCAATCCGGCGAACGCTGGGTGGCCGCCGCGCGCAAGACCGCGCGCGTGATCAGCGGTGGCACCGCGTGGAAGCTGGACGCTCTGGCCGAAACGCTGACGTTCCACGCCGTGGGCGAAGTCACTGTGCGCGGCCGCGAGGCCGTACAGTGGCTGGCAACGACCGAGGTACGCGTGCCGGAGGGGCCCGTTCGCGGCCGCGGCGCGCCGGAAGGCGGCATCGACGCCCATCTCGTGATCGCCAGGACGGTCGACTACGCCTCGGGCGAACTGCTCGATACACGCTATCTGCTGTGCGATCCGCAACTGTCGGGCCACGCCGCGCATGCCGCGCGCTGGTCGCTGTGGGCGGACAACGCCGAAGTTCAGTTCCGCACGCTGCGCCATGCGCTGGACCATTTCGCGCAAGACGGCGAAGGCGCCAGCGCCGCCGGTGGCGGCCTGGCCGCGCTCCAGCTGGGCGTGACCGCGCTGCGCCTGGAACATTCGCCGACGGCGACGGCGCCGGCCTTCCTGGCTCGCCTGGCGGGCCGCAGCGGGACGCGCCAGCCGGGCAGTGCCGCGGTGGCCGGTCCGGTGCTGAATGAAGGTATGGGCCGCCTGCTGGCCTTGCTGGACGTGCTGGAAAGCTATCCGGGACGCCAGTCGGCTGGCACGCCTGATCCCGTTGATCTCCTCGAAAGCGACGACAGCGCCGCTGCCATCGGTGCCGCGCAGCCCGCTGTGGCGGCGCCGGCCGGTTCGTTGTCCGGACTGCCCGAACTCATGGCTCCGGGAGTCACGTCGTGAGCACGCTGGCGGTGGACCAGGCCGAAAGCCTGCGACGCATGCTGGCGCCGCGCGTCACGCGCCGCATCGCCGTGGTGGCCAGCGAACAGGGGGCGGGGGCGACCACCATTGCCTCTGGCCTGGCGCACGCCTTGTCGATGCAAGGCGAACGCGTGCTGCTCGTCGATGAGGACCCGGCCGGCCATGCCGTAAGACTGACCGGCGCGGAACCTGCCGGCTCGTTTGCCGACCTCCGCGCAGGGCGCCTGACGCTGGAGGCTGCGCTCGGCGCGCGTCCGGCGGGCGCTGTCGCGGTATTGCCGGCTGGTACGCCCCAGTCGAACGTCGCGCAATGGCCCGATTCGCTATCCGGCCTTCGCAGCGTGCTGATCGATGCCGTGACGGACGCGGACGGTGCGCTGTCCGCGCTGGCGGGCGCCGCGCACAACGTGCTGGTGGTGATGCGCCCGGAGATGGCTTCGATCACCGCGGCCTATGCCAGCATCAAGCGCCTGCATCATCTGTACGCCTGCCGGCATTTCCACCTGGTGGTCAACATGGCGGCCACCGAGGCCGCGGTGCAGGCCATTGCCGGAAACCTGGCGCGCACCGCGCGGCAGTACCTTGGCGTCGAGATCAGCAGCGCTGGCTGGCTGCCGGCCGATCCGCTGGTGAAGCGCAGCGTGCAGCTGGGGCGCTGCGTGGTGGAAGCCTACCCGGCTGCGCCAGCCACGATTGCATTGCGCCGGGCCGCCAGTGGCATCGGCGCATGGCCGTTGCGCGCAGAGCCGGTCACGGCCGCGCCATCCGCCGTGGCAGCCTGAGCGCATGACCCTTCGCAACGGAAAACGACCCCGACCCTGACCCGCCGGCCCGCCATGCGGGCAGGCTTTGCAAGCAAGCATTCACGAGAATTCCACCATGTACACGATCCAGGGAAAGCTCGAACAGGCCGCCGTGGTCAAGACCCACGCGCAGCTGGTGCGCCGCATCGCGCTGCAGCTGGCCGCAAAGCTGCCGGCCAGCGTGCAGATCGATGACCTGATCCAGGCCGGCATGATCGGCCTGCTCGACGCGGCCAAGCGCTATGAGGATACGCATGGCGCGCGTTTCGAGACCTACGCCAGCCAGCGTATCCGCGGCGCCATGCTTGACGAGGTGCGGGCCAACGACTGGCAGTCGCGCAGCCTGCGCCAGTTCACGCGCCGCATCGAACGCACGCAGCGCGGCCTGGAACAGAAGCTCGGCCGCGCACCGCTCGACTCGGAAGTCGCGCAGGAACTGGAAATGCCGCTGGACGACTACCAGGTCTTGCTCAACGAGGTCTATGGCTGCCAGCTCCTTCACTACGAAGACTTCGAGCGCTCGGGCGAAGAAGACTTTCTCGACCGCCATCTTGGCGTCAGCGAAGACGGCAATCCGCTCACGCAGCTGATGGAAAATGGCATGCGCGAAGCGCTCATCCGCGCCATCGACCGGCTGCCCGAACGCGAAAAGCTCGTGCTGTCGCTGTGCTATGACCAGGAACTCAACCTGCGCGAGATCGGCGCGGTGCTCGAGGTGACCGAATCGCGCGTCTGCCAGATCCGCGGGCAGGCCATCACGCGCCTGCGCAATCAACTGCGCGGCATGCTTTGATGCGCGGCCGGTCAGGCATCGGACGGGTTGTCCTGCATGCCATGGCGGCCGTGCCGGCGGCGATCGCCACCGCTGCGTGGGCCGCGCCCGAGGCCGGCACGCGGCATACCTGGAGCGCATCGGTCAACGGACCGGCGCTGTATGGCCGCGGCCAGCGCACCGTTTCTCCTCCGATCCTGCCAAGCGGCAACCTGCCGCAATCCGAAGGCATCGTCACCTCGGTGCGCTGGCACTACAGCTTTGTCGCGACACCGCCGGTGGATCTGCAGGCTTACCTCTGCAATGCCCAGCGTTGCGTGATGCTGCCGCAGTCGGAAGGCAGGACCGACGCCTTCGATGGCGACGACGCGACGCAGGGCTTTGTGTTTGCCTTCAGGTTGCCCGGGCAGGGCGCGGTGGCGCCTGTGCTGCAGGGCAGGAGCAACCAGGTCATCGTAGGGTTCCGTTGACGGACAGCGTGCCAGCACCGGTGTGACGCCCAAGCCTACATCGATATCGCCGCCTGGCACTACCCGCGCTGTCCTGTTTCCACGTTTCCGTTCATTCGGTAGCATGTGGCCATACTGTCTCGTGGCAGTGTTCGCGGCCCCTTGTTGCCCATCCCTTCCGTAGCGATGCCGTCGGATCCTGCAGGACGCGATTTCCTGCGGAGAGGGGCCGCCTCGTCATTGGCTTCAGTCGGCCATGTGCTGCGTGCGGGCTGAATGCGTTGGAGGATCAAATGGAAGATCAAGTTGCAGACGTGCTGATCATCGGCGCCGGGCCCGCGGGCTCCGTGGCGGCCGGGCTGCTGCGTCGTCAGGGTATTGGCGTGATGGTGCTCGAGAAGGAGACCTTCCCGCGTTTTTCCATTGGCGAGAGCCTGTTGCCGCAGAGCATGGAGTACATCGAGGCGGCCGGCATGCTGCAGGCCGTGGTCGAAGCGGGGTTCCAGTACAAGAACGGCGCGGCGTTTGCGCGTGGCGACCGTTATGTCGATTTCGATTTTCGCGACAAATTCTCGTCCGGCTGGGGAACCACCTACCAGGTACAGCGGGCCGATTTCGATCATGTGCTGATCCGCGAGGCGGAGAAGCAGGGCGCGGAAGTCCGCTTCCGGCACCAGGTGACTGACGTGGACGTATCGGGGGCGCAGCCGGTCGTGACCGTGCGCGATCCCGATGGCAACAACTACCGCGTCACCAGCCGCTTCCTGCTCGATGCCTCCGGCTTCGGGCGCATCCTGCCGCGGCTGCTACAGCTCGAAACGCCATCTGGCTTTCCGGTGCGCAGTGCCATCTTCACGCATGTCGAAGACCGCGTGATGCCGGGCACCTTCGACCGCAACAAGATTCGCGTCGGGATTCATCCGCGGCATGTGGATGTCTGGTACTGGACCATTCCGTTTTCGAACGGCCGCTGTTCACTGGGCGTGGTCGCCGAGAAGGCTTTCCTTGACGGCTATGCGGGCAGCGACACGGAGCGGCTGCAGGCACTGGTGAACGAGGATCCGGCCCTGGCGGGCCTGCTGGCCAATGCCGTCTGGGATACCCCTGCACGCCATATCGCGGGCTATGCGGCAAACGTGAAGTCGCTGTGGGGCAATGGCTACGCGTTGCTCGGCAACGCGGGCGAATTCCTCGATCCCGTTTTCTCGTCGGGTGTGACGATCGCGTTCAAGTCGGCAAGCCTGGCGGCGGGATGCATCGTGCGCGAATTCGCGGGCGAGACGGTGGACTGGGAGGCCGACTATGCGCGCATCCTGAAGTCAGGTGTGGATTGCTTCCGTACGTTCGTCGATGCCTGGTATGCGGGGAGTTTCCAGAAACTCGTCTTTCATCCAGATGCCACGCCCGATATCCGCCGCATGATTTCCGCCGTGCTGGCCGGTTATGCATGGGACCGTTCGAATCCGTTCGTCAGGGACCCTCAGCGGGGGCTCAGCGTGCTCGGGCAGTACTGCGACGACTGAACGCCGCCGGCTTCAGCCGCTGGCCAGGCTAACGCCGCCGACGCCGGCGGCGGCCTTGCCGTTCTTGCCGTACAGCCCGGAATCGCCGCCGCTGTGCTGGCGCAGCACGTTGATGGCTTCGCGCGTGTGGTCCAGGTGCGCGGAGACGATCGCGCCATTGATCTGGTTTTTGTCGCGTGCGCCGCGCGCGGCGAAAATGAGCTTGCGCCAGGCATCGCCCACGGCCGGGTCGATATTGCGGCCGAGCAACTGGCCCTGCGGGCCGGCGCGCAGGCCGAGCGCGCCCATCTGGGCTTCGCGTGCGGCAACCTGGCGCGAAAGCGCCTGACCCAACGCCACCTTGCGCGTGAGCAACCCGCTCAGGGACTGGAAATCACCGTCCTTGAGGGCTTCGCGCTCTTCGGTGAGCAGTTGGCCGAACGCCGTCACGGCTTCGGCTTCTTTCTGCAGGCTCTGGATCAGGGGCTGGCTCATGGTGGCTGTTATCAGTGGACGTCGCCCTGGCCCAGTTCGCGCAACGTGGCAATCAGGCCATCGGCGATCTTGCCCGGGTCGATCTTGATCCGGCCTTCGGCAATAGCCTGGCGGATCTCCTCAACCTTGGCGGTGTCGATGTCGTCGTCGGATTCGTTGGCCAGGCGGCTGCCGATTTCGCGGACCTGCGCGGCCAGCGGGCTCACGCTCACGCCGCTCGCAGGGGCGGCGGGAGCACTCTGCGCGGGCTGCGGCCGCACAGGGCTGTCCGCGGCCGGGGCGTCGGCCGGCCTGGACGAAGGGGAATGGTTGATCTTCACGGGCGTTCCTTGCTGGGTTCCCTTGTCATTACGGACGCCGCGGCGAAATCTTTAGGAAATTCTCGCCCCGACGGCAGGATTGGCACGCATTGTCGCACGCCAGCCAGTCCTGCATTCCAGTGTTCCATGATGCACTTTTAGCAGTTTATTGCAGCACGACGGTGTCGCCGCTGCGCACCAGGCCGCTGACGACCTGGCCGTTGCGCAGGCGGATCTGCACGGTATTGCCAATGGCCGCATCGGCCAGGACCTTGCCTTCGCTGCTGATCTGGAACGCGTCACCTTCTACCGCGACGGTGACGGTCTGCCCGGACTTCACGGCAATCGATTTCTTCAGCAGGTCACTGCGCATTGGCGAGCCCGCCGCAACGCGGTTCGCGGTGACCGCGCCCACGACCTGTGCCGGGTCGGTGATCACGGCCTTGGGCAGCGTGGACAGGTCGCCCTGGCGCACCTCGAGGTCGGCCGGCGTCACCGGCTCGCCGGGGCCGAGCGCGCGCGTGGCGACGTAGTAATCCGACAGGACCGACACGCGCGCCTGCATATAGCGGATCCAGGGCCGCTCGCCGCCGCAGCGCACGCCGACCGAGACGCGGCCCCAGGGTGAAGCGCCCGGCGGCAGGAACGGATCGGGCGACACGCACTCCGGCGCGCGGCCGCCTGACGGGGGCTGCACCTGGACGCTGGCCTTGCCCGGCAAGCCGGCCGTCTGGCGCAGCAGGAACTGCTCGACCGATGCGCGCACCGGGTCTTCCGGGAACGGATTAGGCGCCTGCGCGGCGACCGGGGCGGCTTGTGCCGGCGCGGCCATGGGTGCGCCGGCCATGACTGACAGGACGCCTCCCGCCAGCAGGGCCAGCGCCGCACGGATGGCGGCGCGATCAATCTTCTTCATGTCTTCATCCCAGCAAGGACGATGTGGCAGCCACGGGAAAGATTCAGCCATCCCGCAGCCGCACGCAAGGAAACGGGTCCCATTGTAGGGAGGCGGTGCCGGGCAAGCCCTCCGAATTGCATGGATTTCCCGTCCTTATTCATCCGATTGGCGTGACAGGGGTGAACCTAAGATGCGATCCCTGAAGAAGGTCGCCCTTCGTCGTTTGCCTGAAGGTTGCTCCAAACGGAGATGCTTACATGATTGACAGACTCGATGCGGCTTTTCGCTTCCAGCAGGAAGCGCTGAGCCTGCGGACCCAGCGGCAGTCGGTGATTGCCTCCAACATCGCGCACGCGGATACCCCGGGCTACAAGGCCCGCGATTTCGATTTCTCAAGCACGCTGGCGCAGACTATCGAGCGCGGCCACCGTCCCGAAGGTGTGTCGCTGTCGACCACATCAGTGCGCCACTTGCCGGCGCAGGCGCCGACCCGCGACGACGCCGACCTGGCCTACCGCATTCCTCTGCAGTCGAGCGTCGACGGCAACACGGTCGAAATGGATACCGAACGCGTGGCCTTCGCCGACAACTCGGTGCACTTCGAGTCCAACCTGACCGTGGTGAGTTCCAAGATCAAGACCATGCTGGCTGCGATCCAGCAGTAAGCGCCGGAGAGACGCATGCCAGCAATGAATATCTTCGACGTCGCGGGCTCGGCCATGGCGGCGCAGTCGCAGCGCATGAACGTGACCGCGTCCAACCTGGCCAATGCCGACAGCGTGGTCAGCCCCGACGGGCAGGCCTACCGCGCCAAGCAGGTCATCTTCGGCATGGCGCCCACGCCCGGCCAGAGCGACGTGGGCGGCGTACAGGTGCAGGGCGTGATGGAAGACCCGTCTCCGCCGCGCCTGGTGCACAACCCCACGCACCCGATGGCCAATGCCGAGGGCTATGTGGTGATGCCCAACGTCAACCCGGTGGAGGAGATGGTCAACATGATCTCGGCCTCGCGTTCCTACCAGGCGAACGTAGAGGTGCTGAACAGCGCCAAGAACATGATGCTCAAGACGCTGACCATCGGCCAGTAACGACAACGAAATTTTCAACGCGACATGACGACTACCTCCTCGGTCAACGGCACCGGCAGCACCAGCAGCGCTTCGGGCATCAACGACGCCCTCAAGAGCGGCAGCGCAAGCGCGGCGGATCTGCAGAACAACTTCCTCACGATGCTCGTGACGCAGATGAACAACCAGGATCCGCTCAATCCGATGGACAACTCGCAGCTCACCTCGCAGCTGGCGCAGATTTCCACCGTGAGCAGCATGCAGACCATGAACACGACGCTGAACCAGTTGCTCGGCCAGGTCAGCGCCAGCCGCGCCATGGACTCCGCGGCTCTGATCGGCCGCACGGTGATGGTGCCCGGTTCGCAGGTGTCGGTCGTTGACGGCGTCGCAGGCAAGTTCGGCGTCGACGTGCCTTCCACCGCCGATGCCGTGACGGTCAGCGTGATCGACAAGAACGGCAACGTGGTGCGCACCATCGACATGAAGGGGCAGACCGCCGGTGTCCACGACATCGCCTGGGACGGCAAGAACGACGCCGGCACCGCGGTGGCCGACGGCGACTACACCTTCAAGGTCAATGCCACGGCCAACGGCAACTCGGTGCAGCCGGTGGCGCTGGTCTACGGCAAGGTCCAGAGCATCAGCGGCGATACGGCCGGCGTGCAGGTCGATATCGGCAATGGCCAGACCGCGGGCGTGGACGACGTCCGCCGCATTCTCTAATCGCATGGGTGGCCGGCTGCCGCCGACCATTTATCGGAAAACTGGAAAATAGGAGCAAGCATGGGTTTCGGTCAGGGCTTGAGCGGCATCGACGCCGCCGCGCAGAATCTCGATGTGATCGGCAACAACATTGCCAACGCCAATACGGTTGGCTTCAAGCAGTCCAGCGTGCAGTTCGCCGACGTTTTCGCCGGCGCACAGGTGGGCCTTGGCACACGCGTGAGCAAGGTGGTGCAGTCGTTCGAACAGGGCAATATCACGTCGACCGGTCGTTCGCTCGACGTGGCGATCACGAACGGCAATGGCTTCTTCCGGCTGCAGGACGCCGCGGGCCAGGTGTACTACTCGCGCAACGGCCAGTTCCTGAGCACCGCTGACGGGCACCTGACCAATGGACAGGGTCTGCTGCTGACCGGCTATCCGCCCGGCGTGGCCGCCGGCGCCGGCGTCCAGCCGCAACCGCTGGTGGTGCCCAATGCCCAGATGGCGCCCAAGGCCACCACGAGCGTGGCCATCCAGCTCAACCTCGACTCGGGCGCGTCCGTCATCACGCCGGCCACCTTCCCGGCCACCGGCACCGCCGGCATTCCGGCTGCGTCCAGCTTCAACTACGCCACGACGCTGCAGGTGTACGACTCGCTGGGCAATCCGCAACAGCTGACTGCGTATTTCGTGAAGCAGGCGGCAACTGCCGGCCCGCCGCCGACGTCGCCGTGGAGGATGTCGGTGCGCGACTCGGCCGGCAACGAGGTGGCCGACAATACGGTCTCGTTCGACGCCAGCGGCAATATGATCCCGGTCACCCCCGGCGGTCCGGCGCTGGCCAACGCGATCACCATCCCGGCCGCCGCCCTGAACAACGGTGCGACGGCGCTGACGGCCCAGATCGACCTGACCGGCTCGACCCAGTACCGCGGCGACAACGACCCCAAGGGAATCACCCAGAACGGCTATGCCAGCGGCACCCTGCTGGGCTACCAGATCCAGAACGACGGCACGATTCTCGCGAGCTACTCGAACCAGCAGACCAAGTCGCTGGGCCAGGTGGTGCTGGCCGGATTCGGCAACCCGGAAGGCCTGCAAGCGGCCGGTGACAATGTCTGGACCGCCACCAACAATTCGGGCACGGCGCTGCTCAATGCGCCGGGTGGCGCGCTCGGGCAGCTCAAGTCCAACGCGGTCGAAAGTTCCAACGTGAACCTGTCGAGCGAGCTGGTCAACCTGATCGTCGCGCAGCGCAACTACCAGGCCAACGCGCAGACCATCAAGGCGCAGGATCAGGTCATGCAGACCCTGATGAACATCTGATCATGCACGGGATCCCCCTCACGGACGCAGACAGGCAGGGCATATGGACCGCATGATCTACACCGCCCTGTCGGGCGCCAAGCAGATTCTCGACCAGCAAGCCGCCGTGTCGAACAATCTGGCCAACGTCTCGACGCCGGCATTCCGCGCGCAGATCAATCTGTACCGCGCGGTGCCGGTCGTGGGGCAGGAGTCCCCCACGCGCGCCTTCACGCTGACTTCGACGCCGGGCGCCGACATGCGCGCCGGCCCGCTGACCTACACCGGCCGGCCGCTCGACGTTGCCTTGCAGGGCAACGGCTGGCTGGTGGTGCAGGCGCGCGATGGCAGCGAAGCCTATACCCGCGCGGGCTCGCTGCAGGTCGCGCAGGACGGGCAGGTGCAGACCAGCAACGGCCTGCCGGTCATGGGCGACGGCGGCCCGCTGTCGGTGCCGCCGGGTTCCCAGGTCACCATTGGCAGCGATGGCACGATCACCGCGCGCGGTCCGGGCGAGGCCTCCGCGGGCCTGGCACAAGTTGGCAAGCTGCGTGTGGTGAACCCGCCGGCCGACGCGATCGCGCGTGGCGATGACGGATTGTTCCGACTGCGTCCCGGCGCGCAGCCGCTGGAGGCCGATCCGACCGTGCGCGTGGTGTCGGGCGCGCTGGAAGGCAGCAACGTCAATCCGACCGAAGCCATGGTCGACATGATCGCCAATGCGCGCCGCTTCGAGATGCAGATGAAGATGATCACCGGCGCAGACACGAACGACCAGCGCGCCAACCAGCTGCTCTCTACCAACTGAAGCGGCCGCGCCGCCTACCCGTGAACACATGACGCGCCGCTACCAGCGGCGCGACGCAGGACACCAAGGAACCACATGATCCGCTCTCTCTGGATTGCCAAGACCGGCCTCGATGCGCAACAGACGCAGATGGACGTGATCTCGAACAACCTCGCCAACGTCTCGACCAACGGCTTCAAGCGTGGTCGCGCGGTGTTCGAAGACCTGATGTACCAGAACATCCGCCAGCCCGGCGCGCTGTCGTCGGACCAGACCACGCTGCCTTCGGGCCTGCAGCTGGGCACCGGCGTGCGTCCGGTGGCCACGGAACGCATCCACACCCAGGGCAATCCGCAGCAGACCGGCAATGCGAAGGACGTGGCCATCATCGGCCAGGGCTTCTTCCAGGTGGCGATGCCCGATGGCACCACGGCCTACACGCGCGACGGCTCGTTCCAGGTCGACCAGAACGGACAGATGGTGACGTCCAGCGGCTTCGTGATCCAGCCGGCCATTACCGTGCCGGCCAACGCCACGTCGATGACCATTGCCCGCGACGGCACGGTCTCCGTGACCCAGCCCGGATCGAGCAACAACGTGCAGGTCGGCCAGCTCCAGCTCGCCACCTTCATGAATCCGACCGGCCTGGAAAGCATGGGCGAGAACCTGTACGTGCAGACCGATGCCTCGGGCGCGCCCAACACCACCGTGCCGGGCCTGAACGGCGCGGGCGTGCTGCAGCAGAACTACGTGGAAGCCTCCAACGTCAACGTCGTGGAAGAGCTGGTCAGCATGATCCAGACCCAGCGCGCCTACGAGATCAACAGCAAGGCGGTGCAGACATCGGACCAGATGCTGCAGCGCCTGACCCAGATGAGCTGACGGAGCGATGATGGCCAACATGCTTTCCCGCCTGGGCGCGCGCGTTCTGTATTGCCTGGCCGGCCTGGCATTGCTGGCCAGCGGCGGCTGCGCGCTGATGCCGCGCGAGCCGCTTGTGCAGTTGCCGACCACCGCGCGCGCCGAACCGCGCCCCATGGGGCCGGCAACCGGTTCGATCTTTGCCTCCTCTTACGCCGGCAATCCGCTGTTCGAGGACCGCCGTCCGCGCAACGTCGGTGACATCCTGACGATCGTCATTACCGAGAACGTCAACGCCACGAAGAACTCGGGCACCAATGCCAGCCGTACCGGCAACACCTCGCTGGCCTTCGACGCCGTGCCCAAGGCACTGGCAGGCTTGTTCAGCAGCAGTTCGAACGCCAGCATCAATGGCGCCAACGGGCTGAAGGCCAGCGGTGGCGCCAGCGCGGCCAACACCTTCAACGGCACCATCACCGTGACCGTGCTGGAGGTGCTGGCGAACGGCAATCTGGTGGTGTCAGGCGAAAAGCAACTGGCCATCAACCAGGGTGCGGAATTCATCCGCTTCTCGGGCGTGGTGAATCCCCGCACCATCACCGGCGACAACGGTGTGCTGTCTACCCAGGTGGCCGATGCCCGCATCGAGTACACCGCCAAGGGCTACATCGACGAAGCACAGAACATGGGCTGGCTGCAGCGCTTCTTCCTCAATGTCTCTCCGTTCTGATCCGTCCATGTCCGCTCCGATGCTTGCCCGTTTTATGTCGAGCCTGCTCAAGGCCAGTATCACCGCGCTGACCGTGGTGGTGGCGTTCGGCTTTGCCGCGAACTTTGCCCATGCGGAGCGCCTGAAGAACCTGGCGACGTTCCAGGGCGTGCGCGACAACCCGCTGGTGGGCTACGGCCTGGTGGTCGGCCTGGACAATACCGGCGACCAGACCATGCAGACGCCGTTCACCACGCAGAGCCTGACCAACATGCTCTCGCAGCTCGGCATCACGTTGCCGGCGGGCAAGAACATGCAGCTCAAGAACGTGGCGGCGGTGATGGTGACGGCCACGCTGCCGGCGTTTGCGCAGCCGGGCAGCCAGCTCGACATCGTGGTGTCGTCGATGGGCAATGCCAAGAGCCTGCGCGGCGGTACGTTGCTGATGACGCCGCTCAAGGGCGCGGACGGACAGGTCTACGCGATTGCGCAGGGCAATATGCTGGTCGGCGGTGCCGGTGCGTCGGCCAACGGCAGCAAGGTGCAGATCAACCAGCTGGCAGTGGGCCGCATCGCCAATGGCGCTATTGTCGAGCGTGCGGTCGCGGCGTTCCAGCCCGACGGCGGCATCATCAACCTCGAACTGAAGGACACGGATTTCGGCACGGCCGAGCGCGTGGTGGAGGCCATCAACCGCTCGATGGGCGGTGGCGTGGCCGCCGCGCTGGATGGGCGAGTCGTACAGGTGCGCGCGCCGGCGTCGCCCGCGGCACGCGTAGGCTTCCTGGCCCGCATCGAGAGCATCGACGTCACGCCGGCGAAGGCAGCGGCCAAGGTGATCCTGAACGCGCGCACGGGTTCCATCGTGATGAACCAGGCTGTGACCGTGGATGACTGCGCTGTTGCGCACGGCAATCTTTCGGTGGTGATCAATACGCAGCCGGTCATCAGCCAACCTGCACCGTTCAGCGGTGGGCAGACCGTAGTCGCGCCGGTGTCGCAGATCGACATGAAGCAGCAGGGCGGATCGCTGCAGATCGTGAAGGCCGGTGCATCGCTGGCGGCCGTGGTCAAGGGCCTGAACGCGTTGGGCGCGACCCCCGCGGACCTGCAGACCATCCTGGAAGCCATGCGCGCCGCCGGAGCGCTGCGCGCCGAGCTGGAGATCATCTGATGGACAGCGGCATTTCCGCGCAGGCGAATCTGTCGCAGCGCTTCGCGCTGGACACGCAGGGCTTCGAGGGGCTCAAGCAGAGCGCGCGCAATAGTTCCGACCCGGGCACGCTGCGTGCCGCGGCCAGGCAGTTCGAGGCCGTGTTCACGCAGATGGTCCTCAAGAGCATGCGCGATGCCACGCCGCAGGACGGTGTGTTCGACAGCGAGCAAGGCAAGCTCTACATGTCGATGCTCGACCAGCAGCTCGCGCAGCAGATGTCGTCACGCGGCATCGGCCTGGCGGAGGTGATGGTGCGTCAGCTGGCGCGGGCTACCGGCGCGCAGGATCCTCAGGGCATGATCGGCGCTACCTCCGCGCCAGGTGCCAAGGGCACCGCCGCGGCCGACGCCGAGATGGCGCAACTGCTGGACAGCCGCGGCGCCAGCGCCGCCGCCGCATCCGATGGCGATGTGCCTGCCATCGGCACCGTGGTGCCGGGCACGAGCTGGAATCCGATGGCGGGCCTGCGTCAATACCGCTCGCAGGACTATGACGGGCAGGGCCAGGGGCAGGGAGAAAGCAGCCTCGGGCCGTTGCCCGACGATGCGCCGGCTCACGTCACGGCTTTTGTTTCGCGCATGTCCGGTCCGGCGGAGGCGGCATCGCGCGCGAGCGGCGTGCCGGCGCGGCTGATCGTCGGACAGGCCGCGCTGGAATCGGGCTGGGGCCGGCGCGAGATCGCGCACCCCGACGGCAGCACGACGTTCAACGTGTTTGGCATCAAGGCCGGGGCAAACTGGAAGGGCCGCGTGGCCGAAGTCACGACGACCGAGTATGTCGACGGCCAGCCGCAGAAGGTGCGTGCGCGCTTCCGCGCCTATGGCTCGTATGACGAGGCCTGCGCCGACTACGCGCGCCTGCTGACCAATAATCCGCGCTACTCGGCGGTGGTGTCGGCGAGCACCGCCGACGAAGCGGCGCATGGGCTGCAGCGGGCGGGATACGCCACGGACCCGGCCTACGGGCACAAGCTGGTGCAGATCATGAAGAAGGTGTCGGCGTAGGCACTCGCCTAGCCTTCCCTGGCATCCGGATGGCCCTAAAGACTGCCGCCCCGATTGCCGATAACTAGCACATTCCCTGCCTCCGCGCCGATGTGCCGGAGGCAACCAACAGCATCCGGGGTCAGCGCAACATGTCTCTCTTCAATATTGGTCTTTCCGGTCTGAACACTGCGCAGAACGCGCTGACGACGACCGGCCACAACTTTGCCAACGCGGCCACTGCAGGCTACACGCGGCAGAACACCATCGTGGCATCGTCCGGCGGCCAGTACACCAGCCAGGGATTCTTTGGCATGGGGTCGAATACGACCACTGTGATTCGCGTCTATGACGAGTTCCTGACCGGCCAGTTGCGCGGCGCGCAGTCGGCCAGTGCGTCGCTGTCGACCTATTCCGACCAGATCAGCCAGATCGACAACTTGCTGGCAGACCAGAAGGGTGGCCTGGCGCCGCTGATGCAGAAGTATTTCGCCGCGGTGCAGGCCGTCTCCGATACGCCCGCAGACCCGGCGGCACGCCAGGGCATGTTGTCGGCGGGCCAGGCGCTCGTGGGCCAGATGCGCGCGGCCAGCAACTATTTCGATCAACTGCAGTCGGGCGTGAACACACAGGTCGGCACTGCAGTCGATCAGGTCAATGCCTATACCAAGCAGATCGCCACCCTTAACGGGGAGATCACCAAGCTCAAGGCAGCCTCCGGCGGCCAGCCGCCCAACGACCTGCTGGATCAGCGCGACCAGGCCGTGTCCGAGCTGACCAAGCTGGTCGGCGCCAAGGTGGTGGTGCAGGATGGCGGGACGTACAACGTGTTCGTCGGCAACGGCCAGCCGCTGGTGATGGGTAATGATTCCTACGACTTGAAGGCCTTTCCCTCGGCGGCCGATCCGAGTCGGACGGTGGTGGGCTTCACCCTGCCCAACGGCACGGTGTATGAAAGCGACGCGGGTTCCATCACCGGTGGATCACTGGGCGGGCTGCTGAAGTTCCGTACCGAGACGCTGGACACGGCACAGAACGCTATCGGCCGCCTGTCGCTTGCAATTGGCCAGTCCTTCAATGACCAGCACAAGCTGGGCATGGATTTGAATGGCGACATCGGCACCGACATGTTCACGCTGGGCACGGCGACCACGGTGACCAACGCCAACAACACCGGTGGCGCGGCGGCGCAGACCATGATCACCGACGCGTCGAAGCTGACCAACAGCGACTACACATTGCAGTATGACGGCACCAACTACAACCTAACCCGTCTGTCGGACAAGACAGTCGTGGCGACCGCCCCAGGGACGCCCGCTCCGACGTTCCCACTGACGCTGAGTGCCCCCAACGACGGCATCAGCGTGCAGGTGAGCGCCGCCATGGGCCAGAACGATTCGTTTTCGATCCAGCCGACCCGCAATGCGGCCGCGGGATTCGACATGGCGATCACCGATCCGGCGAAGATCGCAGCGGCATCACCCGCACGTGCCGACGCAGGGAGCGGCAATCTGGGTAGCGGTACCGCCACGCTGGCCAGTGTCGCCCAGGGCTTCACGCCGCTGACGAGCCCGATCACCGCCATCTACAACGGCGCAGGCTACACCTTCAAAGACAGCAGCGGCGCTCTGCTGGCGCCCCAGCCCACTGGCGTAGCCAACGGTGCCAACACCGACTACGACATTGGTGGCCTCACTTTCAGCTTTGGTGGCACCCCCAGCGCTGGCGATACCTTCACGCTGGCTTCCAATACCGGCGCGGTGAAGAACAACGGCAACGCACTGGCGCTTGCCAAGGTGCAGAACGCCAAGACCATCGGCGGCGTGTCGAGCTTCAATGATGCTTACGCCCAGCTTGTCAATGACGTCGGCACGCGCGCCAAGTCCGTGCAGATCGCGTCCACGTCGCAAGACAGCATCACGGCGCAGATCCGCACCGCACAGCAGTCGGTGTCGGGGGTGAACATGGATGAAGAGACGGTTTCCATGCTCCAGTTCCAGCAGCTCTACCAGGCCAACGCCCGCGTGATCCAGACGGCCAGCACGCTGTTCGACACCATCATCGGCATTGGCCGGTAAGCGGACCAGATCAAGAATTCGAGAAGGAACAGACAATGCGCGTCGCAAGCTCCACGCTTTACCAGCAAGGCCTGGCCTCGATGAACATGCAGCAGTCGTCGCTGCTGCACATCCAGCAGCAGCTCGGCACTGGCCGCAAGGTACTCACGCCCTCCGACGATCCGGTTGCCGCCACGCGCGCGCTGACCATTTCGCAGGCCAGCGCGGTCAACGGCCAGTACGCCACCTCGCGCACGCAGGCCAATATCGCGCTGGGCACGGAAGAAAACACGCTTTCCACCGTGACCACGGTCACGCAGAACATCCAGACGCTGCTGGTGCAGGCCGGCAACGGTACGATGAGCGACGTGGACCGCGCCTCGCTGGCAACGGCACTCCAGGGCCAGTATGACCAGCTGCTCGGCCTGGCCAATGCCGACGACGGCAATGGCCAGTACCTGTTCGGCGGTACGAAATCCGGCTCGGCGCCGTTCGTGCAAGGTGGCGGTGGCGTCCAGTACGTCGGCAATACCGAGCAGCAGCAGTTCCAGGTCGACGTGTCTCGCCAGATGCCGGCCGGCAGCAATGGCCGCGAAGTCTTCCAGAGCGTGCAAAGCTCGGCCGGCTACGTGCTCCAGGGCAATAGCGCGAACACCGGCACCGCGACCTATGGCCAGGTATCCACGACCGACCCGACCGATCCGCTATACGGCACTGCGCTCACGCTGTCGTTCGACGATAGCAGCGGCAGGATGCAGTACACCATCAAGGATCCTTCCGGGGCCGCGGTGGCTGGCACACCGATGAACTACACCGACCCTGGTCAGATTTCCGCGGCTGGCATTACCTTCACGGTGAAGGGGACGCCCAAGAATGGCGACACCATTTCCATGGACCCGGCCAGCCAGGGCAGCACCGACATGTTCGCCAACCTGAAATCGGTGATCGACGCCCTGCGCAAGCCGACGACGACCGACGCAGATTCGGCCAACCTGTCGAACACCCTCGCCACCGGCCTCCGCCAGTTCTCGAACTCGCTGGACAATGTGCTGACCGTTCGCGCCTCGGTGGGTTCGCGCATGCAGGAGCTGGACGCGCTGAACACCATCGGCACCAACCGGGGCCAGTCGTACTCGGACACGTTGTCCAGCGTTCAGGACCTGGACTACGCTGCGGCGATTACCGAGTACTATCAGCGCCAGACTGCGCTGCAGGGGGCACAGCAATCGTTTATGCAAATTCAGGGTATGAATTTGTTCAAATATTTGTAAGGCCGAGAAGGGAAGTGTTTGACGTGCTTTTAGCGAAAATATTGCCGTAGAGATTTCGGGGCCGGGCGCGCCGTCCAGCCATTGCAGCTGCGCACCCATTTGCCAGTTCCATGCCGTGGTCTCGCCGACGGGGTGGAAACGGTCGCCGTTGTACGTGTCGAAATAACCAATTTCCGCCACCAGTTCCGGAGTCAAATCGGCATCGGCCATGGGGACCCGCCGCGCGAGCACGTAGCGGTCACTGCGATCCCAGGTGCTCTTGTTGTAGTAGCCGAAGAAGTGGTGAAATTTTCCGTCGCCCAGGCGTCGGCAGGGAAGGGGCAGGCGTTTGATGGCAGGGTGGTGCATGGTCATGCGCTAGGTTGAAGATGGTTGGATCGGCGATTGCCGGCGGGTGCAGTCCGGCGTCGACCTGAAGCTATTTGATATGGACAAGGGCCGGCTGCGGCCTACGCCCAAGGCGCAGCGGTTGTTCGAAACGGTGCAAAGCCATTTTCAGGGGCTGGCGCGCATCGGGCAGGAGGTGGACTTGTTGCGGCGTTCTGGTACCGGCCTGCCGCGGCTTGGCTGCACGCCGGCGCTGGGGCTGGGGCTGATGCCGGCCATCGTGGCGCGATTCATCGGCTCGCATCCCGACGTCCACGTAGATCTCCAGACGGTAGGGAGTCACCAGCTCAGTGAAGGACTGCTGCATGGACGATTCGACCTCGTGCTGGCGACGGGGCGTCTCGATCATCCTCAGTTCGACATCCGCGTGATGCACCGGGCGCGAGCGGTCTGCGTGATGCATCCCGGACATCCGCTGGCCTCCAGGCCTCGCCTGCACGCTTCGCAACTGTCAGGGCAGCGGCTGCTGACGTTGAATGCGGATGACGAACTCACCATCGCACTCTGGCAGGCATTGCGCGATGCCGGGGCAGAGCCGGCGGCTACGCTGCAGACGACCTACTCGGGAACGATCTGCAGTCTTGCCGCCGAGAGGGCTGGCATCGGCATCGTCAATCCATATGCGGCGCGCGTCTTTGCCCATGCCTTGCGCGTCGTGCCGCTGGTGCCGGCGTGCCTGGTGGAAGTGCGCATGGCACGCGCCAGTCACCTTGCGAACTCGGGCATGGCGGATGCCTTTGCAGGATTGGTGGCCGAGGGGCTGGCTGCGGCGGAGGCATAAAGGCTGGCCGTGATGCGATCTGGGCTGCCACCTGGGCAGCCCTGGATGCCAGCAACGCATGGCTGGCGTCCACCACCTTCCGGGCATTCAGGCGCCCGACATCATCTTCTGATTCGCGGGCGCGATGATCCGGTCCTCTCCGGAGACCTGGTACCAAGAGGGCTTGTGCTTCCAGGCCGGCGTGGTGATGTTGTCTCCGAACGTGCTTGCCAAAGGCGCTTTCTGCGTTACGCCATCACCAGGGCTTCGTCGGTCCGGGGAGGGTAGCGCCTTCCGGGTGTCCGAAGAGGCGCTTTATATTTTTTCGCGAAAGGCTTGCAACTTGGCCATGGCCGCATTATTATTCGCTCCCCGCTCGCAGGGCACCGCGCAGCGGGCAGAGATTTTCTGGCAGAAACTCAAATGAGTA
Source organism: Cupriavidus sp. 21MJTG02-4 (assembly GCF_057798975.1). Classification (NCBI taxonomy): domain Bacteria; kingdom Pseudomonadati; phylum Pseudomonadota; class Betaproteobacteria; order Burkholderiales; family Burkholderiaceae; genus Cupriavidus; species Cupriavidus sp. 21MJTG02-4. The sequence continues at coordinate 428 of NZ_JBYOJP010000032.1, read as the reverse complement.
CGCCGTCCAGAATAAAGAATTTTTCAGAAGTAGTTGCATAATCGCTGAAAGTTCTTTATAGTCTCGCTTCTTCGCTGCTGACGCAAACGCAGTGACGCAAAACGGCAAAGCCGGTTGCGTAGTTCTTTAACAACCAAACAACCGATAAGTGTGGGCGCTTGATAACGGATGCGAAAGACTTCGGTCTTTTAGCTTAAAAGTTATACAGTGCTCGCACAGCAAAACGTGACTGGATTTTCGAATCTGGTCAGTCAGTTTTCTGAGAGTGAGCGACCGCTCGAAAGAGCGAGGGTCTTCGGACCCACACAGAGATTGAACTGAAGAGTTTGATCCTGGCTCAGATTGAACGCTGGCGGCATGCCTTACACATGCAAGTCGAACGGCAGCACGGGCTTCGGCCTGGTGGCGAGTGGCGAACGGGTGAGTAA
>NZ_JBYOJP010000031.1:0-42810 GCF_057798975.1 Cupriavidus sp. 21MJTG02-4 | reverse complement strand
AGATGACCGAAGCCCTGGCTCGAGGTCTCGGGGAGCAGGATTCCCGCGCATTCCTGAAGCTGCAACTTGAGAGGGCCGGCGTACAAATCGCCGTCGATCCCAATCGCCTTCAGAACGCCATCAAGGCAGCGAAGTCTTGAGTGTGCAACTAGGCGACACCATAAATGTGTTCGGCGAATCCTCGGTTTCCACGATGATTCCCCTAACAAGAAAGGTAGTTTGGAGACACTAAATGAGATTATTTCGAATTTTCGCGGTACTTCTCTTTGCGGTTTGCAGTTCGACTCGGGCGGAGACGTACCCATCGCGACCCATCAGAATTCTTGTTCCTTTTGGTGCCGGGAGCTCGGGCGATATCCTTGCGCGAGCGTTAGCCCGCGGAATAACTGAGGTGTCCGGAGCCACCGCGGTGGTCGAGAATAAGCCGGGAGCGGAAGCGGTCATAGGTGTGCTGGCGGCGAAGAAGTCACCCGCCGACGGGTACACAATCCTGCTGGGGAACAGTTCGAGCCAGGTTCTGAACATGTACATGTTGCCGCAGCTTCCCTATGACCCCGTTGCAGACTTCGTCCCCCTTGTCGGTGTCGCCAAGTTTTCGCTCGTTCTGAATGCAGGGCCATCTACGACGTTCAAGTCAGTCCGGGACGTAATTAATGCAGCCCGCAGCGCCCCGGGGAAATACACTTACGGCAGCGCCACCACTTCGACACGGCTGGCAATGGAGATGTTGGAGAGCCTGGCCGGCATTAAGCTCCTCGCAGTGCCATACAAGAGCATGGCAGAGGCCACCACCGCGTTGGCCTCGGGACAGGTGGACTTCCTCATGAACGACGCAGCAACCGGTGCGCCTCAATACAAGAGTGGCCGACTTCGTCCGCTTGGCACCACCGGGCTCACGCGTATGTATGCCCTTCCTAATGTCCCTACGCTTCGTGAGCAAGGTGTGGCGAACTACGAGCTAACGGGCTGGCATGCCACGTACTTCCCAGCGAACACGCCACCGGCAATTGCCGCAACGATGCGAGATATCCTCCGCAAGGCTACCAAGACCAAGTATGTTTCCGACGCGCTGGCTTTGGCTTCCTTTGAGCCGCTGGATTTATCTGGGGACCAACTGACCTCAATGCTGCGGGCGGATTCTGAAAAGTGGGGAAAGCTGGTGCGTGCCTCTGGCGCGGCATCGAAGTAGGCTGCTAAGGATGGCGACGACGGCCGCCTCGCTTTAAAGAGAGTTGCGCCGTAGGTCCGACAATATAGCGGCGCGAGGTGTTTCTCGTTAGGAAGGAAATTACAATGATGGACTCGAAAGGCAACAAGTTCTCGCACGTAAAGGCTCAAGAGAACGAATTCATTGAAGGCGGATTGCGCGACTTCTTCACCTATCGTGATTTGGGCATCGCAGATGCCACAAGCGGAAAGGTCATCGCTCACCTTGTACGTGCCAACCGCGCTCCCGAGGTCGGCACGGGTTGGCACGTGCATGGAGCAGATTTTCACATCGTATACATGCTGAAAGGTTGGGCGAAGTTCATGTATGAGGACACGGAGACGTTGGTGGCTGCCGGGGATTGTGTGCACCAACGGCCCGGCATGCGTCATTTCCTCTTCGATTACTCGGCCGATATGGAATACCTCGAGGTCGTCGGGCCGGCGGAGTTTACAAGCATCGACGTGAACGGACCGTGCGAGGTTCCGGAGCCAGGTAAGTGGTAGGCGAGAGACAGCCACGGCTATCTATAGATAGTTAAGCTCGGCTGAACGACATAGAAGCTAGCCGCGTCTTCCTGTTACCGATCCGCTGCCGGTCCTGCGTGGCTGAGTGCCAGGCATGTCTTTCGCATGTGACCCATACCACCGTGGCGCCAGTGATGCGCTTGGTGCCGGCCACTGACGAACCGGTGGCGGGGCTGGCACGCTATCGCCGCGCCCACGGCACAGCCCAGGCCGGTGGACGCGACCGGCCTGGGCTGTGCCGGCCCGGGATACTCTCACATTCCATAAGGCATCCCCTCCCCCGCCACCGTCGTTCGCGGTGCCGTTCTGCTCCCACTGTGAACCGACAAGATCCGCGTTCGCAACGCGAGAAATAGCCGATTTCAGCGCGGATCCCCCCGCCCACCCGCGCCAAGTTGCGCTGCGAAGAGGTCACGCAGCATGCAGCCGCGCAGTTCATGCCCGTCGATGGGAGGGGCCTAGCGCTCATGCTGGATGCCCTGCCATCTTGCTACGGAAGCGTATGCGGCATCTAATGGATTTTGAGGAAAGCGATGGGATGGTGGAGGCAACATGCGCTGCACAAACTGCGGGTTCGAGAACCTCGCGCAGGCCAGCTTCTGCGAGCAGTGCGGGGCCAGGCTCGCACGGATCTGCCCGCGTTGCGGCGAGGAGTCCAGCGCTGCCGCAAAGTTCTGCAGCGCATGTGGCTCGTCCCTGAACGGCGCCCCGTCAGCGTCGCTTCCAGCACCTAAGTCCGCCGCTTCGGCCCCTGTTCACTACACGCCACCCCATCTGGCCGAGCGTATCCTTGCGGAGCGGGCAGCCATGGAAGCCCGGGGAGGCACGGACGGCGAACGCAAGACCATCACGGCTTTGTTCGCCGATATGGCTGGCTCGACGGCATTGATCCAGGACCTGGATCCCGAGGAGGCGCGTCACTTGATCGACCCCGTCGTGACGCTGATGATGGAGGCCGTGCATCACTATGAAGGCTACGTCGCCAAGTTCCTGGGCGACGGCATCCTCGCTCTGTTTGGCGCCCCCATTGCCCACGAGGACCATGCTGTACGGGCATTATTTGCTGCGTTACGCATGCAGGAAGCGATGCGTCGTCACAGTGACCGAGTGCGTCTGGACCAGGGCATACCGCTTCAGATCCGCGTCGGCATTCACACTGGCGAGGTGTTGGTGCGCTCGATCCGCAAGGACGACCTGCATACGGACTACGATCCCGTGGGACACACGATCCACATCGCCTCGCGCATGGAAGGTATTGCCACGCCGGCGTCTATCCTCGTCAGCGAATCTACCCATAGGCTCACCGAGGGGTATTTCGAGTTCAAGGCCTTGGGAATGACCCACGTAAGAGGCGTCCGGGACCCGCTTGCTGTGTATGAGGTGCTAGGCCTCGGGGCATTGCGCACGCGCTTGCAAGTGGCGGCGCACCGCGGCCTGGCGCGCTTTGTGGGACGCCAGGCCGAACTGGAACAATTGGACAACGCCCTAGATCTGGCCAAGGCGGGGCATGGGCAGGTCGTCGGTGTGGTGGGCGAGGCCGGGGTGGGAAAATCCCGGCTATTCCACGAATTCAAGGCACGATCACAGCAAGGCTGCCTGGTGCTCGAGACCTTCTCGGTTTCCCACGGCAAGGCCTTCGCCTATTTTCCGCTAATCGAGTTGCTGAGGAATTATTTTCAAATCACCACGGAGGACAACGACCGAAGCTGCCGCGAGAAGGTTACCGGCAGGCTACTCACCTTGGAGCGAGCGCTGGAAGACTATTTGCCCTACTTGCTCTACCTGCTCGGCTCGTTCGAGCCCGGCTCAGGTCTGCCGACCATGGACGCTGCTATCCGGCGCCAGCGCACGTTCGAAGCGATTGCGCGTCTGCTGGTCCGCGAAAGCCTCAATCAGCCTCTCGAACTCCTGTTCGAAGACCTGCAATGGCTGGACAGCGAAACCGAGGCCTTCCTCAATATCCTCATCGACTATGTGCCGGGTGCGAAGATCGTCCTGCTTGTCAATTACCGTCCAGAGTACTCCCATAACTGGGGCCCCAGAAGCCATTACGTCCAACTGCATCTGGAGCCCCTGGGACCGACCGAAGCGCAGGGACTGCTCACGGCGCTGCTCGGCGATGATCGCGCTCTCGCGCCCCTGAGGCGGCTCATCCTGGACAAGACCGAAGGCAATCCATTCTTCATGGAGGAAGTGGTCCAGACCATGGTAGAGGAGCACGCCCTCGTTGGCCGGCCTGGGTGCTACCGCATCGAAAAGGCGCCAACCTCACTGCATATCCCCACGACCGTCCAGGGCGTGCTCGCCGCCCGCATCGATCGGCTCCCTCTCGTCGAGAAGGAACTGTTGCAAAGCCTGGCCGTGATTGGCAGGGAGTTTCCTTTGAGCCTCATCCAGCACGTCACTGCGTTGGCTGATGACAAGCTTCGCCCTCTTCTGGCCAACCTGCAGGCAGGCGATTTCATCTACGAGCGCCCCGCGTTTCCCGAAGTGGAGTACGCTTTCAAGCACGCGCTTACGCAGGAAGTCGCTGGCAACTCATTGCTTACCGAGCGGCGCAGCGCGCTGCACGAGCGCACTGGCGAGGCCATCGAGGCCCTGTTCCAGAGTCGGTTAAAGGACTACTGCAGCGAACTCGCGCACCATTACAGCCTCAGCGGCAACATCCCCAAGGCCGTCAAGTACCTACACTGTGCCGGCCAGCAGGCGCTCCAGCGCACTGCCCAGGTCGAGGCGATCCGTCACCTGAGCACCGCCGTTGAACTGCTCAAGCGGCTGCCCAACACTCCCGAGCGCACCCACGAGGAACTTACACTGCTCCTTTCCCTGGGCCCGGCTTGGATGGCCACTCAAGGTCCGGGGGCACCCCAAGTTGAGGCGATCTACACGCGCGCGCTGGCATTGTGCGAACAAGGTGAGGAAACCCCACAGTTCTTCGCGGCGCAGTTAGGACTTTGGTCGTTCTACAATCTGCGTGCGCAGTACCGGACCACCCTAGCCCTGGCGAAGCGGCTGCTTGGCATCGCCCGCAACACACAAGATCCGAAACAGCTCGCAGAGGCCCATCGTGTACTTGGGTCTACCGTCTTCCGCAGGGGCGAATTCGGTGTGGCCCGTACCAACATGGAGCATGTGCTGGTGCTACAAGACCGCGATGATCCATCCGGCGCAGTTCTGGGTTATGCGCGGAACCCGGCGGTCCATGCGCTGAACTCCTTAAGCTGGATTCTTTGGTGTATCGGCTTACCAGACCAGGCCTGCGCGCGCAGCCAGGAGGCCCTGGCGCTGGCCAGGAGGATATTAGATCCCATTAGCATTGCTCAAAGCCTGGCCTTTATGGCTGCATTACATCAATGTCGGCGTGAAGCTCAACTAACCCAGAGATACGCTGAGGCCACCATTGCCCTTTCGAGTGAACAGGGGTTCCCGTTCTATCTGGCATGGGGAACGATCCTGCAAGGTTGGGCGATGGTCGAGCAGGGAATCAATGGAGAGGGGATCGCCAAAATACGCGGTGGCCTTACTGCCTATGAGGCAACAGGCGCGGCACTGGGAATGCCCAGCCTACTGTCCCTGCTCGCCGAAGCCTGTGGAAGAACTGGGCAAGCTCCGGCGGGAATACGCGCGCTGTCCGAGGCGCTAGGTCTTGCGGAATACACCGGAGAACGGTTCGACGAAGCGACCTTGTATCGGCTCAAAGGGGAACTGCTACTCCAACAATCAAGTGAGGCCCCCCAAGCGTTGACCGGACACGAAGAAGCTGAAGCGTGCTTTCACAAAGCGATCACAACCGCTCGCCAACAAGGGGCAAAATCCCTCGAGCTGCGAGCCGCACTGAGCTTGGCCCAGCTATGGCGACAACAGGGTAAGAGGGACTCCGCGCGACAAATGTTGGCGGCGATCCATAGTGCCTTTACGGAAGGCTTCGACACCGCGGATTGGCTACAGGCAAAAACCTTGCTGGATGCTCTGACCTAATTGATAACCGCCGTTATTTCATTCAGAATCTCTGAATGAAAAACTCACTCGCTTTTTCCGCCTTTTTGTCAAATAGCGTATCGAGGCGCGAGTTCAATACCCAGACGTCCTTTCCCGACACCGTAGCTGAAGTCGGAAACGTACTGACGCTCTGCTCCGTCTTGACAACTTTCGCAGATATCCAACCGTCTTCCGAAGCAAGGCTAATTACTCTTCCCACGCCTGAATTTACTGTGACGGCAAGGTGATTACCATCCACAAGCGTAATTCCGTCTGCACCCATCAGGGGTTCCGTAAACTTTACTTGCTCGACCTTACTGGGATCGTCAATGCTGATTTTAAAAATCTCGCCGGTATTGTGCGTCCCGACCAGAAGATATCCATCTGGATGGCATACGATACCATTTATACCAAAGCCTTCGCCTGTTCTGAATAAATGGTTTTCGGAAAATATCGATACACTTCCTGTATTGCTGATGCGATATATCACAGCGGCGTAGCTATCCGTAATATATGCATTTCCATCGCCATCGAAAGCCACGTCATTGGCTAGATGGGCGCCTCCTTTCAACGTTGTGAGATCATAGAAACCTAGACGCTCTCCTGTCTGAGGATTGTAAGCAGCAACCGCGGAAAGCTTGTTGGTGGTAGCTGGCGAGGAATGTTCGCTAGCTCCAACATCGCCAACTACGACCCAAAGCCTATTGTGCGCATCGTCAACACGAATACCAAATGTAGAAACGAGTCGGTCATCGTTGATGAATGCGGTATATCTTCCATCCATGGTAACCGTTCCCACGGCCCCACGAAACACGGAACTAACAAAAAAAGCTGCTCAGCCTTTCTGACCAAGTTATGCTTTCCGGATAGATCATCTTGCCGGAAACGTTGATAACTTTCGTTCCGTCTGCAAAACATGTATTTGCGACAAGCGTAAGCCCAGCGATGATACAGGCTTTAAACTTCAAATACTTCATATCCTTTCTTCTTTTAGGCAACATACATCAACCGATACCTGCCAATCAGATCGGCGTCCTTGATTCTGTGCCGTCGCTGATGATCCGTGACCGCCTGAGCTGGCACGGGCGTCTGGTCTCCGATCCGGCCGGGCAACGCTGTTGACTCGGCGCTCAGGGGCTGAGTCAACAGCGCTGCCTTTTTCGGATAACGCGTACCCCGACCTTCATCCCTGGACGCCGCACCTTCGATCGCGGTGCGCTCCGCACGGGGAAGTTGATCTTAGCCTTGTTGAAGTTGTCCTCGGGACTATGCAGGTCGGTCGTTCCGGGTATCACAGCGTTCCGCGACTATTTCGTTAGCACCCCGGAGCCCCTGATTGGCGGCGACGTGCCCCCCCTTTTTATCGACAAAGCGAGCAAGCCCCCCCGGAGCCTGGCTCGCCATTTGATAGACCGCGGCATGCACATTGGCCAGTGAGCGGTATGCAACGGCTACAGCTCACCGCGACGGCATCAGCCACAAAACTGCCATAGTTATGAAGCGAGCAACATCTCCGCCACTGCGATTGGAAGCGAGACCATTGCATCATGGCCGGTGGGCAACTCGGCGTACTTCCATCCATGCTCCTTGGCGTAGAGTGCTGACGCTTCGATGTTCGGGAGTGCGGGGTGTGTGCAACGGATAAACCGCTTGGGAAGATTTCCACCTGGCGGCCCCTTCAGGACCAACGGTGTGTCATAAGGTTCAAATGGCATCGGCGTCAGGCGGCGGTCGACCGAAGCGACTTGGGCCGGGTCGGAAAGACCGAAGGCGGTGGAGGACGGAGGCGCAATCGCCTTCGTGCCGTTCACGTCGATCAATGCACTCAAGCGGGCCTGGCGAAGAGCCGGCGGCGCATCCCCGAGGATTGACACGCCGTTGGCTCCCATTGGCGCGTCCAGATACACCAGGGAACTGATGCGTTCTGGCATTCTGTCCGCCACTCCGCTGATCACAAAGCCACCGAAGCTGTGGCCAACCAGAACTATGTTGTTGAGTTCCTCCCATTCGATCACCGCCGTGATGTCGCGGATGAATGTGTTCAGATCGATCGCCGGGCTGATGAGGTGCGCGCGCTCGCCCACTCCTGAGAATGTGGGGGTAAAAACCCGGTTCCCGTGTGAACGCAGAATCTCAGCTACCGGCCCCCAACACCAACCGCCGTGGAATGCGCCATGAACGAGCACGAAGTCTCGCCCCCCTGCTGCTCTGGCTTGCTCCGCTTTCAGCGTGGCGGCCACTAAAGGAGCATTCGCGGCAGCGGTTAAAAGTGTTCTGCGATTCATTTTTTTTCCGTGGTGTTGTGTTAATCGGTGAGTGTTAAATCAAAGCAGCTGGAAGATCAAGCGAGGGAGGACGCGCACTATCTCGTTGCCAATTTCTGCATGCCTTCGAAAAATGGCACGGCTGCTCGGCATGCGGACATTCCTGCCGATCAGTCGGTCACGGTCGGAGAGTTCCTGTTTATCCCAGACGTCACTCAGTAGGCTTGCCTGGTGGCCGCGCGGTAAGGAGCAGGGCCTCACCGTTCAGTTCCTCGTTGTCTTCGCCATGAGGCTCTGACTGAGTCGAAGAAGGTGACGCCTCGATCGACTGCAGTGCAAATGAGCTGGATGCCGCCGTCTCTGTTGATAACGGGACGAAGGTCTACCCCATATAGCCGAAGCCATTGCCGAAACTTCGAGACCGCTTGACCCAAAATTCCGCCTTTGCATGATGTGCCTCCATCGAGCCTTTTGGAACGCGGTATTCGTACCGCAGCTCCTTAAGGCCTCAATGTACCGCGTGACACATTCATCGATTAGGGGGGCGATATGGTATGAGCCTATTATAATAAGTTATGAAACCTCTGACCTAGGATGCAGCATGAAGCGGGAAGACCTCGGGGACTTGATGAATCTGCTTGTGATAGCCGAGGAAGGCAGCTTCACGCGGGCGGCAACGAGACTGGGCATATCACAATCGGCCCTCAGCCAGGCAATGCGGCGCCTTGAAGGGAGGTTGGGCATTCGCCTACTGAATCGAACCACGCGAAGCGTCGCGCCAACTGAAGCGGGAGAAAGACTGATTGAAACACTGCGCCCCGCCCTCGATGAGGTGTCCGAGAAGCTTGCCGCTGTGACCTCTATGCGCGAGACAATCGGGGGCACGATCAGAATCCTCACACCGGAACGAGCGGCGCGGACAGTGTTATGGCCAACGATCAGTGCGATCGTGACGGAGTTCCCTGACATCAATATTGAACTGATCTTGTCGGGCCGTCTGACTGACATCGTTGGCGAACGTTGCGACGCCGGGGTCAGAATTGGGGAAGAACTCGTAAAGGACATGATCGCGCTTCCGATCGGCCCTATGCTCCGCATGGCGGCAGTGGCTTCACCAAGTTACTTAGAAGAACGTGGCATCCCGAAGACCCCGCACGATTTGGCATCGCATGCTTGCATCGCTTATCGGCGATCGGAGTCGAGCTTGGTCTACGCTTGGGAGTTCAGCAAGAACGGGCAAAAGGTGAAGGCGCGTCCTCATGGCCAGCTCATATTCAACGATTCTGAGTTGTTGATTGCCGCAGCTCTTAACGGACACGGCGTTGCCTTCGTGCTTGAAAGCAGCGCTGCGGCATATGTCAACGACGGCTCCCTGCTACGCGTGCTGGAAGATTGGAGTGAACCCTTCCCCGGGTTCCATCTTTACTATCCCAGCCGTAGACAGAATTCGGCTGCGTTCGCATTGTTTATCGAGCGGGTGCGATTTCGGGGGGAGAACTGGCAAACGGAATAGTCCATCTCTTGGAACGGACTCATGGTGCAGTCTCGGTGACGGTGATCATCCGTTCCGGTCCAAGGCGCCTGCAGATGGTCGCCGAAGCTAATTTTTGCACTGAGCCCGCTTTCACTTGCAATCTTGCAAAATGAAGTCCGAAGAGCGAACCGTCGCACGCCCCAAAGCCTGAGGCCCAGATCTTTCTGGAATCTGCCGACACAAAATGGAACTTCACACGTTTCTTTTACTGGGTTCTTCCGCAACATGTGTCCAGCAGACTTTGCGCTGTGACAGCAAATTGAAGGCGGCCGGTTGACGACGGAAATTGTAAAAGCACATGCTCGCCAAGAATCAGACGCACTGCTCCGTTGGGAGCAATGCGTCCGTTGACGCAGCAATTTTTCTCACTGGTCGGCTAAGCAATACAGCCGTTGCCAACTTCGGTCGCATACTCTCACCTAATCCGACAAAACCCGAACGCTTGTGAGACGTAGAACGCGCCGGCTTACCGGTTCCTGTCGCAAGACAGGGCTGGATGGCACGACATCCAGCGATCGAGCGGATGATCAGCGCGGCAGAAGCAAGTTCCTCTATTAGACCGATGCCTGAGCGCTGCGCGGTCGGCTTTGCTCCCGAACGCGGCCTGCTGGTAGCAGCGTGTAGTGCGGTGCACCTGCCATTATGGCAACCAAACTGATGACTGCAATAAGCATCATGTAGCCAATGAAGAGCCAAAGCGCACCGCCCTGGGAAGCGATGAGGAGCGTGGCAACGATCGGCAACGGACCAGCAAAGATTGCACCCGATGCCTGGTACGCTGCGGACAAGCCCGTGTACCGAACAGAGGTTGGAAACATCTCCGCAAAAAGAGAGGCTTGCGATGCGAACGTTGCCGAGTGACCAACGCCGAGTAGGACAGCATACCCCATCACAATCCAAACATAGGACTTCGACTGAACGGCCACGAAGAAGGGAAAAGCGGAAAAGACTAGAAAAACCAACCCACCAACGAACACCTTCCGCCGTCCAATACGATCCGCCAGCATACCAAAGAGAGGAAGTGTACAAATTTCGACAGCCGCACCCACGCAGACCGCTCCCAGCATTTCCGCCTGACTGATTCCAAGTGTCTTCACCGAATAGGACACCATGAAGACTGCGCACATCCAGAAGAACGTGTTGGGAGCCGCTTGGGCAAGCATGACTGAGATCAGTTGCCTGGGATAGTCTCGAATGACCGTCAGAAGTGGCTGTCTCTCGGTCGTGCCCTCCTCCACTGCTTTGACGAAATCTGGCGATTCCGCCATTCGCCCGCGAATGTATATTCCTACTCCCAGCATGACTGCGCTGAGCAGGAAGGGAACACGCCATCCCCACCCCATCAGCGCACTCTGATCTAGACGGGTTATGAGAAAGAACGTCCCGTTGCCGAGAAGAAGGCCTAACATAGAGCCAACCTGAGGCAAGCTTCCATAGAGGCCGCGTTTCGATTCTTCCGCATGTTCGACAACGGTTACTACGGCACCACCATACTCGGCACCCACGGACAGCCCTTGTACGACGCGCAAGATCACCAATAAGACCGCCCCGGTGGCACCGGCAGTTTCGTATGTGGGGAGAAGCCCAATCATCATGGTAGCTGCCCCCATGATAATGAAGCTCCATAGCAGGGTTGTCTTCCGACCGATTCTGTCGCCGAGATGCCCAGCGACGATGCCTCCGATCGGACGCGCCAGCCAGGCAGTGGCAAAGGTCATGAATCCGAGAATCGTTCCGGTCGTTGGATCGAAGGTTGGAAAAAACAGCTTGTTCAGGAAGAGCGCGGAAATGACGCCGAAGATGAAGAAGTCATACCACTCGATGGTCGCACCGATGAGAGTGGACGAAACCACCACCCGCCTCTGCCGCTTGTCTGAGGGACGCACATGAATAGCCATATCGGTGTCTCCAACTGACTTGTTTGACTTGCAATCTTTTACTCTTGCTTGAGTTTATAAGGACAGCCCCCCGGACAACAATCGCACCCGCCTGAGAAGGTCCTTGCCGGAAAACGGCAACTACCGCACAAGTACGATGCTGATCACACGATCCAACCTCCGGGCTCTCGTCTCAGGCGGAGCTGCAAGGCATGGCGAATGTGCGTTCAGCTCGCCGCGGTAATGGAACTCCAAGGGATGACGTCAAGCTGGCGCGAACGAGGATGCCGGTTCATTGGCGGATCGCCTGGCGCGACGGCCGCAGTTCCGTCAGCACCCACAGGGCATGGATGTCGCGGCTGGCTAGAGCGTGATAAGCAGCATCAGCCCGACCACTGCCCGTAGCCCCGGAGAAGGTTCCACCTGCGGTAGGTCGGATACGCACGCGACTGGGCACACTCGCGCGATGCGCAGTGTCAGTTGCGAACGGCTGTCTGTGATGTTGGCGCCTGTGAGGCCCTGCCGCGGAGCGCAGATCCCAACCGACTTCTATGTTTCCTGCGGCCTGATTGCGACCGGCTGCCGTGAAGTAGATGCTTCCTTTGCGTAAGGTTGCTACGATCCTGTCGATGTGTCGATTCTGCCTCCTTGGCCGACCGTCACTGCAGCAATTCGGGCAGCAACGCGATGACCCTTCTTCTGGCATTCATCGCTTTGATGAGCCGTATTGACAATGGAAACCAAGCCAGGTTGGTGGACCGCGAGATGGCAATATTCATGACCGGTGCGGCAATACAGGTCAATCAATCGCAGTCCGCCGTATGTCATGCACCTGCCTCAGTCCACCCTCACCTTCAGTTCTCGCATTAGCGTACCGCTAACGCGCCTGTCCTTCTCCAGGAACTTGTCGAAGTCCTGCACGCTGCCGCCGACTGGATCATAACCCTGCGCCAGCATCCATTCCTTAACTGATTCGTCATTGAGCACGGCACGGAACTCCTGATTCAATTTTTCGATCACCGGCATCGGCGTGCCTGCCGGGGCAAACAAGCCCATCCAGTACTCCATCGTAGCGTCCGGGTAGCCCGCCTCACTCAGAGTCGGCACCGTGGGCAAAGTTGGCCAGCGCTTCGGCCCAGTAATCGCCAGAGGAATCACCTTACCGGAGCTGATAAAGGGCTGCGCTGCTACTACAGAGCTTAGTGACAACTGCACCACGCCGCCGACGGTATCGGCCATGGCAGGGGCGGCACCCTTATAAGGGACGTGAACCAGGTTGATACTAGCGCTCCGGAGAAACATCTCGACGAACACGTGGTTGGGAGCGCCAACTCCGGAGCTTCCATAGGAGAGCTTACCGGGGTTCGCCTTGGCATATTCGACCATCTCGCGCAGCGTCTTGAACGGCTGGCTGGCGCTCGCAACGAGGAGGCCTGGGCCTCTGAGTACGCGCACGATCGACACGAAGTCCTTGGGCTCGTAGCCTGCCCGCGTGTAGATCAACGGGTTTACGTTATGCTCGTTGCCGCGAATGATAATGGTGCAGCCGTCATGCGGTGCCTTGGCCACGTATGCAGCAGCAATGTTGCCGCTGGCGCCCGCCTTATTCAACACCACGATCGGATGCCCGAAACGCTCGGTGACCCGCTGCGCCAAAATGCGCGCTACGGCATCAAACCCTCCCCCCGCGGCCAACCCCACTAGCAACCGCATCGGGCCGGAACATTCCTGCGCCCATGCGGGCGACCGGCATAGCAACAGCAGGCATGCCAAGAGAAAGACGCGGATCATAGACAGTCTCCTTTCAAGTAAATGCACCTGGTCTCATTCGAGACCTTGAGCTTCAGCCCTGCATCAGCCTGCGCGCTTTCTGCGGGAACTTATGGAAGTCCTCAATGGTTATCGCCCAATTCCGCGAAAGCCTCCAAACCAACCAGCGTTCGGCCTCATCAGTAGAAACACTCCCCGGCATCGACATTGAACGACCGGCCGGTAATGTGTCCGGCGTCGAGGGAAATCAGGAGAGCAGCTGCGCCGGCAATTTCTTCGGAGGTAGCGACATGCCTGAGCGTATCCGCTCTTGCTCACGCTTCCTGCGCCGCGCTTGCCACTAACTCAGGAAATCTACTGACCGAGGTATCGCTGCGCGTCGAGCGCCGCCATGCAACCGGTTCCTGCACTCGTGATCGCTTGACGGTAGACACGGTCCTGAACATCCCCGGCCGCAAACACTCCCGGAACGCTGGTCATGGTCGCGAAGGGGTCGCGCCCGCCGCCAGTCAGTATGTAGCCGTCGCGCATCTCGAGTTGCCCCTTGAAGATGTCGGTATTGGGGCTGTGCCCGATGGCGATGAAGCAGCCCTGCAACGCGATTTCCTTGGTGGCGCCGTCTTTGGCGCCCTTCAATCGAACGCCAGTCACACCGGACTCGTCGCCCAGCACCTCTTCTAGCGAGTACCACAGATGCAGTTCGATGTTGCCTTTTTCGACCTTCTCCATCAGCTTGTCGACCAGAATTGGCTCCGCACGGAAGCTGTCGCGGCGGTGGATCAGGTGGACCCGTGAGGCGATATTCGACAGATACAACGCTTCCTCTACCGCCGTGTTTCCCCCGCCGACCACACACACGGTCTGCCCCCGGTAGAAGAAGCCGTCGCACGTCGCGCAGCCGCTTACGCCGCGCCCCAGGAACCTCTCCTCCGACGGCAGACCAAGGTACTTAGCACTTGCGCCGGTCGCTACAATGAGCGCGTCGCACGTGTAGTGCCCGACATCTCCCTTTAGCTTGAACGGTTGAGACCACAGATCGACCTCGTTAATGTGGTCGGCCACGATACGCGTGTTGAAGCGCTCAGCGTGCCGTTGAAACCGCTGCATCAGCTCGGGCCCCATGACACCGTCGACATCGGCCGGCCAGTTGTCCACGTCAGTCGTGGTCATCAGTTGGCCGCCTTGCGCAAGGCCTGCCACGACCATGGGCTGCAAATTGGCGCGGGCAGCATAAATGGCAGCGCTGTACCCGGCGGGACCGGATCCTAGGATCAACACGGTCGCGTGAAATGTGGGATTCGAAGACATGAATGACCAATTGGGTTAACGTTGATATCGGGAGTAATGCGATGGGACCGGTTGAAGTCGTGCCACCGGAGTCGTGGACGAACCCCGGCTGCGGCTAGATCATGCAGGCATCAGCGCCGCATCCCAGCTCCTTGTTGGCCTCATACAGCAAATCGTCCAGTGCGCGCGGCACCACGATTTCTCGACCGATGACATGTCGTGCGATCGCCTGAAGCCAGAACGCATGCGTTGGATGGCCCCCGCCCGCAACGGTCAGAATGATGTTCTCGGGCTTGGCCGCGATCGGCCAGGGATCAAGCGCTACGCTTTCGCGACCCAGGCGATCCCCGCTAATTTCGAACCACGGAATGCTGCCGTTGCGACGAAGGACCTCTTGAGGAATCTTCGAGTGCTCCCAGAGAAACTGGCGGGTTTTCTCCTTGGTCCACCCGGCCTTTGCCAGATAGCCGGCAACCACCTTAGTCAACAGGACGGCGCCCGGGGTGCCGTCTCCATAGCCGATTGCGTAGTGAACGCTGGGCGCTGCGAGAAATCCCGCCATGCGGTGCAGCCCCTGCACCACATCCTCCTCAAGCGTCTCCTCCTTTGCACCGCGCCGCACGATGTTGGTCGCGCCGCTAGCCCAGAAGAAGGAGATCGAGTTGGTACCGGGAGTGAACCCATGACGCTCTGTGCCATGGGGAAGCCATCCTTCCGGCAGGCCATCCTCATCCTCCGCAAACACCGCGTTGGTGTATCGCATGGCCCCCCATGGCGCCATAGCGCCCGATCCGGGTTGGGCACCCCCAAGATTCTGTTGCAGCTGGCGCAAAGCGCGCCCGATGGCCGCGCCAGCGGGGTGCTGGGAGTCCGGCCCCAGGCAGCCGAATCCGGAATTCAGACGAATCTGCTTTGCGATTGGCCCGTTGACGATGACTACCGGGAAGGTCCCAGTAGAAGTTGCCTGCATCTGCTCACCGTTCGATCTGGAATCAAGGATTGCTTCGACTGCAGAAATGAGCACAGACAGATACTCCGGTCTGCCACCCGCCATGGCCAATGCAACGGCGCACGCCTCCACAGTGGCAAGCCCGCCGCGCGGTGGGAACTTGCCGAGCAGGTGATCCCGCGGCAGATCGGTTCCGCGTAGGATCCAGTCGACACGCCCGCGCGTCGCCGGCCAAAGTGGCAATCCGTCGCCCCAGCGGTTGATGAGAAACAGATGGTTGGCCTTGGCGACCGCGTCCTCATAGTCGCGACCGTCAACCGCAACCATCCCGCCCTCTGCGTCATCGAGCGCCTGCCGGGTCCACGAGGTCAGCCCCGCGTAGATTTCGTGACGGCGAGCCGAGATGGGTGTCAGGTCGGAATCCGGCGTGAAGAGCTCGAGCGGGAAAGTCACCATCGAAAGATCGGCGGGAAGTCCCAGCCCCGACACGGCATTCCGGACAACATTCACAAATTCCTCGCGTATGATGGTCACCGTCGGAATGCCGCTCGCCTCCAGCCGACCAGCGGCGACGCCGCAGGCGGTAGAGCAGGCGCCACACGCTGCGTTGCCGACGATGACGGCATCCACTCCGCTGTTCTTGATCGCTTCTATCGTGGCGTCCTGGGCAATGAAGTCCGTTCCCTCAGGAAATGCGTCGAGCGGAAGAACCTCAATACCAGGAATGTCTGCCTCGAGATGTGCCTTCAACAGAGGAAATGACCGAAACGACTGCCAATCCCCGTTCGATAAGAAGCCGATGCGCTTGTTCGACAAGGAAGATAGCCGGGCAGCATGGCAAAACGTGATTTCCGTTTTTCCGGCCGGGTTGTGGAATTCCAGTTTCATAACCAATCCTTCTAAAAATGGGTCACCCTCAGGGGAGAAGCAGCCGAAACGCCAAAGGCGGAAATCGGCTATCTCCCCGCTCATGACGCTGAGACGCCTCGACATAGAGACTGTGACGCAAACCCTTGGGGCAATCCAATACTGTCTTGGACTAGATGGCTATCAGAATTACTAATGGCCCGCGTCGATCAGGCGGCAGCGTAGGCGACCATTCCCGACCAGAACGCCGACCACGTCGACGATCGCATCGCGTACCGCCGCGACCGCCGGCGTCAACGAGCGCCCCCCCTGCCAGACTAGGGCGTGGACGCGGCTCAACTCGGGCGCCACGATGGGACGCCCGGCCACTGCCTTGGCCGCTGCGGCGTCCACACAGCCGCTGTCGGGCATGATCGCGTATGCCAGTCCCTCCTTAACCACGGCGATGATCAGCGCCGCGCTGTTCATCTCGTAGCGCACATCGAGTTCCAGCTTCGCGGCGCTGGCCGTACGTTCTATGACCTTGCGCAGGTCATGTGCCCGGCCGGGTGCAACCAGTGGATAGCGGGCAACCTCGGCAAAGGTGATCTGCTCCGGTTCGTCGGTCATTGCGTCGTAGGCACCGAAGAGCATGAAGCACTCCTCGAACAACGGAAGCGACTCTATCCCCTCGAGTTCCACCGCACCCGGCATCAGTGCCAGGTCTGCGCGGCCAGAATGGACCTTCATCTGCGCTTCGAAAGAAGGGCCATAGGTGACGCTCAGCTCGATATCGGGGTACTGCGTCGAGATCTTGCGCAGTATCGGCGCGATCAGCACACTGGTCATGGATGGTGCGAGGCACAGGCGCACGCGCCCTGAAGGACGCGCATCGCGTCCCGCGACTTGATCCTTTAAGGCGTCGAGGCCACTGAGGAGTTCCATCGCGCGCTCGTATAGACGATGTCCGGCGGGCGAGAGATCGACCCCCTTGGCGTGGCGCTCTAACAGCTTGACGCCGAACTCGGCTTCCAGGGCCGCGATGTTCTGGCTCAGGGCCGGTTGGGCGACGGCGAGGCGCTCGGCTGCACGCGAGAAGCTGCGGCGACTCGCGATCTCGACAAAGTACCGCAGCTGGCGTAGCGTCATTCGCAGCGGCGGGCTGGAGGCATTCAGCATCTGCTTGTATCCGTCTGGCGAAGCATTCTGAGCATGCGCAATATTCTTGAAGCCGAATCTTTGAGATTTGATCAAGAACGATGGGGAAAGCCGGAGAGCTCCCCTCAGGGACCGTGCAGGCACGCCCCCGAGAGAAGATGTCGCCTTTATTGTGTCCAGCAATGAAGGAGAGGACTGCCGGAAGTCAGTTGGGTATCACGCTCAAGCGTTGGTGCCACTGGTGGGCCGATACCTTCCCGGCCCGACCGGAGATCAAACGCCACGCAGCCATCGATGCCAGCAGCACGCCGATTCGCAGACACCGCGACTGGCGCGAACGCAATGACATCATCCAATTCCTACCCCCGATCGAAGCGCTGCTCTCTGTCCGTGGATGTCGAGGCCGCCCCTGCGCAACTCAGCCGCCCGTGACTATGGCAGTCATCGTCGCCCGCCTCCTGCCGCCGGCATCCCGGCTTCGCTCGCTCAGTGTGGCCAGCCCCACGGCAGCGGACTTGGTAAAGCCCGCCGGGCTGTATAGCGAACCTATTCCTGGCTTCACTCACTCGGACGCCTGCGCGTCCTCTTCGAGCGTCGCGCCGACATTCGAGAATGTTTTCCTCAAACTTGCTTGCTACCCCTCTGGTGGCCCAAGCCGCAGCGCGGGGAGGCTTCATTCTGAAACGGGCACCCGGCAAGCACACTCCAATGCATGCCGAACATGATCGGCACGGACCGGCACCTAAGTCCAAGCAATGGTGCCGGGTGCCAATGCGTTCAGCCAATCAGTTCAACCAGTTCCCGCACGTGCTTGACGTCGCGGAAATGGCGTAGCACCTGGGTGCAGCTCTCGATGTTTGACGGCGAGATGCCGGCGAGAGGACACAAGGTCTTGAACTTCCCTTCCACATCGGCCCATTCGATTCCATTGACTGCAGAACCGCGCGGGGCATAGACCGTGCTCGTAAAGTTGCGGCCGTCACGCGTTTTCAAGGTCACCGTGGCACCTTGCTTGTAGCGCTCGACGTTTTCCGTCGGCGGCTCACCCACCTCCACCAAGTCGAGCAGCCCGCGGATCGCCGGGTCCATGATCCTTTCCGGCGAGGCGTGCGCCCAGGTGAATTCTCGGTCGGCTGCGCCCGCAGCAGCGAAATAGTAAGGGCTGTGCGCCACGCCGATTAGGTCGGTGGGGTGGCGTGGGCCTTTGATTTGGCGAGCATTTGGCCGCGAACAGATGATGGCCGCGATTTCGCTGGCCGGCACATCTGCCATGCGTGCCGCGTTCGCAGCGGCTTCCCCGATGGCATGGTAGGGATGGCCGCCCGGGACCAGTTTGATTGCCATGTCGGTAAGAATCTTCCAATCGTCTCCCAGCCCGTGCGTGACTTCGGCCACTCGGCCCGAGACGTGGGCGTCCTGCCCATACGCGAAGAAGAAGCCCCTCGGATGCTCCAGGACAGCTTCCTCCGCCTTGTATCCGAGGCCGGCCAGCTGGGCGGCCTCGACGCCCAGCATCGCCGCCAGCCCTGCGTGATGCTCGCGCGCCGTGCTGGTATTGGCCGCCGCCAGCAGGCCGGCGTTGGAAGTCGCCGCCAGCGCCAGCGCGTGCGTCATCTGCTCTGCATCGAGCTTGAGCAGCAGCCCTGCCGCCACCGCCCCGCCGAAGATGGTGATCATGCAACCGTGGAAGCCCTTCTCCCAAATGAGGCCGGGCACCACACCGGTGTTGATGCGCCCGGCGGCCTCATAGCCGAGAGCAATGGCGGTCAGCACATCCCTTCCGTTGGCGCCCGTCTTCTCGGCCACGGCGATTGCAGCCGCTGCGAGCGTGGTGCCTGGATGGGTGATGTTGCGCAGATCGCTGTCGTCGGAGGCGGCCGCATCGCTCATGAGGGCGTTGATACGAGCTGCCGACGCCACCGGCAGCCGCGGGGCGCCACCAAACCACGCGCAAGCCTCCCCCGCACCGCCGCGCTGGACCAGCATGCTGCGCACGATCCGGGAGGACTCCAGTGTGGACCCCATAGCTGCACTTGCCACGGTGCTGGAAATCAGCATGGCGGCGTAGTCGATGGCTTTGACGGGGATCTCCTCGTAGCGCGTACGAGTAAGAAATTGCGCGAGCTCGCCCGCTACGGTCATGATCGCTCCTCCAGGGTGATGTGATGTGATGGCGCGCAGCCAAACTGCCTGGCGCCGGATGAGCTGGATTTCAGCTTGGTCTGTGCAAACGCAGGGCTGCTTGTGGCCCGCGGCATCAGGCCGCATGCCGCAATCAACTGTCTTCTCTTCGGGCTCATTGGCTTTCTCTGGTGGATTGCATCGTAGATTGCTTTGGAAAAACCTACTTCTTGACGAAAGCAGCCCTGGTGCCACCGTCGACGGGCAACACGGTGCCGTTCACGTACTTGGCTGCATCGCTCAAGTAGAACAGCACTACGTCGGCCACATCGTCGGGCTGGGCGACGCGGCCCAGAGGCGAGTCGCCTGAAGGTTTGTAGCTTGACGTGACACTCCGGTTCGCCAACCCTTCCACCATGGGAGTGGCCACCGTTCCCGGAGCGACCGCGTTCACGATAACGCCGGTGGGACCCAGTTCCACAGCAAGGATCCCTGTGAGGACATGAACCGCAGCCTTGGTCGCAGAATAGAAACCGGACCCCGCTTTCGGCCGGATGCCCCCAACCGACCCAACGATCACAACGCGCGATGGTGCGGCGACGCTCGCGTCCTTGCGCAGAAGGGGGAGCGCCTCGCGCACGCAAAGCCACGGCCCTTTCATGTTCACCCCGATCATGAGGTCCACTTCCTCGAGCGCCTGTTCCTCCAGCGATCCGATGCGGATGACACCGGCAGAACAGATCAGGGCGTCGAGCTTGTCGCTCGCCTGGCGGATGCTCTCGAACGCGGTTTTCACGCTGTCCGGTCTGGAAACATCGCACTTCTGATAGCGAAACCGGCTACCCGCAGCGAGAGTCCGGGCGTGCTCGGCGAGAGCTTCTTCCGAAACGTCGATTGACCAGACCGTCCAGTCTTCGGCGAGCAGGCGTTCCACCGTGCGTCGGCCGATGCCCGACGCTCCTCCAGTCACAACAGCTGTTCTGGACACGAAATTCCTCCGTTCGGTTCTAGATGGCCAACCTGTAGGTGTGTGCCGCCGTCTGGCTGAATAGGCTCTCCCTTTCTTCGGGAGAGTAATGCTGCGTCATCTTCTTGAAGGCGTTCCACAGGACGTGGTAATTGCACATTCCGCGGTCGACGGGGAAGTTGCTTTCGAACATGCAGCGGGTGGGACCGAAGCTGTCGATGCAAGCCTCCACGTAGGGCTTCCATTTCTCGACCAGGAGGTCGGATGACGGTGGCGTGGGCAGCTTGTTGAAGTGGAACCCGCCGTAGCGCATCGCAAGGCCTCCCAGTTTGATGACTGCATTTGGGCACTGCCCCAGCGCCTCGATCTTCTTGCGCCAGACGCCGAAGACGGCGTCCCGCTGGCCGGCATAAGGTCCGATACCCACCGGACCGCCCGCGTGGTTGATAACCACTTTCAGGCCGGGGAACGAGCGGCAGACATCCAATGCTTCGTCAAGCTGAGTGAAGAAGACCCACAGGTCCAGGGATAGGCTCAGTTTGTCAATGCAGGCGATTGCCTCGCGTGCTTGCTTCTGCATCAGGAGGTGCGGCTTGATGTCGAGGGCCCTTACCTCGGGACTTTCGTGCCAGGCCGCGGTCGGCCGGATCCCCCGGAACCTGCCTCCTCCGGCGCGGAGGTGCGCCTCGAGCACTGGCTCCACCTGGCTCCCCAGCATGAGGTCGGTTGTTCCGATGATTCCGGCGCACACATTCGTCGGGCCATAGGCTCCACTGGCGCTCTGCGCGGCAACGCCGCTGATGAACTCGGTCTCGCCAACCGGCCGCATCTCCTCGGGCCCATCCGCACGGTACATCGAATGGCACTGCACGTGGACGCTGGCGACGATCCGGTGGCCGGACTGGAAATCCGCCAGCACCTCGTCGAAGAGGTAGCGGTTCCCCGGCATGTCCCAGACATGGTGGTGCGGATCGACGATTTTCAGCTCGGGCTCAACGATCTCCTCCTTCCGCGTGGCCAGCCATTCCGGATTGACGCCCAAGTGCGCCTTGATAGCCGCACGTATGGAATCGTCGGACATGGTGAAAGTCTCCTCAGTCCGCTAGCCAGCGGACCATTTCGCTTCAATCAAGTTGCACATTGGCCGCTGCGACCCGCGCCCTCTGCTTGTCTCGGTCCGCCGCCAGAAACCGCGCGAACTCCGAGGGGGTATCCCCGATCCCCACGAACCCGAACGGATCCATATTACGCGCGACGAAGTCCGGGTCCTTCAGCAATGCAGCGACGTCGTGCGCAATCATGTTGGCAACATCGGGCGGCATCTTGGCGGGACCGACCAGAGCAAACATGAAGGTAACGACGGGGTCCTTGTAGCCTAGTTCTGCGAGCGTGGGTACGTCTGGCAGAGCACGCAACCGCGTGGCTCCGGAAGTGGCTAAGGCGCGCATGCGGCCATCCTTGACGAACGCGGAAACCGCCGATACCGGCGCGACGGTGAAATCCACGTTGCCGGCCAGCAAGTCCTGCAGCCTCGCCGCGGCTCCCTTGTAGGGAACGTGCAAGAACTGCAGATTGCCTGCCATGGTCGCGAACCACTGCACCGCGAGATGTGCGGGCGCACCGGCGCCACCGGATCCGTAGGAGATCTTGCCTGGTTGCGCCTTCGCTGCAGCCACTAGCTGCCGCATAGTCTGAAAGGCGCTGTCTTTTCTGACGACATACAAGAAGCCGCCCTCGGCAATACGCGTAATCGGCGTGAAATCCTTCGTGGGATCGTATGGAAGCTTGGAGAACAGGAACGGATTGGTTTGCAGGGCGCCCTCGGTAGCGAGCAAGAGGGTGTAGCCGTCTGGCCTCGATTGCGCTACGCGCGTCGCGCCGATGATTTCCGCTGCGCCGGGCTGATTGTCGACGATAACCGGCTGCTTCCACTTCGCCGCAAGCTTCTCCGCAAGCTTCCTGGCCACGATATCCCCGGCGCCCGAACCAGCCGGGTAGGGGACAACGAGGCGGACCGGTTGCTTGGGCCACTCCTGTGCCACCACCGGGTGGGTGGCTCCGAGAAGCGTTAGGGAAAAGGCAGCGAAAGCCAGCTTCGCCCCAAGACCTCCATTGGCCGCAATATGCATCGCTGTCTCCTCTAATTGCCTGCGTGATAAGCAGAACTTGATGCATGACAATAGAAGCGCGGCATCTGGCCCGCAATGCACCGGGTCAGCAAGGTCCTTCCCAAAATTCGCAAAGAATGTCGTGTCCCAGCCAGTGAATCGTATGCGGCGCCCTCCCCTGCCTACTTCCAGCGGCATGGCGTCCCGGGAGCCCATGGGAGTAGCGTCGGCACAATCGCATGCTGTTCACTGCGCATTCTTACGAGACCGTGTGGGGATGGCCAGCCCTCGGAGATCGAAGTCCAAGGGACTGTCCGTTCGAGCAAAGGTCTGGTGCCGCTTTCCGCGACCATGTCCGGGCCCAGACTGATCGTGGTACCCGAATGGATCGTACGCTTACCCGTTGCGCCGGGTGCGCTGGTGTGAGGGTGTTCGGCGATCACCGTGAGCCCCACGGCGGGTGGCGCTGAGCTATACGCGGTATAGCCCCTGCAGCCGGGGGCCTTCCAACGTACGTGTCTTCGTCGGCTTTCTGGTCGCCCTGTTCCGCGGCCCGGAAGCCTTGACCGAAGCGAGCGCACTACCGCCCTCTGGCGCCGACACGTAGCGCCAGCCTGCCCTCGGCACCGCTGGCGACCGGGCCTTGGACGAACGGGTGCTTCCCGTCGCGAGAAAAACACCTTGCAGCCGAAACGGGATACGCAGGTCCGTGACGATTCGTGGTATTGACTTCGCAACTCGGCAATCGCGGTGATGCCCCAAGATGCCGATGCAAGCCCACTAGAAGACTGATGCTGCGGACTTGCTATGGACGACGTCAGACGAATTCACCGGCTTCGGTCGCGCGCGCCCCGAAAATCGGGCTTTCGCTTCTCGCGGAACGCGCGCGCGCCTTCCTTCGACTCCTCGGTCTGGTAGAACAACGCAAGCGCCTCAATGCCTGCGTTGCTGATGCCGCGGATGTTGTCGCTGTCAGCATTGAACGAGCGCTTCGCGATGGCCACGGCCGTTGGGCTCTTCTCGAGCAGTTCCGCGCACCAAGCGTCCACTGTGGCGTCCAACTCCTCATGGCGCACGACTATGTTTACCAGGCCCATTTCTTCCGCTTGCGCAGCCGTGTAGCGGCGGCAGAAGTACCAAAGTTCGCGCGCCTTCTTCTCGCCCACGATCCGCGCAAGGTATGCCGTTCCCCAACCGGGATCCACCGAGCCAACTTTTGGCCCCACCTGTCCAAAGATCGCCTTCTCGGACGCAATAGTGATATCGCAGAGCGTGCACAGGACGTTACCGCCTCCGATGGCGTATCCCTGCACCCGCGCGATCACAGGCACACGGCAGTCACGGATCGCCGCATGCAACTCCTCGATGGGGAGTCCAACGAGACCGCGGCCAGTATATTTTCCCTCATGAGAACTCTGGTCTCCCCCGGTGCAGAACGCTCGCTCGCCGGCGCCGGCGAGCACGACCACGCCGACCTCCGGATCACTGTCTGCGTCTCTAAGTGCAAGGATCATCTCCTCAACGGTTTCAGCACGGAAGGCATTCATCACTTTCTCGCGATTGATCGTGATGCGGGCAATGCCAGTGTGCTTCGAATAGAGGATGTCGTTGAATTCCATGTAAGCCTCTTGGGTAATCTGATGATGTGATGCGAAGGGAGCCAATCCCTGACATAGCAGTAGCGAGGTGCGGGCCGGAACGGCGGCCCCAAGCTCCCTCCTGCGAAATCAGGCATCTTTCTCGGGTATGAAATAGAAATCGGCAATCGTCCGGATTTCCGCGAGGAAGCGGGCGGAGACCCTAGTCCCGCGCGCGAAGTGCCCAGACTTCGAAACGACGAATGCCTTCATGCAGGTGTCAGAGCCATCCGGCTTCACGAGCGCGGACGCCACCTGCGCATCGAGCGCTTTCAAATGGGCCGGGGCTTCAGGCAGCACGATGCTCGTCAGGATCTCTCCTCCCCCGCTCAATTCGAGCGGGGTCGCCTCCTCATAACACTTCGAGCAGATCGGACGCAATGGCAGCCAGACAAATCCGCACTGCACGCATCGGCTCGCGATCAACTGCCCCTGTTCGAGACCGCGGAAGAAGGGGGACTGACCGCCGTAGCTGAGGCGGTAGTGATAGACATCGGTCAGCTCGACTTCGAAGTGTTCCCCGTTGCTCATGATGCCCCCAGAACGATGGTGCAACTTTGAGAAATGCCAGGCCCCCCGATCGCGGAGAATATGGCCCGTCCTTTGTTGATCGGCACCTGTGTGCCCCCTGCCTGACCTCGCAACTGCCGGGTGACTTCCCCAATGCGCGAGATTCCGGAGCATCCCGCAACGTGCCCACAGCCGATCATGCCGCCTGAGGGATTGACGGGCATCGGACCCGCCATCTCCGTGAAGCCTTCGTCGATCAGGCGGCCTCCTTCGCCAGGCTTGCACAAGCCAAGCTCTGCGTAGCTCATCAGCTCGACCCCCGTCAGAAGATCATGTGTCTCGATGAAGTCGAGTTCCTTCAGGGGATCCTTGATACCGGCCATTGCATAGGCGCGTTCGGCTGACTTCTGCTGGCACATGATCCTTCCGAGGTTATCGAAGTCGGGCATGTAGCTGCGCTCGTTGGCCGCCCCTACTCCATCGATCCAGATGGGGTTTCGACAGATTTCGCGGGCCCGATCCTCGGATGCCAGTATCAGGGCGGCCGCGCCCTCGCTGTACAGGCAGCAGTCGTACAGCTTCAAGGGCCCCGCGACGCGCCGCGACTGCATCACGTCCTCCATTGTGAGTGCGATGCCGCTCTGCGCGAGTGGATTGGACAAGGCATTGCGATGATTCTTGATCGACACCTTTGCCATCTGCTCTTCGGTCGGTGAACCGAAGCGGTCCATGTGCGCCTGCACCGCAAAGCCGAAATTTGCCGCCGCTAGCGGTTCAACCGGAACTTCCCAGTTGGTATCCAGATCCAGCATGATGGCTTTGAGGAATGCCGAGGAGCGCTTCTGCTGCACCGGGTCCCAAAGATCCATGCCTTTGCCCGAGCCCACCACGAGAGTGACCTCCGACATGCCAGAGAGGATTTCGATCATGCCCTGGCGCACGGCCATTGCCCCGGTGACCGCGCCGGCGCTCACATGGACGGAGGATTTTCCGGCCATACCGATATAGTCCTGCATGGTGGTGCTCGGACAGCACTGCCTGACCCAAGCCACCATCAGGTCCGACAGACCCCACACGACGTGGTCCACGTCGCGTGACGTGATGCCTGCATCCTGCAGGGCGGCCTTCGTGACGTCGAGCGCCAGCTCGTAGTAAGTCTTGTCCGCGTAGCGCACCTTCCAAGGGATAAGTCCCACACCCACGATTCCAACTTTCAAGATGAATCTCCTGTGAATTCAATGACGTCGACGCTCACCGCGCGGCGCCGCATGCCAGCAACGCTCCGTAGCCTTCGACGCTGCCCTCCAATCCGCTTGCCCGCATAAGCTTCCACAATGTGGCCGTCGTCGAGGTAATGACTGGCCGGCCCAGCTCCTTCTCAAGCAGACTGACGACGTCCTGCGAGTTCATGTTGAGACAGCTGATCAGCAAGGCGTCAGAGCTTGGACGCCATGCCCTGCGTCCCAGCTCGTAGATCTCCTCGGGGGTCGGGCACGCCAGTGAAAAGCCGTCGCCGATGCCGAGATGCGCGGCGCCATCTACCCGAAATCCCAGCTCCGCAAAGAAGCGTTGCTCTGCCAGATCGATTGCCTCGGTGTAGGGGGACGCGATGGACAACCGCCGCACGCCGAGTTGGTGTAGCGCTTCGGTGATCGCACCGACCGCGGTGAAGCTGGGGCAGCCGGTGATGCCCTCGAGCTCCATCTGCAGCTTCTTGTCGTAGGTCGGCCCTTGCACGATGCTCGATGCCGTACAGCAGTAGGCCACTGCGTGAGGACGGCAGCTCGCGATGCGACGCGCAGCGGCCATGCCCTCCTCGCGATCCATGCGCTTCAGCGATTCGGGCGTCACGTTGTCGGCCAATAGCATCCGTGTCGCGTGGAGTGCCGTTGAGTCGGGCAACACACGCCCGAGCCAGGGCTCCACGACGGTGTTGACGCTCGGGACGATCACCGCGAGACGCACCCGGGCGGGCGGTGCCGGCTGCCGTTGTCCCGAACGAGACAATGCCGCGTCGTAGCCTGGGATGGTGGCAGCGGGCATGGCGGTCATGCTCCGTCAGCACATCGTCAGGCCGCCGCTTACGCTGACCGCCTGGCCGGTGATGAACGACGCTTCGGTCGAAGCCAAGAACACGGCGGTGGCGGCGACTTCTTCTGGCCGGGCGAGACGACGCAGCGCCGTCGCGCGGACCATCGCGTTGCCGATCTTGCCGCCGAACTCGTCGTTGCGCACCAGGTCGTTCCACAGCTCGGTTTCCGTGGGCCCCGGGCATACGACATTGACGAGCACCTTGTGCCGGGCATACTCCCGGGCGATCGATTTGGCGAACGCGATGATGCCGCCTCGGCAGGCCGCGGAAACGGCCTCGCCACTCGTGCCCACCTTCCCTGAATCGGAGCCGACCAGGACGATCTGCCCTCCCCCGTTGTTGATCAGGTGCGGCAGCACGGCACGGATGCTCGTCATGACGCTGCGCAGCTCGATGTCGATGGTCATGTCCATCAACTCCTCAGGTGTTTCGAGGAACGGCTTGATCCTGAGCGCCGTGCCGACCGTGCTCAGGAATACGTCCAGCTTTCCAAAGCATTCGACGGTCTGGGCGACGATGGCTTCGACGTCGGCGCCCTTAGTCAGGTCACCACGAACGAGCAGGACCCGGTCGGGCCCGAAGCGGTCCGCCAGCTCGCTTAGCCCGCGTGGGCTGGTACGGTAGTGCAACGCGACCTTCGCGCCCCGTTCCAGAAGCAACCTTGAGACTTCCAAACCGATACCACCTGAAGCGCCGGCTACCAGCACGACGCGCTGCGAAAAATTCCCTGACATTTCCTCTACTCCTTTCATGAACTTAAACTGTTAGAGCCGCTTGGCGACTTCCTCGAGCATCACTTCGGTGGCGCCGCCACCAATCGCATGCACCCGGGCGTCCCGATACATGCGCTCAATGACCGTTCCCTTCATATACCCGGTGCCACCATGGAACTGGAGGCAGTCGTCCACCACGTCGTTCACCAATTCGCCGCACAACGCCTTGACCATGGAAACCTGCTTCACGCAATCAACACCTGCGGCATCCATTGCCGCCACGCTGTACACGAAGTGGCGGGCCGATTCAACGCGCGCGGACAGCTGCGCCAGGCGCTGGCGGAGGGCCTGCTTGTCCCACAGGGTGGCGCCGAAGGCCTTGCGCTGCCGAACATAGTCGATGGTCAATTCGAGCGCCGCCTGCGCCTCGCCGAGCGCCTGCGCCCCCAGCACCAGACGCTCGTTCTGGACGTTGCGCATCAGCGCCTTGAAGCCATGGTTCTGCTCGCCGAGCAATGCCGCGGCCGGTACCCGGCACCCTTCAAGAACAAGTTCCGCGGTGTCGGAACTGCGCCAGCCCATCTTGTCCAGCCGCCTCGCGACCTGGAACCCCGGGGTCCCCTTCTCCACCAGGAACAGGGACACACCATGCGACGGCCTGGCGCCCGGATCCGTCCGGGCTGCCACGACGTAAAGATCCGCATTGACGCCATTCGTGATGAACGTCTTGGCTCCATCGAGCACCCAGTGGTCGCCGTCCCGGACGGCTCGGGTGCGCAGCGTCGCGATGTCGGAGCCGGCATCGGGTTCCGTCATGGCAATGGCGACGAGGCATTCACCGCTAACGATGGCTGGCAAGTACCGCCTCTTCTGTTCCTCCGTTCCGACGGCAGCGATTACCGGCGAAGCAGTGTCGGTTTGTGTAAGGATCGTGATCGCAAAGCCGCCGAACGTGCTGCGGCCCAACTCTTCGGCAAACACGACCGACGCGATCGTGTCGGCGCCGGCACCGTCATAGGCCTCGGGAAAACGCATGCCCAGCATGCCGAGCTGGCCCATGCGGCGAATGACCGAGCGCGGCGTCTCGCCGCGTTCCTCCCAAGCAGTCGCCTCGGGAACGACCTCGCTCTGAACGAACCTCCGAACCTGACGTCGCAGCAGTTCGTGCTCAGGCGTGGTAAACAGCAACTTGTCTGATTCAAGCGTCATAGTTGATTCTCTCCATTGTCTCCGTGCCGGCCAATCCGGCTCTCGCATTTCAGATGCTTTCCTTCGACCCGACACCGAAGTAGGCGTCCACAACCCGCTGGTCGCTCGCAAGATCCTGCGCCTTTCCGGACAGTTCAATCCCGCCGTTCTCGATAACATAGGCACGGTCCGCGATCCGCAGCACCGTGCGGACGTTCTGCTCCACCAGCAATACGGTCACACCGTGGTCGCGAATCTTCTCGATTGTCTGGAACAGTTGCTTGACGATCGTCGGGGCCAGACCCAGCGACGGTTCGTCCAGTACTAACAGCTTGGGCAGGGCCATGAGGCCTCGGCCGATTGCCACCATCTGCTGTTCACCGCCGGACAACGTGCCGCACAGCTGGTGCTCCCGCTCCTTCAGCTTCGGGAAGAGCGAATACACTCGCTTCAATGACTCGGTGCGCTTGTCACGCGCTCGCGGCGTCGCGCCGCCAACCAGCAGCGTGTCTTCGACAGTCATCGCGGGAAAGAGCTGACGGCCTTCCGGTACCGACACCAGCCCCGCTTCAACCAGTGCATGAGGACGGGCACCAGGATGAGGCAGGCCGGCAAAAGAGATCGCGCCGGACTTCGACGGAATCAATCCGGCGATGCAGCGCAAGCACGTCGTCTTGCCGGCGCCGTTAGAGCCCACGAGCGCCACGATTTCCCCTTCATCCACATGAAAGGACATGTCCCGTAGCACC
This sequence comes from Cupriavidus sp. 21MJTG02-4, assembly GCF_057798975.1. Classification (NCBI taxonomy): domain Bacteria; kingdom Pseudomonadati; phylum Pseudomonadota; class Betaproteobacteria; order Burkholderiales; family Burkholderiaceae; genus Cupriavidus; species Cupriavidus sp. 21MJTG02-4. Next base: position 13,328 of record NZ_JBYOJP010000031.1, on the reverse strand, counting down.
GTAAACAGGCCATAGCCGGCGCGTAAGTTATTCACTTCGAGCAAGCGAGTCATTGGCCAACTCCCATGTACGCCACCCGTACTGTTTCGTTTTGCATGACTTCCTTGGCACTTCCTTCGGCGATCTTGCGACCGCCATCCAGGCACACGACGTGATCGGCCATTCGCTGTACGATTGCGAGGGAATGCTCGACCAGCAAGATGCCAACGCCGGCGTCATGCACGCCTTCCAGCATGGTCGCCACGTCATGCTGCTCTCTCAAATTCAGGCCGGCCATCACCTCGTCGAGAAGTAGATAGCTTGGTGCCATAGCGAGCGCTTTGGCTACCTCGAGTCGCTTGAGATCCGGCAGCGTGAGGTAGGACGCCCGGAAGTCGCGCTTGTGGTAAAGCCCTACCTTTTCGAGCACGCGCTCGGCAATCTCCGTCGCTTCCCCGTGACGGGAAACCTTAGCGAAGGCGCCTACCATGACGTTGTCCCGAACGGTTAGGTCCAGGAAAGGGCGCACGATCTGGAACGTGCGGGCAATGCCCAAGCGGGCCACATCGTAGGGCGCAAGGCCGCTGAGTACCCGGCTATCGAGCCTGACCGCACCAGTAGTCGGAACGAGAAAGCCGGACAAGACCGAGAACAAGGTGGTCTTGCCAGCGCCGTTCGGGCCGATGATGCACACGATGCGATCGCGGGGTGCTTTAAATGACACGCCCTCGAGGGCGGTGAGCCCACCGAATCGCATCCCGACGTTTTCGACATGAATGGTCATTGCGTCGACTCCACGATGGCCGCCCCTGCAACCGCCCGCCGGACGGCCCTGCGACTCAAGATCTCACCTACGATGCCGCGCGGGAACGCCAGTAAGATCACAACGAAGAACAGCCCATAGATCAACTGAGCCAATGCGGAGACCGAGGTGGTTCCGACTGCGCTTCCTATGGTGGTCAGGATCTCCTGCACGAGGACGACGACCAATCCGCCAACCAATGGTCCTAGCACCGTGCCTCTGCCTCCAAGCACCGCTCCCATTACCATCACCAGCGTGATAGCGAGAGACAGGTCGTAGGCGGGTTCGACGAAGCGAACCATACACGCATAGGCTACGCCGCCGACCGTTGTGAGCATCGCGCTGATCACGAAAGCACGCCGCTTCACCTGATTGGCATCGATCGCCAGCGCTTTCGCAGCCTCCTCCTGCTCGCGCAATGCGATCATCGAGTAGCCGAAGCGAGATCGCTCAAGCAATCGGCAGCCGACGACCATGGCCAGCACCATGGCGAGATAGAGGTAGAAGAACGGCAGGTTCGACTCGAACCCGAGATTGAGGACACCGGGGCGCAGCGGTATCTCCAGTCCCTGCGACCGTCCGAGCGCGTCGCTGTTCACCACGACGATTCGTGCGATCTCGGCCAGCAGCAAGCTGCCTACCGCGAAGTAGATGCCTCGCAGGGAATACCGAAAGCAGATCGCCGCGACGACCCATGCGAGTAGTCCTGCCAGCGCCAGAGCCACCGGCAATGCCAGTAACAGTGGCGCATCGGTCTTAGCCAGGACCGCCACCGAGTACGAGCCGAGACCGAAGAACATGGCATGTCCCAGGGACATCTGGCCAGCGTAACCACCGACGATATTCCAGCTCGCGGCGAGATAGCCGAACAGCAGGCCCATCGTCAGCGCCCGCAGGTGATACGGGTTCAGAGAAGGAGCCACCGCAACCAGAACAGCAATCAGCAGGATGGGCACCAGCCATCTGAGCTTTCGAACTTGCATGGGACTCACTTGAGCCACAGAGGTGATAGGAAGCATCAGCAATCTCCTATGCCTTCGAGCCGACGAGTCCCGTCGGTCGGACGAGGAACACAACGAACACAAGGCCGTACACAATGGCCTGCGCTATGGCGCCGTAACCGAACGCCTGACAGACCGAGAGAATCACGCCGACCAACAAGCCGCCGAGAATGCTGCCAGTCATGCTGCCCATCCCGCCGAGCACCGAGACGACGACCGAGAGGATCGCGTACTCGAACGCGCGTTCAGGAAACACCGGCGCCAGCGTTACCAGGGCGATCCCGGAGATCGCAGCGCACGCCGCTGCGATGCCCATCGCCATGCCTGAGAGATGCTCGACATTGAGCCCGCTGACCCGTGCACCTGTAGGGTTCTGCGCACAGGCATGGAGGTATCGTCCCAGATCGGTATGGGCCAGCATCCAGTGCAACGCCATCATCACGACCAGGGCCGCGCCCCCTGCGGCCAACTGCGAGTACTGCAGAATCACGGGCCCGGCGATAAGCGAACCTTGCAGTTGGTCGGCCGGCAACGAAAGCGCGTCAGTCGAGAACATGAACTGAGCCAGGTACTGCATCGCGATCAGCAAGCCGATCGAGAACAGAATCTGGCTGTCCTCAAGGGTTGACAGGGACCGGATGACCAACAAGCGGTGCAGCGCATAGCCGAAGGCGAACGCGAGCGGCACCAGGACAAGTGCGGTGATGTATGGATTCAATGAGCTACCGCTCCAGGCCCACAGGAAATAGGCCCCGTACATCGACCACAACACCATGCCGCCGTGCTGGAAGTTCACGACACGGGAGACGCCCAGACTTAGGTTGAAGCCAGTCGATACCAATGCGAGCACCAGTCCGACCAGCACCCCGCTGGCCACGCCGACAAGCAGCAGATCGAAGATCATCGCGCGTCCTCCCGACGTAAGCTCGGACGCCCCGACCACTTTGGCATGGGCCAAAGCACCTTGGATGTCCCCATTTCCGCGGGATACACAATGCGTTGCTGCTGGTTTTGCAGTTGCATAACAAGACCCCGAGCCTTGACGTTGTCGCCTTTCGCGTCGAACTTCACGCCATCGCGCACCACGTATGGATTCGCGCCCTGGTTGAGGTCGGTGGAGCGCAGTGCAGAAACCAGCGCCTCGCGGCTCAGGTCTGAGCACCGTTCGAGCGCGTCGTACAACACACCTACTGCGGTGACTGCCAGGGAAGCTTGGTCGTCGATATCTCGGTTGAACTTCGCCTTGTACGCTTGTGCATACTTGTCAAGCAAGGCGTTTTTGGCGACGAGCTCAGGGACGAACCCAACTGCGTCGGTCACGAAGTTCGAGTCCTGTTTCAGGTTCGCGGTGTACTCTGGCGTATAGGGCGCACCGGCTACGTGAACCGATGCGATCAGGTCATAGTTGAGCGCCTTCATCGTGCGCATCAATTGAATGCCGTCCGGAGCGAACGTGGCATGGAAGATGAGGTCCACACCGGCCAGCCGCAGTCGCTGCAGGATGGGCGCAAAGTCGCTCACCTGCCCCGCTGGGAAAGAGATCTTTTCCTGGACCGCCCAACCGGTACCCGGCAGCTTCGCGTGAACGCCATTGATCGCAGACTGCGAGAATGTCGTGTCGTCCGCAATCGTCGCGACTCGCTTTGGCACGACACCGGTCGACTTGGCCGTGGCCTGCACGAACTCCACCGCCGTGGCCGCCAACAGGCTTGCACGAGGTCCGATGCGGAAGAAATACTTTAGACCCCGTTCAGTCAGCGCGTCCGCCAGGTCGGTGGACAGCATCGCCGTCTTGTTCTTCTCCGCCGCGGCGCTACCGACCACGGTCGCCCCGGAGGTGGCGTTGCCAATGACCGCCAGCACATTGTTCACCTGGATCACGCGTTCGGTCTGCGTGCCGGCCATCTGTGGATTGCTCTGATGGTCCGCCACGATCAGCTCGATCTTGGCGCCGCCCTTGCTCTTGATGCCGCCGGATGCGTTGATCTGCTCGACCGCCAACCGCACGGCGTCGCTCACGGGGATTCCCCACGGACCGGCTCGGCCGGTTAGACCGACGACCACACCGATGGGGATGGTCTTTGGCTGCGCCTTGACGATCGAAGGCATCGCCAGCGAGGCGGCAGCTGAGGCGGCCCCGAGCATGAACTCGCGACGCCTCAGCGTGCTGCGAGAAGCGCTTGCTTTGAGAGCGTCGGTTTCCTGTTTTCTTTCGTCGTTCATGGTGTCTCCTGCCAATTGTCGTTTTCGTAGAGAACTAGCGGGCGATCTGCCCCCCGTCGATGACGAAGCTCTGGCCTGTCACCCACTGCGACTCTTCCGACGCGAGATAAACCGCCATCGGGCCAATATCCGACGGACGCCCGAACCGGCGCAGTGGGATCTGCCGCAGTCCGGCATTGACGGATCTTTCATCACGCATGTACGGTTCCGTGAGCGCTGTCTCGATCCATCCTGGGCAGATAGCGTTGACGCGCACGTTGAAGCGGGACCACTCCACGGCCAGGGCCTTGGAAAGCTGCAGCAGTCCGCCCTTGGTGAGGCAATAGATGCTGTTGCTCGGTGCGCCCACAAAACTGTAGATCGAGGCCATCGTGATGACGCTGCCGGACTTTCGCTCCGTCATGTGCCGGCCAACCGCTTGCAGTGTGTGGATGGCACCGTACAAGTTGGTGCCGATCATGCGATTCCAGTCGCTCGGCTCCTGCTCAAGGAACGGCTTTAGCTCGTTCAGGCCAGCGTTGACGACAACGGTGTCAATCTTCCCCATGGTCCTGATGGCCGTCTCAGTTGCACACTCGACCGCTTCGCGGTCAGTGACATCGAACGCGTGGGTTGCAGCATTGGCCCCCAAGCCCTCGATCTCTGCGGCAGTCTCACGCAGGCCCTCGATGTCACGGCCCCATAGAATCATGTCCGCACCCGCCTCCGCGAGGCGCAAGGCAACGTTGCGACCGATACCGCGGCTCGCTCCAGTGACGACTGCGGTCTTTCCCTTTAGATTGAACATGGCATTTCTTGTCGAATTGGTCATTGGTTGTTAGCCGCGGGTGCGGTCCCATGTGGATGGCGTGAAGGGCGTCGACCTGAGTACGTGCTTCTGCACCTTGTTGGTCGCCGTCTTCGGCAATGCATTGACAAACTCCACGTAGCGCGGAATCGAGTAGCGAGGCAGGCACGACTGTGCATGCGCGATCAAGTCCTCCGGAGTGAGTTCCGCACCTTCCCTCTTGACGACGACGATCTTCAGATCATCCCCGCCGAGTTCGCCCGGTACGGCAATCGCGGCAACCTCGGCCACTTCCGGCAACTCGCAGATGGCCTGCTCTACCTCGAAAGCGGAGATGTTTTCACCTCTGACGCGAATAGCATCCTTGACACGTCCTTTGAAGTCGATGTCGCCGTCCTCGTTCATCGTCGCGGCGTCGCCGGTATGCAGCCACAGATGCTGCCAGGCGGCCATAGTCGCAGGCGGATCCCCGTCGTAGCCAAGCATCAGGGCGAATGGCTCATTGGCACGGACGAGGATCTCGCCCTGAACGCCCGCCGGCACCGCCTCTCCCAACTCGTTGGCGATACGGATCTCGAATCCCGGCACAGCACGTCCCGCGCTGTCTGCCTTCTTCGAGCCATGAGGCAGTACGCAAGGAACATTCGCCTCTGTGGAGCCGTAGCCCGTACGCAGCGGAATCTGGAAGCGCTTTTGAAACTCGAGAAAATCATTGGGCTGTGCCCCGATTCCCCAGCCAATGCGAAGCCGGGAACCTGTTGCATCCCGCTGCGTCGTCGACTTCAGCAGAATGTGCATGATCTCGCCGATGTAATAGAAAGCCGTACACCCGTACTCGACGACCTCGGGCCAGAAGCGCGATGCCGAGAAGCGCTCCGTCAGCACCATCCGCGCCCCGACCATAAGCACCGGGATGGTAATCATGGCCTGTGCGGTGTTATGGAAAAGCGGAAAGAAGTTGTAGAAGACGTCGCCTGGTCCCAGATCCATATCGGCGGCGATCGTCCGGGCGAGCACATACTGCTGCGCATGCGATAGGAGCACGCCCTTCGAAGGGCCGGTCGTGCCTGATGTGTTCATCACGGCGCCCGCGTCAGCTCCTGAGATCTCAACCGTTCCAACAGGCGGCTGCGCCGAGGCCGATCCGACTTCGCTTTCGTAGCTCAGCCCTACCCGAGATGCCGGGTGTGCGCCGAGTGTCATCAGCTTCGGCCGACGGTCAATCATTGACAGAGCGACCTGAAGTTCCGGAATGAGATCGTGCTCGGCAATCACCATCTCAATGGGCGCACGTTGGAGTACGTGTTCCAACTGTGGTGCTCGGTACTCCGGATTGAGCGGCACCTGGATCGCACCCAACCGCGATACGCCGAACCACAAGTCGAGAAACTCGAGTCTGTTGCGCAGTAGAACCCCTACCCGCATGCCCTTCCGTATGCCCTGCGCCGCGAGGGCGTTGGCAACTTGATTCGCACGCGCATCTGCCTCGCCGTAGGTCAGCCACTGTCCCTTGAAGAATACGAAAGGACGGTCAGGCACCACCTGCGCCTGCCGTGCGAGCAACTTGGCGGCAACGCGGTCTTGCAGCGGCAGGGTATCGGCCGATGGGTCAACGATGCCGCCTTCTGGAAACCCGAAACGAAGAGGTGTCATGATATTAGTGAATGAATATTCATTCATTTTTCAGTTGGACTTAAACCCGCAACTTCATCGCTTGCGCGATCTAAGGCGAGAACAGCTTGATCGCAGCCCGCGCGAGTTGTCCACGTCGCATTGCGACTAGCTGTGGATCCTCGAGAATGCTCTTGATGTCCATGGCACGTGGAGGGAGGCGTTACGCTAACTGATCCCGTACCGCGCTAGTCCCTGATTCTGAGCCGCGGTCGATGCTGGCCAAAAGCGCCTCGACCTCCTGAACAACAGCGTCGGGCGCCTGAACCGGCGGGAAATGCGCTGCGCCCTCCAGAATCCGAAAAGTTGCCCCCGGGATTCTCTCCGCCAGCCGGCGTCCGATCTTCGGCGGCCAGATGAAGTCGTCAACGCCCGTCATCACAAGCGTCGGGCATGCAATCGACTGTAGGCTTGCGTCGTCAAGATGCGCTCCGGCCAGGGCGTCAGAGTGCATCGCGTAGGACATCGGCGAATTGGACAGGAAGCGGCAGCGGTATGCCTGCCATCTCGGATCAGTGTTCGCGTCCGGGATGCCTTTGAATGAGTTCATGAACGACTCATCGACAACTGCCCGCATGCCCATCTGCCGTACCATATTCGCACGGTCCTCGATATAGCGCGACGCAGCAGGCACGATCTCACCGGTTCCGTCGCACAGGATGAGCGATCTCAAGCGGTCGCTGTGTAATGTGGCATAGGTGACGGCCGTGACGGCCCCCATCGCCAGCCCCATCAGGTGAAACGGCGTTGTTATCTCCAGTTTCCGCACCAGACGTTCGATATCCGCCACCAAGTCTCCGAGCGTGAAGGCAGCGATCGGATGCTCGGACAGTCCGGCACCTCGCTGATCGAAAGCGATCACCCTGCACGTGGGCGCCAAGCGCTGCGCAAGTTCTCGGTAGGTGTCGAGCGCCCCCCCGAGTTCGTGAATGCACACAAGCGTATGCGGCGCGCTGGGTTCTCCCGTCGCTTCGTACCGTATGCACAGTGGGGGCTGTGTTGGCGTGGCTTCGAGTTGGACGTATGGCATGGATGGCGTTTCCTTCTGGCTCGTTAAGCGAATGCGTTGAGAGGTATTTCGTAGCCGGCTGTCTGACGCTGCTTCAGCGGTTTCATTGCTGCCCGAATCTGCGCACCCCCCGGGCGCTTGCACGTGGGTACAGACTAAGTCACACTTCACGCGCCCCAAACTGAATGACTGTTCATTCATGAAGTTTGGCGTCGGTGACGAGGCATTTCAATGAGAGTAAACCCCGATTCGCCTCACCCGGTTTAGTCAACGATTTGCCGCTCCGGATAGCGCTCGCGACGCACCGGCATTGTCGCGCTGGCCCGCCGACTGGCGGTCGCGCTGTGGCGCTATCCGAGCGCCTGCACCGAGCTCTTCTCATCTGCAGCACAAGTGAGTGCTCGGGTGGCGACATGTACAGGCCCACGATGTCTTCAAGCTTCTGGGCGAACTTCGGATCGCGCGAGACCTTGAATTCACGCACGGCTTGGGGCTTCAGGCCGTGGGCGCACCAGTGCCGCGAGACGCTGGCCGCGCTAACATCCAACTCGGCGGCCATCTTGCGCGTGCTCCAATACGTGGCCGCTTGAGGCTGGCTCCGGGCGGTCAGCGCTACCAGGCGAGCGATGTCCACGTTGACCGGCGGCGCACCACGCGGAAGGTCACGCTCAATGCCGCAGGCCGCGATTGGGTATAGCGCTCGCGCCAGCGCGAGACCAGCACCCGGCCCACGCCAAATTGCACGGGAATGTCTTTGCTCTGCATCCCCTCAGCGGCAAGCAGCACGATGCGTGCTCGATGCGCCAACCTCACGCTGGTCAGCGTCGAAAGAAAAGGCCTCGTCAACTCGGCGCGCTCCGCGTCGGCCAGCGCATTTTGATCAGTCCGGGCCACGAACTCGTTGCCGGTTTCTCGCTTCACCAGTCCGTCAATGTGTCGAAGCGCCCCCGCGGCGCCGATCACCCTTGAAGCAGGTATTGGGAGATCGGCCGCCGGATGATCGGCATGATGCTGTTCCGGTGATGGGGAGGGCCCGCACGGATACCGGACGGACGGTGGCCATGATCATGGCCACCGCCGTGCGGCGCGGGCCGGTGCGGAAGCATCCGCCGCGCACGGCGCGAGGACCGCTTCTCAGAACGACCGCGGCAGCCCCAGCACGTGCTCCGCGACGAAGGAGTAGATCAGGTTGGTCGAGATTGGCGCCACCTGGTACAGGCGCGTCTCGCGGAACTTGCGCTCGACGTCGTATTCGCAGGCAAAGCCGAAGCCGCCGTGGTACTGCAGGCAGGCGTTGCCGGCCTCCCAACTGGCCTTGGCGGCCAGGTACTTGGCCATGTTGGCCTGAGTGCCCATGGGCTTGTGCGCGTCGAACAGTTCGCAGGCTTTCCAGCGCATGAGGTTCGCGGCCTCGATCTCGATAAATGACTCGGCGATCGGGAACTGCACGCCCTGGTTCTGGCCGATGGGGCGGCCGAAGACCTCACGTTCCTTCACGTACTTGGTCACGCGATCCATGAACCAGTAGCCGTCGCCGATGCACTCGGCCGCGATCAGCGTGCGCTCGGCGTTCAGGCCATCGAGGATGTACTTGAAGCCCTTTCCCTCTTCACCGATCAGGTTTTCCTCCGGAATCTCCAGATCCTCGAAGAACAGTTCGTTGGTCTCGTGGTTGACCATGTTGGGGATGGGCCGCACGGTCAGGCCCTTCTTCTGGGCCTCGTGCAGGTCCACCATGAAGATCGACATGCCTTCGCTCTTCTTCGTCACATCGGCCAGCGGCGTGGTGCGCGCCAGCAGGATCATGAAGTCGCTGTGCTGGACGCGGCTGATCCACACCTTCTGGCCGTTGACCACGTAGCGGCCGTCTTTCTTGACCGCGGAAGTCTTGATCTTGGTGGTGTCGGTGCCCGTGGTGGGCTCGGTCACGCCCATCGACTGCAGGCGCCATTCGCCCGAGGCGATCTTCGGCAGGTACTTTTCCTTCTGCGCCTTCGAACCGTGCCGCAGCAGCGTTCCCATGTTGTACATCTGGCCGTGGCAGGCGCCGGAGTTGCCGCCGCAGCGGTTGATCTCTTCCATGATGACCGACGCTTCGGTCAGGCCCAGGCCGGAGCCGCCGTACTCTTGCGGAATCAGCGCTGCCAGCCAGCCGGCATCGGTGAGCGCGTTGACGAACGCCTCCGGATAGGCGCGCTGCTCGTCTACCTTGCGGAAGTACTCGTCGGGAAACTCTGCGCAAAGTGCGCGGACGGCATCGCGGATTTCCTGGAAGTTATTGGATTGGGTCTGTTCGATCATGGCGAGTCTTTGGCGGTCAACGTGGTTGCTCTTGCCGGGAACACCACGGGCCATCCCAGCGTGATGCAGCAATAGTCGCGGCTATCCGCCATTCGGACAATCAGCCTTTGCCAAAGCGCGCCTTCAAGCGCGCTTAAGCCCGCGTTTTCGCAATCGCCAAAGTCCACCATTGGAATTGTCAAATAGCGCAAAACCTGCTTTGACGACATGCTTTGCGCAATTTCCTGACGATCACATAGGAACAAGGACATGGCAGTCAGCTACCACCATCTCAAGCAGCGTCCATTCGCCTCCGTCCGCCAGACCTACACCGAGCGCGACACCATGCTGTATGCACTCAGCCTTGGACTGGGCAGCGATCCGCTGGACGAGGCAGCCCTGCCCTTTGTGTTCGAAGGCGCCCCCGGCGGGCTGCGCACGCTGCCGTCGCAGGCGGTAGTGCTGGGCTATCCCGGCTTCTGGGCGCGCGAGGCCGACACCGGCATCGACTGGGTCAAGCTGCTGCATGGCGAACAGCGCATGCGCCTACACCGCCCGCTGCCGGCCAACGCAGATATCGTCGGCCATAACCGCATCACGCACCTGACCGACAAGGGTGAAGGCAAAGGCGCCATCATGGTCACCGAACGCCGCCTGGAAACGGCCGGGGGCGAATTACTGGCGACGGTGCAGCAGGTCAGCTTCCTGCGCGGCGACGGTGGCGACAGCCAGCTCGGCGGCGGCCAGCCCAGCGACGAGCCGCTGCCGGCGCTGCGCCCGACGCCGGAAGACCGCGCGCCGGACTTCACCGACACGCAGGCGATCCGCCCCGAGACCGCGCTCCTGTATCGCCTGATGGGCGACTTCAACCCGCTGCACGCCGACCCGGCGGTGGCCAGGGCCGCTGGCTTCGAGCGCCCGATCCTGCACGGCCTCGCCAGCTACGGCCTGGTGGCGCATGCGCTGGTGCGCCAGTGCGCGGAGGGCGATCCCACCCGCCTGCACGCGCTCGATATCCGCTTCACCGCGCCGGTGTTTCCCGGCGAGACCCTGGTCACCGAGATCTGGCGCACGCCGGAGAGCCCCAATCACTACCAGGTGCGCGCCCGCGTGGCCGAGCGCGACAAGGTCGTGCTCAGCCACGGCTGGGCCGAGATCGCCTGAACCGGCGCTCGCCCAATCCGCAAATGAATCCCACTACCGTGGACCCGAACTCCCTCGCCGCCGGGCTACAGGCGCTGCTGCGCCCCGGCGACCATATCTGGTGGGGCCAGGCCACCGCCGAGCCGCTGACCCTGACGCGCGCGCTGGTCGAGCACCGCCACGCGCTGGCGCAGCGCGGCCGGCTCAGCGTCTTTGTCGGCATTGGCCAGTCCGACACGCTGCAGCCGGCCCAGGCCGACGTGATCGATTTCTTCGGCTACGCCGCCAGCGGCCCGCACCGCGCGCTGGCCAGGGCCGGCGTGCTCGACATCGTGCCCAGCCACTACTCGCACCTGCCCGGCCTGATCCGGCAGGGCGCGCTGCGCGCGGACGTGGTGCTGGTGCAGGTATCGCCGCCCGACGCGGAAGGCCGCTACAGCATGGGCCTGGTGCATGAGTACATTCCCGCCGCGCTGGACCGGGCCCGCGTGATCATCGCCGAGGTCAACCCGGAGGTGCCGTGGACCTATGGCAGCCGCCATCTGACCGTGGACGAGATCGACCTGCTGGTCGATGCCGCGCATGCGCCGATCAGCCTGGAGCGCAGCGCCCCCGGCCCCGCTGACCTGGCGATCGCCGGCCACATCGCCGGCTGGGTCGAGGATGGCGCGACCCTGCAGATGGGCATCGGCAACCTGCCCGAGGCCGTGGTCGCGGCGCTGCACGACCGCCGTGACCTGGGCCTGCACAGCGGCGCAGTCGGCGACGGCATTGCGGCGCTGGCCGAAACGGGCGTGTTGACCAATGCGCGCAAGACCATCGATACGGGCGTTGGCATCGGCGGCATCCTGATGGGCAGCGAGCGCGTACGGCGCTGGGCGCACCGGAATCCTCAGCTGCAACTGCGCGAGACCAGCTATACCCATCACCCCGAGGTGCTCGCCAGCATCGACAAGCTGACCGCCATCAACTCTGCCATCGAGGTCGATCTGACCGGCCAGGTGAACGCCGAGGTCGCCGCGGGCGTCTATGTTGGTGCCGTCGGCGGTGCCGTGGACTTCCTGCGCGGCGCGGCACGCAGCCGCGGCGGCTTGCCCATCGTGGCCCTCCCCGCGACCGCCAAGGGCGCAAGCCGCATCGTGGCGCAGCTGTCCGGCCCGGTGAGCACGCCCCGCTCCGATGCCGGCCTGATCGTCACCGAGCACGGCGTGGCTGACCTGCGCGGCCAGACCCTGTCGCAGCGCGTGCGTCGCATGTTGGACATCGCCGCCCCTGAACACCGCGCGGACCTGGAACGCCAGGCCCACACCCTGCTGCGCCAGTGCGGTGCCGTTTTCGTCGGCCTCTCAGGTCTTTCTGGCACAGCCTGACCTACTCCCCCTTCTTCGCCTACCCAAGAGACATTCCAAGGAGACTCCATGCGCCGAGCCGCTATCGTTACCCCCCTCCGTACCCCCGTCGGGACCTTCGGCGGCAGCCTGCGCCCCGTGTCCGTCGAGGAACTGGCCGCCACCACCGTGCGTGCCATCGTGGAACGCAGCGGCATCGACCCCACGCGTATCGACGACGTAGTGTTTGCCCAGTCCTACGCCAGCAGCGAAGTGCCGTGCGTGGGCCGCTGGGCCGCGCTGCAGGCCGGCCTGCCGGTAGAGGTGCCGGGCATGCAGCTGGACCGCCGTTGCGGCGGCGGCCTGCAGGCCATCGTCACGGCCTCGATGATGGTGCAAAGCGGCGCCGCCGACGTGGTGATCGCGGGCGGCGTCGAGAGCATGAGCAATATCGAGTACTACACTACCGACATGCGCTGGGGCTCGCGCTCGGGCAACGTGAAGTTCTACGACCGCCTCGACCGCGGCCGCGAGCGCTCGCAGCCGGTCGAGCGCTTCGGCAAGATCTCCGGGATGATCGAGACCGCCGAGAACCTGGCCCGCGACTACGGTATTACCCGCGAGCAGGCCGACGCCTTCTCCGTGCGCAGCCACGAACGCGCTGCGGCCGCATGGGAATCCGGCCGCTTCGATGCCGAAATCGTTCCAGTGCAGGTGCCGCAGCACAAGGGCGATCCGGTGATGTTCGCGCGCGACGAAGGCTACCGTCCCGGCACCACGATGGAAAGCCTGGGCAAGCTGCGCGCGCTGATGCCGAACGGCACCGTCACCGCCGGCAACGCCAGCCAGCAGAACGATGCCTCGGCCGCCTGCCTGATCGTGGCCGAGGACAAGCTGGCCGAACTGGGCCTGACCCCGATGGCGTCGCTGGTCGGCTGGGCCGCGGCAGGCTGCGAGCCGTCCCACATGGGCATCGGCCCGGTGCCCGCGGTGAAGAAGCTGCTCAAGCGCCTGAACCTGACGCTCGACCAGATGGACCTGGTGGAGCTGAACGAAGCCTTTGCCTGCCAGGTGCTGGCCGTGCTCAAGGGCTGGGACTGGAACG
>NZ_JBYOJP010000030.1:0-52029 GCF_057798975.1 Cupriavidus sp. 21MJTG02-4 | reverse complement strand
AGGTTCGCCTGCAAGCAAGGCCGGATATAAGTCTGCAACCAGTCCTGTTCTAGCCAACAATGATCAGTCTTACCTTGCAAACCGGGGCGCGTTCATATAAGTAGGTCGCCGGCTACGCCGGCGAAACAGCAGCGCCTGCCAAGAACGACAACCGTTCATAACCAGCGACCCATGCCGGCTTCCCTAAAAATTGATCCCGTCTACCAATGGAATCCCGCTCCAACCGCCGCCCCCACATTGCGACGCGAGTTGGTCGTCACGCCACCCTTGAACACCCACTTCCCGGAATCCGACAGCTTCGACACCCCGAGCGCGATCGCTGACTGGCCGCTGTAGGTGCTGCCCGCCAGGGCGACCATGCCCTTGCCCGGCAACACCGCCTGCGGCAGTCCCGCCAGCGCCATGGCCGACGCGGTGCCGGCGTTGGCATCACGCTGCACGCCGTCAACCCGGTTGTTCAGGTTGGTGATGGACTGCGTATTCCCACCCACCTGCTGGTTCAGGTTGGCAATGTCCTGCGTGTTCTCATCCACCTTCTGGTTGGTCGCATACAACTGCGAACCGTTGACCGCGTCGGTACTCCCCGCGCTGAGGCGCCCGGCCGCGACATTGCTCACGGTGCGCTCGTTGCCAGCCGAACCCACGCTGACCGTGCTGGTCGCGCTGCCTCCGGCGAACTGGTAGGTGGTGCCACCCACCACGCCGCTGGCCGTCGCCACCGCCGCCGCCGTGACCGATCCCGCGCCGAGTGCCACGCTGTTGGCGTCCGATGCCACGGCATTGCGGCCGAGCGCGAGCGCGCTGTCGCCGGTTGCCCGGGCGTCATAGCCCACCGCCGTCGACCCCTGCCCCTGGGCATAGGCATCCGCCTGCGCCAGCCCGGTGTCGTTGGTCCTGACATAGCGGATGCCGCGCCCGTTCTGCTCGGTGTACTCGGTCGACTGGTTGCCGGCGAAGTTGTTGATGACCGCGTTGGTCTCGTTGAGCTGCGACATGTTCACGACGTCGCTGTCGTTGACGCCGCGCGCCACGTTGGTGATCCTCGTGCCGCCAGTCTTTGTCACCGAGTTGTACGTGTCGCCGCCCATCGTCACGCTGTTGTAGTTGACGGTGCCATCCGCATTGGTGTCGTACTTGACCGCGCCCTGGTCGAGGTTCGAGATGTTCGAGGAAATCTGCTCGATGGCCGCGTTGGTCGCAGCCAGTTGGGAGCCGTTGACGGCATCGGTACTATCGGCGCTGATGCGCCCGGCAGCCACGTTGGTGATGGTGCGCTCGGCGCCGGCGTCGCCGACGCTGACCGTGCTGGTCGGCGCGGTGCCCGCGAAGGTGTAGTCCTTGCCGGCGATCGTCACGCCCGTGGTAGCAACCGCGGCAGCAGTGACGGAGCCCGCTCCGAGTGCCACATCGCCCGCATTGGCGGCGACGCTGTTGTGGCCGATCGCCACCGCATCCGCTGCGGCCGCATTGCTGTCGCGGCCCATGGCCACGGCGCCGTCACCGTTCGCCTGCGCGTTGTAGCCGACGGCGGTCGCGGCCTGTCCCCGGGCGTGGGCGTCGGCTTGCGGCAGGCCCGTGTCGTTGGTGCGGACGTAGCGAATGCCGCGGCCATTCTCTTCCGTGTACGTGGTCGACTGGTCGCCGGCGAAGTTCTCGACCGTATTGGTGATGCTGGTCACGTCAGCCTTGACTTCATTCAGCTGGGACACGTTCACCGCATCGCTGTCCGCCACGCCACGCGCCACGTTGGTGATCTTCGTGCCACCAGTCTTGCTTACCGGGTTGTACGTGCTGCCACCCATCGTCACGCTGTTGTAGTTCACGGTGCCATCCGCAAACCGGTCGTACTTCACCGCGCCCTGGTCCAGGTCCTCGATGGCCACATTGGTGGCGTAGAGCTGCGAGCCGTTGATGGCATCGGTGCTGGTGGCGCTGATGCGGCCGGCGGCCACATTGGTGACGGTGCGCTCGGCGCCGATGTCGCCAACGCTGACGGTGCTGGTCGGCGCGATGCCCGCGAAGGCATAGTCCTTGCCGGCAATGGTCGTACCCGTCGTCGCGACCGCCGCCTGCGTGACAGCGCCCGCGCCGAGCGCGACGTCGTTGTCGCTGGCCGCAACGGCATTGCGGCCAAGCGCCAGCGCATTGCCGCCGAGCGCCACGGCGTTGTAGCCCAGCGCCGACGAGCCGATGCCTTGAGCATGCGCATCGTCCAGCGGCAGGCCGCTGTCATTGGTGCGCACATAGCGGATGCCGCGTCCGTTATGGTCGATGTACGTATCGGACTGGTCGCCGGCAAAGTTGTTGATGATGGCATTGGTCTCGTTGAGCTGCGACATGTTCACGGCGTCGCTGTCATCCACGCCGCGTGCGACGTTGATGATCTTCGTGCCGCCGGTCTTGGTCACCGGGTTGTAGGTGTCGCCGGCCAGCGTCACGCTGCTGTGGGTGCTGTCGTCATACATGACGGCATCGGCCGTGGCAGCCTGGAGCTGGCTCACGTTGACGGCATCGGTGGCTGCCGTACCGGCGGTGACGCCGGTGATCTTGCCGCTGTCCCCATCGTTGATAGTGATATTGCCGAACTTCGGCGCGTCGGCCATCTGCAGGCTGATCACGCCCGTCGGGTCGGTGACGGTCTTCAGGTTGGCCCCCGAGTAGCTGCCGGCCGTCGTGGCGGCGCCGGTGATGGCGAGCGTATCGCCAAGGTGCCGGTCGATGCTGGCGCCGCTGTTGCCGCTGAAGCTGATGGGCTTGTCCAGTTCCTGTGTCACGGCATACAGTTGGGAGCCGTTGACGGCGTCGGTGCTTGCCGCGCCGACCTGGCCGGCCGCGACGTTCTGGATCTGCCGCGGAGCCGCCGTGGAACCGACGCTCAGCACATCGCCCGCCGCCGGTGCCGCGCCGGCAAAGGTGTGCGCAACCCCATTCACGGTCATGCCGGCCCTGGGGGTGGCGGCGGACACCGTCGAGTTGTTGCCCAGCACGACGGCGCCATTCAGGCCGGCCGGTACCGACACGTTGTTGCCGACGACGAAGGCGTTGTCGGCATCGATGGTGTTGTCATTGCCCAGCGCATAGCTGCCCGTGCCGGTGACATTGTTCGGGTCGCCGATCGCGCCGGAATTGTCACCGGTCACGATGTTCCGTGCGCCAATGCTGATGGACCGGACGCCCAGTGCCTGCGCGGCCTTGCCAATGGCAATGGCTTCAGTGTTCCTGGACATTGCGCCATCGCCGACCGCGACGGAAGACGTGCCGCTGGCGAAGGCATAGTCGCCCAATGCGAGCGACTCATCGCCGGCCGCGGCAGACAGCACGCCCAGGGCGACGGACGAGGTGTGCGAGGCAACCGCTCCGCGGCCCATGGCGACGCTGTAGCTGCCGGTGGCGAATGCCGCGGTGCCTACCGCAGTGCCATCGTACGCCGCTGACGAATCCAAGCCGATGGCCACCGCACCGTTACCAGAAGCGCTGGTGTTGCTGCCGAGCAAGGTCACGCCGGCATTCTGGTTGGCGTTGGCGTTGTTGCCGACGATGACCGAGCCCCCGCCTGGCAGTGGATTGCCCCAGGGGTCCGTTGTCATGGTGGGGTAAAAGTAGGTGGGATATGAGATGCCTGCTGCGTTGTCGCCGATGACCAGGTCGCTGGAGCTGCCGGCGGCATTGTTGCCAATGGGATCGAACGCGAATGCGCACGGCGTGGCAACGCTGGCGAAGATGGCGAGCGCGGAGGCAGCGATGCTTCGCGATGACTTTGCGCGCCCCTTGGCGGTCTCGGGCGCCGCCACCCATGTGCCCGTCGATGCGTTGAAAACGCTGCGATATGTCTTGTTCATGATGAGACTCCTGATTCCTTGAGAAGGCGCGGCATGCGTCGGATGCCGGCCGCCTTGTCGGGACGGCCCACGGAAAACCGGCGTGAGCGCGCCCCTGCCGCAGTGCGGCATGTTCAAAAAGATTCGTGAATGGAAGGGATCAGCCGGCCGTATCCACGCCGGCCTGCCGTGCTACTTCACGCCCGCGGAGCGGATCTCCACGCGCCGGTCCGGCGCGAGGCATGCAATCAGCTTGCTGCGGGGCATGGCGCCGCAATGGCTCACAGGGTCGGCCTTGCCACGGCCTTGTGCGGTCACCACGCGGCTGTCCACGCCTTGCGCCACCAGCAGGTTCTTCACCGTCTGCGCGCGCTGTTGCGACAGGCGCTGGTTATAGGCGGCGGTGCCGAGGCGGTCGGTGTAGGCGTATACATCGACATGGCGGAGCGATTTCATCGCGGCCAGCTCCCTGCCCAGTGCCTCGACCTGGCGGCGGCCTTCCGGCAGCAGGTCGGCCGTGCCGGAGCCGTTGAAGGCGAACAGGGCATCGGCGCCGAGCGTTGTGGTCCGTTCGGTGGCGGCGGGCATCGCGATCGGGGCAGCCGGCGCCGGCGCTTGCGCAATCTTCAGGAACGCCGCGCACGATTCGGGCGCCCAGTAGTACGAACGGGACTGCATGTCCGTGTCGAACAGCACCTTCATCTGGCATTGCGCGACATCGTCCGGTGCCGGCTTGCCCGTGCGGAAATTGAAGAGGTAATCCCACTCGCGCACATCGAGCATGCCCTCGTTGAAGTGCGGCCGCCCGATCAGCGCGTAGTGCTGGTCCTTGGTCATGCCGGGCCGCAGCTGGCGCAGGTTGTCGAGGTTCGCGAAGGTGCCCTGGGCGGGCCAGGCGCTGGCCTTGTCGGGGAATACGACCTGGCTCGATGTGCCCTGGTCAGTCGGGTGGCTGGAGGTCGTGGAACAGCCGGCCAGGATGGCGGCGGCCATGGCTGCCGCAGCCAGCGAAGAGGTAGTCAATCTCATAGTGTCGCCTCGGTTTGATCGAAGAACTCCGATCCGCGGCAAACACCGGCCCTCGGCCAGGCAAGCTGTCCGGGAGATTGGCTTCAGTCGGGAAGTTGGCGGGCGGCGATGCCGCCACGCCGGGTCAGCCGCCGCCACATCAATCACTCGCTGACTGGCGTGGCGTCGAGGAGACCGGTTGCTGAATGCTGCGGATCTTCGGGTCGTAGACTAGGTTCCCGAAGCAACGGAAACTATAGAAGGACTTCGAATCCGCGCGGTTTTCTTGCGGCGGGCTGGTGGGATTGGCGCGTCCGCCCGCTATCGCGCTACGGCGCTATGCCCTCGGCGCCCCCGTCGACCCCCGCACGATCAGCTCCGGCGTCAGCTCGACCGTCACCGCCTTGGCATCGGGCTGGCTGAGCTTGCTGAGCAGCAGCCTTGCCGCTTCCTCGCCCATTTCATGGACGGCAATGCGCACCGTGGTCAGCGGCGGCGTGAGCGCGTCGACGAACGGCATGTCGTTGTGGCCGATCACCGAGAGGTCGTCGGGGCAGCGCAGGCCACGGGCGCGCAGGCAGTCGTAGCAGCCCATGGCGATCAGGTCATTGCCGGCCGCAATGGCCGTCATGCCCGGGAATTCGGCCAGCAGCCGTTCGCAGGCTTCGCGGCCCGCTTCGCGCGAGTAGCTTGCGGCTTCGATGACCTGCCATTGGCCGCCTCCCAGGCGGTGGCGCCGCACGGCGCGGACAAAGCCCTCGCGGCGCAGGAAGCCGGTCGACAGCGTCGATGGTCCCGCGATGTGGCCGATGCGGCGGTGCCCGAGCCCGACCAGGTGATCCACCGTCAGGCGCATGGCCAGCAGGCTGTCGCTGACCACGCATGACGCCCGGCCGGTGTCCTCGCCGCGGTTCACCATGACTACGGGAATGCGCTGGGCCACGCAGTATTCCAGCACGGGATCGTCGCGCTCGGCCGTGGCCAGCACCAGCCCTTCGACCTGGCGCCCGAGCAGCTGGTCGATGACGAAGCGCTGGCGCGCCTTGTCGGTGCCGGCGTTGACGACGATCGGCACATAGCCTTGCTGGCACAACACCGCTTCAATGCCCGCCAGGATCGGCGGAAACACCGGGTTGGCGATATCGGGCAGCACCACGCCGACCAGCCCTGAACGCTGCGTGCGCAACCCGGCCGCGATGCGGTTCGGACGGAAGCCGCGCTCGTCGGCCAGTGCCAGCACGCGTGCCGCCACGTCTTCCGCCACGAGATGCCGTGTGGCCGGGTTCATCACGCGCGACACCGTCGAGTAATGCACGTTGATCTCGGCGGCGAGGTCTTTGAGGGTCAGGCGTTTGCGCTCGGACATGTCGGCGGAATGCGGTGCGGCGGCTGGGGCGCTGGGCAGGTCGGGAAACCGCCATTCTAAGGCACCCGCGACGGCCGGCCGCCGCGCGCGAGCCGACTACTGGCCGCCCTTGACGCCCGATTGCCTGACAACCGGCGCCAGCTTGGCGATTTCCGCCTGGATATAGGCGGAGAACGCCTGCGGCGTGGAGGTCCTGGGCTCGGCACCCTGCACCGCGAGCTTTTCCCTGACATCGGGCGCGGCCAGCGCCTTGCCGATCTCGGCATTGAGCGCATTGACGATCTCCTTCGGCGTGCCGGCGGGAGCGAGGATCCCGAACCACGAATCGAAGGCATACCCCGGCAGGCCGGCTTCCGCCACGGTCGGAATGTCGGGCAGGGAGGCGGCCCGCTTCGCCGTGGTCACGGCCAGGGCCTTGAGCTTGCCCTGGCGCACGAACGGCATGGCCGAGACCGACGGCGCGAACATCATGTCGCCGCGCCCCGCCATCACGTCGGTGAGCGCTTCGCCCGTGCCCTTGTACGGGATGTGGACCACGTCGATGCCGGCCTGCATCTTGAACAGTTCGCCGCTCAGGTGCGTGGAGCTGCCCGAGCCGGCCGAATCGAAGTTCATGGCACCGGGGTTGGCCCTGGCCGCGGCAACCACGTCGCGCACGGAGTTGTACTGGCTGGCGGCGTTCACCACCAGCACATTGGGCACGCTCGCCACCAGCGACACCGGCGCGAAGTCCTTGACGGTGTCGTAGGCCAGCTTCGGGTACAGCGTGGCGTTGATGGCGTGGCCGACCGACACCAGGATCAGCGTGTAGCCGTCCGGCGCGGCCTTGGCGACGCCGGTGGCGCCGAGCGTGCCGCCGGCGCCGGGGCGGTTGTCGACGATGATCTGGTAGCCGGAATTCTGTCCCATCCTGGCGCCGATGATGCGGGCCAGGATGTCGGTGGCGCTGCCGGCCGAGAACGGCACCACGAGGCGGATCGGCTTGGACGGGTACTGCGGTTGCGCCATGGCGGGCAGGGCGGCCAGGGCAACCGCGGCGGTCAGGGTGAGCAGGGCTTTGCGACGAAGGGGGCGGTACATCGTAGGTCTCCTTGCAACCGGGGATTCAGAAGAAGTGGCGCATGCCGAGCGCAAAGGTCTGCGGGCTCGCGCCGGCGCTCACGCCGAGTTCGTTGATGGCGAAGTCATAGATCGCGTTCTTCTTGTTCTGGATGCGGCTGTAGTAGGCATACAGCGCGGTACGTTTGGACAGCGGATAGTCGTAGCCGACGGTGAACTGCATCGCGCCCGTATCCGCCCCGCTGCGGAAGAAGCCGACGGTCTCGGTGGCGCTGCCGGCGCCGTTGCTGGCCAGCGCGAAGCCTGCCCTAACGCTGCCCGGGCCCAGCTTCTGCACGAGCGACGCGTAGTAGCCGTTGCGCGTCAGGTCGCCGGTGGCGGTGCGGTAGTGCAGGCGCTCGTACAGCAGCGCGACCGTGGTGGTCGGGAACCGGTACGACACGCCGGCCTTCATGGCGTCGTCATTGCGGCCCTGGACCTGGTAGTTCTGGTGGATCTCATAGGCCAGCACCACGTTGAGCGGGCCGTTGTCATACGCGGCCGAAAACGAGTACAGGCCGGGATTGCGCGGCACGGTCAGCTTTTCCTCGTTGATGCCCCACGCCGCGGCGCCACTGAAGCCCGCCAGCGATGGCGTCTTGTAGACGATGATGTTCTTCTGCCGGCGATCGAACGAGCTGGTGTCCTGCACGTTGTCGGAGCTCGACGTGGACCCGTTGCCGATCAGCGCCATGTAGCCGGCGGTGGTCGGGTAGTAGGGGTCGTAGCCGGACGTCGCCTCGGTATACGGCGTCTGCCAGTGGCCCATGAAGAAGGTGCCGGCCTTGCCCTGCAGCCCGATGCGGTCATTGCGCCCGGCAATCTGGCCCTGGCCCGTATCGAGCGAGAAGTTGCTCTCGATCTGCCAGATCGCCTTGAGCGTGCCGCCAAGGTCTTCTTCGCCACGCAGCCCGAATACCGAGCGGTTGTTGGTCAGCCGTCCGGTGCCGCCCAGGTGCGTGCCGTCCGTGGCGGTGGTGGCGTTGGAATACTCCAGCGCCGTGTTGATGCGGCCATAGATCGTGACCGAAGACTGCGCCTGGGCCGTGCCGGCCAGGCAGCATGCGGCCACGGCCAGCGCCGCGCTTCGCATGGGAACGCGTTTCATGGGTTTGTCTCCCCTACCTTTGATGTTTGTTATGGAAGAGAGTCCCCGCAATGCGCGGGGACGGCGCCATGCCGTGGCGCCGGATACTGCGTGCTACGTACTGCTTGCTGCTTGTTATGGCTACTGGTTCACGCTTTCGGGTACGGCATGGCCAGCAGCAGCATCGCCGGGCGGTTGCCCGGGTTGGACACCTGCCGCGCTTCGCCCGGCGCGAGCCGCACCGAGTCGAACTGCTGCAGCGTGACGGTCTCGTCCGGCGTGCGCAGGCAGACTTCGCCTTCAAGCACGACGTAGTGCTTCTCGACGGCGGAGGCATCCATGCTGGTGTGCCCGCCGGGCAGCAGCACCGACACGCCCAGCCACAGCGACTCGGACGGCCCGGCCTCATGCCCCTGCAGGCGCACGCAATGCATGCCGTCGTGGTTGGGCGGAAAGTACGCCGGCGCCTGCGCGAAGCGGGTCGTGTTCATGGCTTGAGCACCACGCGTTCGGCCGCGCCTTGCAGCACGGCGCGATAGGCGTCGGCGGCGTCAGCCAGCGCGTAGGTGTACTCGGGCAGCACCGGGAACGGCTTCAACGCGGCGGACGCGAACATCGGCGCGAGCTGGTCGAGGATGCCCGCGCACGCACTGCTGTCCAGCGCCAGCGTGTCGACGCCCACATAGGTGTGCTGGCCGCGGTAAAACGTGAAGATATCGAACGGCACGGGGCGCTCGATGGTGGAGATGAAGATCTGCGCGGCGCCGATCGCCATGGCCTGGTTGGCCTGCTCGAAGTACGGGCTGCCGACCGTGTTGTAGACAATGTCGGCGCCATGCCCGCCGGTTTCGTCGCGTACCACCGCGGCGATGGATTCGCTGCTTGCGTCGATCATGCGCACCGGGCCGCTGGCGTGGCCGCGATAGCGCTCCGCGGTGCGCTCGACGGCGAACACGCGCGCGCCCAGCGCGGTGGCGATCTGGATGGTCGCCTGGCCGACCTTGCCGTTGCCGCCGCACACCAGCACGGTGCTGCCGGGCTTCGGCATGCCGGCGCGGCGCAGGCCTTCATAGGCGGTGATGAACGGCACGCCGACCGCACCGGCTTCGAGCAGCGACAACGTGGCCGGCTTTTCGCGTACCGACTGCGCGGCCACGCTCAGGTACCTGCCATGCGTGCCGTCGCGGCGGATGCCCAGTTCGCCGCCACTGCCCCATACCTGCAGGCCGACCATGCCGTTCGGGCCGGCAACCACCGTGCCTGCATAGTCGCGCCCCGGCGTACGCGGCCAGATCGCGTGCGGCATCAGTCCGAGCGTGGCCTTGACGTCGCTGGGATTGACGCCCGCGCTGGCCACTTCGATCACGCACTGGCCGTCCACGGCCTCGGGGCGCGGCGCGCCCACCAGTTCCAGTTGCAGGCTGTCGATGCCGGCGGCTTTTTCGCTGACGCGAATGGTGTTCATGGTCTCTTCCTTTTCAGTGTCTTGTCTTGTGCGGTGTTGGTTCAGGCTTCGCGCAGGCCGAGCACGCGGCGTGCTTCCTGTGCCGAGGCAATCTCGCCGCCGAGCGAGCGGACGATGTCGCTCGCCTTGGCCACCAGTGCGGCGTTGTTCGGGGCCAGCACGCCTTTTTCCAGGTAGATGTTGTCTTCCAGCCCGACCCGGACATGCCCGCCCGCGAGCCACGCCTGCGCCACGATCGGGAACTCCGCGCGGCCGATGCCGAAGGCCGACCAGTGCGCCCCGGCTGGCAGCATGTTGCGCGCGTAGAAGAGGGTTTCCGGCGTCGGCGCGAAGCCGTACTTCACGCCGAGCACGAAGGTCCACAGGCCGGGGCCGTCGAGCACGCCCTCGCGGATGAAGTCCAGCGCCATGTTCAGATCGCCCGAATCGAAGATCTCCAGTTCGGGCATGACGCCGGCCGAGCGGATCACGGCGGCCATCTTGCGAACATTGGCCGGCGTGTTGATGACCACGTCGCCGCCCGAGTTCATGGTGTTCAGGTCCAGCGAACACACATCGGGGCGCAGCGCGGCGATGTGCTCGACGCGCTTGGCCGGGTGCAGCAGCGTGGTGCCCGGCGCGGCCACGCGCGGTTCGTCCTCGCTCGGCACGAAGCGGCCGCCGGGACCGGTGGTCAGGTTGATGATCAGCGTGCGGTGGCGCTTGCGGATGCGGTCGATGACGTCGGCGTAGTAGTCGAGCGACATCGACGGACGTCCGGTCTCCGGATCGCGCACGTGGATATGTGCGGCCGCGGCGCCGGCTTCGGCGGCTTCCAGCGCGGCGTTGGCGATCTGCTCCGGCGTCACGGGCAGGTTGGGGTACTGCTCGGGCGTGACGATATTGCCGGTCACCGCGCAGGTGATGAGGGTCTTGCGTGCATGCATGGTTGCGTTGGCGATAGTGTGGAAAGCGAAAAGGCAATCAGCCGAGCTGGCGGCCCCCGTCGACGACGATGGTCGTGCCCGTGGCAAAGCGCAGCGACGTGGCGCAGGCGACGATGGCGTCGGCCACGTCCTGCGCCTGGCCGATACGGCGCAGCGGCGTGGTTTTGGCCGCGCGCTCGTTGAAGGTGTCGTCGCGGCCGGGCACGAAGCCCGTGTCGACCACGCCGGGCGAGACATTCAGCACGCGGATGGCTGGCGCCAGCGCGCGGCCCAGCGACACGGCCATGACATCCAGCCCGGCCTTGGCCGCGCAGTAGGCCACGTTGCTGCCCTGGCCCGTGCGGCCCGCGATGGAGCCGACGTTGACCACCAGCCCGTCGCCATGGGCGCGCAGGTGCGGCGCGAATGCGCGGACGGCCGCGAACTGGCCGCGCCAGTTGATGGCGAACAGTTCGTCGATGAGGGCATCGTCGAGCGCGTCGAGGTCCGCGTGCGGAATGGCCCGCGTGAAGCCGGCGGTGTTGACCAGGATGTCGATCCGGCCGTAGTGGTGGCTGACTTCGCCGGCCAGCGCGTTCAGCGACGCGGTGTCGCCGATCTCGGCCACGGCGCCCAGGTGGTTGCCGGCCGGCAGCGACGCGGCCGCGCTGTCCGCGCTGTCGCGCAGGCGCCCGGTCAGGACCACGCTGGCGCCAAGCTGGGCCAGCGCATGGCCGGTGGCCAGGCCGATGCCGCCGGTACCGCCGAGGATCACGGCAACCTTGCCGGAGAGGGATGAAAGGCTCATGGTATTCAGTCGGGCTGCGTTGAAAGGGGCGGTGGGTCAGTCGATCGGCGGCTTCGGGAAGGTCTGTTCGCCGGGTTCGAGCGTGAAATCGAAATCGAGCGTGTAGAACGGGGCGGGCAGGTTGCCCCAGGGGCTTTGGCCATGTTCGACGTGTTCGAGATGGCCCACGAGCTGCCGGTGCACGCCGAAGGTCACGTCGGTTTCCAGCGCTTGCGGCTCGTCCACGAACACCTGCGTCACCAGCGTGCGATAGCCCGGCGCCGCGACGATGAAATGGATATGCGCGGGCCGGTACGGATGGCGCTGCTGCGCGTCGAGCAGCGTGCCGATCGGGCCGTTGGTCGGCACCGGATAGCCGGCCGGGCGCACGGTGCGGAAGTGGTAGGCGCCTTGCTCGTCGGTATGGAAGCAGCCACGCAGGTTGCGGTCGGGCTGGCGCGGGTCCTGGTTGTCGTACAGGCCGACCGGAGAAGCCTGCCAAATTTCCACCAGCGCGCCGGACAGCGGCGCGCCATCGGTACCGCGCACGGTGCCGCGCACGAACAGCGGCAGGCCCGGCGCGTCGTCCTGCACCACGCAGTCGCCGCAGCCATAGCGCGGGGCGTTGGCGCGATAGAACGGGCCCAGCAGCGCGCCCGGCGTGCGGCCGTCCCGGGTGCTGTTGTTCATCACCGTCACCAGCGTCGACAGGCCCAGCACGTCGGCGGCCAGCACGACTTCATTGTTGGTCGCGTGGGTGGCGTGCCCCAGTGCGGCAATGAATTCCAGCGCCTGCTCGAATTCCTCGTCAGTGGGGCGGACCTCGCGCAGGAAATCGTGCAGGTGCTGCACCAGCAGGCCCATCACCAGGCGCAAGCGCGGACTGCTGGTCTGCGCCATGGCGGCCTGGACGATCTGGGTGACGGAATGCTCGTCTTCGATCAGCCGAAGAGGGGCGGTGCCTTGTTGCGTCTCCATTGCTCTTCTCCTTGCAAACGTTTGCAGCAAACGTTTGCAATTATGGCCAAAGAATCGGATTGGTCAAGCATTGTTTTGAAGCAAGGAAGGACGGAGGCCGGGGAGTTTCGTTGAACGCCCGGGAAATCAGCGCTTGAGAGGTACGGATCGCCGCGCGCGGTGGCGGCGGACTTGCGGCCCGCCGCTATCGCAGACCGCGCAACGGGCGGCCCGCATTTCCTTTAGGTGCCAAAGGTCATCGCATGCAAAATCAGCGCACGATGCATGACCATGTCCTTGAGGCTGTCACATAGCCTGGCGCGAATTTCCTCCGCGCTCCCGGTTTCTATGCCATCGCGCCTGAGCGCAGCAATCCGTCTTTCCTGCGCTTGAATGCGCGCTCCGAGACGCTCGATGGAGCGCGCCGTCTCATCCAGCTCCCTGAGGTCCTCTTCGATATTCCGCGCCGCCAGTCTTGCGTGCATGATGCGCTCCATGCAGATGCTGCTCTCTTTTCTTGTGATAGCTCTTGACGCAGAGGACCGGTATCGGAGGATGTCCGACAGATGGGCACCGAGGCTGTGCGCCCTTGTCAGGCGTGCATTCTTCGCCATGCCGCTGGGCCCCGGGCTCCTTGACATCGGGCACGGGCTGGGACGGCGTCTGCTGCAGGCGGGCTCCGTGCTGGTCCGATGGCTGCACTGGGCCGAGCGAACCAAGGCGCTCCAGTAGCTGCCTGCTGGCTGCGATAGTGCGCGCCGCGCGCGCCAGAACGCTGCGATCTTCGATCCTTTCTTCGTCTTCTTCTTCTAACTCCATCTGCGTCCGAGTGAACAGTTGAGGCATGGCGGTTCCTTCACCTGCGGTATCGCGGGGATTACGCGAAGAAAAACCCGCTCCCGCGGGTTTGGATGCTGGTTGGACCAGGCGACTGGCGGCAACCAAGCGGCGTCTGACCGGCATTGTCTTAATTGTAGTGTTCGAAATGGACAGTATCGCGACGCAGCATAATTAAATGCTGAAATAAGCAGTCTGCAACACAACTCGTGCCCGGCGGAGAAAGCCCCGCTAAAAAGCGACGAAAAGTGCTGCGTAAATGCCGCCGACGGCGAACAAGGCCCCTGCAAGCGCAAGGTAATACCGCGTCCCGTGGAGTGGCGGATGGGAATGGAAGTGATGAACGACAGGCTTCATGTCAACGTGTCCAGGTGTAGGTGGCGTGCCCTGCGCTCGCCACGGTGTTCAGAAGGGATTCGTTCTGAACGTTTCGCGATCAGCCTTCCAGTGCTCGCGCCAGCATCTGGGCGATATGAAGCGCATGCGCGCCCGCGTGGTGCCGGATCTGCAGGCGGCAACTGAAGCCGTCAGCCACGACCATGGTCTGCGCGTCTTTCGCCAGGATGCGGGGGATCAGGGTCCGCTGGGCGCAAGCATCCGATACCGCCTGTTTTTCCGGCAGGAATCCGAACGACCCCGCCATGCCGCAGCAACCCGAATCCAGCACGGTAGGGTCGACGCCGAGCGCGCGCAGTACCTGTTCTTCCCCGTCGCCCTTCCAGAGCGAGCGATGATGGCAATGGAGGTGGACGAGCGCGCTGCCTGACAGCGTGCGCAGGCCGCGCAGGGAATCCTGCTGGCACAGGAAGTCGGGCAGCAGGAACGCCTGCCGGCGCAGGCGCATGGCCTGTTCGTCGCCGCCGAGCAACTCGCGCATTTCCTCGTGGAACACGGACAGGCAGGCGGGTTCCAGCACCACCACCGGCGTACCGCGGCGGATATCGTCGGCCAGCATGTCGAGCACGTCGCGCAGATAGGCACGCGCCCGGTCCAGCATGCCGTACTCGTAGAGCGGCCGTCCGCAGCACACCGGCTCGCGCGGGATATGCACATCGTGTCCCGTGGCTTCCAGCACGGCGACGGCGTCGCGTGCGATCGCCGGCTCGAAGGCGTTGGTGAAGGTGTCCGGCCACAGGATCACGCGGCGCCCGTGCGGAGCCGCGCGCGGCCGCGTGGCGAACCAGTCGCGGAACGACTGGTTCGCGATGCGCGGAATCTCGCGCTCGCTCGCCACGTTGGCCAGCTTGTGCGCCGCCTGCGAGAACAGCGGCGCATGCGTGAGCAGGTTGGCGAGGCCCGGGGCATGCAGGCCCATCCGCGTCCACCGGTCGACCAGGCCGAAGGCAAATGCCTCACGCGGCCGGTGCCGGCGCTCGTAGTAATGCGCCATGAACTCGGCACGGTAGATCGCCATGTCGACGTTCACCGGACATTCGCCCTTGCAGCCCTTGCAGGACAGGCACAGGTCGAGCGCATCATGCACGGCCTCCGAACGCCAGCCGTCCTGCACCACCTCGCCCTTCAGCATCTCGAACAGCATGCGGGCACGCCCGCGCGTCGAATGCTTTTCCTCGCCCGTCGCCATATAGCTGGGGCACATCACGCCCTTGTTCTTGCGGCACTCGCCCACGCCGACGCAACGCAGCATCGCCCGCGGGAAGCTGCCGCCGTCCGCCGTGTAGTGGAAATAGACCGGCTGCTCGGGCGGGTTGTAGTCCGTCCCGATCCGCAAGTTCTGGTCGACATGAAATGGATTGACGACCTTGCCGGGGTTCATGCGATTGAGCGGGTCCCAGATCTGCTTGAACCTGCCGAAGGCGCGCATGAGCCGCTCGCTGTACATGATCGGCAGCAGGTCGGCTTTCGACTGGCCGTCGCCATGCTCGCCGGAGATCGAGCCGCCCAGGCTCACGACGAGGTGCGCCGCGTCGTCCAGGAAGCGCCGCCAGGTCTCGATGCCTTGCGCCGTTTCCAGGTCGAAGTCGATGCGCGTATGCACGCACCCCTGGCCGAAGTGGCCGTACAGCGCGCAGGCAAAGCCGTATTGATCGAACAGCTCGCGCAGGCGGCGCAGATACTCGGCCAGGTGCCGCGGCGGGACGGCCGAGTCTTCCCAGCCTTCCCACGTGATCTTCTGGTTTGGCACGTGGGCGGTGGCGCCAAGGCCGGATTCCCGCACGCGCCAGATCAGTTGCTCTTCGCCGGGGTCGTCGAACAGCTTCATCGAAGGCGGGTCGCTGCCGGCCTTCAGGGCATCCATCAGCTTGCGCGCGCTGCCATCGGCCTGCGCCTTGTCGTCGCCGCCGAATTCCGCCAGCAGCCAGCCGTTGCCTTCCGGCAGCAGCGCCACATCGTCGGGGTGCATGTGCAGCGCCTTCATGTCGCCGATCAGCCGGTCATCCATGCCTTCCACGGCGATCGGGCCGGCGTCCATGACGTCCAGCACGTGGTCGGCGGCGTGATAGACGTCCGCATAGCCGAGCGCGATCAGCGTGCGCGCGCGCGGGCTGTCCATCAGCCGCAGCTTGGCTTCGAGCACGACCACGCAGGTGCCTTCGGTGCCGACCAGCGCGTGGGCGATATTGCCGTCGTACTCGGGCAGCAGCGCTTCCAGGGGGTAGCCCGAGACCCGTCGCGGAATCCGCGGCATATGCTGGCGGATGTCGTCCTGGAAGTCATCGCGCAGCGTGCGCAGGTGCCGGTAGATCTCGCCCACCCGGTCGGTCCGTGCGGCCAGCGCGTCCCACGCCTGCGGCGTGGTCGCGCCGACGGTCAGCCGGGTGCCGTCGTAGGTCAGGATGTCGAGTTCGATCACGTTGCGGATGGTCTCGCCGCCCATGACCGAATGCGGTCCGCACGAGTTGTTGCCGATCATGCCGCCGAGCGTATTGTGCGTATGCGTGGCGGGGTCCGGCGCGAACGTCAGGTGATGGCGTTCGGCGGTATCGCGCAGGCGGTCCAGCACCACGCCCGGCTGCACGCGCGCGGTCTTCTCCTGCGGATCGATGGCAAGGATGCGGTTGAGGTACTTCGAGAAGTCGAGCACCACCGCGACGTTGCAGGTCTGCCCGCACAGGCTGGTGCCGCCGCCGCGCGACAGCACCGGCGCGCCATGCCGCCGGCACAGGGCCACGGTATCGATGACGGCCTGCACGCTGCGCGGTATCACCACGCCGATCGGCACCTGCCGGTAGTTCGATGCATCGGTCGCATAGAGCGCGCGGCTGCCCGCGTCGAAACGCACTTCGGCGTCGACGGTATCGCGAAGGTCTTGCTCCAGGGCGGCGAACGTTTCGCCGGGCCCGGACGCTAGCAGGCCAGGTGGCATCGCGCATCCCCTTCCTTGAAGTGCAGCCCGAGCCCGGGCCGGTCGGCATGCGGATGGAGACTGCCGTCGCGCAGTGCGGGGATGCCGTCGAAGTACCGTTGTTCGATCTGCGCATGATCCTCGAACACTTCGACGTGGATCGCCGCCGAAGCCGCGCAGCACAGGCTCGCATGCAGCGCCGGCGCGCAATGGCTGGAAAGCGGGACGTGAAAGGCTTCGCAAAGATTCACCGCGCGCAGCCAGCCCGTGATGCCGCAGCGCGTCGCGTCGGCCTGCAGGACATCGACGCAACGCGGTTCCAGCAGCCGCCGGAAATCGTCGCCGGTAAAGCCATACTCGCCGGCCGCGACAGCCAGCCCCGGGGGCGTGCGCTCGCGCACTTCGCGCAGGCCCGAGATATCGTCGGAGGACACGGGCTCCTCGAACCACGAGATGTCGGACTGTGCAAACCGTTCCGCCATGTGCAGCGCCTGCGCGACCGTGTAGGCGCCATTGGCATCGACGAACACTTCGACGTCCGGCCCGACCGCGTCGCGCATCGTGGCAACGCGCGCCGGATCGTCGGCCGGGTGGCGACCCACCTTGATCTTGACGCGCGTGAAGCCGGCATCGCGCCAGGCGCGCCCGGTCTCGCGCAGTTGCGCGGGCGTCAGGCTCGTGAAGCCGCCGCTCGCATAGCCGGGAATCGACGTGCGCGCCGCGCCGAGCAGCTGCATCAGCGACACGTCGAGCAGCCGCGCCTTCAGGTCCCACAGCGCGATATCGACGGCGGAGATCGCCTGCGCGCACAGGCCCGAAACACCGAGATTGCGCACCGCGCCGGTCATCGCTCGCCAGTTGGCGTTGGTGGCCATCGCATCGGTGCCGAGCACGCGCGGCACAAGGATCTGCGCAATGATCGGTATGACCGCCTGGTCGGAGTACCCATACCCGCAACCGCGCACGCCGCCGGCCGTGGCATGCACGACCACCAGCGTGGTGTGGTCCCACTCCAGCGTGCCGTCGGATTCCGCGGCGGGCAGCGGAATCCGATAGGCCCGGGCTTCGACGGACCGTATCGGCGCGGGGCGGGCGCGGGTCACGGCGTGGAGTCCTTCTCGGCGTGCCGCTTCGACGGCGCGGTCAGCGATTCCCACACCTGCCGGAAGGTGGCGCGCAAGGTGCCGCCCGCATCGGCGTCGCCATGCAGCATGGCGGATAGATAGGCACGCGCCTCTTTCACCGAAATATGCGGTGGCAGCGGTGGCACATTGGGGTCCGTGACCATTTCGAGCACCGTGGGCACGGTGGCGGCCAATGCCTGGTCCAGGGCCGGGCCGATCGACTCGGGCCGGTCGACGCGAATGCCCTGCAAGCCGAGCAGCTGCGCGAACGCGGCATAGCCGAACGGCGGCAGGTCCTGCGACGCGGCAAACTTCGGGTCGCCTTCCATAACGCGCTGCTCCCACGTGACCTGGTTCAGGTCGCCGTTGTTCAGCACGATGATGGTCAGCGACCCGCCCGACCAGCGCTTCCAGTCGCGCGAGATCGTGATCAGCCCGTTGATGCCGTTCATCTGCATGGCGCCATCGCCGGCCATCGCGATCACGGGCCGGTCCGGGTGCGCATACCTGGCGGCAATCGCATACGGCACGGCCGGGCCCATGGTCGCGAGCCCGCCGCTGAGCGATGCCATCATGCCGCGCCGTATCTTCAGGTCGCGCGCATACCAGTTGGCCGCGGAGCCCGAGTCGCAGGTCAGGATGCAGCCATCGGGCAGCCGCTCGGACAGTTCCGTGAAGACGCGCTGCGGGTTGATGGGCTCCGCCTTGGCGGCCGCGCGCTGTGCCAGCACCTGCCACCACTCGGCCACGTTGTGCTCGACCTCCTGCTGCCATGCGAGCGGCTGCTGCTTCAGCAGCGGCAGCAGCGCGCGCAACGTGGCGGCGCTGTCGCCCTCCAGGCAGATTTCCATCGGGTAGCGCAGGTTGAGCATGCGCCCGTCGATATCGATCTGGACTCCGCGTGCCTTGCCCTCCGCGGGCAGGAACTCGGAGTATGGAAAGGCGGAGCCCACCATCAGCAAGGTGTCGCAGCCGTTCATCAGTTCCCAGCTTGGCTTGGTGCCGAGCAGGCCGATGCTGCCCGTGACGAAGGGCAGGTCGTCGGGCACGGCGGCCTTGCCCAGCAGGGCCTTGGCCACGCCAGCGCCGAGCCGGCGCGCCACCTCGATGACTTCATCGGTGGCCTGCAATGCGCCGGCGCCCACCAGCATCGCCACCTTGCTGCCCGCGTTGAGCACCTCGGCGGCCCGGCGCAGGTCCGGCTCCTGCGGCACCTTCGCGCGCGCGGTGTAGCCGATGCCCGTATGCACGGTGCCGTGCTCGCGCGGCGGCACCGGCACCGCCGCCAGTTCCTGCACGTCGTTCGGGATGATGATGCAGGTGACCGTGCGCCGCTCGATGGCGATGCGCATGGCGCGATCCACCAGGTGGCGCATCTGCGCGGGATCGGTCGCCATTTCCACGAAGTCGCGCGCCACGTCCTTCATCAGCGTGGTCAGGTCGACCTCCTGCTGGTAATCGCCGCCCAGTGCCGCGCGCTTCTGCTGGCCAACGATCGCCACCACGGGCTGGTGGTCCATGCGCGCGTCATACAGGCCGTTGAGCAGGTGGATCGCGCCCGGACCCGATGTGGCCAGGCAGACGCCGGCCTCGCCGGTGAACTTCGCATGGGCGCAGGCCATGAAGGCGGCCAGTTCCTCGTGGCGCGCCTGCACGAATTCGGGCTCGTTGCCGGCACGGCCGAACGCGCCCATCAGGCCGTTGATGCCGTCGCCGGGATAGCCGAATACGCGCCGCACGCCCCATTCGCGCAGGCGCTTGAGCACGAAGTCAGAAACGGTCATTGCCATGGTTTGCCTCCGTCGTCTGTGACACAGCCATGCATCACGCATGCCGGTTCTCGGGAGCGGCCCCCCGCGAATTCGGCGCAGCACATCCGTCGCTGCGATATATGGGCCACCGCCGCGTAGAAAGTGCGCATTCCGGTAAGGATTGCATCCGCCGTTGGCGCGATGTGGCGGACAAGCGGTCCGCGCATGCGCAGCGCAAGGCATCCTGCGCAACGCATCACGGTGGGATATATCTTGCATGCGGTGGCGGTAATGCCTGACGAAGACATCCACCGATGCGCAGCCAGTTCGCGACGCCCGAAAAGCGTCTTTCCCCCGTCGCGAATCGTGGGTGGGCTGGCCCGCGGTCCAGGCCATCCAAGCAGGAGAATGCACATGCTCAGCGATACCGAATTCCGGCAACGTGTCAGGCAGATGCTGGCGGACGTCCCCATCGACGCGCGCCGCGCATGGAGCCAGGCGGAACTCACCACGTGGTGGAACACGGTCTGCATCCAGGACGATGCACTGGCCGCATGGCGGCCGGCCGGCGACGAATTGCCCACGTCCGTGCTCTGGCGTCTTTGCAACGACCTGGTCGGACCACACGCGGCGGAAGGGCCCTAGTGTCCTGGTTCAGGACACTAGCGTCCGGTAGAAGCGCGCGGCGGCAACTGCCACGCCGCGGGCACCTTGGCGCGGCTCGCGTAGTCGCCATGCGCCAGCACGAACAGGATCGCGAGGATCGCCACCGGCACCGCGCAGGCAATCCGCAGCAGCACGCTGGCGCGGGCCAGGTGCATGAAGAAGATGGCGACCAGCATGGCCTTGATCGCGGCGATGCCGAGGTTGATCACGAGATTCCACGGACCGAGGCGAAGAAAGGCCGTGCCGACGGTAATGGCCAGAAGCCCCATCAGGCTCGCCCAGACACCGAGCTGGTGGCGCGTTTCGGGTTGCATCGTGCGATGGCTGGGGGACTTCATGGGCCACTCCTTCCCGGAAGGTAGAGCAGCGGGAACAGGAACAGCCAGACCATGTCGACAAAGTGCCAGTACAGGCCGACGATCTCTACGCGCCCTGAATGACCTGGGTCGGCCGCCAGCGGCCGGCGCTGCTGCATCGCCAGCGCGAACATCACCACCAGGCCGATGCCGATGCAAAGGTGGATGGCGTGCAGGCCCGTCATGGCGTAGTAGAGCAGGCGGAACATCTGCCCGGTCGGCCCGCCCGCGCCGGAAGCATTGGCCGGGACAAAGCCGCCGGCGATGTCCTTCGCATACTCCCACGTCTTGATGACCAGGAAGGCCAGTCCGAGTGCCGCCGTGGCCCACAGGCAGCGCACGGCGGCACGCTGGCGGCCGTCCCGCGCGGCCGATACGGCCATCGCCATGGCGAGGCTGCTGGTCATCAGGACGAACGTATTCAGCGTGCCGAGCAGCAGCTCGGTGTGCCGCGCGGCCAGCGCGAGCGAGGCCGGGTCGGTCGTGCGGACGAAGTAGTAGCCGACGAAGAGCGGGCCGAAGAACATCAGCTCGGTGCCCAGGAAGACCCACATGCCGAGCCGCGCCGCCACCGCCTGCTGGCCGGTGCTGTCGAACTGGAACGGCGGGGCCCTCATTGCGGCGTCTCCTTGCCCGAGACCGGATCGTAGAGATAGGCGTCGCACTGCACCTTCGGCACCTGCGTGAAGTTGCGTGTCGGCGGCGGCGACGTGGTCTGCCATTCGAGCCCGGTGGCCTGCCACGGGTTGGCCGGCGCCCGCTCGGCGCGGAACAGCGAATGGATCAGGTAGACCAGCGGCATCAGGTAGCCGATCGCCAGGATCGACCCGCCCGCGGACGACAGGATATTGAGCACCTGGAATTCCGGCGGATAGGCGTGATAGCGGCGCGGCATGCCCTCGAAGCCGAGCAGGAACTGCGGGAAGAAGGTCAGGTTGAAGCCGAAGAAGATGACCACCGCCGCGATGCGTGCCCAGATCTCGGGATAGCGGCGGCCCGTCATCTTGGGCCACCAGAAATGCAGGCCGCCAAGATAGGCCATGACCGAGCCCCCGACCATGATGTAGTGGAAATGCGCGATCACGAAGTAGGTGTCGGTCAGGTGGACGTCCAGCGCCAGTGCGGCCAGGACCAGCCCCGTGAGGCCGCCGATGGTGAAGAGCCCGACAAAGCCCAGCGCATACAGCATCGGCGCGGACAGGCGGATGCTGCCCTTGTACAGCGTGGCGGTCCAGTTGAAGACCTTGATGGCCGAAGGTATGGCCACCAGGAAGCTCAGCAGCGAGAAGGTCACGCTGGCGCGGTACGACTGGCCGCTCACGAACATGTGGTGGCCCCACACCAGGAACCCGAGGCTAGCGATGCCGACGATCGCCCACACCATGGCGCGGTAGCCGAATACCGGGCGCCGCGCGAAACACGGGATGATCTCGCTGGCCACCCCCATCGCGGGCAGGATCATGATGTACACGGCCGGGTGCGAGTAGAACCAGAACAGGTGCTGGAACAGCAGCGGGTCGCCGCCCAGCGCGGGGTCGAAGATGCCGATGTGGGCCAGCCGCTCCAGCGCCACCAGGCACAGCGTCATGGCCAGCACCGGGGTGGCCAGCACCAGGATCAGGCTGGTGCCGTAGGCCGCCCAGACGAACAGCGGCAGGCGCAGCCAGGTCATGCCGGGCGCGCGCAGCGTATGCACGGTGACGATGATATTGAGCCCGGTCAGGATCGACGAAAAGCCGGTGACGAACACGCCGGCCAGGGTCAGCACCACGTGGCTGTTCGAGAACATGGTCGAGTACGGCGTGTAGAAGGTCCAGCCGGTATCGACGCCGCCCGCGATCATCGCGCCCAGCGTCAGCAGGCCGCCGGCCACGTACAGGTACCAGCTCGCCAGGTTCAGGCGCGGAAACGCCATGTCGCGCGCGCCGATCATCAGCGGCACCAGGAAGTTGCCCAGCACCGAAGGAATCGACGGGATCAGGAACAGCCAGACCATGATCACGCCATGCGCGGTGAACAGGCGATTGTAGGTGTCGGCCTGCATGAGGTGGCCCTGCGGCGTAACCAGGTTCAGCCGGATCAGCGTGGCGGCGGCGCCGCCGATGAAAAAGAACAGCGTGATCGAGGCCATGTACAGCCACGCAATGCGCTTGTGGTCCGTCGAGCCGAGCCAGGACCCGAGCGAGAATCCGTCGCCCAGGTAATCGGGCTCGGCCACGGTGCTGGCGCGTTCAGCGACCTGGGCTTCCATTGGCGGCTCCTGTGGTGCGCAGGTATTCGATGATGGCGACAATGTCTTCCTCGTCGATCTGGCCCTGGTAGGTGGGCATGATGGGCGCATAGCCGGCGACGATGTCCTTGCGCGGGGTCAGCATCGCGTCGCGCACATAGGCCGCGTCGGCGGTCACGGTGCGGCCGTCCTGCAGCGTGACCGTGCTGCCCATCAGGTGGTCCAGGCGCGGCGCCTGCACCGTCGCGCCGGCGTCATGGCAGGCGGCGCAGCCCAGGCGCTGGAACAGCGCACGGCCGCGCGCCGCCGTGGTTTCCGGGCCCACGTCCGTATCGAGCCAGCGCGCGAACTCGGCGGGCGGCATCACCACGATGCGCCCCTGCATGGCGGCATGGTCGGTGCCGCAGTATTCGGCGCAGAACAGCCGGTACACGCCCGCGCGCGTGGCGGTGAAGCGCAGCGTGGTGTAGCGGCCCGGCACCACGTCCTGCTTGATGCGGAATGCCGGCACATAGAAGCTGTGGATCACGTCCTGCGAAGTCATCGTCAGCTGGACGGCCTGGCCCAGCGGGACGTGCAGTTCATTGATCTCGCGCTTGCCGTTGGCGTGCTCCAGCTTCCACATCCACTGGCGCGCCACGACGGTGACGGGCAGCGCGCCCGCGCTCTCGCGCGCGAGCAGGGTGTAGTCATGCGCGCCCCAGGCGAAGATGCCAAGGAAGATCAGCAGCGGGATCGTGGTCCAGGCAATCTCCAGCGGCTTGTTCGACAGCGGTGGATGGCTGCGGTCCGCCGGACGGCGCTCGTGGTAGCGGATCACGGACCCCGCGATCAGCACGAGCACCGCCAGCGCGACCACGGCCAGCAGCGCGGTCAGCGACAGCATCAGGGTGTCATAGCGCCCGGCCGCCAGCGACGCGCTCTCGGGCAGCAGGTGGAAGCTGCTGTTCATGATGGACGCCGCCGTTTGTGGCACAGGCTGTGGCACAGCCTGTGCCACAGCCTGTGCCACAGCCACCAGCCGGCCAGCGTGGCGAACGCGCCCAGGAACAGCGCGCGGATGCCATCGAGGATGGTCACCGTGTAGCGTCCCGTACGCGGGTCGAAGTGGACGCAGCGCATCAGCCATTGCTGGGCGGGGGAGCCGACCTTGCCGGCCGATGCCTGCTCGATGGCGTGGCGCAGGGCCGTCGCATCGAACCGTACGCCATTGAAGGCCTGGACAATGCGGCCGTCCGTCGTCAGCACGACGAAGCCGGCCGGATGCGCGATCTCGCCGGAACCGGCGACCCGCGACGCGCGCAGGCCAATGGCCTGCGTCAGCGCGCCGATCGCCGCGGCGTCGCCGGTCAGCATATGCAGGTTGCCGCCGGATGCCGCGACCAGCGCGCCATAGCTCTGCTTCTTCGCGGCCGCCACGGACGCGGTTTCGCCGCTGTCGATGCTGAACGCGACCACGCGCCACGCGCCGCGCGGCAGGCGGGCCTGCGCCAGCGATTCGAGCACGCCATCCATGACGGTGCTGCACAGGTTGGCGCAATGGTAGTAGCCGGGTACCAGAATCACCGGCCGATCCGCGGACAAGTCGCGCAGGCGCGCCGGTGCGCCGTCGTCGTCGCGGAAGACGAGGTCGAGCGGCACCTGCCGGCCCGGGACGGGCGCGAACGCCATGTCGGGCGGAGCCGGCAGCGCGAGCGGGCCGGCCTGCGCGCACAGCGCGAGGCAGGCGGCCGGGACGATGCCGAGCCACGGGCGCGTCATGGCGCCGGCTCCGACGCGGGCGCGGCCATCAGGGCCATGGCCCGCTCCACGGGGATACGCGCGATGCCCGCGCGCTGGTCCACCCAGCCCCAGCCGTTGAGCACGCTTTGCTTCTCCGCGTCGTAGCGCTCGCGTTCGGATTGCGGCGCGCTCTGCGATAGCGGCAGCGTGGCCTCCGGCGTGGTCGGTGTGGGCGTGTCGAGCCGGCCCACGGGATTCAGGTGACGTTCGTAGAGGCCGCCCAGCAGGAGCGCAAGCGCAATCGAGACCAGCAGCACCGCCGCGCCGGCCAGCACGGCACGCAGGCTCACATGGCGGGCCTGGCGGACGCGGCTCATGTCTGGCCTCCGGCGCCGGTCGAGGGCAATACCAGCCAGAATGCGTTCAACGCATGCATGACGAGCAGCGATGCCGCCACCGCGCCCAGCATGGCCGGCGAGCGCTTCAGGCGCCGCGACAGCAGCGCCAGCATCGGCAGCGCGAAATGGCCGAGCGCCAGCGCCCACGCCAGCACCGGCCACAAGCCATGGCGGCGCACCAGGTACCAGGCGGTCTCATGGGGGAGATCCTCCGCCCAGATGATCAGGTACTGTGTGAACGCCAGGTAGGCCCAGGTGATGACGGCTGTCAGCAGCAGGTTGCCCAGATCCTGAAGCACCTGCGGCGCGGCGCCGTGCCGCGCGGCCAGCCAGGTGCCGAAGGCCAGGCCGGCGCACGCTTGCCCGGTGGCCAGCAGCAGGCCGAAGACGCTCGAATACCAGAGCGGCATCAGCGACATGATCCAGTCGACCGCCGCGATGCTCACCGTGATGCCATAGACGATCAGCGCCACCGCGGCGAACCGCGCCGAGCGCGTCCAGCGCGCGGAGCGGCTCATGGCCGCCAGCACGATCCAGATCGCGAGCACGGCCACGCCGCGCAGCACGAAGCCCAGCGGTGTCAGCCACATCGACTTGAAGGTGGCGTCGCCGGCGGCGATTTCATGCGGCCAGCGGTGGACCCCCAGCGCGGCGTCGGCGGCCCACGGATACAGGAAGGCCGTGCCGGCCAGCACGGGCACGAACAGCAGCGCCAGCAGCCAGGTATGGCGCGCCAGGTCCAGCAGCGGCGCGCGCAGCGCCTCGCCCCAGGCGCCGCCGCTGAGGTTGTGGATCCAGACCATGGCCAGCCCGCCCAGCACGATGCCGATGCAGCACCACCATGCGCACAGGTACAGGGCCAGGATCGTCGCGACGACGTGCGCGCTCATGGTTGCACGCCGTTGTCCAGGTGCCGCAGGTCGTCGGCCGTCAGGCGCGCGGCGGACGCATGC
The DNA here is from genome assembly GCF_057798975.1 of Cupriavidus sp. 21MJTG02-4. Classification (NCBI taxonomy): domain Bacteria; kingdom Pseudomonadati; phylum Pseudomonadota; class Betaproteobacteria; order Burkholderiales; family Burkholderiaceae; genus Cupriavidus; species Cupriavidus sp. 21MJTG02-4. The sequence continues at coordinate 26,194 of NZ_JBYOJP010000030.1, read as the reverse complement.
TGGCTCAACTGCAGGGCGCGGATGTATGCCACCACGGCGCGGCGGTCTGCCGGCGGCAACTGCGCGGCATAGGGCGCCATCGGGCCGCTGCCATGGGTGATCGCGTCGTACAGCCGCGCGTCGGTGGCGCTGCGCAGCGCGTCGCTGTGGAACGACGGCGGATGCGGGAAGCCGCGCCGGACCACCATGCCGTCACCGTCGCCGGTCGGGCTATGGCAAGGCGCGCAATGGATCTCGTAGCGCGAGCGTCCGCGCTGCAACTGCTGCAGCGTGAGCGGCGCGCGATTTTCCGCGCCGGGCCAGTCCTGGTCCCTGCCACTCGACATGGCGGCGAAGGGGCCGCCGGGCACCGGTACCGAATGGTCGGGACGCGGGCGCGCGGAAGTGCCATCGGCAAAGCGGTCGCTGCGGGCGAACGGCTTGTACTTGGGCTGGTCGTACATGTCCTGGCGGGCGCGTTCGCAGGCGCCGAGCGCGGCCAGCATGCACGTGGCGGCGACGTAGCGGAGCAGGCGCAGCGGCATCATTGGGGCACCTCGCTCAGGCGCAGCGGCGCGGTTGCGGCCAGCAGCTCGCGGGCCGCCGTGGCCTGCGCCGCCTCCGGACGGATGCAAAGGAAGAAGCGGTACCGCGACGCCTGTTCGAAATCGGGCGCGTCGAATAGCGGATGCCGCAGGCGAGGCAGCCGGTTTGCCACCAGCATGCCGATCACCGTGGCAAGTGCCGCGCCCAGTATCGTCAGCGAGAACGTCACGGGCACGAACATCTGCCAGCTTCCGGCCGGGCGGCCGCCGATATTGATCGGGTAATCGATCACCGCGGCATACCACTGCAGCAGGAACCCGCCAAGCCCGCCGCCCAGCCCGCCGAGCAGGCAGATCAGCGGCATGCGGTCGGTCGCCATGCCGATGGCTTGCGCAAGCCCCTCGACCGGATACGGCGTGAACGCTTCCAGGTGCGTGAAGCCGGCCGCGCGCGCGCGTTGTGCCGCGGCGAGCAGGGCGGCGCCGGTGCGGTATTCGGCCAGCACGCCGTATTGGTTCATGGCCGCTCCCTGGCGCTGGCAAGGACCAGCTCGCGCATCTCGGCGATCGAAATCACCGGCAGGCAGCGGATAAAGACCAGGAACAGCCAGGCGAACATCGCGATGGAGCCCGCCAGCATGATCCAGTCCCACCAGGTCGGATAGAACATGCCCCATGACGACGGCAGGAAATCGCGGTGCAGGCTCGATACCACGATCAGGAACCGCTCCATCCACATGCCCGTGTTGATGACCAGGCTCAGCACGAACAGCGCGAGCGGGCTGTGCCGCACGCGGCGCCACCACAGGCACTGCGGCGCGAGCACATTGCAGGTAATCATCGCCCAGTAGACCGGCGCATACGGGCCGGTCCAGCGGTTCTCGAACAGGAACATCTCGTAGCGGTCGCCGCTGTAGAACGCCGTGAAGATCTCGCTGGCGTAGCCATAAGCGACGATCAGGCTCACGGTCAGCATGATCTTGGCCGCATTGGCCAGGTGCCGCGTGGTGATGAAGTCCTCCAGCCCGTACATGCGCCGCAGCGGAATGGCGATGGTCAGCACCATGGCGAAGCCCGAGAACAGCGCGCCGGCGACGAAGTACGGCGGAAAGATCGTCGAGTGGTAGCCCGGCGTGTTGCCGATGGCGAAGTCCAGCGACACGATCGAATGCACCGCGATCACCAGCGGTGTCGCCAGTCCGGCCAGCAGCAGGTAGGCGCTTTCGTAGCGCGCCCAGTGGCGTGCGTCGCCGCGCCAGCCCAAGGCCAGCACGGCATAGGCCTGGGCCGTGCGCCGCCGGCCGCGCAGGCACGCGCGGTCGCGCAGCGTGGCCAGGTCCGGGATCAGGCCGACATACCAGAACAGCAGCGAGACGATCAGGTAGGTGCCGATCGCGAACAGGTCCCACACCAGCGGGCTGCGCCATTGCGGCCAGACGTTCATGACGTCGGGGTAGGGGACCAGCCAGTAGAAGAACCACGGCCGGCCCAGGTGCAGGATCGGGAACAGGCCGGCGATGGCGGCGGCAAACAGCGTCATGGCTTCGGCGAAGCGGTTCACCGACGTGCGCCACTGCTGACGGAGCAGCAGCAGGAACGCCGAGATGAAGGTCCCCGCATGGCCGATCCCGATCCACCAGACGAAGTTGCCGATGGCAAAGCCCCATGCCACCGGAATGTCGACGCCCCAGATGCCCACGCCTTTCACGAACAGCCACGCCGTACCGCCGATGAAGACGGCCATGCCAGCAAAAGTCAGCAGGAACGCGCTGAGCCAGGGCCACCGCACCGGCCGCTCCAGCACCAGGCCGGCGATCTTGTCGGACACGCTGGCGTAGCCCCAGCCCGGCCGCAGCACGCCGATGTCCTTGGAAACGGGCGGCGCGTCAGGGGGGGACGTAGCGGAGCGGTCGGTCATGTTCAGGCCAGCGCATCGTCGGGGTTGGTCACCAGCGCCGCATAGCTTGTGCGCGGCCGGGTGTTCAGTTCGGCCAGCAGGTCGAAGTTGCGCGGCCCCCGCTTGAGCTGGCTGACCACGCTGTCGGGATCGTTGAGGTTGCCGAACGCGATCGCCCGGGTCGGGCAGGCGGCCTGGCACGCGGTCACCACGTCACCGTCGCGCAGCGGCTGGCCGAGCTTCTCGGCCTCCAGCCGCGCGCGCGTGATGCGCTGCAGGCAATACGTGCATTTCTCCATCACGCCACGGCGGCGCACGGTGACCTCCGGGTTGTAGGCCGGCGGTGGCCGGTCGTCGCCCTGGTTGCTGTATTGCAGGAAGTTGAAGCGCCGCACCTTGTACGGGCAGTTGTTCGAGCAGAAGCGCGTGCCGACGCAGCGGTTGTAGACCTGCACGTTGAGGCCGGCGCTGTCGTGCACCGTGGCGCCGACGGGGCAGACCAGCTCGCACGGCGCGTCCTCGCAATGCATGCAGGGGACGGGCTGGAATACGCTGCGCGCCGCGTGGCCGGTAGTGTCGTGCGCATCGTCGTAGCGGTCGACGCGGATCCAGTGCATGACGCGGCCGCGCATGACCTGGTCCTTGCCGACGACGGGGATGTTGTTCTCGGCCTGGCAGGCGATGGTGCAGCCATTGCAGCCGATGCAGGCGTTCAGGTCCACGGTCATGCCCCAGCGTTCGGTCGGATACGGCCAGCGCGGATAGAGCGATGGCGCGGCGGGCGTGGCCTGGGCGAAGCGGGGATCGCGGCGATAGGCCTCCACGGTGGCGAGCGGGGCGACCTCGCGCCCCGCCATCGAGGTTTGCGTCTGGACCAGCGCGAACGCATGGCGCTGTCCGGTGGCTTCGACGGCGATCTCGTGCGGCCCGTGAACCGCACGCAGCGCATACGCGTCAAAGCCCACCCCATTGCCGACGCGTCCGGCATGGCGACGGCCATAGCCGAGCGGCAGCGTCATGACGCCTTCCGCGTGGCGGGGCATCACCCATACCGGCGCCTCGATCGGATGGCCTTGTCCATCCACGCGGCGGATGGCGATCACGTCGCCGGTGGACAGGTGCCGCGCGCGTGCGGTGAGCGGCCCGATCAGCGCGGCGTTCTCCCAGGTGTGCCGCGTCAGTGCCCGCGGCAGTTCCTGCAGCCACGCGTTATTGGCCAGCTCGCCGGCATCGGTGGCGGGATCGGGCATGAAGCGCGCGACGAGTACGGGCGCGGGGAATGGCGGCGGGGCGATAGGCTGGCGCATGTCTGCCGTCGCGGCGGGTGCGGCCGTGCCGGGGATGACGCCGGTACGCAATGCCTGCTCCCAGAAGGCTTCGAAGTCGGTGGGCTGGTGCGTGCGCCAGAATGCGCGTACGAGGTCGTAGCCCGACTGGCGTGCGTCGATGGTGGCCGACAGCAGCTCGTGCGCGGAGCGGCCGTCATTGAGTGGCGCAATCACGGGCTGGACGATCGACGCGGTGCCGTCCCAGGCGCGCACGTCGCTCCAGCGCTCCAGGTCATGGGCCATGGGCGCATGCCAGGTGGTCAGCCGCGCGGTTTCATCGCGATAGAGGCCCATGTGCGCCGACCACGGTACGTGTGCGAGTGCCGCGTTGAAGCCGGTATCGCAGGGCGCGTCATAGGCGGGATTGGCGTCGATCACGAGCAGCGCGGAGACAGCGCCGGCCCGCATGGCATCGGTCAGTGCGCCGATCGAATGCGCGTCGCCTTGCGGTCGCCTTGGCGTGCCGGTGATCGTGCGCACCGACTTGCCGAGATTGCCCAGCCGGGCATTGAGCCGCCAGACCAGCGCCCGTGTCGGGGCGGACAGGTTGTCGCCGGCCACCACCAGCGAGCTGCCCGGTGGCGCTTCTTCGAGACGCCGGGCCAGCACGGCGAGCCAGCGCCGCGCGGGTCCGGACGCGGGCGCGGGCGTGTCCGCCGCAACGCCGCCGCCGAGCCTGCGCGCGAGCGACCAGGCCAGCCGTTCGATCTCATGCGGCGGCAGCGCCAGCCGGTTGTCGGCAATTTCGCCGGTCAGTGTCGGCGACGACTCGATCGCGTAGAGCCGGCGTGCCAGCGGGGGCGCCACGCCGCGGCGGTCCGCCATCAGGTCGTGCGCGACGCGCACGGCGGCCGGGCCGTGGCCGATCAGGTCGGCATCCAGTGTCACGATGGTCGTGGCGGGGGCGGGATCGATCACGAGATCGACGTTGTCGCCGAACGCCAGGCGGATCGCCGCATCGTCGCCATGGAGCGGGTCATGCACGTGCCAGCCGGCCTTCGGATAGCGCTCGAGCCATCTTGCAATCTGCGCGGCCAGTGTCGGCGAGCCCACGTTGCCGGTCAGTAGCCGCAGGCCTTTCCCGCCGTTGTCGCGCCACTGGACGCGCTGTGTGGCCAGCGCCGCGTCGAACGCGGCCCAGCTCGTCAGCGCGGTGCCGCGATACGGTGCCTGGCTGCGGTCGGGGTCCCAGAGCTGCAGCACGGTGGCCTGATCGAACGGATGCGTGGCGCCGAGGCTGGCGGGGTGGCGCGGATTGCCCTCGATCTTGGTCGGGCGGCCCATATTGGTTTCGACGAGCACACCGGTGCCGTAGCCGTGGCGCGTGAGCGCGGTGGCATAGAAGAGCGGCCTGCCGGGCACGATGCCTTCGGGCATCTGCACATAGGGCACGATGGTTTCGGCTGGCGGCCCGCTGCATGCCGCGCCGGCCAGCGCGGCGGAAGCCGCCATCGTCGTGCGCAGGAAGTGGCGGCGCGAGGGGCTGCGCGGCGCATCGGCCGGTTCCTGCACGGGGACGATCGGAATCACGGGGGCGTGTTTCATCGATGACAGGTGGAACAATCGGTGAGTCGTCGCGTGTCCTGCAGGTGATACATCTTCTGCAGCATGGCAATGTCATCGGCGGAAAGCGGGGCGCGTTCGCGCATCGTGACGATATCGGTGGGGGCATGCAGATGGCGGACGGGGTCGCGGTGGCAGGCGAGGCACCATTGCATGTCGAGCGGTGCCACGCGGCGCGTCAGGGGCATCTGGTCCACGCGTCCGTGGCATTCCTGGCAGGCAACGCCCTTGGCGACGTGGATGCTGTGGTCGAAGTAGACGAAGTCGGGCAGGTCATGCACGCGTGTCCAGGCCAGCGGGAGGTTTTGCCGGAGGCTGTCGTGCAGCGGCGCGAGCATCGGCGCGTCGCGGAACAGCACGCTGTGGCAGGTCAGGCATACGCTGGTGGCCGGCATGCCCGCGAAGGCCGACGTTTCCACCGACGTATGGCAGTAGCGGCAATCGATGCCGTCATCGGAAACGTGATGCTTGTGGCTGAAGGGGATGGGCTGCGCGACGGGTTCCTGCATTTCGATTTGCGGCGCCATGGACCAGCGGGCCATCCCGAGGGCTGCGGCGACAAGCACTACCGCGCCAAGGCCCAGCAGCTTGAGGACAAGCAGCTCCGAGCGCGTGAAGGTTTGCGCCATGGCGTTTTTTTTTGTGGCAAAACGATTGTTTGTTGCAAGGGGGATGCCAAGGGTTTGGGGGGGGGGCTCTGGTTTTGACTGGGTCGTCGCTCTTGGCAGGCGCCGCTGTTTCGCAGGCGTAGCCTGCGAGTTACTTTTTGTCCGAGCGACAAAAAGTAACCAAAAAACGCGTTTACTTGCCCTAACGGGCGAATATTGATCGTAGCGTGCGAAGAATTTCGTACGGGTACTCGCTTCAGAGAATGCCCGGCTGCCTGCCGCGTGGTGCGCAACCGTATGCAGGCTCTCGGGCAATGATTGAACGAGCCCTGAACCTGTCCGTGGCCCGGCAAGGTCCAGCGATATCGCATCATCGCCTACGGCTGCTGCGCGCTCAGTAAAACCAGAAAAGCGAGGTAACGGAAGCACCGTCGCCAGCGCCGCTGACGCCCCTGACTAACCGACTAGTGAGCTGCGTAGCAGCCGAAGGCGATGATGCGATGACGGTGGAAGCAGGGGCCACGGACAGGTTCAGGGCTCGTTCAATCACGGCTTGAAAGCCTGCATGCGGACGCGCACCATGCGGCAGGCAGCGGGGCAGTCTCTGAAGTTCATACCCGTACAACACCCTCAGCACACTACGATCAATATTCGCCCGTTAGGGCAAGTAAACGCGCTTTTTGGTTACTTTTTGTCGCTCGGACAAAAAGTGACTCGCCGGCTCCGCCGGCGAAACAGCGGCGGCCTGCCAAGCACGACACCCCAGTCATAACCAGAACCCCACCGCAGTTCCCGCATGTACCCTTTACCTCCCCAGCCCCGATTTTCCAGAACCGCTTGCAATGCTCGCCGCCACTGAGATCAACCCAACCATCCCCATCCCAATCCCAAAGTGCCCCCGGCGCTATACTGGCAACCTCCCTTCAGGAGGAAGACCGATTGCCCGATCCCGATCTCTCCAGGCTGAAAATCGACCGCGGCCCGCGCGCCGCCCCGCCGCGCAGGCGCCGGTGGCTGCCCATCATCGTCGGCGCCGTTCTAATCGCACTGGCGGCCGCCGTGGCCTACAAGCTGGCCGGCCCGACGGCGGTTGAAACCGTGACGGTTTCCACCGCCTATCCCTCCCAAAACTACACCCTCCTAAATGCCACCGGCTACGTCGTGCCGCAGCGCAAGGCGGCCGTGGCGTCCAAAGCGCAAGGCCGGCTCGAATGGCTGGGCGTGCTGGAGGGGTCGCACGTGAAGAAGGACGAGATCATCGCGCGCATCGAAAGCCGCGACGTGGGAGCCACCCTTGCGCAGGCGACAGCGCAGGTGAAGGTCGCTCAAGCCAACCTGGACCTGCAAATCGCCGAGCTTCGCGATGCCGAAGTGAACCTGCGCCGCTCCGAACAACTGCTGGGTCCAAAGGCCATCTCCGCCCAGCAATATGACGCCGACCTGGCCCGCTATAAGAAAGCCCAGGCATCGGTGGCAAATTCGCGCGCAGCCATCGTGTCAGCACAGGCCAATGCCCAGGCCGCCCAGGTAGGGGTCGACCAGACCGTCATCCGCGCACCGTTCGACGGCGTGGTGCTGATCAAGCATGCCAACGTCGGCGACAACATCACGCCGTTCTCGTCGGCATCCGACACCAAGGGCGCCGTGGTGACCATTGCCGACATGGACACCCTGGAAGTCGAAGCGGATGTCGCCGAATCCAATATCGCGAAGATCCGCGCGGACCAGCCCTGCTTGCTGCAACTCGATGCGCTGCCCGACGTGCGCTTCGCAGGGCAAGTCTCACGCATCGTGCCCACGGTCGACCGTTCGAAGGCAACCGTGCTGGTCAAGGTGCGCTTTGTCGATCGCGACCCCCGCGTGCTGCCCGATATGAGCGCCAAGATCGCGTTCCTGTCCAAACCACTCGCAGGACAGGACCGCAAGCCCGTGGTAGCCGTGCAGCCTGCCGCCATCGCCACGCGCGACGGACGCAAGGTGGTGTTCGTGGTGCGTGACGGCAAGGCGCACGAGACCGCGGTGACGGCCGGCGAACCCATCGGCGAACTGGTGGCCGTCAGCGGCGTGGCCGCCGGCGCTACGGTGGTGCGCTCGCCCGGCGACAAGCTGTACGACGGCGCCCGCGTGACGGCAGCGAAGAAGTAACGTGGAGACCGCCCCGCTCGTCCGCATCCGTCATGTCGCCAAGTCATACCGGCGCGGCATGCAGACCGTGCCGGTCCTGACCGACATCACGCTCGATATCGCCGAGGGCGATTTCATTGCGCTGATGGGGCCGTCCGGCTCCGGCAAGAGCACGCTGCTGAACCTGATCGCAGGCATCGATCGACCCGACAGCGGCGAACTGCTCGTGGCCGGGCAGGACATCACGCGCCTGGCCGAATCGGAACTCGCGGCGTGGCGTGCGGCCAACGTCGGCTTCATCTTCCAGTTCTACAACCTGATGCCGGTGCTCACCGCGTTCGAGAACGTCGAACTGCCGCTGATGCTGACGCGCCTGTCACGTGCCGAGCGGCGCGCGCGCGTGGACATGGTGCTCGGCATGGTGAACCTGGCGGACCGCATGGATCACTATCCGTCGGAACTGTCCGGCGGGCAGCAGCAGCGCGTGGCCATCGCCCGCGCGCTGATTACCGACCCCGTGCTGATCGTGGCCGACGAACCTACCGGCGACCTCGACCGCAACGCCGCCGCGGATATCCTGGCCATGCTGCAGCGGCTCAACCGCGAAGCCGGCAAGACCATCATCATGGTCACGCACGACGCCCACGCCGCCAACGCGGCCCGCTCGATGGTGCACCTGGAAAAGGGAGAACTGAACCATGGCAACAGCGCCTGACCGGCACTGACCGCGCGCGCCATGTTCGTGCTCAAGCTGATCGCCCGCAACGCGCTGCGCCACAAGCTGCGCACCGCGCTGACCGTGACCGGGCTGGTGGTCGCGGTGCTGGCCTACGGACTGCTGCAGACCGTGGTCGATGCCTGGTATGCGGGCGCCGCCGCGGCGTCCAGCGGGCGGCTGGTGACGCGCAACGCGATCTCGCTGGTGTTCCCGCTGCCGCTCAGCTATGAGAGCCGCATCCGCGGCGTGGATGGCGTCACGCTGGTGGCGCGCTCCAACTGGTTCGGCGGCGTCTACCGCGACCCCAAGAACTTCTTCGCGCAGTTCGCCGTGTCGGACAACTACCTCGAGCTGTACCCCGAGTTCCGCGTCACCGCGCAGCAGCTCGCCGACTTCCAGCGCGACCGAAAGGGCTGCCTGATCGGGCGGCAGCTCGCGGACCTGTACGGCTTCAAGGTCGGCGACGTGCTGCCGATCAAGGGCACGATCTATCCGGGCACGTGGGAGTTCATCGTGCGCGGCATCATGGAAGGGCGCGATGAAAGCACCATCACGCGCCACATGGTGTTCCACTGGGAGTACCTGAACGAGACCGTGCGCAAACGCACGCCGCGGCAGGCCGACCAGGTCGGCGTGTATATCGTCGGCATCGACAATCCGGACAACGCCGCCGCGATCTCGCGCGACGTCGACGCGGTGTTCCGCAACTCGCTGGCCGAGACCCTGACCGAGACCGAGCAGGCATTCCAGCTTGGCTTCGTGGCGATGTCGAACCAGATCATCGCGGCCATCCGCGTGGTGTCGTACGTGGTGATCCTGATCATCATGGCCGTGATGGCCAACGCCATGGCCATGAGCGCGCGCGAGCGCACCACGGAGTACGCCACGCTCAAGGCGCTCGGCTTCGGGCCGGGCTTCCTGGCGCTGCTGATGTTCGGCGAATCGATGTTCATCTGCCTGGTCGGCGGCGGCATCGGCATGCTGGCCACGCCGCCGATGGCCGCCGTGTTCAAGCAGGCCGTCGGCGGGGTCTTCCCGGTGTTTTCCGTGTCGCACGAGACCATGTGGATGCAGGGCGCCTGCGCGCTGGTGGTGGCGCTCGCCGCCGCCGTGGTGCCGGCCGCGCAGGCCGCGCGCGTGCGCATCGTGGAAGGCCTGCGGGCCATCGGCTAGGCGCGCGCATGGCGATCCCGCTCAGCTACATCGCGCGCAACCTGTGGGCCCGGCGCCTGACCACGGCGCTGACGGCCGGCGGCCTGGCGCTGGTGGTGTTCGTGTTCGCCACCATGCTGATGCTCGACGCCGGGCTCAAGCGCACGCTCGTCACCACCGGCGAGCCGGACAACGTGGTCATGATCCGCAAGGGCGCGGAGACCGAAGTGCAGAGCGCCATCAGCCGCGACCAGGCCAGCATCATGGAGATGCACCCGTCGGTGGCCATGGACGACAGCGGACGGCCGATGGCCTCGAAGGAGGCGGTGGTGCTGATCTCGCTGACCAAACGCGGATCGGACACCCCGTCCAATGTGGTGATCCGCGGGGTGTCGCCCAAGGGGCTGGTCTTGCGGCCGCAGATCCGGCTGGTGGCCGGGCGCGCGTTCCGGCCGGGCTCGTCGGAGATCATCGTCGGCAGCAGCGTGGCGGGCGGCTTCACAGGCGCGCAGCTGGGCGGGCGGCTGCGCTTTGCCCAGCGCGACTGGAGCATCGTCGGCGTGTTCGATGCCGGCGGCAGCGGCTTCGATTCGGAGATCTGGGGCGACGCCGACCAGCTCATGCAATCGTTCCGGCGCGCCAGCTATTCGTCGATGGTGGTGCGGCTGACGCGGCCCGATGCGTTGGCGCGGCTGCGCGCCGACATCGACGTCGATCCGCGCCTGACCGCGGAGGCCAAGAGCGAGCAGAGCTTCTACAGCGACCAGTCCAAGGCGCTGTCGACGTTCATCAACATCCTGGGCCTGACGCTGTCCACGATCTTCTCGATCGCGGCAATGATCGGCGCGATGATCACCATGTATGCGTCGGTGGCCAACCGGGTCGCGGAGATCGGCACGCTGCGCGCGCTGGGCTTCCGGCGCACCAACGTGCTCGCCGCGTTCCTGATCGAGGCCCTGCTACTGGGGCTTGCCGGCGGCGTGGCCGGGCTCTGCTGCGCGGCGCTGATGCAGTTCGCCTCGTTCTCCACGACCAACTTCCAGACGTTCGCGGACCTGTCGTTCCGCTTTATCCTGACCCCGGGCATCGTCGCCAGGACGCTGGGGTTCTCGATGGCGATGGGCCTGGTCGGGGGCTTCCTGCCGGCGCTGCGCGCGTCCCGCATGAACATCGTCGATGCCCTGCGTGCGCGCTGACGCCTGCGAGTTTCAGCTTGCGGCGAGCGCCTGCCGGGCATGGGCGCGCCGCGCCAGCCCGAGCGTCAGCATGGTGCAGCCAGCCAGCAGGGCCGGCACGCCGATCAGCGCGAACAGCGTTGGCATGCCGAGCCCCATCGACAGCATGGTGGCACCGCCTACCGAGCCGACCACCGAACCGAGACGGCCTACGCCGTTGGCCCAGCTCACGCCCGTGGCACGGCAGTCGGTCGGATAGAAGCCGGCCGACAGCGCGTTGGCGCCGACCTGCGACCCCGATACGCAGAAGCCCGAGAAGAACACGGCCACGCCGGCCATTGCCGGTGCATCGGCCAGGCTGCCGATGGCGGCGACGAACACGCCGGCCAGCGCGTAGCTGAAGGCCAGCACATAGTGCGGATTGAAGCGGTCCATCAGCCAGCCCAGCACGATGGCGCCGAGCGTGCCGCCGACCTGGAACATGGTGGTGACCAGCGCCGCGGTGCGCAGCGACAGGCCGGTGCTGCGCAGCAGCGTCGGCAACCAGCTCGACAGCAGGTAGATCACCAGCAGGCTCATGAAGAACGTCAGCCAGAACAGCAGCGTGCCGCGCACCAGTTCAGGCTTGAACAGGTGGCGCACCGGCGAGCTGGTGCTGCGGGCTTCCGCTACGGTGAACGTGGCGCCGCGCAGGTCAGCCTGCGGGGCAATGCGCTGCAGCGTGGCGGCGATGCGCTCGGGCGTGCGGCCGGCCATCACCAGGTAGCGCACGGATTCGGGAAGCAGCAGCGCCAGCAGCACGGAGAGCACCAGCGGCATCACGCCGCCGATCACCAGCACGGAGCGCCAGCCGTAGGCTTCGATCAGCCCGGCCGAGGCCAGCCCGCCCAGCGCGGAGCCGAGCGTGAAGCCGCAGAACATGGTGGTGACCAGGAACGAGCGGCGCTTCTCCGGACAGAACTCCGACGTCAGCGTGATGGTGTTGGGCATGGCGCCGCCCAGGCCAAGGCCGGTCAGGAAGCGCAGCGCGACCAGTACCCACAGGTCCCCCGACCACGCCGAGGCCAGGCTGGCCACGCCGAAGAACAGCACCGAGAACACCAGCACGCTCTTGCGACCGAAGCGGTCGGCCAGCGGGCCGAACAGGAAGGCGCCGGCCATCAGGCCGCCGAGCCCGGCGCCGAACAGCGGCGCCAGGTGCGCGGGCGTCAGCTGCCATTCGGCGCGGATTGCCGGCGCGATGAAGCCGATCGCGGCGGTGTCGAAGCCGTCGATCGCGACGATCAGGAAGCACAGCACCACGATCATGACCTGGTACGGCGAGAGCGGCTGGCGATCGATGAACGCGGAAATATTGATGGTCTGGCTGGCAGGCATGGGTTGTCTCCTCCTCGTTGCCTGGTTTGGGGCGAGCGATGGCTACGGGCGGCGCGGGCCGCCACTGCCATCAGTCACTGCTTGGAAGCGTCTGCAAGTTGATCGGTCAGCTCCCCTCTCCCGCTTGCAGGAGAGGGGAGCTAACACGTGGCATTCAAGCTCGTTAGAGCCAGGGCGTCGCGCTCAGGCAGCGTTCGGCGCGCCAGCCGTGCAGCCACTGCAGCGCGTCGTAGTACTGCGCCTGTGTTCGGCCGGTCCACAGCGTGTTGCGCACCATGCGGTCGACGCCCTTGGCGTGGTACACGCGACCCATGTCGCGCGCGGCATACAGCACGCGCGCGGTGCGCGGGATGCGGGCTTCTTCGTACAGCTTGAACGCGGCTTCGAAGTCATTGCCGGTGGCTTCCACCGCGGCACCCAGCGTGACGGCATCTTCCAGCGCCTGGCATGCGCCCTGCGCGACGTACTGCGTCATCGGGTGCGCGGCATCGCCGAGGATGGTGGCGCGGCCGAAGCTCCAGCGCGCCACCGGATCGCGGTCGGCGGTGGCCCAGCGCTTCCATGAGGTCGGGCGATCGAGCATCTGGTGCGGCAGTGCATGGATGCCGTCGAAGTACGACAGCACTTCTTCCTTGCTGCCTTCGCGCACGCCCCAGCTCTCCTGCTCGCGGCTGTGGAAGGTCACGACCAAGTTGTATTGCTGGCCGCCGCGCAGCGGGTAATGCACCAGGTGGCAGTTCGGCCCGGCCCAGACCACGGGCGCGTTGACCTGCAGGTCCTTCGGCATGTTGTCGACCTCGACCACGGCGCGGTACACCACGTGGCCGGTCACGCGTGGCGCGTCGCCGATCAGCGCTTCGCGGATGGCGGACTTGACGCCGTCGCAGCCGACCACGGCATCGGCACGGTGGCGCTCGCCGCGCTGGTCGATGACGGTGACGCCGCGCTCGTCCTGTTCCAGCTTCTCGACGCGCGTGGCGGTGCGGAAGCTGATCAGCGGATGGTCCTGCACGGCCTCCAGGATCGACAGGTGGATGTCGGCGCGGTGGATCACCGCATACGGGTTGCCGAAGTGCTCGCGGTAGGGCGTGCCGACATCGACGCGGGCGATCTCGTGCGTGTCGATCGCATCGCGCAGGCTCAGGTAGTCGGTGAAGACCGCGCGGCCGCGCGCGGCCTCGCCCACGCCCAGTGCGTCCATGGCCGCGAAGGCATTGGCCGCGAGCTGGATGCCCGCGCCGATCTCGCCGATCTGCTCGGCCTGTTCGAGCAGCTCGATGCGGATGCCCTTGCGCGCGAGCGCCAGCGCCGCGGCCAGGCCGCCGATGCCGCCGCCGATGATCAGGACCTTGCGACCCGTGTCTTGTGCTGTGTTCATGCTTGTCTCCTGGCCTGGGTCCGTCAATCAGGCGGTGTAGTCCGGTTGATGCCTCGGTGCCGCCTTGGCGAAAGCGGGGTGCGCACTGGCGTGTGCGTAGACGGCCATCGCGCGCGGATAGGCCGACAGGTCGCAGCCCATGCGCAAGGCGTTGGCCACCTGCGGCACCAGCGTGACGTCGGCCAGCGTCGGGCTGTCGCCGAAGCACCACGGGCCGTTGCCGTACAGCGCGAGCAGTCGTTCCACGCCGGCCATGCCTTCGTCGATCCAGTGGCGGTACCAGGCGTCCTTTTGTTCTGGCGTCACCTTCAGCACGTCCTGCAGGTAACGCAGCACGCGCAGGTTGTTGACCGGATGCATGTCGCAGGCAACCAGGCTCGTCAGTTCCAGCACGCGCGCACGCTGCGCCGCGTCCTGCGGCAGCAGGCGCGGTTCCGGGTAGTGCGCCTCGAGGTAGTCCATGATCGCGAGCGACTGGCCGAGCGTGAATTCGCCGTCCACCAGCGCGGGCACGGTGGCAGACGGGTTGATGCCCTGTACGTACTCCGCCTCGCGGTGCTGGCCGGTGCGGATGTTGACTGGCAGGTACTCGAAGGGCAGGCCCTTGAGCGCCAGCGCAATGCGCACGCGGTAGGACGTGGAGCTGTTGAAGAAACTATAGAGCTGCATGATGGGGGCTTGCTGTGTCGCTGCTTGTCGCTTCGGGGGCTCAGACCACGCGGACCTTGAGTTCGCCGAGGCCTTCGACGCCGGTCACCATGGTGTCGCCGGTCTTGACCGCGCCCACGCCTTCCGGGGTGCCGGTGAAGATCACATCGCCCGGTTCCAGGCGGAAGAACTGCGACAGGTACGCCACCGTTTCGGCCACCGACCAGATCAGGTGCGTGACGTTGCTGCGCTGCTTGTCCTCGCCGTTGACGGTCAGCCAGATGGCGGCCTGCTGCGGGTGGCCGATCTCGGCGGCGCGGTGGATCGGCGCGACCGGCGCGGAGGCATCGAAGGCCTTGCCGATTTCCCACGGGCGGCCCATTTCGCGCATCTTCATCTGCAGGTCGCGGCGCGTCATGTCCAGGCCCACGGCGTAGCCCCACACGTGCTCCAGCGCCTGTTCCACCGGAATATCGGCGCCGGCCTTGCCGATCACGGCCACCAGTTCGGCTTCGTAGTGGTAGTTCTGCGTCTGCGTGGGGTAGGGCAGTTCCAGCGTCTGGCCGTCGGCCACGGGCACGATGGCATCGGCCGGCTTGCAGAAGAAGAACGGCGGCTCGCGGTCGGGATCGAAGCCCATTTCGCGCGCATGGGCGGCATAGTTGCGGCCGACGCAGTAGACGCGGCGCACGGCGAACTGGTCACCGGTGCCGGCAACGGGAATGGCAACGGTGGCGGGGGGCGTGAAGACGTAGGACATGGTCGGTTTCGGGTCGGTTCGGTCAGTCAGGGGGTGTGCGGGGCCGGGGTGCAGCGCCTTGCGCGCACCCGGGCATCAGGATTCGGAGGAACGGAAAGGCGGCTCAGGTGCGCGCTTCGCGCAGCAGGTTCAGCGCCGACAGCACGGGGCGGTCGGAATAGCTGAACAGCACGGCGTCTTCCATCGCGCCAAGCTGCACCGGTGCCCACGACGGCGCCACGAAGACATCGCGCGGCTCGAACTGGAACTGCGCATCGCCGATGCGAACCGTGCCGCGGCCTTCCACCACGCTGTAGACCGTGGCGTCGGTGCTGCGGTAGGTCTTGCCCTGGAAGCCGGCGGGCAGGTACTGCATGAAGGTGGCGATGGTCGGCATCGGCCAGCCGCCGGTGGCGGGGTTGATGTAGCGCAGCTTCACGCCGTCCCAGGCATCCAGTTCGCCATTGCGGTAGAGCTGGTCGAGCGCTTCGCGCGAACGGTCGTACGGATAGCTGAAGATCGGCGAGGTCGGGTCGGTGACCTTGTGGCGCACCGGCACCATGTTGTGGCCGAAGCGCGCAAAGCTGTCGCCCTCGGCGCGCGTGACGGGTTGCTGGGACTCGGGGTAGTTCTCGGCAAAGCCGGCGTCGAACTGCTGCACCAGCGGAATGTCGAGGCCGTCCAGCCACACCACCGGCTCGCCGCCGTCTTCGAGGCTCGGGTTGCCGTGGTCGTGCCAGGTCCACGACGGCGTGATGATGTAATCGCCCGGGTGCATGGTGGTGCGCTCGCCGTTGACGGCGGTCCAGGCGCCCTTGCCTTCCACGATGAAGCGCAGCGCCGACTGCGTATGGCGGTGGCTCGGCGCGATCTCGCCCGGCAGGATCAGTTGCAGGCCGGCGTAGAGCGTGGATGTGATGCTCGACTTGCCCGGCAGGCCCGGGTTCTCCAGGATCAGCACGCGGCGCACGGCCTCTTCGGCGCTGATGACCTCGCCGGCCTGCATGACCAGCGGGCGCAGCGCGTCGTACTTCCAGATGGCCGGGACGATTTGCGGGCGCGGCTGCGGCGGCACCAGGCTGTGCAGCGATTCCCACAGCGGCGTCATATGGCTGCGGCCGATGTCCGCGTAGTAGGCGGCGCGAGCGGGATCAGGCGAATGGTCGGACATGCTGTCTCCGTGGCTTTTTATGGTTCCCGACGGTGTCGCCGGGCCGGTGTTTGGAGTTATACGTTCGGCGATATAAGATTTGAAATGAAAAATTCCTCTTGTCTATACGTTTCATCGTATGGCTGAACCGAAGATCAAACATGGACTGGACCCAGCGCCTGCGTCTGCGCAACCTGCAGATGCTTCTCAGCCTGGCCGAGACTGGCAACATGAGCCAGTCGGCCGCGCTGCTCAACACCACCCAGCCCGGGCTTTCCAAGTGGCTCAAGGACCTGGAGGACGACATCGGCCTGCCGTTGTTCGAGCGCCAGGCGCGCGGATTGCAGCCGACGCCGTATGGCGAGTCGCTGATCGAGCACGCGCGCCGCATTGCCGCGCAGCTCGACACCGCGCGCGACGACCTGGCGGCGATGCGCGAAGGCGGCAGCGGTCTGGTCGTGGTCGGCACATCGGGGGCTTCGGCGGCCGATACGGTGCCGCTGGCCGTGCTGCGCCTGCTGCAGCGCATGCCGCGCGCGCAGGTGCGGGTGGTGGAGACCACCATGGACCGGCTGATGAACCAGCTTGCGCACAGCGAGCTGGATATCGTGGTCGGCCGCTCCGCGCCCGAGCTGCAGGATGCGCAGACGCTAGGCGAATCGCTCTACCTGGAGCCGATCCATTTCGTTGCGCGCCCGCGCCATCCTCTGGCCACGCAGGACGCCGTGACGTGGGAGGCGCTGCAGGGTTACCGCTGGGTGGTATGGCCGCGCGGCACGCCGATCCGCAACGCGCTGGAAGCCGCACTCGCTAGTGCGGGGCGGCCGTTGCCGGCGGACAGCGTCGAGTCGAACTCCACGGTGCTCAATCTCACGCTTCTGAACAACAGCGACATGATTGGGCTGGCGTCGCATCGCACTGCGCGCCGGCTGGAAGCGCTTGGCGCGTTGCGCATCGTGCCGCTGCGGCTGGCGGGGTTTGGTTCGGTGTCGATGTATTGGCGCGAGGACTCGATCAAGCGCTCGGCCGTCGCGGCCATGCTGGACTGCCTGCGGCGCGCGGCCGATCGCGAGGTGCCGGACGCCGTCGATGTCGCGCCTTGAGGGACCGGGTTCTGGCGCCTACATTGGATGCTCACGCCGATGCTGCGGCGTGCCGCACATCCACCATGGAGGCGCGACATGGAATTCCTGAATTCCGGCAAGATCCTGCCCGCGGGGCTGCCATTTTCCGAAGCCGTCCGCGTCGGCAACGTTCTCTACCTGTCCGGCCAGATGGGCATCGTCCCCGGCAGCACGCGGCTCGTCCCGGGCGGCATCCGCGAAGAAGCGAAACAGGCCCTGATGAACATCCGCACGACGCTGGAAGCGCATGGAGTAACGATGCGCGAAGTAGCCAAGTGCACGATCATGCTGGCGGACATCGGAGAGTGGCAGGCTTTCAACGACGTCTACAAGGAGTTTTTCGAAGCCCCTTATCCCGTCCGCAGCGCGCTCGGCGCCCACGGACTGGCGTTGGGAGCCCGCGTCGAGATCGAGTGCATGGTCGTGGTTGCGGATAGCTAGCCGCAGGGTTGAAGTCTCCGCAACGCGCGACTGGTGAGCCGCGCAGCAGCCGAAGGCGATGATGCGATAGCGCGCCCACTGCCGGGCCACGGACAGGTTCGGGGCTCGTTCAATCATTGTGTGGGAGCCTGCATACGGTTGCGCTCCACGCGGCAGGCAGCGGGGCAGACTCTGAAGCGAATACCCGTACGAAATTCTTCGCACGCTACGATCAATATTCGCCCGTTAGGGCAAGTAAACGCGTTTTTTGGTTACTTTTTGTCGCTCGGACAAAAAGTGACTCGCAGGCTACGCCTGCGAAACAGCAGCGCATGTCAAGGACGATCCCGTCCCCACATCCCATGCGCCTCATGCTGCACCAGCCTAAGAACGTAAACCTCCCCCTCCCTAAGAAGGGCTAAACCTTCCCCACATCCGAACCGTTAGCCGCCGGCATAACACGAAGTCAATGAACCGGCCCCTCGTGACCCGCCTTTCCAGGCGGCATCGCAAAAGGCCCCCGCCGGAGCCTGCGATCGTCATCGCAGGCGGCCGGTTTCGCGAACGGGTGGAAGGCGTTGCACGATGGCCGTTGGCCGCCGTGCCAGCAGGATCGGCAGGACTCAATCGCAGCGCATACGTCCGACGGACAAAAGGGAGGGCATTCGTGAATTTCAGGGATCTTTCGATCAAGACCCGGCTGCTGGCCGGCTTTGGCACATTGGCCTGCATCGTGCTGGTCGTATCCGGATACTCGCTTCATGCGCTCGGAGAGGCCACCGACGGTTTCACCCAGTACCTGAAAGGTCTCAATGCACGTTCGGAGCTGGCCGCCGAGGTGCGAGCCGCGGTCGATCGCCGCGCCATTGCCGCGCGCAACATGGTCCTCGCGACGTCCCCGGCAGAGATCGACAAGGAAAAGGCCGAAGCCCTGCACGCGCATGACGATGTGCAGAGCCGCCTGGCCCGCCTGAACCAGATGGTGCAGGAAAAGGGGGCCAGCGACGAAGCGCGCCAGCGCGTGGCGGACGTGGTCCGCGTCGAAGCCCAGTACGGGCCGGTGGCGACGGCCATCGTCACGCTGGCCGCCCAGAAGAGCACCGAGGAAGCCATCGCCCGCATCAACACGCAATGCCGGCCACTGCTCGCGTCGCTGCTGCATGCCGTCGACGCCTATGACGATCTCACGCATCGCCGCCAGCGCGATATGGAAGCGAAGCTTGCGGCCGACTATGTCGAGCGCCGCAACCTGCTGATCGTGATCGCGCTGGCGGCGGTGGCGCTGGCGTGGACAGGCGGCTTGCTGCTTACGCGCGCCATTACCGGCCCGATTGGCCAGGCAGTGGACGTGGCCCGTACCGTCGCGAGCGGCAATCTCGGCGCGCGCATCGACGTCACGAGCGACAACGAGACCGGCCGCCTGCTCGCGGCGCTGCGCGACATGAACGAACGGCTCACCGAAACCGTCACGCGCGTGCGCTCGGGCAGCGCCAGCATTGCCGGCGCCACGCGCGAGATCGCGCAAGGCAATGCCGACCTGAGCAGCCGCACCGAAGAGCAGGCCGCTTCGCTGGAGCAAACCGCGGCCAGCATGGAAGAGCTCACCGAAGCCGTCCGCCAGAACACCGAAAACGCACGCCAGGCCACCGAACTGGCGCGCAATGCCGCCAACGTGGCGCAGCAGGGCAGCAGCACCGTCGGCCGCGTGGTGCAGACCATGCAGGGCATCAGCGCCAGCTCCACCAAGATCGCCGAGATCACGGGCATCATCGAGAGCATTGCGTTCCAGACCAACATCCTGGCACTCAATGCCGCCGTGGAAGCAGCGCGCGCGGGCGAGCAGGGCCGCGGCTTTGCCGTCGTGGCCAGCGAAGTGCGCGCGCTGGCGCAGCGTTCGTCCGGCGCGGCCAAGGAGATCAAGGAACTGATCGAGACCTCCGGCAAGCAGGTCGCCAGCGGCGCGGAACTGGCCGGCGAGGCGGGCCAGACCATGGCGTCGGTCACGCAGGCCGTGGCGCAGGTCACGGCCATTGTCGAGGAGATCGCCACGGCGTCGTCGGAACAGGGGCGCGGCATCGAGCAGGTGAACCAGGCAGTGGTCCAGATCGACCAGGTGACCCAGCACAATGCCTCGCTCGTCAGCGAGGCGGCATCCGCTTCTCGCTCCCTGGAAGATCAGGGCCGCGAACTCATCGAGCTGGTGTCGTTCTTCAAGCTGCCGGGAGAGTCGCACGCCAGGCATGAGCCGGCGGGTATTGCGGCGCAGGCGCGGCAGCGCGCCGTCATGGCCTGACCCATGGCACGCCGTGCGACCCACGGCATTGCGGTTCCCGCTAACGCAATGCCGTGCCGAACAGCGCGGCAATCAGCGGACGGTCCTTGCGCACCTCCAGGCAGCAAAGCGCGTAGTCGATGGTCAGCGATGGCTCGTCGACCCGCACCGCGCGCAGGCCCGGCAGCGGAATGCATTCGATCTCCGTGACGAAGCTCGTGCCCATGCCGTTGGCGACCGCATGCAAGGTGGCTTCGCGGCTGTTGATCTCCATGGTGTAGTGGGGCACCGTGCCGCTGCGCTCGAACGCGCGCTCCACGCGATGCCGGGTCTTTGACCCCGGCTCGCGCAGGATGATCGGGTCGCGCGACAGTTCCTGCATCGAGACCGTCGGCCGGTCCGCCAGTGCGTGCCGCTGCGGCACGACCGCCACGATGCGCTCGCTGCGGTATGGCGCGATATGCAGGCCTTCCACCGGATCGGGCTCGGCCAGGATGCCCACGTCGATGTCGAAATCCTGCAGGCCGCGCAGCACGGCCGCTTCCGAGCCGATCGTGATGGTCAGCTCCAGCGTCGGGTGAACGTCCCTGAACACGCGCGCCAGCTCCAGTGCAATGGGCGGTGACACCGCGCCGACGCGCACCAGCCCGGTCTTCAGCTTGTGCGCGCTTTGCAGGAACTGGATGGCCTCTTCCTCCTGTCCGAACAGTCCCTTGGTAATCGCATAGAGCCGCTCGCCTGCCGGCGTGAGCCGCGTGAAGCGGCCCGCGCGCACGATCAGCTCCACGCCGAAGCGCGTCTCCAGCGCCTTCACCTGGTCCGTGACGGTGGGCTGGCCGATATGCAGGTATTGCGCCGCGGCAGTGAACCCGCCCGTCTTCGCGACGGCATGGAAGCACCGGATGGACTTGTAGTACTGGTGGAACATGGCGTGGCACGCGGCTGTCGTGTGGGGAGCGTTTGGCCGCAGAGTCTCCCACGGTTGGCGGCGTTTGCGCACACAGGGTTTCCCCTGTGCCTGCCGCGGCCTGCTCGATCCATCGGTTTTGGCGCGTGCTGACCACGAATAAGCGATTGGACGGTACCCAGGGGGGCTCCCAAACTTCTGTCAACGCGGGATGCGGCACCAGCCGGTCCCGGCCAGACCAGAACGACAAGCAAGGAGACCCCATGATTCACGCGTACCACAACCCTGTATCGATCCAGTGCGGAGCGGGCAGCTTGGACCGGCTGCCCGCGCTGCTGCGCGGCCGGCGGGCCGTCGTCGTGACCTTTCCCGAAGCGCGCGCGCTCGGCCTGGTCGCGCGGCTCGAAGGACTGCTCGGTGCTTCCCTGGTCGGCGTCATCGACAACGTGCAGCCCAACCCCGACGTCGCCCAGCTGTCGGACCTCTACAACCGCTTCTGGGAACAGGCGGACGCGTGCGACGTCATTGTCGCAGTGGGTGGCGGCAGCGCCATCGATACGGCCAAGGCGTTGATGGTCGGCACGAAGTCCGGCCGCTTCGATTCGCTGATCGGCCTGCTGGCCGCCGGCATGGCGTTCACGCCGGAGCAGGTCAAGCCGCTGATTGCGGTGCCGACCACTGCCGGAACCGGCAGCGAAGTGACGCCGTGGGCGACCATCTGGGACGCGGCCAACCAGAAGAAGTACTCCCTGCATCTCGACCAGACGTGGCCGGAAGCCGCCATCGTCGATGCCGAACTGATGCTGTCCGTGCCGCTGGGCACCACGGTCTCGACGGGGCTCGACGCGCTGTCGCACGCGCTGGAGTCGGTCTGGAACGTCAATGCCAATCCGGTCTCGGACACCTTCGCCGTGTCGGCGGCGAAAGACATCTTCGATACGCTGCCGCGGCTGGTGCGCAACCCCGGCGACATCGTGCTGCGCGATCGCATGGCGCTTGCGGCGCTCAAGGCGGGCCTGGCGTTCTCCAACACCAAGACGGCGCTCGCCCACTCCATCTCCTACGAGATGACGCTGCGCCACGGCCTGCCGCATGGCATCGCGTGCTCGTTCACGCTGCCGCTGGTGCTCGAAAAGGCCTGGGCCTGCTGTCCGGATCGCGACCGCACGCTGCAGGAACTGTTCGGGCCATCGCTGCCCGCGGCACAGCAGCGCCTGCGCGAGTTCCTGCGGGGACTGGGCGTCAAGACCGAGTTCGCCGACTACGGCGTGTCCGATGACGAGGCCGGCGACATGATCGCGCGGGCGCTCGACGGTGCCCGTGGCAAGAACTTCATCGGCGCTGTGCCGGCCTAGCGGCACGTTCCCGGCCGACGGTATCGCAGGCCAACACGATCCCGCAAGACGGGACGACAATACAAGTGGAGACAAAAATGGAAACTGCCGATCGCATCCAGGTAGGGGCTTCGTCGCCCCGGCCGAGCAATCGTTCCGGCGGGCACAGTGGCGCATGCTGCTGGCCGCGATGTTCTGCTATTTCTTCTTCTACACCGGGCGGCAGACCTTCGGCTTCGCCATTCCCGGCATCCAGAAGGAGTTCGGGCTTTCCAAGGAGGTACTCGGCTGGGCATCGACGTGCCTGCTGTGGTGCTATGCGGTCGGGCAGGCGATCAACGGCAACCTGGGCGACAAGTTCGGCGGCCGCCGCGTCATGACCGCCGGCGCGATCCTGTCGTGCGCCGCCAACTGGGTGGTCAGCTTTGCCGTCGGCTTCAAGACGCTGGCCATTCCATGGGGCATCAACGGCTATTTCCAGGCGCTCGGGTGGGCGCCTGGCAGCCGGCTGCTGTCGAACTGGTGGGGCGCAGAGGAACGCGGCAAGGTCTACGGCTTCTATGTGTTCGCCGCGGGCTGCGCATCGGTGCTCTCGTTTGTCACGTCGATCCTGGTGGTCAATATCCTGCACCTCGACTGGCGCTGGATCTTCCGGCTGCCGGTGCTGCTGATGCTGGTTGGCGGCATCACCTTCTACCTGATCGTGCGGGAGCGGCCGGAGGAGCTTGGCTACAAGTCGCCTGACACGGGCGTTGCCAATGCCGGGGGCGCTGCCAGCGGCGCGCATGCCGAAACCGACGCAGCAGAAAGCTCGTGGTCGCGCTACAAGGCCGTGCTGCGCAACCCGCGCTTGCTGATCGCAGGCCTGTCGATCGGCTTCCAGAACGCGGCGCGCTATGGCCTGATCGTCTGGGTTCCGGTGCACTTCCTGGGCAAGGACTGGAAGCATGCCGACACGCTGATCGATCCGGCCTGGATCTCGGTGGCGCTGCCAGTGGGCATGGCCCTGGGCGCACTCTCCAACGGCTGGATTTCGGACCGCCTGTTCGGTTCGAGCCGCAGCAAGGCGATCGTGCTCTACATGGTGCTGGGCGCGATCGCGTCGATGGTCATGTACAAGCTGCCCACCGGCATGGGCGCCATTGTCGCGCTGTTCCTCGCTGGCTTCTTCGTCTACGGCCCGGCCTCGTCGTTCTGGGCGCTGTGTCCGGACCTGGTCGGCGCCAGGCGGGCGGGTACTGCCACCGGCATCCTGAACTTCTTCTCCTACCTGCTCGCCGGCCTCGGCGAGCCCCTGATCGGCCGCATGCTGGATCACTCGGGCAATACGTCGCTGGTATTCCCGATCGTGGCAACGAGCTGCATGATCAGCGCCGTCATCGCGGCCTTCATCCGCCGCTGAGCAGGCAGGGCCGGCAAGGCGCCGGCCCGCCTGCGGCGGCTGCATCATCTTTCACACACTGTTCAAGACCCGCAAGGGAAGATCATGACTGCACTGCAAGCCATCCCCGAAATCCGCCACGAAGCGTTGCGCATCGCCGGCGAGAAGATCTACCGCGAAGATGTGATCGAGGTCACCTATCCCTACACCGGCGAAGTCATCGCCACCGTGCCGAAGGCCTCGCTCGATGATGTGCGCCGCGCCTACCGCATCGCGCGGGATTACCAGCCGACGCTGACGCGCTACGAGCGCTACAAGATCCTGATGCGCGCCGGCGAGATCATCGCCTCGCGCCTCGACGAGATCTCGCGCACCATCACGCTGGAATCGGGCCTGTGCCGCAAGGACTCGCTCTATGAAGTGGGCCGCGCCTCCGACGTGCTGCTGTTCGCCGCCAACCAGGCGCTGGTCGACGATGGCCAGGTGTTTTCGTGCGACCTGACTCACCACGGCAAGAGCCGCAAGGTCTATACGCTGCGTGAGCCGCTGCTGGGCGTAATCACCGCCATCACGCCGTTCAACCATCCGCTCAACCAGGTGATCCACAAAGTGGCGCCGTCGGTGGCCACCAACAACCGCATGGTGCTCAAGCCCAGCGAGAAGACGCCGCTGGCGGCCTACTTGCTGGCCGATATCCTTTATGAGGCCGGGCTGCCGCCGCAGATGCTGTCGGTCATCACCGGCGATCCGCGCGAGATCGCCGACGAGATGCTGACGCACCCCGACGTGGACCTGGTGACCTTCACCGGCGGCGTGCCGATCGGCAAGTACATCGCAGCCACCGCGACCTACAAGCGCCAGGTGCTCGAGCTGGGCGGCAATGATCCCATCATCGTGATGGAAGACGCCGACGTGGAAGAGGCGGCCACGCTGGCCGCGAGCGGTTCGTACAAGAACTCGGGCCAGCGCTGCACGGCGATCAAGCGCATGCTGGTGCACGAGTCGGTGGCGGACCGCTTTGTCGACCTGCTGGTGGCGAAGACCGAAGCGCTCACCTACGGCGATCCCATGGACCCGAAGGTGGATATGGGCACCGTGATCGACGAGGCCGCGGCGATCCAGTTCGAAACGGTGGTCAACGAGGCGATCGCCGCCGGTGCGAAACTGCGCTACGGCAATATCCGCCGCGGTGCGCTGTACTCGCCGACGGTGCTCGACCACGTCGATCCCGGCATGACGGTGGCCAGGCAGGAGACCTTCGGGCCGGTGTCGCCGGTGATCCGCTTCAAGGACATCGAAGAGGCGATCCGCATTTCGAACGGCACCGCTTACGGGCTGTCGTCGTCGGTCTGCACCAACCGGCTCGACTACATCACGCGCTTCGTGCGTGAGCTGAAGGTCGGCAGCGTCAATGTGCGCGAGGTGCCGGGGTATCGGCTGGAGCTGACGCCTTTCGGGGGGATCAAGGACTCCGGCCTGGGCTACAAGGAAGGCGTGCTGGAGGCGATGAAGAGCTTTACCAATACCAAGACGTACTCGCTGCCCTGGTGAGCGGCGGTGGCCTGTGCGCCGGCCAAGGCGGTGCAGTTCGTCCCTGCGCCGCCGGGCCGGCGTGTAGTTTCTGCTGGTGTCTCCGGTAGCCGGGACCAGGAGGGTCTCCCCGCGCCTTCGTCCCGGATTTGGCGGTACGCTGTACCTGGCGGGCGATGGCTCGATCCGCGACAAGGACACCGGCTACTTCACCATCATGGGCCGCATCGATGATGTGCTGAACGTGTCGGGCCACCGCATGGGCACGATGGAAATCGAGTCGGCGCTGGTGGCCAACCCGATCGTCGCGGAAGCAGCCGTGGTAGGCCGCCCGGACGACACCACGGGCGAGGCCATTTGCGCGTTCGTAGTGCTCAAGCGTTCGCGCCCGGGCGATGCCGAGGCGCAGCAGATCGCCACGGAGCTGCGCAACTGGGTGGCCAAGGAGATCGGCCCGATCGCCAAGCCCAAGGACATCCGTTTTGGTGACAACCTGCCGAAGACGCGTTCGGGCAAGATCATGCGGCGTCTGCTGCGTTCGCTGGCCAAGGGGGAGGAGATCACGCAGGATACTTCCACGCTGGAGAACCCCAGCGATTCTTGAGCAGCTCGGCGTTACGCAATGAATTGTCTGTCCGCTCCACGACAAAGGCTGCCAGCAAGTGCATGCGTGTGGCGGGCTTTTTTAGGTTCTTCGGGGAATTGCGGGGACGTCATGCTTGGCAAGCGCGGCTGTTTCGCCGGCGTAGCCGGCGACTTACTTATATGAACGCGCCCCGGTTTGCAAGGTAAGGCTGATCATTGTTGGCTAGAGCAGGACTGGTTGCAGACTTATATCCGGCCTT
>NZ_JBYOJP010000029.1:0-54382 GCF_057798975.1 Cupriavidus sp. 21MJTG02-4 | reverse complement strand
CGAGTTGGAACCACCCCTTCCCATCCCGAACAGGTCCGTGAAACGACTCCGCGCCGATGATAGTGCGGATTACCCGTGTGAAAGTAGGTCATCGCCAGGCTCTTACAATGCAAAACCCCTCGACAGCATGTGCTGCGAGGGGTTTTTGCTTTGGTGGCTGCGTTCGCGCATGGCGAAGCGGCTTAATATCGCATGATCGTGTTTTTCGAATCAAAATCTCATGGCGATTGAGCGCCCGTGGTACCTCTATCTGCTCGAATGCACGGGCGGTTCGATCTACACCGGCATTACCACGGACGTGGCGCGCCGCTTCGCGCAGCATCAGGCCGGCAAAGGCGCGAAATACACGCGTTCGCGCAAACCGTTACGGGTACTGGGACAGATTTCATTTCCATCGAAATCCGAAGCGTTGAAAGCGGAATTGGCGACGAAGCGCATGAGTCCGGAGGAAAAGATGGCCTTTTGCGCGACGCTGGAGCAGCACGGCTCCTGAAAGAAAAAAGGCGTATGCCGCAAGGGCATACGCCTTTTTGCCACTTCTGGCAGGTCAGACTACCGTCAACGTCACTTCAATATTGCCACGCGTCGCATTCGAGTACGGGCACACCTGGTGCGCCTGCTCGACCAGCTTTTCCACGGCTTCGCGCTCGAAGCCCGGAACGGAGATCTTCAGCTCAGCCTGGATGCCAAAACCCTGAGGGATCGGACCAATTCCGACCGAGCCTTCGATTGACGTATCCGCCGGCAGCACGATCTTCTGCTGGGCAGCAACGTGGCGCATGGCGCCGATAAAGCAGGCCGAATAGCCAGCCGCGAACAGTTGCTCCGGATTCAGGCCATCGCCCTTGCCGCCCATTTCCTTTGGCAGTGCCAGCTTTGCATCAAGCTGGCCGTCGGACGTCACTGCTCGGCCATCGCGGCCTCCGGTGGCGGTGGCATGGGCGGTGTACAGGACTTTTTCGAGTTTCATGGAAGCTCCAGGGTAGTGTGGCCCATCAGGGCAAGTGAGCCGACGCTCTGATCTTCAGGCGGCTGCTCAGGGATCGTTCGCGCATGTTCCAGCGTCGACCGTAATGCATGCAGGCGCTGCGTCAGTGCCTGAATTTCAGTGATCGGACACTGCGTCGCGCATAGCAATTTTTCCGGGATGCCGACCGCGGACTGTCGCAGCGTGCGGCCTGCATCCGTCAATGCCACCAGCACGCGGCGCTCATCGTCGGCGTCCCGCCTGCGACTCAGGAGTCCTGCGCCTTCCAGCCGTTTCAACAGCGGCGTCAGCGTGCCGGAGTCCAGTGCCAGGCGGCTTCCGAGTTCAGATACCGTCTGCTGCTCGTGCTCCCACAGCACCAGCATGACCAGATATTGCGGATAAGTGAGTCCGAGCTCATCCAGCATCGGCTTGTACGCCTTGGTCATCGCAAGCGATGTCGAATAGAGAGCGAAACATAGCTGCTGGTCGAGCAGCAGCCAGTCTTCCTTGCGTTGGTTGATCGCGTCGTCCATGTCGATATCTTATACGCAATTAGATTGTGCGCAAGATAAAGTTGAAAATTACGAAAGGTGACGCATGGTGCGGCCGCCGCTTTAAGGGTGTCTTAAGTCTCGCTGGTTAGTATCCAACCGTCGCGCCACCTTGCTTACCCGCACCGGCGCCCGCGTATTGCTGCGAAAGGAGATTCCATGATTCGCCAGACCATTGCACGTACCGCCATTGGTTTTGCCGCGCTTGCCGCGATCGGTGGTGGCTATGCTTACCTGCAGAAGGAAGTCATCACACCGGGGTACGCCGCGTCCGCGCCTGCCACGGTCGCCGCGCCGGGGCAGTCCGTCGCCGTGGCCTCGCCGATGGATTTTTCCGGCATTGTCGATCAGTACGGACCCGCCGTCGTCAACATCAGCGTGACCGCGCGCGCGCAGCGCACGGCCATGCAGGCGCCATCTGGAATGGATCCTGACGATCCGCTGTTCCAGTTTTTCAAGCGGTTCGGCCCGCAGTTCCAGGGTCCGCAAAGCGGCCAGCAACTGGTAAAGGGCCTGGGCTCGGGCTTTATCGTCAGCCCTGACGGCCTGATCCTGACCAATGCGCACGTCGTTGACGGCGCGCAGGAGGTCACCGTGAAGCTGACTGATCGTCGCGAGTTCAAGGCCAAGGTGCTGGGCACCGACCCGCAGACCGACGTCGCGGTGATCCGCATTGATGCCAAGGACCTGCCGGTAGTCCGTCTGGGCGATCCGTCGCGCGTGAGGGTTGGCGAGCCAGTGCTGGCCATCGGCTCGCCCTATGGATTCGAGAACACCGTGACCGCGGGCATTGTCAGCGCGAAATCGCGCTCGCTGCCTGACGATACCTACGTCCCGTTCATCCAGACCGACGTTGCCGTGAACCCGGGCAACTCGGGCGGCCCGCTGTTCAACCAGCGTGGCGAGGTGATCGGCATCAACTCGCAGATCTATAGCCAGACCGGCGGCTACCAGGGGCTTTCGTTCGCCATTCCGATCAACGTGGCAACGAAGGTCGAGCAGCAACTGGTGGCGCATGGCAAGGTCACGCGTGGCCGGCTTGGCATCTCGGTGCAGGAAGTCAACCAGGCCCTGGCGCAGTCCTTCGGCCTGCCCAAGCCGTCCGGTGCGCTGGTCAATTCGGTCGAGGCGGACAGCCCGGCGGCGAAGGCCGGTCTCAAGCCTGGCGACGTGATCGTGCAACTCGACAATGAGGTCATCGACCATTCGGGCGACCTGCCCGAACACGTCGCGGATATCAAGCCGGGCACCGACACGTCGCTGAAGATCATCCGCAAGGGCCAGCCCATGACGCTGTCGGTGAAGGTGGGCGCCGCCAAGGAGGAGTCCGTCGCGCAGAAGGGCGGCGACAACCAGGCGGGCGGCCGGCTCGGGCTGGCCGTGCGTCAGTTGACGCCTGCGGAGAAGCGCCAAAGCGGGATCGAGGGCGGCCTCGTGGTGGAAGACGTTGCCGGTCCCGCCGCGCGCGTGGGCATCCAGCCCGGCGACGTGATCCTGTCGCTCAACGGTACGCCGATCGGTTCGGCCGACCAGTTGCGCGCGCTGGTGGCCAAGTCCGGCAAGCAGGTGGCACTGCTGGTTCAACGCGACGAAGCACGTATCTTCATTCCGCTCGACCTTGGCTGACATCCACGCAAGCGTTTACCGATAAGGCTTCCGGGTCTTTCGGTCGCCGTATACCGGGGGTATACGGCGACGTTTACGGGCGGTATACGCACCGTATACGAACCGGGTATACCACCCGCGAACCCTTGCCGGAAGCGGGTTTCGGCGCAAGGAAGGGCTTACAGAAAGCGCGGCAGCAGGTATGATCTCGACTGCGATGCACGAAGCATGCGGCGGCACGGTCCGCCGACCTTGGTTCCTGCTCATTCGACAGAACAAGGAAGTCTATGCAGTTGGATTTCACCCGAGCCATTACACCGGGTCCCGAGAGAGCGCGGCGCCTTGCGCCCACCGCTCAATCTGCGCCGAGCCCCCGGCGGCGCAAGAAGGAAGCGCCCCCGCACTGGGAGCGCGGTTACCGTTCGCATTTTTACCGCAACGAGCGCGGCGAGAAGCTGGGCGAGGTTCGCCTGTCCGACCGCGGCGACGTGCCGGTGGTCTATCACTGGGCGGCGGGCAACTATTCCGGCGCTGAAGGATCGCTGGTCCATGCGCGTGCGCGCGTGGAAGAGACGATCGGCTTTGGCATGCGCCAGCTTTCGCTGTTCTGAGTTCTGATTTTCCTCCGGTCGCCACGTCGATGGCACCGCCCCACGTAGCGCCTTAGTCCAGGCGGCGCTGCAGCAGCATGTACACCGCAGCGGTCAGCGCCAGCACCGCAATCAGGCGGTAGAGATCCTCGCAAGCAATCAGACGGGACTGTTGTTCCACTATCCCGCCAAGCTGAGCCAGTGCGCCATGGCGAGCCTGCGCTTCATCCAGGCCTCGAGACACCAGTGCGGCCTGTACCGACTGTATCCAGAGCTGGGCTTCCGCGGTCCGTTGCCCCAGCGCGTGCACCAGGCTGTCATGCACGGCGAACTGCCGGTTTTGCAGCAACACCGCGCCAATGGCCGAGGCAAAGGAACTGGCAATCTGCCGCATCAGGTTCTTGCTGCGGTAGCCGTGCGCAAACTCTTCGCCGCTGAGTGAGCGGAATGTCAGACCCGCGATCGGGATGATGACCAGCACACCGAACAGTCCCTTGCCGACCAGGCCCCAGGCGAGCGCGGGCGGTCCGGCATCCGGCGGCATGCGCGAAAACCACCACGCGGTAGCGGCCATCAGCAGCAAGCCTGTCACCATCAGCGGCTTCTTGCGCGTCATGCGTGGTGCGTACCGCAGGTAGACCATGACCCCGGTCAGGCTCACCAGCGCTGCAAACGTGTTGAGCCATCCGGTCGTGGCGAGAGGAATCCGCAGCGCTTGCTCCGCGTAGATCGGAAACACGTAGGCGCTGAGGTTGTTGATCATGTAGTACACGAAGTACATCCCGATCCCGGCCAGGTAGACGGGGTTGCGCAGTGCCCGCAGGTGCAGCACCGGCGCCTCATGGTGCCACTGATGCCATAGGAAGACAGCGAGCAAGCCCAGGCCGGCAGCGGCGATCAGTGCGAGCCGTATCGGATGGGAAAAGATGTCGAAGCGGGCCTCGGTCATGGCGGCCTGCAGCGTGACGATAGCAGCGCCGAACAGCAGTAGCGGGCCGAGGGCCGGGCTAGGGGACGGTTTGCGCGGCTCGGCATCCGGCAGCAGTACCCAGGCGCCTAGGGCGGCCAGCGCGGCAAACGGCAGCGCGCCGTAGAACACGTCTTGCCACACGCCGCGATCGACCAATTCGGCCGCGAGCGCAGGCCCGAGAGCGCTCGCCACGAAGATGCCCGTCATGAAGATGCGGCTGGCGCGCGGCCGGTCAACAGGGCCAAACAGGACGGCCACCAGGATGCGGCAACTCGTGAACAGTGCGCCGCCGCCGAATCCCTGCACGAAGCGCGCGCCAACGAGTTGCGTGAGCGAGTGGCTGGTGGCCGCGGCGAGCGTGCCCGCCATGAAGATCAGCAGCGCGCCGGTCACGTAGTAGCGGTAGCCGAAGCGGCGCGACAACCATTGCTGCTTGAGGATCATGAGCATGCTGCCCACGGCGTAGGCGGCTTGCGCCAGCGCGAAGCTGCGAGGATCCGCGTCGACACCGCCCATGATGTGGCTCGATGCGAACACGAACATGATGTTCTCGAGAAACTCCACGCCGGTGGCCAGGGCCAGCAGCATCATCAGCAGGGTCTGGCGCTGCCGGTGGCTGAGCCACCGCAGCCAGCGCAAGCTCAGGCGCAGCTGCCAGAGCGGTTGCCAGCGCGATCCCGGATTCATGGCTGCAGCGCCTGCAGGCTCTGGTGCAGCCGGTTCAGTACGCGCGTGCTTGCGGCCACGCTGCTTTCGCCCACCGGTGCCCAGGCTTCGCCATAGGCCGCGTGAACCAGCGGTAGCGCTCGCTCCAGGAGCCGCCGGCCGGCCGGTGTGAGCGTCAGCTCGAGCGCGCGGCGATCCTGCGCGGAAGCCTGGCGACGAACGAGGCCGCGCACTTCCAGGCCGTCGAGCAGCCGGGTCATCTGCGTGCGCGTGGCGTCGATGGTTGCGCCAAGCTCGGACGGCATGCTCGGCTGTCCTTCGTCGACGGCAAGCATGCTGAGGACCAGGTACTGACTCATGTCCAGGTCGAACGGGGCCAGCGTCCGGTTGATGTGGTCGCGCAGCAGGCGCGCGGTGCGAAGCAGCAGGCGGGACGCCAGGATCAGGTCGCGGGGTGCGTCCGGATGGGCGGCGCTGAAGCGCTCGATACGTTGCTCGAAGGACATGGCGGAGAGGGCACACAGTCGCGGCTTGGCTGCGCGAGTGCTTTCATCTGTAATAGTTACGGATGAAATTATATCAGACGGGACCAATCTCGCCAGTCACCGTGTTCTGGCCGTGCCGCATGCGAAGGCTGGCCGACAAGTGGCGCGCGCCCGTGCGCAGCTTTGCGAGTTCCGCCGTCCGCCGTGCTTCTGGCATCGCGCCGTACCGCAGACCGATGTAGGTGCCGATGAAGGCATGAATGGCCGACGCCGCGTGTGGCAGCCGGGCCGCCGCGCGTTGGGCGAATGCCTGCGGACCCTCTGCCGCACCGCGCTCGCAACCATGCCGCGCCAGCATGCGGCAGACCTGCGCGTAGCTCGCTTCGACCGGGTCGAGCCGGCGGCGGCGCAGCCACAGTGGCACCAGTGCCAGCAAGCTCAGGGCGGCCAGCCCGCAGGCGAGCCCTTGTGCCACGCTGATGCCAGGCAGCCATTCGCCGAAGAGCCGCTCCTGCTGGCTGCGATCGTACTGCAGGACCCAGCGCTGCCATGTGTAGGTCAGCCCGTCGTAGGCCCAGCGCAGGTTGCGCAGCCAGCCGGCTTCCTGGTCCGGCGACCAGACCCCGGATTCCTGCCCGCCCAGGGCGGCATCGAGACCCTGTTCGACACGGCTGGGGGCCACCGCGCTGGTCGGGTCCACGCGTACCCAGCCGCGTCCATCCAGCCAGACCTCGGCCCAGGCGTGGGCGTCGGCCTGCCGCACGATGTAGTGGCGTCCGATCGGGTTGTACTCGCCGCCCAGGTAGCCGGCCACCACGCGTGCCGGCACCCCCGCCGCACGCATGAGGAAGACGAAGCTGCTCGCGTAGTGTTCGCAGAAGCCGCGATGCGTGTCGAACAAGAAGCTGTCGATCTGTTCCGTGCCGAGCGGCGGTGGCCGCAGCGTATAGCCGAACGGCGCCGAGGCGAACAGGCGCAACGCGGCCTGCACGCGCTGTGCCGGGTCGGCGTAGCTGCCGGCCCAGCGCGCGGCCAGCTCGCGTGCGCGCGAGTTGCCCGGCGGCAGGCTCAGGGCCAGTGACCGCGTGCGCGCCGACAGGGTTTCGGGCGCGGACATCAGCGCGGAGCGTGCCCGGTAGCGGATGCGCTGGTCGACCGGCGTAGCCAGGAAATACTCGCCATCCGCGGAGACCCGCGCATTGACGTTCAATGACACCGCCACGCCGCGGTCCAGCGTGAACAGCCAGCGCTGCTGGCTGGGCTCGAGCGTGACGGTGTAGTCGACGTTGCCCGCTTGCCGTGCGCCGACCGATGGCGAAGGCTCCGCGGGCGTCGTGGACTGCTGGCGCTGCGGCATCGGAAGCCAGCTTGCGCCGTCGAACTGCCACAGCACCAGGGCGCGCCAGTAGAGCGCCCCGGAGGGCGGCGCATTGCCATCGATCTCGGCGCGCAAGGCGACTTCCGTCGAGCGTACGAGCTGCACGACGCTGCCCGGACGCATCACGTCGCTGATGCCGGTCCGGGACATCGGCGCCGATGGCGGTAGTTGCCACAACGGACGTTCCAGGCGGGGGAACAATACGAACAGCACGAGCGCCCAGGGCAGGCCGATCAACGCCATGCGGCCCAGCAGCGGCCAGATGGCCAACTGGCCTCGCGCCTCCGGGTGGTGCAGCAATAGCCAGTTGCGCAGCACCCATGCACCGATCGCCACGCTATACAGGGCCAGCCAGAACGGCTGATCGGACAGGTAGAGCGTCAGCAGCAGGTAGAACGACAGCTGCGTGACCAGGGTCGCGTCCGCCAGGCTGTGGCACTCCAGCAGCTTGAGCACGACAAAGGCGCCCAGCATGGCGACGGCAAGGTCGCGCATGGTGCCGCCGCCATCCTGCCAGATCAGCGCGGCGGCGATGCCAAGGACCAGCACGGCCGCCATGGCAAGGATCGCCCGCGAGGGCAGCGGCGCACGCCTGCGCCACAGCAGCCAGCGCCAGCCCAGCAGCGCGAGCAGCAGCAGGCTGATCGACACCGGCAGCATGCGCGCCTGCGGCGCGAGTACCAGTGCGAGCTGGCCGAGCAGGATGCCGTGATCCTGGTGCGCCAGCGGACGTGCCGGCGTGCTCATGCCGCACCTCCGTGGTCTGGCGCGCGCCACAGCGCCAGCGCCTCCAGGCACGCGCGGCGATGAACCGTGCCGCGGGCGGGCCGGATCTCCACGCCGGGCAGGCGCAGGCCGACTTCCGCCTCGTCGCCGGCCGCCAGCAGCCACGCGCACAGCCGTGACAGCCGGGCCTCGGCCGGCATGCCGGCCGGCAGGGCGTGCCAGTCCAGCCAGCGCATCGGCCGCGCGGGCGGCTCGCCGGCGCGGCTCATCCAGCGGCCGGTGCGCGCGCTGTGCTTCCAGGCAATGCGATGCAGCGGATCGCCGCTGCGGTACTTGCGCAACTGATCGATGCCTTCGTCGGTGGCATGGCCGTTGGCGTTGGCGTCCTCGCCCGCGTCCAGCGCGGCCATCGGGGGCAGCGGCGGCGCGGCGGGCTCTGGCGCCGGAAAGACCAGCACCGACAGGCCCAGGTCCGCATATCCCCAGACCCGGAACAGCCCGAACGGAAAGCGGCTGGACACGGTGACGCGGGGAACGCGCAGCCAGCCGCGTCGCGTAGCCGGCACCAGCAGTGTCAGCGTGCGGTCGCTGGTCGCATCCAGCGTGACGCTGGAAGGCGCAGCCGCGGGCATGGCGGCGATGCGGCCTTCAATGCCGATGCGGGCCTGAGTGTCGGTATTGGGCAGCCGCAGCGCGAATGCCGCGTCCTGGCCGGCGAAGGCATCCCTGGCCGCCACACCGGGTTCGGCCATTACGCACAGGTCGAGCAGGTTCCGATACGCCGTCCACATGCATGCCATGCCGATGCCCGCCAGCAGGAACGTGAGCCCGAAGCCCAGGCTGATGTTGTAGTTCAGCGAGGTCACCAGCATGGCCAGCAGCAGGACGGCGAAGCCGAGGCCGCCGCGCGTGGGCAGGATATAGAGGCGCCTGCGGTCCAGCCGCACCTCGCGTTGTTCGGGGACTCGCGGAGGCCGGAACCAGCGCCGCCGGTATGGCGCGGTGCCGGGCAGCGGCAACGCGGCATGGCGGGTGGCCGCGGACCGGTCGCGCGGCATGGCCGTCAGGGGATGGGCACGCCGGCCAGCAACGTGGCCACGCTGTCCGTGCCGGTCCGCGCGCCGGCGGGCGCCAGGCGGTGTGCGGCCACAGCGCTAAAGACTGCCTGCACGTCTTCGGGCAGCACCATTTCACGTTGATCGAGCAACGCCCACGCCCGGGCACAGGCCAGCAATGCCAGCCCCGCGCGCGGCGACAATCCGGCCGCAAACGCGCTGCTGGTGCGCGTGGCCTGCACCAGCGCCAGCACGTAGTCCACCAGCGCGGGGCTGGCGTAGACCTGTGCCGCGGCGTCCTGGAAAGCCAGGACCTGGGCAGCGTCCATGGCCGGCTCGGCCTGCGGCGGCGTGGAGCCGCCCAGGTACAGCACGCGTTCGAACGCGGCGTCGGGGTAGCCCAGCGACAGCCGCATGGTGAAGCGGTCCAGCTGCGATTCGGGCAGTGCGTGCGTGCCGAGCTGTTCGAGCGGATTCTGCGTGGCGATCACGAAGAACGGCGATGGCAGTGCGTGCGTGGCGCCGTCATACGTGACCTGGCCTTCGGCCATGGCTTCGAGCAGCGCGCTCTGCGTCTTGGGCGGGGCCCGGTTGATTTCGTCGGCCAGCACCACCTGCGCGAAAACCGGCCCGCGATGGAAGCGGAAATCTCCCGAGTCGCGCACGAACACCGAAACGCCGATCAGGTCGGCGGGCAGCAGGTCGCTCGTGAACTGGACGCGCTGGTACTGGAGCCCGAGCGTGCGGGCCAGCGCGTGCGCCAGCGTGGTCTTGCCCACGCCGGGCAGGTCTTCCAGCAGCAGGTGGCCGCGCGCCAGCATGCACGCCAGCGCCAGGCGGATCTGGCGCGGCTTGCCCAGCACGATGCGGCCAAGCCGGGTCTGGGCTTCGGCGAGCGTAGCGACGATGCGCGGGCGAGCAGTCACGTTGGCCTCGGCTGGAAGACAGGGAATTCGCGCATTGTAGCGGCGTGCGGCTTGCACGGCACAGTCTGTTTCCGCACGAAGACAGCATTTGCCCGGTCGCACGCGCCCGCCAGGCCGGGCGAGGTCCGCCGGGTTCTGGCATCATCGTCGTGTCGGCCGTGTCCTGGCCTGAATTCCCCCCTGCCGCAATGACCTCCCCGCTGGACGCTTCCCCCTTTCCGTCTGCCACTTCCAACGAACCCGATCCCGCCGCGCTGCAGCGCCTGGCCGAGGCATTCCATCAGGATGGCTTCATCGTCCTGCGCGGCTTTGCCCCCGAGGAGGCTTGCGCCGCGCTTGAGGCGGTCACGCGCACCCACCTGAACGCGGCCATCCCGCCCGTGGAGTTCGAGGCCGATCTGGGCTATCCGGGGGCACCGGCCCATCGCGATGCCGCCGGCGGCGGCACGGTCAGGCGCCTGCGGCAGGCCTACGGCCGCGACCAGGTGTTTCGCGACTGGGCCACCGACCCGCGCCTGGTGGTCGTGGTGCAGTCCCTGCTCGGCGAACCCGCGCGCATCACGCTGGCGCACCATAACTGCGTGATGACCAAGCATCCGCACTACGGCAGCCAGACCGGCTGGCACCGCGATACCCGCTACTGGTCGTTCATCAGTCCGGAGCTTGTGACGGTGTGGCTGGCGCTGGGCGACGAGGACGAGCGCAACGGCGTCCTGCGCGTCATCCCGGGCTCGCACAAGGCGCGGCTGGAGCCGGGCCAGCTTGACCCGGCCGAGTTCCTGATCGAAGCGCATCCGGCCAGCGAGCCCTTGCTGCAGGGCGCCGCGTCGCTGGCGCTGCATCGCGGCGACGTGCTGTTCTTTGACAGCCGGCTGTTCCATGCCGCGGGGCGCAACAGCTCGAATGCGGTGAAGCTGTCGGTGGCGTTCGCCTACTTTGGCGCGAGCAATCGCCCGATAGAGGGCACGCGCTCGGCGGAGTTCGGCAGCGTCGAACTGTAGCGCCGGCTGCGGGGCGAGCCTGTGCCGCTCAGGTGCGCAGGCCGACCAGTCCCGAGATCTTGCCGGCCGCTTCCAGCAGCGGAGGCAGGAAGCGCTCGAGCATTTCCGCGGCACTGGTGCGGTTGGCCTGCCCGCTGATATTGAGGGCGGCGATGGTGTGGCCGGAGCGGTTGCGGATGGGTGCGGCCAGCGATACCAAGCCCTCTTCAAGCTCCTGGTCGTTCAGTGCCCACCCACGCGCGCCGATATCGGCGACAACGGCCTTGAGCGCGGCAGGATCGGTGACGGTGCGGCTCGTGTGCGCGCGCAGTTCGGTATTGCGCAGCACGTGGTCCAGTTCGTCATCGGCCAGGCCGGCCAGCAGCACGCGTCCCATGGACGTGCAATAGGCCGGCAGCCGGCTGCCGATCGACAGGTTGATGGTCATGATCTTGCGGGCCGGCACGCGCAGCACGTAGACGATCTCGGTGCCGTCGAGCACGGAGATCGAGCAGCTTTCATGGACCTGCTGCGAGAGCGTCTCCATGATCGGCTCGGCCAGGTTCCAGAACGGCATCGAGGTCAGGTAGGCGAAGCCGAGATCCAGGATCCTGGGCGTCAGGCGGAACAGCCGGCCTTCCGCCTGCACATAGCCAAGACCTACCAGTGTCAGCAGGATGCGGCGCGCGCCGGCGCGCGTCAGGCCGCTGGCCTGGGCGATTTCCGTCAGGGTCTGTGCCGGGTGTTCGGCGTTGAAGGCGCGGATCACGGACAGCCCGCGTGCAAAGGACTGCACATAGCTGTCGCTGGGCTTTTCGGGCGTGGTGGCGGAGGTGGCGGCGCTTTCCGCGGTAGGTCGGGGGTCGGCGGGACTGGCCATCTGTCAGGCACCGGCAGGGCCGGATGGGCACGCAAAGGCCGAAAGAGTAGAGGAAATACGGCGATTTCGCCAGTGCAGGCCGATGCACGCGCGGGCGGCGCCCCGTCCGGAGCGCCGCCGCCATGCTGTCTCCTGCACCGCTATGCCGTGGGCCGTGTCAGCGGAAGCTCTTCTGCAGCAGGACGAAAACGGCCATCGCCACGCACAGCGCCGCAAAGCCGTGCAGCATGTCCATGCCGGCCAGCAGCGTGGCTTGCCGGTCGATTTCAAGCGAGATTTTCGCCAGGCTGGACAGGGAAAGCGCGTCCGGCGTCTGCAGCGCGGGGGTGAAGCGCGTGACGTGCTCGACCAGGTGCGTCCGATGCGCGGCCAGGCCGTCCTGCATGAAGACGCTGGCCAGGCCCGTGCCGCTGGCCGAGGCGATCTGCTTGCAGACATTCTTGAACTGGTACGCGTGCGAGAAATCCTCGACCGGGAGGTCGAGATACGTCATCGACGCGACCTGGACCATCAGCAACACCGGTGTCAGCCCTTCGAGCAGCACCACCGGCACCAGCGCATAGTCCGGCGCGCCCGGCATCAGCTGGTAGGACAGCAGCATGGCCGCGCACGCATAGATGATGAAGCCGATGGCGATCACGCGGCGCTTGCGGAAGACCAGCGCCATGCCCAGCGTGATGATCACAGCGCCGATGGTGGAGATGGTGCCGCTCGTCGAGAGCAGCATGCAGGTGGAGCGGAAAGTCAGGCCCAGGCCGCTTTGCGTCAGCGTCGGCAGCAGGAACGCCCAGGCCGACGACAGCAGGTAATACAGCGCGTAGAACCCCAGCCCATACAGGTACTGGCGTCCGGCCAGGCGCGAAAAGTCGATCCATGGGTCCGGATGCCGGTACAGGCGCCAGCCGCTGAACGCGAACAGGCCCACGCCGAGCAGCGCGGCCAGCGGCATCTCCGGCGAGCTGAAGAAGCGGGTGTAGCGCATCTCCTGCAGCGTGTGCAGGAACACCAGCGCGCCCAGCGCCGCGGCGATGGCGGCCGGCCAGTCCAGCGTGGACACCGGCGGATGCGGATCGCGCGGCGCGCGCGTCGGGTAGGTGGCGATCACCGACAGCAGTACTGGCAGCGCGATCGCGGCCTGGAACAGGAACACCGCGCGCCAGCCGATATCGTCCAGGAAGATGCTGGTCAGCCAGGGGGTGATGGCCAGCATCGCAAACGAGCCGCCGCCAAAGCGAAGCATCAGCGGCGCGCGCTCGGCCGGCGTGGACACCAGTTGCACCAGGATGCGCGACGCCGCGAACAATCCGCCCGCGCCGAGGCCTTGCACGGCCTTGCCGGCGATCAGCCCGCCGGGGCTGGAGACTTCGGCGCACAGCAGCGAGCCGAGGATGAACACCAGCAGCGATGCGATGGTGAAGCGCTTGTACGTGGTCCGGCGCGCGATCTGGTCGAGCACCATGTTCATCAGCACCGCCGTGGCCGCATAGGCCGAGACGGCGTACAGGTAGTCTTCGGGCGCGGCGCCCACGCCGCCCTGGATGTGCTGGCTGGCGACGCCCATCATGAGCGTGGAAGAGAAGTCGATGCCGGTGACCAGCCCCAGCGTCAGCCCGAACAGCGACAGCCGCCAGTGGCCCATTTCCGGGTGGCTGGCGATCTGCATGCGAGGGCGTTGGGGGGCGGCGGCAGCCATGGTGACCTGGCCTTTGGCGTCAGGGGCGCCAGATACTGCGGAGACGGACGTTTGTTGCATCGCTAAAGCATAATGTTGCCTTCCGTCTGGAACTACAGCTTGTCAGGGAAACTTTGTCCGGTGAATGAAACAATCCAGTGGAATGATTGGGAGGCGTTCTGCTGCGTAGTCGAGCAGGGCACATTTACGGCAGCGGCGGAACAGCTCGATTGCCCGAAGTCGCGCGTATCGGCGGCCGTGGCGCGCCTGGAGACCGCCATCGGCGCCAAGCTGCTGGAGCGCACCACGCGCCGCATGCGGCTGACCGACGCCGGCAGCGCGGTCTATCGCGACGTGGCGCCGCTGTTCGCGCGCCTGCGCGAAATCCGCCAGGAAACGCTCGCGCGCGAAGAGCGCGTGCAGGGCGTGCTGCGCATTGCCACGCCTTACGAATTCGGCGCCCAGCAGCTGGGTGGCATCATCTGCCGCACGCTGGCGGCCCATCCGGCGCTGGACGTTTCAGTGGAGATCACGCAAGGCCTGGTCGATCCGATCCGCGACGGGTTTGACGTGGCGTTCGTGATCGTCGACGCCGACCTGCCGGATTCCGGCACGGTGGCGCGCCGCATCTACCACGTGGAGCGCGGGCTCTTTGCGGCGCCGGCCCTGGCGGCCAGCCTGCCGCCGCTGATGCGCCCCGAGGACCTGGCCAATCTGCCGACGCTGACCACCCCGGGCGATACCGTCTGGGAATTCCAGCGCGACGACGAGTGCTTCACGGTGCCGATCCGGCCGCGCATGCAGACCTTCAACGCGGAACTGCGGCTGCAGGGCGCGCTGGCGGGGCTGGGCATTGCCAAGTTGTCGGTGAACTACTGCGAGGCGGAAATGGCGCAGGGCAGGCTGGTGCGCGTGCTGCCCGAATTCCCGCTGCCGCCGCTGAGGGCGTTTGCGCTGCTGCCAGACCGGCGTCTGCAGCCGCGCAAGGTGCGGGCGTTCATGGAGGCGATCGAGTCGATGCTGGAGCCCGAACTGGGCCAGGACGCCATGGCCGGCCCGGTCTTCTGACCGGGCGGAGATGCGGGGGACTTTCCGTTCAGCGAGGGGCTCAGGCGCCGTCGGTGAAGGCGCTGCGGGCTTCATTGATCGCGCGGGCACCGTCCGTGTACGGGTCGCGCTTGCCGAGGTTGGCGCCATCGGTGAACGGATCCACCTTGCCCAGCTTCGCGCCGTCGGTGTACGGGTCGCGCTTGCCGTTGTGGGCGCCGTCCAGGAACGGGTCCACGTTGCCCACGCGGGCGACGCCGCCATCCAGGCGGGCCAGGTCCGAAACCGGCTCGGCGGCGTGTGCGCCGGCAGCGGCGGCCAGCGTCAGGCCGAGCGCGCAAAGAACCGAAGTGGCAAGGTTGCGGCGTTGTGCAAGGGTCTTCATGATCGTGTCCTTCTTTGTCAGGGTTTGTGGCGTCCGCCACGTTGACCTGTAATGTAGGACCTCGAAGACCGGGGAAAAAGGGTCAATCCTCGACACACTGTCCTGCTGCCTGAACAATGTCATCACGGCGTCATGAGGACGCCCTATGGGCGGCCTGGCTCAGTAGCGCATGCCGAACACGCCCACGCTCAGCCGGGCGATGATCATCAGCAGGATCTGCGCGACCAGGAACAGCACCAGTGGCGACATGTCGAAGCCGCCCAGGCGCGGCATGACGCGCTGGATCGGGCGCAGCAACGGCGCGGTGAGGTGGTTGATGGCCGGCGTCACGGGCGAATGCGGGTTCACCCACGACAGGATCGCCATCAGCAGCGTCACCCACATCACCAGGCTGATGCCCCACTTGAGCACATAGAGCAGCGCGGCCAGCAGCAGCATCGGCAGGAAGGCAAGCAGCTCGCCGCCGGTCAGCGTGGCGACCAGAAGCAGGAACGCCAACGCGGTAAGCCAGGCGCTGATGACCGTGGCCCAGTCGATGCCGCCCAGCCCGGGAATGACCCGTCGCAACGGCCGCACCAGCCAGTCAGTGACCTGAAAGACACCTTGCGAGACGGGGTTGCGCGTGGGCATGCGCGTGAACTGCATCCACACGCGCAGCAGCAGGGCCATGCCGAACAGGGTAAAGACGGTATCGAGCAGGAAGAGGGCGATTTCCGTGAACATCGGTCAGGTTTCCGTGGCGGAGGTAAAGGTGTCTGCAACCGCACAGATTCTGCCATAGCCGGATGCCCTGACGGCGCGGCTTCGCATCAGGCGTTGTGGCGGGACACTCCGTGACTTGCCCCTATAATTGCGTCGATCCGATTTCTGCCGCCGGCCGTCCCGTGCGCGAACGCGCGGTTATTCCGTCTTATCCGCCGTCTTATCCGCCGTCTTACCCGCCTATGCCCAGCAAGTCCGCCTCCCCGAAACCGTCGCCGCTCAACAAGCCGGACTTCGAGGCGCTTTCCGACTTCCGCTACCAGCTCCGGCGCTTTCTCCGCTTCTCGGAAGACGCGGCGCGCGATGAAGGCGTGACCGTGCAGCAGTACCTGCTGATGCTCCATATCCGCGGCAGCGCCGGCAAGGACTGGGCATCGATCGGCGAACTGGCCGAGCGCCTGCAGGCCAAGCAGCACGGCGTGGTGGCGCTGGTGAACCGCTGCGAGGCTGCAGGCCTTGTCAAGCGCAAGCTCAATAGCGAAGACCGTCGCGTGGTTCAGGTGCATCTGCTCGCGAAAGGCGAGCGCTGCCTGAACCGGTTGGCTGTCCTGCACCGGACCGAACTGGAATCGTTGCGCGGGGCCTTCCGCGTGGCGCGCATTACCGCATTCAACGACGACGAGGCCGAGCGCGACTGAAGCCGTCGTGCCGCGGCGGTTGGCCGTGCGGTTACAGCCAGTTACCAATCACAATTCGTGGTGACACCCGCCGGGCGCTGCTGGCCCTAGACTCGCGCGCATTCCCAACACGCGAATTCGCAGGAGTCGTTTCCATGTCCATCCCCTTTCGTTCGGTTGTGCTTGCGGTGCTTGGTGCCGGCGCGCTGGCCGGTTGCGTGACCGCGCCCTATGGTGGTTACGCGGGCGGTTATTCGGGAGGCTATGGTTCCTACGGCGGCAGCGCCGCCACACAGGCGGGCTATCCACAAGCGTCCTACCCGCAGGGTTCTTATCCGCAGACGTCTTACCCGCAACAGGGCTATCCGCAGGCAGGTTACCCGCAGCAGCAGGGCTATCCGCAACCGGGCTACCAGCAGGGCTATCCGGCCGACAATGGCTATGGCAACAACGGCGCCGAACAGTATGGTGTGCGTTATGGCTGGGTGGAGTCGATTGAAGTCGTGCAGGGGCAGGCAGCGTCCACGAGCGGCGCCGGCGCGGTGGTCGGCGGCGTCGTGGGCGGGCTGCTGGGGCACCAGGTTGGCGGCGGGCGCGGCAACACCGTGGCCACCATCGGCGGCGCGGTCGTCGGCGCGCTGGCCGGAAACGAAGTGGAAAAGCGCGGTAGCGCCGTGCCGCCGGCCTATCGGGTGCGGGTCAGGACCAATGACAATGGGTACCTGACGGTGACGCAGGCCAATCCTTACCAGCTTCGCAACGGGGACAGGGTGAAGGTCGAGAACGGCGTGGCGGTGCCGTATTGATGGCGGGCCAGGGACTGGGGCAGATGAGCGCACCCGGATTACTTGGTGGCTCCTCCTAACACCGCCATCGGTAGGATGCCTACGGCGGCGCTGCGCGCACTCAGTGAAAGCCGAGGGACGGGAAGAAACGGAAGCACCGGCATCTGTGTCGTTGATGTCGTCCCGCCTGCCAACTACTGAGCCGCGCAGCAGCCGTAGGCGATGATGCGATGGCGTTCGCAGTGTCGGGCCACGGACAGTTTCGGGGCTGGTTCAATCATTGTCGGAGAGCCTGCAGACGGACGCGCTCCACGCGGCAGGCAGCCGGGCAGACTCTGA
Organism: Cupriavidus sp. 21MJTG02-4; assembly: GCF_057798975.1. Taxonomy (NCBI): domain Bacteria; kingdom Pseudomonadati; phylum Pseudomonadota; class Betaproteobacteria; order Burkholderiales; family Burkholderiaceae; genus Cupriavidus; species Cupriavidus sp. 21MJTG02-4. The sequence continues at coordinate 36,993 of NZ_JBYOJP010000029.1, read as the reverse complement.
AGCGAATACCCGTACGAAATTCTGCGCACGCTACGATCAATATTCGCCCGTTAGGGCAAGTAAACGCGTTTCTTGGTTACTTCTTGTCGCTTGGACAAGAAGTAACTCGCCGGCTACGCCGGCGAAACAGCCGCGCCTGCCAAGAACGACGAGCCAGTCATCGCCAAAAGCCCCTTCCGGCTACGCCGGCGAAACAGCGACGCGAGCCAAGAACGCCGCCCCGCAATTCGGCGACGAACCAGATTTAATCCCCGTCTCCAAACAACCCCGCATAGTCTTCCCTCAACTTCCGCTTGAGCAGCTTCCCGGCCGTATTGCGCGGCAAGTCCGCCACGAACACGACGCGCTTGGGCACCTTGAACGGTGCCAGCGCATGGCGCGCGTGGGCTACCAGGGCTTCCTCGCTGGCCGTGGCATCGCGCTTGAGCACCACGCACGCGGTCACGGCTTCCACCCACTTGGGATGGGACAGCGCGAACACCGCAACTTCGGCAACGGCGGGGTGGGTGTACAGGCATTCCTCGACTTCCCGGCTCGATACCAGCACGCCGCCCGAGTTGATCACGTCCTTGATGCGGTCCACGACATACAGGTAGCCCGCTTCATCCATATAGCCGAGATCCCCGGAATGGAACCAGCCGCCAGCAAAGGCTTCGGTGGTCTGCTCAGGCTTGTCCCAGTATTCGGTCAGCAGTTGCGGCGAGCGGTGCACGATCTCGCCGAGCGTGCCAGGCGAGACGTCGTTCATCTTCTCGTCGACGATACGCGTCTCCACATTGAGGACTGGCCGCCCTGCCGAGGCCGGCCGCGCGGCATGCTCCTCCGGGCCGAGCACCGTGGCGAGGGGACCGATCTCGCTCTGCCCATAGCAATTGTAGAAACGCAGCGCGGGCAGCTTCGCCTGCAGTTCCAGCAGCACCGGCACCGGCATGATCGACGCGCCGTAGTACGCCTTGGTCAGCGTACCCAGCCGCGCGGGCTCGAAGTCGACGTGGCGCAGCAAGGCGATCCACACCGTGGGCGGCGCAAAGAAGCTGGTGATCCCTTCTTCATGGATGGTGCGCAGGCAGAAGCCCGCCTCGGGGCTGTCGGCGATCAGCGTGGTGCCGCCGCACAGCAGCAGCGGCATCAGGAACACATGCATCTGCGCCGAATGGTAGAGCGGCAGCGCCGCCAGCGAATAGTCGCCGGCCCGCACGTCGCAAGCCGCGATGGTGCTCACGTACTCGGCCAGCAGCGCACGATGCGTGAGCACGGCGCCCTTGGGGGCCGACGTGGTCCCGGAGGTGTACAGGATCTGCGCTGGCATTTCCTCGGCGAGTTCGGACAGCACCGGTGCGGCCGGGCCGTGCGAGGCCGCCAGCAGGATGTCGCGCTCGCCGCCGCCATGCAGCGTGCCGCTCACGCGGCAAGGCAATCCTTGCACGCGCTCGGCGAGCGACGGATCGGCGAAGATCGCGCTCGCGCCCGACTGCGTGACGATGTACTCCGCCTCGGCCCGCGTCATCGAGAAATTCACTGGCACATGGATCAGGCCGGAACGCAGGCAGGCCAGCCACAGCAGCACGTAGGCGTCGGAGTTCTTGCCGAAGGCCGCGACGCGATCGCCGGGCCGCAGGCCCCACTGCGCCAGCGCGCCCGCCACGCGTGCGGCGGCGGCGTCGAGCTGCTGGTAAGTCAAGCTGCGTGCGCCGAAGCGGATGGCGGTCTTGGCGGGGTGGCGCCGCACGGCACGGGCCACGGCATCGGGGATGGTGTTGCGCAGGGCGCGCTGCTGCTCTGACTGCATGGTGGTCTCCGTCGTTTTGGTTTGGATCCAGCAAGTCTTGAAGCTCAGCAGCGCAGCATACGGTTGCGGCGCGCCCATGGCAAGGCAGGCCCCTCGGGCGAGGGGCCGGGATCGCTTACAGCGACTGGGCCAGGAAGGCCAGTGCGCGGCCGTGTGCCAGGGCCGCGCTGTGCTGGTGGTAGCTCGCGCGCGCCCAGCAGTTGAAGCCGTGGTCGGCGCCTTCGTAGACAAAGACTTCGGTGCCGCGCTTGCCGGCCACCGCGGCGCGCACGTTGGCGACCGCATCGGGCGTGATATGCGCGTCGAGCGCGCCATAGTGGAACTGCACCGGCACGTTCAGCGTGCTGGCTTCCTGCAGGTTGTTCTGGATGCCGCCGCCGTAGTACGGCACGGCGGCATTGACCAGGCCGCGCGCCGCGCTCAGATAGGCGAGCAGGCCGCCAAAGCAATAGCCCACCGCGGCTACCTTGCTGCCGGCACCGGCATGCGCGCGCAGCGCGCGTACGGTCGCGGCGATGTCCCGCACGGCGGCTTCGACATCCACCGACTTGCGCAAGTCCATGCCACGCTTCATGTCGTCGCCGGCATAGCCGAGTTCGACGCGCGGGGCATCGCGCCAGAACACGTCGGGGGCGAGTACGGTGTAGCCGTCGGCCGCATACTGGTCCGCCACGGCGCGGATATGTTCGTTGACGCCGAAGATCTCCTGCAGCAGCACGATGGCGGGGCCGTCAGGCTGCACGCCCGCGGGCGGGAGGCTCAGGTAGGCGTCGAAGCTGCCCGTGTCGGCGTCGACGCGGATCCACTTGCTGTCGGGAATGGCTGGCATGATGGCGGGTTCCAATTGGATTGAGGTGGGCAAACCGCAAGTTTGCCACCGCTCGCCGATTCATGCCGCGGCCGCGTCAGTATGCCGACGACTGCTGGTAGCGCGCTTTCCAGTTGTCGGTATAGGCCTTGACCACGGCCGCGTCGCCGCGGATCAGCATGCCGTTCTCGGCGTTGCGTTCCTGGGCCGACTTGGTGAAGTTGAACGAGCCGGTGAACACGGCCTGGTCGTCGAACACCATGACCTTGTTGTGCGCGATGGCGGGCTTGGTGTCGATGACGACCGGGATGCCCGCGTGCTTGAGGAACGTGGCGCTGGTATAGCGCTCGCTTACCTGGCTCTTGTCGAGGATCACGCGCACGTCCACGCCGCGCTTGTGCGCCTGCGCCACGGCCTCGGCGATCGGCTTGCTGGTGAAGGAATAGGCCTGGATCAGCAGCCGCTGGCGCGTGCCGCGGATGGCGTTGACGAGCAGGTCCTGGCAGCTTACGCCGTCCGGCACGAAGCACAGGGTGTAGCCGCTGCCCGAGGCAAACGGCCGGGCGTTGACGGGCCGTGCCGAAGCGTCCGGCCTTGCGTTCTGGCCAGGCGCGGCCGGCAGCTTCGCGATGGCCTCGTTGAAAGTATTGCTGAGGGAGTCGGTGATGCTGTCGAGTGCCGAAGTGGAGCGGGCCTGGGCCAGGCCGGTTGCGCAGGCGGCGAGCAGCAGGGCGGACAGGGCCGCGCGCTTGAATCGATGGTTCACGTTGCTATTCGGTTCGGGGACGGAGGCCCCGCATGCCACGCCGCGCGGCAATGCGGGCCCGCAGCGTAGCAGCCCGCTTCACACGGGACAAGCGGCCCGTGTGTAACAGTCCTTTTCGCCGCATGCGTCTACTGGGTTTTCGCCGTGGGCGTGCCTATGATGGATGGAACCGCGTCGGTGCCAGCCGGCCAAGGAGAAGGGATATGAGCGACCATACCTACAAGCTCGTCGAGATCGTCGGTTCGTCGGCCGACGGCTGCGACGCTGCCATCCGCAATGCCATCACCAAGGCCAGCGAGACCATCAAGCATATCGACTGGTTCGAGGTCGTCGAAACGCGCGGCCATATCGCGGACGGCAAGGTCGCGCATTTCCAGGTGACGCTGAAGATCGGCTTCCGCGTGAGCTGAGCGCGCCGCGGCGCACCCGTGCACGCTGGCAGGCCGCGCCGTTCAGGGCAGGCGAATTTCCTTCACGTCGAAGTGCGATTCGCCGATCAGCTCCTTGTCGTATTCGCCGAGCAGCTCGACCGTGGTATTGGCGTCGACAGGCTTTTGCGCGGGCCAGCGCGAGGCCTTGATCTTCACCTGCATCTGTCCCGTACCGTCCGCGAACACGTAGCGCTCGTGCCCGACATGGCTGACGATCTTGCCGCGCAGCACGGCATGCTGGTCGTCCTTGCCGCTTTGCTGCAGGGACTTGACGGTGGCGGCGGGGATCGCCGAAGGGCCGGTGTATTGGGCGTGGGCGGCAGCGGCTGCCATGGCAAAGGCGGTGGCGATCAGGATGCGTTTCATGGTGCTCGTCCTTGTATGTTCGAAGTTCTGGGGGCGACGGAAACGATGATGCGCCGGCATGGCTGAACCGACGCTGAACAGGCTGCCTTCCTCGCACTGCATCTGCGCGCACGCGACGTGTGAGTGATCGCCGGTCCGCCGGCGCGGGCTGCCAATGGAGGATCCATCATGCACGACGCGGCCTTCGTACACGCCCACGCCGCCAATGCCCGCTGGCAGGAAGCGCTGGGCGACTGCGGCTCGCAACTGGAAGCCCAGCTTGCCGTGCAGCAGGCGCAGCACGGCAATGCCGTCGCGCTGACGCTGGGCTGGTGCTACCTGAGCGATTACTATGCCCCGGCGGCCGAGCGCATTCTCGATGCGCTGCAGCGGGAGTGGCCTGGCGTCGCCTGGGTCGGAACCTCCGCGGTCGGGGTTTGCGCCTGCGGCGTCGAGTACATCGACGAGCCCGCCATGGTGCTGATGGCGGCGCCGCTGCCGCGTGACGCCTTCCGGCTGTTCTCGGGCCGCAAGCCGTTGCCGGCCGCCTCATCCGGCTTCACCCCCTATGCCGCGCTGGTGCATGCGGAAGCCTCGACGCCCGACCTGCAAGAACTGCTGCACGAACTGAGCGAACGCATCGCCACCGGCTATCTGTTCGGCGGCTTGTCGTCGGCACGCAACCGGACGCTGCAGATGGCCGACGGCATCTACTCGGGCGGCTTGTCGGGGGTCTTGTTCGGCCCGCGGGTCGGCCTGATCTCGCGCGTGACGCAGGGATGCCAGCCGATCGGGCCCGCGCGCACCGTGACACGCGTGGACCGCAACCTGCTGTTCACGCTGGACGACGAGCCGGCGCTCGATTGCGTCCTGAAGGACCTCGGGCTCGGGCGCGACGCGCCCCCGCAGGAGATGGCCGAGGCCTTGTCGGGAACGCTGGCCGGCCTGAGCGCGGGGGCGGACGACGCGCCCCGGCTGCCGGGCAGGTTCGGCGCCGAGACCATGGTGCGGCATCTGATGGGACTGGACGTGCAGCATCGCGTACTGGCGCTGGCAGACGTGGCCGAGCCCGGCATGCGTCTCGCCTTCTGCACCCAGAACCCTGGGGCGGCGCGCGCCGACCTGATGCGCATCGCCACGGAGATCCGCGCCGAGATCGAGAGCGGCACGGTCGGGCGGGTGCTGGGCGGTCTTTATATCAGCTGCTCCGGACGTGGCGGCCCGCATTTCGGCGGCCCGAGCGCCGAGCTGCTGCTGCTGCGCCGCGCGCTCGGCGAATTGCCACTGGCCGGGTTCTTTGCCAACGGCGAGATCGCGCGCGACCACCTGTACGGCTACACGGGCGTGCTGACGGTGTTCACCGGAGCGCCAGGGGCCTGAAGCGGCAAGCAGGACCGGTGGGCGGTCCGCGCAGTTATGATGCCGGCTGTACTGCGTGCCGCCGTGGCGGACACGCCACCCTCATCCCGCAGACCAGGTATCCACATTGCGCTTCCTGCACACCGCCGACTGGCATCTCGGCCGGCTCTTCCATGCCCGCAGCCTGATCGAAGACCAGGCGCATATCCTCGACCAGTTTGTCGAGCTGGTGCGCGACGAGCGCCCCGATGCCGTGCTGATCGCCGGCGACGTCTACGACCGGGCCGTGCCGCCACCGGAAGCGGTCGCGCTGCTGGACGACGTCCTGGCGCGGATCGTCCTGGATGCGGGCGTGCCCGTGGTGCTGATCGCTGGCAACCATGACAGCGCGCAGCGGCTGGAATTCGGTGCCAGGCTGATGCAATCGCAAGGCCTGCACGTGGCCGGCTGCACGTCCGCCACGCCCGCCAGCGTGGCGTTGCACGACGCGCACGGCGAGGTGCGCATCTATGCGCTGCCCTATGCCGAACCGGCCGTCGTGCGTGACGCGCTGGGCGCCGAACTGCCCACGCATGAAGCGGCGCTGCGCGCGCAATTGGACGCCATCCGTGCAACCCATCCGCCCGGCGTGCGCTCGGTAGTGGTGGGTCACGCCTTCGTCGTCGGCGGCGCGGTCAGCGAGTCGGAGCGGCCCTTGTCGGTCGGCGGCAGCGGCGCGGTGGCGGCGCAGGCGTTCGACGGCTTCGACCTGGTGGCACTGGGCCACCTGCACCGGCCGCAGACGATCGACGGGCGGGTGCACTATGCGGGTTCGCTGCTGAAGTATTCGCTGTCGGAGTGCAGCCACGAAAAGTCCGTGTCGATGATCGAGCTTGGCGCCGACGGCAGCGTGCATATCACGCCGATGCCGCTGCGGCCGCTGCGCGACCTGCGCATCGTGGAAGGCGAACTGGCGGCGCTGATCGCGGCTGCCGCAGGGGATGAGCAGTGCGATGACTATGTCTATGCGCGCTTGACCGACACCGGCGCGCTGCTGGACCCGATGGCAAAGCTGCGCCAGGTCTATCCCAACGCGCTCGCGGTCGAGCGCACCGTACTGTCCCGTGCCGGGGCCGCTGGCGATGCCGCGCGGCGGTTGCGCGAACAAAGTACCGGCGAGCTTTTTGCGAGCTTCTTCCGCGAAGTGGCCGATGCCGAACTCGATGATGGCCAGCGCGCCGCGCTGGAGCAGGTGCTGGCCGGCATGGCCGCCGCGCAGAGGGAGTCGGCATGAGGCCATTGCACCTGACGATGCAGGCCTTCGGACCGTTTTCCGGCACCGAGGCGATCGATTTCACGCAACTGGGCGAGCAGGCCTTCTTCCTGATCCACGGCCCGACCGGTGCCGGCAAGACCACGCTGCTCGACGCGATCTGCTTTGCGCTGTATGGCGACACCTCGGGCGGCGAGCGTTCCGCGCAGGCCATGCGCAGCGCCAATGCGGCGCCCGGGCTGCGCACGGAAGTCGTGCTCGAATTCGGCCTTGGCGCGCAGCGCTACCGCGTCGTGCGTTCGCCCGCGCAGGAGCGGCCGAAGCAGCGCGGCGAAGGCATGGTCACCGAGACCGCCAAGGCACAGCTCGATGCCTGGGAGGGCGAGGGCTGGGTCAGCAAGGCCGGGCAGCCAGCCAAGGTCAGCGATGCCATCCGTGAGTTGTTGGGGTTCGACAGCGCGCAGTTCCGCCAGGTCATCGTGCTGCCGCAGGGACGCTTCCGCGAATTGCTGACCGCCAGTTCGCAGGCGCGGCAAGGCATCCTGGAGCGCCTGTTCCGCACCGAGCTGTACCGGCGCGTGGAAGAGCTGCTGAAAAGCGAGGCGGCCGGCATCCGGCGCGACGCCGAGCGCATCGTCGACCAGCGCCAGGCGCTGCTGCGCCAGTTCGACATGGCGTCGACCGATGCACTGGCCGTCGGGATCGCGCAGCTCCAGCAGGCACTGCAAGACCTGCAGCAACAGGAGCAATCCGCACGCGTCGGCCACGCCGCCGCGCAAACGGCCTTGCAAGGCGCGGAGCAGGTAGCGGCACGGCTGCGCGAACGTGCCGACGCGCACGCAGCCCATGAGGCCTTGCTGGCCCGCAAGGCGGCGACCGACGAACAACGCATGCGGCTGCAAGCGGCACGACGTGCCACCCAGGCGTGGCCTGCCATCCAGCATCTGGAAACAATGGCACGCGAGCAGCAGGCCGCACAGGCAGCGGTGGAGCAGGCGGCCAGCGCGCTGCGGCAGCAGCAACTGGTGGCCGCGCAAGCGTCTGAGCGGCTGCAGGTCGAGCTTGGGCGCGGCGACGTGCGCGAGGCTGCTCAACGCCGCGTGATGGAGTTCGAGGCGCTGCTGCCCCGCGCGCGCCAGCTTGGCAACCTGCGCCAGTCGCTGGAGGCCGCCGAACGGCAGCAGGCCGATGCGGTTGGTGCGCGCGACCGGGCCGCACAAGCGCTGGCACAGAGGCAGGTGGAACTGGCCACTGCCGAAGCCGACCAGCGCCAGGCACAGGTGCTGGCCGCGCAGCTGCAGACCCTGGGCCTGCAGCTGCAAGCGGCCCAGGCGCGGGCGAAGCAGATCGCCCGATACCGGCAGACCGGACAGGCCGCGGCGAAGGCGCGCGAGGCACTGGCGCGCTGCGACGCGGCGGCTGCCCGTGCCACCACGCACCGTGACACGCTGCGCACGGCCCTGACGACGACGGAGTCCGCCTGGCGGGCCGGGCAGGCTGCGCGACTTGCCGCCGTGCTGGCGACGGGCGAGTCGTGTCCGGTCTGCGGCGGGACCGATCATCCGGCGCTCGCGCAGCACACCGCGGAACTGGTTTCGGACGATGCGCTCGAGCAGGCGCGTGGCGCCTCGCGCGAGGCCGATGATGCCGCGCTGCGTGCCGCCAACGCCCGGCACACCGCGCACGCAGAGGTGGAGCGGCTGGCCGCTCAGCTTGCGGAGGTCGCGACGGATCTCGGCGATGACGCGTTGCAAGCCGTGGCAGCCACGGCACAGGCATTGACGGAACAGACCGCCGCGCTGGAGCGGGAGCTTGCTGCCGCGCAGGCATCGTCTGACCGGCTGGCCCGGATGCCGGCGGTCATCGAAGAACGGCGGGCCGCGCTTGCGGCCGCGGACGATGCCCACCGCAAGGCGTGCGCCGCGATGGAATCCACGGGCCAGTCACTCGCGCAGTTGCAGGGGGAGTGGCGGGCGGCGTGCGCACAACTGCCCGAAGACGCGCGCGATCCCGAGGCGATCGAAGCTGCCCTGCGACAGGCCCGCGCCCGGTTCACCGCGCTTGGCGCCGCGCTGGAGGCGGCGCAAGACGCCGACAAGCAGGCCGGCGCGGCGCTGGCCCGGGCCGAAGCGGCCAGCCAGTCGGCACAGGCCGTGCTGGCCCGCGCGGGCGAGCGCCTGCTGGAAGCGCGAACCGCGGCGGACGCCATGCTGGCCGCGTCGGGCTTTGCCGACATGGCGGCCTTTGGCTCGGCCCGGCTGGACGCCGCGGCGATCGAGGCGCTGGACGATGCGGTACGCCTCTACGATGAAGCCCTTGCGGTGTCCACGCATGGCCTGTCGCGCGCCATCGCGGCGGCCGAGGGGTTGTCGGTGCCGGACCTGGATGGCGTGCGACAGGCCGCGTCGACGGCCGCCGCTGCGGTGGAAGGCATCGTCCGGCAGCAGGCCGACCGTGCGCGCATGCGCGACAACCTGCTGCAATGCCAAAGGCAGCTCGATGCCCTGGCCGCGGCCAACAGCGAGATCGAAGCGCGCTACGCCATCCTCGGACGGCTCGCGGAAGTCGCCAACGGGAACAACCCGCGCCGCATGACGTTCCAGCGCTTCGTACTGGCCACGCTGCTCGACGAGGTGCTGGAGGCCGCCTCCGTGCGCCTGCTGGCCATGAGCCGTGGCCGCTACACCTTGCAGCGCGTGCGCGAGCAGGCCGACCAGCGCTCGGCCGGCGGGCTCGACCTGGAGGTGTTCGACTACGACACCGGCGCGGCGCGGCCGGCCAATACGCTGTCAGGCGGCGAAGGGTTCCTGGCCTCGCTGTCGCTGGCGCTCGGGCTGGCCGATGTGGTCCAGTCGCGCGCGGGCGGCATCCAGCTCGATACGCTGTTCGTCGACGAGGGGTTTGGCACGCTCGATCCGGAAAGCCTGGACTTTGCCATCCGCACGCTGCTGGACTTGCAGCAGGCGGGACGGCTGGTGGGGATCATCTCGCATGTCGCGGAACTGCGCGAACGCATCGACGTGCGGCTGGAAGTCCGGCCTGGCACCGCGGGTAGCCGCGCGGTGCTGCAACTGCCCTGAGCGCGGCGCTTTTGAGGGGGTGTTCAGGGTTCAGGCCGCGAATACCTTCTGGCAGCGGATGGCCATGATTTGCGCCTCGAAGGCCCGGGCGGCCAGGCGCGGCAGCGGCAAGCGCGGGCGGGCGGGGGGTGCTTGCCGGGCGGGCTCGGAAGGAATATCCAGCATCCAGTCTTGCCGCGTGGTGCGCAGGATCCGGTCGAGTGCGGCCTGATGCTTGCTTGTCCGGGAAGGATTGGGGCTGGCGAAGGCGCGTGCCATGATTTCCGACTCCTCTTTCTGTTCTGGTCCGGCCACGTCGTGCCAGGCTGTTTCTGGTGCAGACTTGCCGTGGCGTGCCGGGTGGTCCGGTGGCGGTCGTCTTGTGGCTGGTCTTGATACAAGCATAGGCAGGCGCGGGCTGCCGCCGTATCGCTACCGGGCCGATTGTGGCGTCGGCTCAGTCCTACACAGGGGCGCGAGCCGCGGCGGAAGTCCCGCGGTGCAAGGCATGCCTGCATGCGCGGCCGATTACCGGACAAGCTCTTTGCCGTTGCCTTGACCCGTGTTTGGCGCGGGGTGTACTCTGTTCAGAGTGCGAATTCAAGTTCGTAATAAGAACAAATTCAAACACTTATTTCTGTTGGAACCCGTCATGGCTAGCGCGCCGTCCTCCGGTGCTTGCGCCAGACGCCCGTCCGGCAGGGATCGCCCGGAGACAGTTTTTGCGTGCCGCACATTGCGGCCGGTCCCGGCACCTGCCAGACCCTCATCCCGGACTGGAACGCAAGTGATCAACAAGATATTTGACTCGGTGGAAGCGGCAGTGGCCGGCATCCACGACGGCGCCACGATCCTGATCGGCGGCTTCGGCATGGCTGGCATGCCGGCGGAACTGATCGACGCGCTGATCGCGCAGGGCGCGCGCGATCTCACCATCGTCAACAACAACGCCGGCAACGGCGACACCGGCCTCGCCGCGCTGCTCAAGACCAAGCGCGTGCGCAAGATCATCTGCTCGTTCCCGCGCCAGACGGACTCCTATGTGTTCGATTCGCTGTACCACGCCGGCGAGATCGAGCTGGAACTGGTGCCGCAGGGCAACCTGGCCGAGCGCATCCGCGCCGCCGGCGCCGGCATCGGCGGGTTCTTCACGCGCACGGCCTACGGCACGCCGCTGGCCGAAGGCAAGGAAACCCGCATCATCGACGGCCAGGGCTATGTGTTCGAAAAGCCCATCCACGCCGACTTCGCCCTGATCAAGGCCGACAAGGCCGACCGCTGGGGCAACCTGACCTACCGCAAGACCGCTCGCAACTTCGGCCCGATCATGGCCATGGCTGCCAAGTGCCCCATCGTCCAGGTGAGCCACCTGGTGGAGCTGGGCGAACTGGATCCGGAGCACATCGTGACGCCGGGCCTGTTCGTCAAGCGCGTGGTGAAGGTCTGAGCGAGAAGGAGAGCGAACATGCAAAAACTGACCCGCGACCAGATGGCCGCCCGTGTGGCCAAGGACATTCCCGAAGGTGCCGTGGTGAACCTCGGCATCGGCCTGCCCACGCTGGTGGGCAACCACCTGCCGGCCGACAAGGAAATCCTGCTGCACAGTGAAAACGGCCTGCTCGGCATGGGCCCCGCGCCGGCGCCGGGCGAGGAAGACGGCGACCTGATCAATGCCGGCAAGCAGCCCGTGACGATCAAGGCCGGCGGCTCGTATTTCCATCATGCCGATTCGTTCGCCATGATGCGCGGCGGCCACCTCGACTTCTGCGTGCTGGGCGCGTTCCAGGTCTCCGAGAAGGGCGACCTCGCCAACTGGCACACCGGCGCACCGGGCGCCATCCCCGCCGTGGGCGGCGCGATGGACCTGGCCATCGGCGCCAAGCAGGTGTTCGTGATGATGGAGCACCTGACCAAGCAGGGCGAAAGCAAGATCGTGCCGCAGTGCACCTATCCGCTGACCGGCATCGGCTGCGTGACGCGCATCTACACTGATCTGGCCACCATCGACGTGACCGCCGACGGGCTGGTTGCGCGCGACCTGGTGGAGGGGCTGGGCTTCGACGAGCTGCAGCGCCTGACCGGCGTGACCCTGATCCAGGGCTGACCACTGACATCAAGACCGAGAGAGAGACATGAACGAAGCCTTTATCTGCGACGCCATCCGTACCCCCATCGGCCGCTACGGCGGCAGCCTGTCCGCCGTGCGTGCGGACGACCTGGGTGCGGTGCCCCTGAAGGCGCTGATGGCGCGCAACCCGAACCTGGACTGGTCCGCCATCGACGACGTGATCTACGGCAACGCCAACCAGGCCGGTGAAGACAACCGCAACGTGGCGCGCATGTCGGCGCTGCTGGCCGGCCTGCCGCAGGACGTGCCGGGCGCGACGCTGAACCGCCTGTGCGGTTCGGGCATGGACGCCACCGGTACTGCCGCGCGCGCCATCAAGGCTGGCGAAGCCACGCTGATGATCGCCGGCGGCGTGGAAAGCATGAGCCGCGCCCCGTTCGTGATGGGCAAGGCCACCAGCGCGTTCTCGCGCGATGCGCAGATCTTCGACACCACCATCGGCTGGCGCTTCATCAACCCGGCGATGCGCGCGGCGTATGGCGTCGATTCGATGCCCGAGACCGCCGAGAACGTGGCCACCGACTACAAGATCGGCCGTGAAGACCAGGACCTGATGGCGCTGCGCAGCCAGGAGCGCGCATCGCGCGCCCAGGCCGACGGCACGCTGGCGCAGGAAATCACGCCGGTCAGCATCGCGCAGAAGAAGGGCGATGCGATCGTCGTCGACCGCGACGAGCACCCGCGCGCCACCAGCATGGAAGCGCTGGCCAAGCTGCGCCCGATCGTGCGCGCGGACGGCACCATCACCGCCGGCAACGCCTCGGGCGTGAACGACGGCGCCTGCGCGATCCTGCTGGCGAGCGAAGCCGGCATCAAGCAACATGGCCTGACGCCGCGTGCGCGCATCGTCGGCATGGCAACTGCCGGCGTGGCGCCGCGCGTGATGGGCATCGGCCCGGCACCGGCTACGCAGAAGCTGATGAAGCAACTGGGCATGACGCTGGACCAGATCGACGTGATCGAACTGAACGAAGCGTTCGCCGCGCAAGGGCTGGCCGTGCTGCGTGAACTGGGCATCGCCGACGACGACAAGCGCGTCAACCCGAATGGCGGCGCGATCGCGCTGGGCCACCCGCTCGGCATGAGCGGCGCGCGCCTGGTGACCACCGCGATGTACCAGCTGCACCGCACCGGCGGCCGCTTCGCGCTGTGCACGATGTGCATCGGCGTGGGCCAGGGCATCGCCATGGTGATCGAACGCGTTTGATGGGTTTGCTCCCCTCTCCCGCGTGCGGGAGAGGGAGTAGGACAGCGGCAGTTTCTTGAGTGAGTCAAAGATGTCCCTCCCCAACGCCACGATCGTCACCGGCGCCAGTTCCGGTATCGGGCGCGCCATCAGCGAAATGCTGCTGGCAGACGGCACCACCCGCGTAGTCAATATCGACTACACAGAGCCGGGCTGGTCGCACCCCAACATGACGTTTTTCCAGGCTGACCTGACCCACGCCGAGGCGACGCGCGCCGTGGCGCAGCAGGTCACCTCGCAGTTCGCGGTGACGCGGCTGGTGAACAATGCGGGCGCGACGCGCCCAGGCACCGCCGACACGGCCACCGTGGCCGACCTCGACTATGTTGTCGGCTTGCACCTGCAAGCGGCGATGCTGCTCACGCAGGCCTGCCTGCCGGCCATGCGCGCCGCAGGGTTTGGTCGCGTGGTCAACATGGCTTCGCGCGCGGCGCTGGGCAAGCCCGAGCGCGTGGTGTACTCGGCCACCAAGGCCGGGCTGATCGGCATGACGCGCACGCTGGCCATGGAGCTCGGCGGCGACGGCATCACCGTGAATGCCGTGGCGCCGGGCCCGATTGCTACGGAACTGTTCCGCAAGAGCAACCCCGAGGGCAGCGAGCAGACGCGCCGCATCCTGGCGAGCATCGCCGTGAAGCGCATGGGCACGCCGGAAGACGTGGCGCGTGCTGCGCTGTTTTTCCTGTCGCCCGACAATGGCTTTGTCACGGGCCAGGTCCTCTATGTCTGCGGCGGCACGACGCTGGGCGTGGCACCCGTCTGAGAAGCTGGGCCATCTCAAGCATTCACAAGAAGAGGCGTTAATCAAACGTCATATCAAGATGTGATCCTTTCGGTCGCAGCTTGCACGAAGGCAGCGCCACCGCGCTGTCTTCTTCCAGGGCAGCAATCACGCTATCCAGCATTCGCCCGCCAACGCCACAATGCGAGCGGGCCACAAGGACAACCGGAGTAAACCGATGAGACTCGATTCCCAGACTTCCACGACCCGCCGCCGCCTGCTGGCTGCTGGCGTTGCATTGGCCACCACCATTGCCGGCTTTGCCGGCGCCGCGCATGCGCAGGGTGGCTATCCGACCAAGCCGATCACGATGATCGTGCCGTTCTCGGCCGGTGGCACCACCGACATCCTGGCTCGTATCGTCGGCCTGCAGCTGGGCAAGGCGCTCGGCCAGCCCGTGGTGATCGACAACCGTCCGGGCGCGGGCGGCAACATCGGTGCATCGCTGGCCGCCAAGGCGCCGGGCGATGGCTATACGCTGTTCATGGGCACCATCGGCACGCACGCCATCAACCAGTCGCTGTACTCCAAGCTGCCGTATGACCCGGTCAAGGACTTCGCGCCGATCAGCCGCGTGGCGATGGTGCCGAACCTGGTGGTGGTGAACCCCAAGGTGCCGGTGAACAACATCAAGGAACTGATCGCCTACGTGAAGGCCAACCCGGACAAGCTGTCCTATGGTTCGTCGGGCAGCGGTTCGTCGATGCACCTGTCGGGCGAGCTGTTCAATTCGATGACCGGCCTGCACATCCAGCACATCCCGTACAAGGGCAGCGCGCCTGCCGTGAACGACCTGCTGGGCAACCAGATCGGGCTGATGTTCGACAACATGCCGTCGTCGTATCCGCACGTGAAGGCCGGCAAGCTGCGCGCCATCGCCGTGACCTCGGCCAAGCGCTCGCCGGCGCTGCCCAACGTGCCGACCGTGGCGGAATCGGGCGTGCCCGGCTATGAAGCCACCTCGTGGTTCGCACTGTACGCCACCGCCGGAACCCCGCAACCCATCATCGACCGCCTGAACGCCGAAGTGGTGAAGATCCTCGCCATGCCGGAGGTGAAGAAGCAGATGGCCGACCAGGGCGCCGAGCCCAATCCCGAAAAGCCGGCCCAGCTCGCCGCGTTCATGAAGTCCGAGACCGCGAAGTGGGCGAAGGTGGTGAAGGCTTCGGGCGCGACGGTGGATTGATTTCTGTCTGCCTCTGTTGCTTTTGCGGTAGTGGAAAGCCGGTCCCTTTGGTGAACTGACCCCGTAAAGTTGGACGGGTAAGTTAGGCGGCCAAGGGCTGAGTCCTGTATTGCACGGGACTCAGCCCTTTCAGTTTGAGCCTGATGCGGTCGTGATTGTAGTAGTGAATGTATTGGCGCAGGCCTTGCTGTAGCTCCTCGATGCTGGCGAACTTGTTCAGGTAGAAGAACTCGGACTTCAGGGTGCCGAAGAAGCTTTCCATGGCGGCGTTGTCGAGGCAATTGCCCTTGCGGGACATGCTGGGACGGATCTTGCGCCCTTTGAGCATCCGCTGATAGGCCGGCATCTGGTACTGCCAGCCCTGGTCGGAATGCAGCACCGGTCGGTCCTTCGGGCTGAGGCGGCGGAACGCCTTCTTCAGCATATTGCTTACCATCTCGAAGACGGGCCTACGGGCAGTCTCGTAGGCGATGATCTCGCCGTTGTACAGGTCCAGCACTGGGGAGAGGTACAGCTTCTCGCCGGCCACGTTGAATTCGGTCACGTCGGTTACCCACTTCTGATTCTGGCGCCCGGCCCGGAATTGCCGTTGCAGAACGTTGGGCGCGACACGGCCTACCGAGCCCTTGTAGGATCGGTATTTCTTGGGCCGGACCAACGACTTCAGCCCCATCTCGCCCATGAGGCGCTGAACCGTCTTGTGGTTAATGATCGTGCCGGCTTGCCGGATTGCCACCGTGATGCGGCGATAGCCATAACGGCCCATGTGTCGGGCGAAGAGTTCGCGAATGCGCGCTTTCAGGCCCGCATACTTGTCCTGGGCCTGGAGCACGGCCTGCTGGTAGTAGAACGTGCTGCGCGCCAGCCCCGCCGCCTTCAGCAAGCCGGCCAATGGATACTGCTGCCTCAGCTCAAGCACTATTTGCGCTTTTTGGGTTGCGCAGATGTCTTGTTCGCTTGAACCAAGGCGTCGAGTTTTTTTAGATACGCCACCTCCGCGCGCAGGTTCTCGATTTCCTTGAGCAAGTCCTTGCGGGAGCGCTCGTTGTCGGGGACTGTGGTGTCGGTTGCAGGCTTGCGAGGCGTGGCTTGCGGCATCGTCTTGGGGCGCCCGCGAGGTCGGGGCGACAGGGCATCCATACCGCCACTATGATAGCGGCGCTCCCATACCCCAATGCAGCCAGGGCTGCGAATGTCGAACACAGCGGCCGTTTGCCCGATCGACAAACTTTCTCGCCACATGCGCTGCAGCACCGCCAGTCTGAATTCTGCGCTGTAGTGACTGAACTTTTTGCGCAGCCCGTCTCGGCCATGCTGTTGGTAGCTGGCCACCCAACGCTCCACCAGCCTGTGGCCGACACCATGCTCCGCTGCGATTGCCTTGAAGCCGGCTCGCCCGGCCAGGTACTGCCTTACTACCTTGAGCTTGAATTGCTCATCGTACTTCGTCATGAAAAACACCCCAAAGGTTGGATGGGTGTCCAACTTTTGGGGTGCAGTTCATTGGGGCCGGCTTTTTTGTTTCTGGGGAGGACAAAACTGCGGACGAGGATGCAGATATCTCGGCAATGTCCGCAATCAAAAGATGTGAAGCCGGAGCTTTGCTGATCTCTTCGGATGCTAGCCTCGACATTGTCACTACCCGGAATTTCTCTGCCCCGGCCTGTCTCTCTTCGCGATGTAGCTGGGATAGCTTTCGCCATCAATTCCATAAGGAAGCAAACACTGCAGGACGGGATATCGATAACGCCGTTAGCTCGGGGCTAAAAGCGACTGGTACCAGGATCTTGCGCTCCCTAAGCTGAAGTTGGGCAGTGTGGACTAGCCCATTTCTCAGTCAACAAGGAGTCTTGAAATGATCCATGAGTCGTGCAATACCCCTGCCGGAATCGAGTCGCAGGCCGGCTTCCGTCTCGATGACTTTACCTTCGAGGTTGAATGGGATTCTGGCCATGATCCGGAGCGCGCCATGTGGGGAGAAGCCATTCAGTATTGAGCGCGGTGAGTGAGGTGAGATGGAAATGGCTCCATCTCACCCTTCCGGATAGGTGGCCCGACATGGAATTCTTCAAAGTAGAAGCCGATGGCGAGGTGATATACGCAACAAAGAACCCGCAAGCGTGGATGAAAATAAGCAGCGGAAGGGCGGCAGAACTCGAGAGTTTGCTAGCGGATGATGACCCAGCTCTTATGCGATCGCTAGAGGGCATTTCAAAAACGTCAAAGTTGGCAGGCAAGGAACATCTGGCACTGTATCCCGTTGTCAAGCTCACCAACCGTTGCAACTTATCGTGCCCCCACTGCTACATTGAGGCTCCAAGCAGCATGCGCCGGGGAAAGTTCGACCTCGAATACCGAGAGGTTAAAGATTTCATCGATTACGTCATCGGGCGAGGTGGTGCAATGAACAATCCTACAAGGACGCTTCAACTCTTCGGTGGTGAACCAACAATAAATAAAGACTTCGCAGACATTCTCGGTTACGCCAGAGAAAGAGGCTTGATGGTCCGCGTGTCAACAAATGCGGCAAATATCAAAAAATTCCAATCGGGAGCGTTCTCAGATTTTTATCAGGACAAGGGGGTTGAATGGCGTATTTCCTTGGATTCCCATGTGCGAGAGGTGCACGATCAGTTCCGACCCAGAAGCTTTGATCAGGTCGTGTCCAATGTGCGATACATGGCGGATATGGGAGCCTTCATCTCTATCAAGGCTGTAGTGGGGGCGCATAATTTCTCGTCTTTCATTGATACCATCTATTTTGCACGCGAACTTGGGGCAACACAGTTCCTGTACTCACCCCTAAGCCTGACGGGATCGGCGGCGCGTATCAAATTGCTGAACAAGGTGACGACCAGGATGATCACCGAAAAGATGGTTGCTGCCATCGAAGGTGACGCAAGGCTGGGTCCATTTGTGCAATCGTCACCAATTGCTCGTTATCTCAAACTGATCTATATGCGCGATGCTGGGGTTCTGCCACGAGTGCAGTTCCACATTAATCACGATGGTCGCGTATGCCCTCAGGACAATCTGTTTG
Organism: Cupriavidus sp. 21MJTG02-4; assembly: GCF_057798975.1. Taxonomy (NCBI): domain Bacteria; kingdom Pseudomonadati; phylum Pseudomonadota; class Betaproteobacteria; order Burkholderiales; family Burkholderiaceae; genus Cupriavidus; species Cupriavidus sp. 21MJTG02-4. Next base: position 18,803 of record NZ_JBYOJP010000029.1, on the reverse strand, counting down.
AATTCCCTGAGTACCATTTTGGTGACATCCTGTCGGGCGACTACGCATTCGACAAGCTATGCGAGTACCAGGCAATGCTGGAAGAGCCGATGGCGTGCAAGGAGTGCCCAGTCTCTCACTATTGCCCGCGTGCAGACTATGCGGATCTGGCGTCAGGAGACTTGGGATTCGCAAAGGAGTTTTCTGTTTGTGATGATATTCGCGACAACGTCTTCTACTTGATGTCACTTGGGCAGCGCGGAGCTGCATTGACGCGGGCCGTCTTCGGGCAGTCCAAATGACACTGCAGAATATAGAAACGCAAGACCTACCCAAGCCATTTCTGTGGCTGGCTGTCGTCGGGTTTCTCGTCCCAAGTGCCACAATTCTGCAAACCTTCACGATCACGTGGTACCTCGCGCAGCACGCCGAGCTTGCCTCACTGCTCCCGCTGGCCATCGGGGGCGGTGCCGTGGCGCGAATTTTCAGTGGCATCCCACTGACCTACCTGATCCAAAGATCAGGGGCACGCAACGCCTGCATTGTATGCCTGCTGTCTGGTGCCGCCATCTTACTCGGAACGATTCCAGTGCTTGCGCGGTTAATGCCGCTTTGGCTATTGATACCCGCTGAGATTGGGATGGGAATTGCAATAACCGGCTATTCGATTTCGCGGCAGATTCTGATCAAGGACCTGCTTCACGGCCAGGGAAAAGGCCTGGCCGCGGGTCTCTCCCGCAGTACGGGCTACCTGAGCAAGCTGGTAGTTCCACTGTTTGGTGGTCTGCTGTTGATAGCATTGGAGGCTGTTTATTCGACGCTGGTGTGCTGCGGCACTCTGCTGATCAGCGCGTGGGTAATCTGTACGTTGGATATAGATTCGCCGGCCTCCAGTACTGCCGCCAAGGAGGCACTGCCTTTGACCGAACGTATTGCAACGGCCTTTGTGTTCTACAAAAGCGACCACATGCTAATGTGTGCACTTGGTTTTACTGCGATACTTAATTTTGTGCTGTCCCCCCTGGTCATTATCATGCCACTTTTCATAACAGGCATCGACGGATCTAACAGCGCGTATCTCGGATTTTCGGAGTCCTGCTTGGGTGTGGGCGCAGTTGGCGGTGCTTTAGGTTACGCAAAGCTGAGGCGGTGCCATCTTCCGTCATTGGCTGTAATGACCGGTTGCGGCTTCTTGCTGATCTGTGTCTCAACGGGGTTGACGAGTGCGTGGCGATATCCGGTGTTTAACGTTGCCTTGCTGTTGATCGGAGCCTGTGTCGCGTTTTCGGGAAGCGCGGCGGATGCGCTGTTGATGAGGCTGGCGTCGCGCGATTCATATGGCCGCATCTTGGGCGTGCAAACGTTGATCGTGGGGTCTGCCTTTCCGGCGGGGCTATTTGCGGCTGGCACGTTTCTTCAGTTTACCGACGCTTTTCAAATCATCGCCGCATACAACGCTGGGCTGTGCATTACTGTGGCTTTGCTGCTTCATCTGAAACTGGTGAAATCCGGCGCCAAGAATGCGCCTGACTGATACAACAGCTTAGGTCAAAACGAAACAGTGCCCATCGGGATGCCCCGAGCCCGTTGCTCACGCACACCTGCGGCCGCTGATTTTTCCGGGCGGCGCGAAGGCATGTCGCGCGCACTATCTCCGACTGAATGGTGTGCAAGATTGAGATGGATCATTGCAACTGGTATCGCATACTGGAACTGTAACGACTCCAGCAGTTCGGGCATGCCATGCTAGCTCGCTCAATGGCATCGCGGCTACAGAGACTGTTGTTGGTATCGCTTGCGGTAGATGGAGCCTGGCGTATGGTCCTGCTGTTTTCGGTCCCCTCCCTTGGCAAGCCTGGCGGCACAGCGAGCGCTTTTCCGTGAAGCGCTCGAGAGATCAGTCCGTTCCAGTTGACGGCAGAGCGTCTGTACTTTCGGGGGCCGCAGCGCCTCTGCTCGCAAAAATTCTATTTGGGCGTCTGATCAAGCAGGGTCGGTTGCGTCAGCTGCAACTGTTGGTCATGGTCGACGATTGCGGCTGCATCGCGCGCGCGGCAAAGGAAGCTTGCATGAGCCAGTCGGCCGCAACTCAGTCGCTCGCCCAGCTCGAATTGTTGATCGGCATGAAGCTGTTCGAGCGCCACGCGCGTGGAATACGGCCAACGGCATGCGGACGAGGCATGATTTCTCATGCGCGTGAAGTCATGATACGGCTTCAGCACTCTGCGGAGTTTCTGGCTGCGAGCCAGCAGGGTGATACCCGGTCACTGCGCATCGGGTCCATTCCCGCTGCTTCCTATGCGTTGACGGCGTCAGTGCTAAGCACTTTCCATCAGGCGTACCCGGAAGTCCGTCTCGAACTTCAAGAAGACTTCGGCGTGCGCCTGATGTCATTGCTAAGTGCGGGCGGCCTGGACGTCGTGTTCTGCAGGATGCCGCGGCGATTACCCGATGTGTTGCACTTCGAGCCGGTCCTGGACGATGAAGCCATGATTGTCGCTTCGTCTTCGCACCCACTGTGCAAGCGGGACGCGCTTCCCATCCAGGCGCTTCGGGGGGGCGAACTGGGTATTGCCCGTGGCCAGTGTTCATCTGCGGGAGATGTTTGATAGCGTCGTGCTTGGCGCACTGCCCGACGCCAAGTTACTACCGCTTGCAACCGTATCGCTGCCGGTCCTAGAGACTTTCCTGCAGTTGCCGGGATCCGTTGCGTTGATACCGCGAAGCATATCGACAGGCATGCTGGCTGGCGGGCGTGTGTGCCAGTTGCAGGTGGCAATGCCAGCCGGGCTCGCCCCCCTTGGCGCCGTGCATGTCGCGGAGCCTGTTCCCGATCTCGTGCAACGGCTTTTGGCGATTGCCAGGCGGGAAACTGCTGCAGGCGGACGCGCTACGCATGGTACGGGGGCCATGGGTGCGTTGTCAGGAAGTAAGTCTCCGAATTGATTCCTTCCGCGTGTAGCGAAAGGAACCCGCAGGCGCCAGTTCAAGACAAGGCCTTGCCCAGATAACGCTCAAACCACTGCGCCGCCAGACGAGCGACCGATTCCAGCGCGCCGGGCTCCTCGAACAAATGGGAGGCGCCGGGCACGATCACCAGTTTCTTCTGGCAGGTCAGCTGGGCAAAGGCCGACTCATTCCGTTCCAGGACACTGACATCGAGCCCGCCGATGATCAGCATGGTCGGCGCAGCCAGCTGTGTAAGCGCGTCGGGGCCCGCCAGATCGACCCTGCCGCCGCGCGAGACGATGGCGCCGATCGGGATTTGCGACCGGCTTGCCGCACGGATCGATGCGGCCGCACCAATGCTGGCGCCGAAATAGCCCAGCCGTGGCGGCGTGCCTGGCTGCCGTGCCACCCAGCTGGTCGCCTGTGCCAGCCGCGAAGCCAGAAGGTCGACGTCGAAGCGGATGGACTGCACCTGGTCTTCCTCCGGCAGCAGCAGGTCCATCAGCAGCGTTCCCATGCCGCAGCGATTGAGTTCGGCGGCCACACGGCGATTGCGCGGGCTAAGCCGGGAACTGCCCGTACCGTGCGCAAACAAGACCAATGCGCCAGCGCCCGGCAGCAATGTGAGGATGCCTTGCAGGGCCACGCCGCCGGCTGGGATCACCACCTCGGTGGTATCTGAACTGTCTCGCATGCCGCTGCCCTCCAGCAGATGGCGCCTTGCGGTGCATCGCGTTGCAATCGGCCCCATCCCAGTCCACTATAGGGTGGGCGTGGTGGCGAGGCCAGCGTCCATGTGCCGGTCTGCCGAGGCGCGCCATCGACAAACACCCCGACAAACACCCCATAACGATCCCGAGGGATCAGGAGGGACTATGAAGACTCTGTTTCTGGTGCGGCATGCCAAGGCAAGTCACGATGACCCGTCCTTGCCCGACCGTGAGCGCCCCCTGGAGGACCGTGGCAGGCACGACGCTCCGGAGATGGGCAAGCGCCTGGCCGACCGCAAGGTGAAGCCCGACCTGCTCGTGTCGAGTCCGGCCCTGCGCGCGCTGACGACGGCGCAGCTGATGGCCGACGAACTCGGCTATGAGCGCAAGGACATCATGGTCGATGACCGGCTGTACGCCAGTAGCGCCGCCAGCCTGCTGGCCGTCGTTCGTGAACTCGACAAGTCGCTTGGCAGTGTGATGCTGTTCGGTCACAACCCTGAGTTCACGGACCTTGCGCATCGCCTGTCGGCCGAGATCACCAACATGCCTACCTGCGCGGTCGCCAAGTTCCGCTTCGACACGCAGACGTGGAAGGATGTCGGCGAAATCACTCCCGCTAAAGTCTCGCTGAACTCGCCACGGAAATAGTCCGATATTGACCGCTGCCGGAGCAGTCAGGTTGGCTGAACTGGCAGAAAAAAACCCGCAAAGAAACTCGCGGGTTCAATCCATGGCCGCAGATGGGCCTGGAGGAGACAACCACAGAAGAACTTGCTGGCCCGACGTGCTCAGCCCAGGCAGTATTTGACGACCTGCTCCTCGACACCGACAAAGCGCACGAGCTGGCGCAGGCCGCTGGCGTATTCCTTGACATGGTGACCGTCCGGCGTATCCGGCAGCCGGTAGTAGACCGGTGCGCGCGCCGGCAACGCCGCGATTTCGCTCGCCGGGTCCTGCCCGGCATCAGCCTCCCAGGCGACGTCACGGTCTTCTGCAAGATCGTGTCCTCTCATTTCCATTGGCTCCGGTGATAAAGCACGAGCAGGGTGGGGGCGATGCCCGTCTCGCGCAGACAGATCGTATTGTTTGCAATGTATGTCATGCTCCCTAAAAATGCCATTCAGCATTTTTTAATTCTGAGAGGCATGTGTTTTCAAAATTGTTGGTTTTGGCGGTTCGCTGGCGATGGTCGTCTCGCTGAAACATCAGGCGGCAAGCGCTGGCGCGCAGCCTGCCGCTATCGCGCAAAGCCTTGCGCTACCATAGCGCGGTCCCCGAGGAGCTTGCCGTCGCATGCTTTCCGGCCTTCAATCGCCAGCCTGGCTACCCTTCCAGCCGAATGTCGACACAGCACGCCCTGTTGATTTCCCTGATCGAGAAACCGTCGTCCGGTTATGACCTGGCGCGCCGGTTCGATCGTTCCATCGGCTATTTCTGGCACGCCACGCACCAGCAGATCTATCGCGAACTTGGACGCATGGCCGATCACGGCTGGATTGCCGCCGAGGAAGCCGATCCGGGCAGCGACGCCGACGGCAACGCCGCGCCCAATGGCGAAGAGAAGAAAAGCCGCAAGAAGGTGTACCACGTGCTGCCAGCCGGGCGCGACGAACTGGTGCGGTGGGTGCTGGAGCCCGGCGCGGGCCTGGACCAGCGCGAGGAGATCCTGGTCAAGCTGCGCGCGGATGCGGCGATCGGCCCACTGGGCCTGGCCGATGAAATGCGCCGGCTGATCGCGCTGCACCAGGCCAGGCTGGAAACCTACCAGGCCATCGAGCGCCGGGACTTTGCCGACGCCCGCCGGGACCGTGCGCAGCAACTGCGCCTGGCATTGCTGCGCCGGGGCATTCGTTTCGAACAGGACTGGGTGGCCTGGGGCAACGATCTGATGCCCCTGCTGGCGACGCCTGCGGGCGAGCGCCAGGACTGAGCCCGTTCCCTTTCCCGTTCCTGCTGCGTCAGGCGATGTCCGCAGCCTGTGCCTGCGACGCGCCGGCGGCATCGGGCAGGCCGAGGCGGCGGCGGGCGAGCGCATACTCTTCGGCAAAGCGGCGCACCAGTTCGGCGGCAGGCACCACGCGCTTGATGGCACCCACGCCCTGGCCGGCACCCCAGATATCCTTCCACGCCTTGGCGCTGGCCGAGCCGAAATTCATCTTCGACGGGTCCGATTGCGGGAGGGCCGCCGGGTCCAGGCCCGCGCGCTCGATGCTGCCGCGCAGGTAGTTGCCATGCACGCCGGTAAACAGGTTCGAGTAGACGATGTCATTCGCGCTGCTGTCCACGATCATCTGCTTGTAGCCGTCCTGGGCGTTGGCTTCCTGCGTGGCGATGAAGGCCGAGCCGATGTAGGCCAGGTCCGCGCCCGCGGCCTGCGCGGCCAGGATGGCGTCGCCGCTCGAAATTGCGCCCGACAGCAGCAGCGGGCCGTCGAACCACTCGCGGATTTCATGCAGCAGCGCGAACGGCGACAACGTGCCGGCATGGCCGCCCGCGCCTGCCGCCACGGCCACCAGCCCGTCGGCGCCCTTTTCGATCGCCTTGCGCGCAAAAGCGTTGTTGATGACATCGTGCAGGACGATGCCGCCGTACGAATGCACCGCCTCGTTGACTTCGGTGCGCGCCCCCAGCGACGTGATCACGATGGGCACCTTGTAGCGCACGCACATTTCCAGGTCATGCTCGAGCCGGTCGTTGGACTTGTGCACGATCTGGTTGACAGCGAACGGCGCGGCCGGGCGGTCCGGGTGCCTGGCGTCGTGTTCCGCCAGTTCCGTCGTGATGCGGTCCAGCCACTCTTCCAGCTTCGGCGCCGGCCGCGCATTGAGCGCGGGGAACGATCCGACCACGCCGGCCTTGCACTGGGCAATGACGAGGTCGGGGTTGGAGATGATGAACAGCGGCGAGCACACGACCGGCAGCGAAAGCCGGTTCTTCAACTGGGCGGGAAGGGACATGCGAAAAGCTCCTCGGTGGAATCGGGGGAGTGCGGCTTCAGGCCGCCCCGGTAAGTACTTGCTTCTGGCTGGACAGGCGTGCACCCATGGCGGCGCCGAGTGCCTGCAGGCCGCTCAGCGGGCGGATCATGACTTCGAACTCGGCGATCTTGCCGGCGGCGTCGAAGCGGATCATGTCGATGCCCTTCAACTGCTTGCCATCCACGTCGGCACTGAACTCGAGCACCACGCTGTGTCCGTCATCACTGACGAAGCTGCGGTGATAGCGGAAGTCCTGGAAGACCTGGTTCACGGTCGTCAGCACCAGCACGATGGCGGTGCGGCCCGGATACGGCGTGTGGGCCACGGGCGAGCGGAACACCACGTCGTCGGCCATGATGTCTCCGAGCCGTTCGAAGTCATGCGTGGCAAGCATCTCGTGCCAGGCGGCAAGCGTGGCACGGGCGTTCGGAATCAGCGCAGCGGCATTCATGGATGGTGGTCTCCTCGTTCTTCGTGGTCAAAGCTATCGGGCAATTTGCACTATGCAACCAGTTGCATGAACGAGCAAAAGGTAGCATGCCGAAGACGCGTTCGCAAGCTCGGGCTGCATGACGCCCGCGCCAAGTGCCCGGCCAGTGACGCCTTGTCTACAATATGCGCATTGCCGTTACCTTTTGCCGGAGAGTCAGTGACCACTCAGCGCAGCAAGCCCAGCGCGGACGGACCGCAGGAAGCCCTGTTCGATGCCGATCTGGCGAGCTGGCGCAGCCATCCCGAGCGCGCCTTCGATGGCTGGCTGGCGCGCAACGGCTTCCGTCACGGCACCAGCGTGGTCTATCGCGCCATGTGGGGAAAACTGCTGCGCTGGTCGGCCGAACGCGGCTTGGCGCCGCTATCGTGGTCGGCCGGCCAGATTGGTGAATTCCTGGATGAACAGGATCTCCACAAGTCACATCGCTATCGATATACCCGGTTGATTGAGCGGATCTATAACCATCTCGCCCATCTTGACGAAGGCCTGCACAACCCGGCCAGCCAGGCGGTGCGCGCCCATCTGGCCGAGGGCGAGAACGATCCGACCGCCTTCCTGCTGCCCGGCGAGCGCGACCTGCTGATCGCGCGCGTGCTTGGGCCGGCCGGCGAGACCGCAACGGACGGGGCCGAGGCGTCGCCCACGGCATGGAAGCGCGCGCGCGACGCCGCGATGGTGGCGGTGCTGCTGGGCGCAGGGTTGAAGGTGGGGGAATTGCGCGGATTGCGGACCCGGGCCATCGACAGCGGCCACGCTGGACGCGTGGTGCTGCGCATGGCCAAGCCCGAGAGCGGCCGTACCTACGAAGCGCCGCTTTTTGCCTTTGCCCACCGGCCGCTGAGCGCATGGCTTTCGCTGCGCGAGGCGTCGGGCACGCTGGGCGAACTGGTGTTCCCGGCCATGCCGAGCGGGCGGCCCATGCATGCCGCCTCCGTGTATCGACGCGTGGAGCTGCTGCTCGACCAGGCCGGCGTGCTGTCGGCGCGCAGCGAACGGGCATCGCCGCAGACGCTGCGCAATACCTGCGGCGCCATGCATTTCGAGGCTGGCGCATCGCCGGCGACGGTGTCGCAATGGCTCGGCATGCGCGATTTCGAGTCGGGCTGGAGGCTGCGCGCCGCCCATGAGGCATGGGTTGCCCGGGCTGGCTTGCCACCGGGCGGCGGCTCGGACGACTGAACCCGGCACTGCCGGGACGCCTGTCTTTGTGCCGGTGGGCGATAATAGCCGGTGTTCCGGCGTAAGCGTCGCCTCTCGCACCGGTCCGTGGCTGCATGCCATGGCCGATGTTCGCCCATCTTTTTTCGATGAGTTACCGAATTCCAATGTCCCAGACTTTGCTTCTTACCGGCGCCACTGGCTATATCGCTTCACATACCTGGGTGGCATTGCTCAATGCCGGCTACCAGGTGATCGGCCTCGATAATCTGTGCAATAGCAGCCGGGTGGTGGTGGACCGGATCGCAACCATTACCGGACAGACACCGAATTTTGTTGAAGGCGATGTCCGCGACCGCGCGCTGCTGGATCGCCTGTTCGCCGAGCATCGCATTGCCGGAGCCATCCATTTCGCGGCGCTCAAGGCGGTCGGTGAATCCGTCAGCCAGCCGCTCGAGTATTACAGCAACAACCTGGACGGCCTGGTTACCCTGTGTGCCGCCATGCGTGACGCGGGCGTAAAGCAACTGGTGTTCAGCTCGTCGGCCACGGTGTATGGCAATCCGCATACGGTTCCGATTCTCGAGGATTTTCCGCTTTCGGCAACCAATCCGTATGGACAGACCAAGCTGATGGGCGAGCAAATCCTGCGTGACCTGGAAAAATCGGATCCGGCGTGGCGCATTGCCTACCTCCGGTATTTCAACCCGGTCGGGGCGCATGAAAGCGGCCTGATCGGCGAAGACCCGCGCGGCATCCCGAATAACCTTATGCCCTATGTCGCCCAGGTGGCCGGCGGCCGTCGGGAAAAACTGATGGTATTCGGCGGCGACTATCCGACGCCGGATGGCACCGGCGTACGCGATTACATCCACGTCTGCGATCTTGCGGACGGACACCTGGCCGCACTGGTCTGCCTGCGTGATCGCGGACAGAGCATGACGGTCAACCTGGGAACGGGCCGCGGCTACAGCGTGCTCGAGGTAACCGCCGCTTACGAGCGGGCCAGCGGGCGCCCGGTGCCCCACGAGATCGTGGCGCGCCGGCCGGGCGATATTGCATCTTGCTATGCCGATCCGACGCTGGCGCACCAGTTGCTGGGCTGGCAGGCGCGCCATGACCTTGACCGCATGTGCGAGGATTCGTGGCGCTGGCAGTCCACCAATCCGAACGGTTTTGACGCCTGAAACGCTGGCGCGTACCCGTTTCTGCGTGGCCGCGATGACCGGATGAGCGGCTGACGCGGCAAGCAAAAACGCCACGGCGATTGCCGTGGCGTTTTTGTTGCGACTACAGCGATTGCATCAGCGGATCAGGAAATCGTCCACCGATTTGCCGGCTGCCAGGGCCTGGGTCAACCACCCCGGGCGCTTGCCGCGGCCCGTCCAGGTGTTGCCGGCGCTGTCGCGATAACGCACCGGCACCTTGCGGTTGGCGACCTTCTTGCCGGCCACGGCCTTCACGCCAAAACCGAGATCTTCCGCCGTCAACCCATATTGGTCGATTTTTTCGCGAATATCCGCAATCACGGCAGCCTGCTCGCGTGCCTTGATTTCTTCGGCCTGCTTTTGCAGTTCGTTGATTTTCTGAACGATTTCCTGATAAGTCGCCATTTGATCCTCGTGTATCGGGTGAGTGCGGAATGTCGAAGGGCATTATATCGGGCTAACGCGCCGCTGCAAATCTTTCATGCGCAACGGAACGGCAAATTAGGAAGATTCTCTGTCGATATTGCCCTGAACTTTTGCGATCGCACCGTGTCGCGGCGCGGTTATGCACCGTGGCGACCGGGCGAATGGCATCGATGGAGCGCAGCCAACTGGCAAATCGATCATTTGTTTTGGATCGCAACGCTGCCGGCTGTGCCGGCGATCTTTGCCGACATGAAAAAACACATAATTGATAACCGGCTCCGAAGAACTGGCGAAAATGCCATTTTCCACATGCTCGATGGCTCCAGCGACGGATTGCGTGGCGTATATCCGACATTTTTTTATGCTGCACTGCGAATGCCGGCGCTGACTCAAGAACCGAATAGGCAGGCCGTTATCCGGGGGCAGGGCGGGTCGTCGGAGGAGGCGATCCGCCGTACCGGGACCAGGGGTGTGTCCCGTGGATTGGCTACCGTCGCATTCATCATGTCATTCGAAAACAATATTCAGATCAAGACCCTGCTCAGGGGCGCCATGGCCGCGCTGTCACTGTTGCTGATTCTTATGGGCGGCGTGGGGCTGCACGGCATCTCGCAAAGCAATGACGCGCTCAAGGAAACCTACTCGAACCAGCTGGCCTCGACGGTGGCGCTCAGCGACGCCATGCTGGCCTCGACGCGCATGCGCCTGGCGCTCGACCGCAGCGTAATGCAGGGCGAGCTGGATGATCCGAAAATCAGCGTCGACCGCTCTAAGGTGTTTGTCGAGGCCGGGGACGCCGCATGGAAGCGGTATATGAGCCTGCCGCAAGACGAGCAGGAAAAGGCGCTCGCCGCCGACCTCGAACGCAAGCGCGCCGACTTCATGGCAAAGGGGATCGAACCACTGCAGCAGGCGGCCCTGGCTGGCAACCAGGAAGAGGCAGTGCGCCTGGCCAGCAAGGTCATGCCCCAACTGCAGCGCACCATGACTACGGCGCACGAGACCCTGCAAAAATTCCAGATGACGACCGGCCAGGCCAGTTTCGAAGACTCGCAGACGCGCTTCGCGCGCACCCGCATGCTGTCGGTCGCGCTGATCGCCGTCGGCCTCGTGCTGGCGGGCTTGTGCACGGTCACGCTGAACCGCGCCATCGTCCGCCCGGTGGAAGAAGCGCTGAAGGTGATGGAGCGGATCGCGCGCGGCGACCTGACCTCGCGCATCACCGCGGTGTCCCGCAATGAGGTCGGCCGCATGATGCAAGCGCTGGCCGCCATGCAGGACAGCCTGCACAAGATCGTGTCCGAGGTACGCGTGGGCGCGGATTCCATGGCTTCGGCCACCGAGCAGATCTCCAGCGGCAACCTGGACCTGTCCCAGCGCACCGAGGAGCAGGCGTCGTCGCTCGAGCAAACCGCGGCAAGCATGGAGGAACTGACCACGGTGGTGCGCCAGAACGCCGACAATGCCCGTCAGGCCGGGGTGCTGGCCGGCGAGGCTTCGCAGATCGCCCTCAAGGGCGGTGATGTGGTGGGCCGCGTGGTCGACACCATGAACGAGATCAACGGCGCCTCGCGCAAGGTGGTCGAGATCATCAGCGTGATCGAAGGCATTGCCTTCCAGACCAACATCCTCGCGCTCAATGCCGCGGTCGAAGCGGCGCGCGCGGGGGAGCAGGGCCGCGGCTTCGCGGTGGTGGCCGGCGAGGTGCGCAGCCTGGCGCAGCGCTCGGCGTCCGCGGCCAAGGAGATCGAGTCGCTGATCAGCGAATCCGGACAGCGCGTCGAAAGCGGAACGCGCCTGGTGGCCGAGGCGGGCCAGACCATGGGCGAGATCGTGCAGGCCGTGCGCCGGGTCACTGACATCATGAACGAGATCGGCGCCGCCTCGCAGGAGCAGACCAGCGGCATCGAGCAGGTGAACCAAGCCGTCAACCAGATGGATCAGGTCACGCAGCAGAATGCCGCGCTGGTGGAGGAAGCGGCCGCGGCGGCCGGCTCGCTGGACGAACAGGCCCGCAAGCTGAAAAACGTGGTGTCGGTCTTCAATCTGGGCAGCGTAACCGGTACAGTCTCGCAGCCCGTCGCGCGCGTACTGCGGGCAGCCGCGGCCAGGCCAGGTGCGGCGGCCGCGGTGGCAGGTCCGGCCCGGGTGGCCCCTGCCGTTGCCGTATCGCGTGGATCGGACGATGACTGGAGCGCTTTCTAGCATGGCTGTGGTCTTGCCCTGTTCACATCGCGACCGCAAACTGCCATGATGCCGGGTTTGTTCCGCATCGTCCCAACGTTCGCGCATTTTTCTCATTACAGCGCAATCGCATGATCGCCTTGAGTACCGCCCTTTTGCTGCTGGCCGCCCTGCTCGGCGTGGCCGCCGTTCTCGGCGGCCGCCAGGCGAGGCCAGCGGCCGGCGGCGGCCCAATGCGCGCGCTGTCCTGGTCTGCCACGTTGTTGTCGCAGCTGACGGTGGGTTTGCCCTTCGTGGTGGTTGTCGGCTCCGGCGGCGTGCCGGCGGCCAACGAGACGGCGCAGATGGCGGGCGCCTTCGCCGTCGCGGCGGCGGCGACGTCGGCAGGCAAGATGCTGTTCGGCTGGCTCAAGCAGGGCGTCCGGCTCTGGCGCGGCGCGGCGATTGCCTCGGCGCTGGCTGGTGCGGGGCTGGTGGCCGTAGCCGGCACGCGGCTTGGGAGAGTCTGCGGCGCGGGCTCAATGACCGCGCGCGCCTGCATCGATGCCGCCGGGTTGCCGCATCCGGCCTGGCTGGCGGGTGGGCTGACCGCGCTGTGCCTGTTGATGTTCGCGTTCCATCAGGCGCAGTCGCGCGGCTGGATGGCCGGGCCCAGGCGCCATGGCGCCGGCGTTGCCGATGACCTGTCGGACGACGCGGCGGGCGCGCTGCGGGTGGTCGAGTCGGGGCAGATCCGGCGCAGCGGCCGCATACCCGGACGCCTTGTCATTCGCCCCGGCGCACGTGGTCAGGGCACCGTGGCCGAGTACAGCGTGGCCACCGCCATGCCGGACCGCGTGGCCTTCGGCCGCTGGCTGGACCAGGCGGTCGCGCAGGCGCGCCTGTCCGAAGGCAGCTGTGCCGTCCTGCTGATCCACGTGGCGGACTTCCGCGAAGTCGACGAAGTTTTCGAAGTGCGCGCGGACGACATCCTGGCGCAGGACGCCGGCGCGCTCGCACAGGCCGCGCTGGAGCCCCACGATTTCCTGGCCAGGCTGGCGCGCGACGAATTCGCGGTCGGCGTGCCTGAAATGGTCCACCATGGCCGCGCCCAGGAACTGGGGTCGCGCGTCCTTGGGTCGCTGGCCGAGTTCGTGGCGGCGCGCGGCCTGCAGATGCAGATCGGCGTGAACATCGGCATCGCCGTCTATCCGCGCGATGCGCAGACCTCCGAGTCCCTGATGCAGGCGGCCCGCGTGAGCCTGACCGAGGCCCGCGAAAGCGGCTCCAACCAGGTGCGCCTGTTCAACAGTGCGGCCGGCGAGCGCGCCCGCCGCACGCGCGTGATCCGGCGCGATCTGTGGACAGCGATCCAGGACGACGCGCTGTCGCTGCAGTTCCAGCCGAAGTTCGACGCGCGGCGGCGCCTGCTGGTCGGTGCCGAGGCGCTTTGCCGCTGGCGTCACCCGGCACTCGGCCAGGTCAGTCCGGCCGAGTTCATTGCGGTGGCCGAGCAGTCGAGCCAGATCGACAAGCTCGACGACTGGGTCATCTCGAGCGTGTGCCGGCATGTACGTCAGTGGCAGGACGCCGGGCTCCCGCTGGTGCCGGTGGCCATTAACGTATCGGGGTTGCGCTTTGCCAGCCGCAATTTCCCGCAATACCTGCTCGAGCAGATTCACCAGCATGACATCCCGCCCTCGGCCATCACGCTCGAAATCACCGAGACCGCGGCCATGAAGGACATCGGCAAGTCGCTCGAAACGCTGGCCGAGCTGCAATCGCTTGGCATCCAGGTGGCGCTCGACGACTTCGGCAGCGGCTATTCCAGTCTCGGCTACCTGAAGCGGCTGCGCGTGGGCACGCTGAAGATCGACCGGACGCTGATCGGCGGCCTCGATGCCGACGCGCAGGGCCAGGCCATTGTCGGCTCCATGGTGGCGCTTGCCCACGAGTTGCGCATGAAGGTGGTGGCCGAAGGCGTCGAATCGTTGTCGCAGCTCGAGATTCTCAACGCGATGGGCTGCGATGAAGTGCAGGGGTTCCTGCTGTCCCTGCCGCTGGACGCGGTGCGGTTCGCCGAAGCGCTCGAGCAAAAGGCCTCCGCCAGGGAAGTGCAGGCGGTGCGCTGAGACGCTGCGCCGCACTGGCCGTCTGTCCGGGAAGCCGCCGTCCCCCCGCCGCTCCCCCCCGCCGTCCCCCTCAAGCCCCTGCACCGGCCTGCCGATAATCACTTCGGCAGGCTGCCGGCGCCCGGATGGCGATCCGCGCAGTCCGCGCCGGCCTTGTCCGCCGCCGGCAGCGCCATGCCCCTGGTCGGATCCAGCCGCCATGCGCTTTCGGAGCACCCATGCCTCCCATGTCCGTCCCCAGCATCCTCGTCGTCGATGATTCGCCGTCCCTGCGCAGCATGATTGCCGCGTGCCTGCGGGCCGGCGGCTATGCGGTGACCGAGGCCGCCGACGGCGACCAGGCGCGCGCACTGGCCATGGAGACCGGCTTCGACATGCTGCTGACCGACCAGGTCATGCCGGGCATGGACGGATTGACGCTGATCCGCAACCTGCGCGCCACCGAACGCTATGCGGGCATTCCCATCCTGATGCTGACCACGGAAGCCGACGAGCGTATCCGCGAACAGGCGCGCGAGGCGGGGGCTTCCGGCTTCCTGCCCAAGCCATTCGATCCCGATCAGCTGATGGCCGCCGTGGCCGCGTTGGCTGGCTGAATGGCCATCCCCCTCTAACGAAGGGGATGGTTTGTCGCGAGTCGCCCTTCAGGCACTCGCCGCGCTGCCGTAAATAACGGGGGACAAAGTGAAAGTCCCCGTGCCGCTGCCGCCTGCATGCTGTCGGCGGCACGAGTCACAGCAGCCAACCGGGGGGCAAGCAACCATGAAGCATATCGACAAGGTGGAAGGCGCCGGCGAGGAATTCCTGACCTTCACGCTCGGCCGCGAGGAATACGGCCTTGACATCCTGAAGGTCCAGGAGATCCGTGGCTACGAGTCCGTGACGCAGATTGCCAATGCGCCGGACTACATCAAGGGCGTGATCAACCTGCGCGGCAAGATCGTGCCGATCATCGACCTGCGCATCAAGTTCCGCCAGGAAAAAGTCAGCTACGACCAGTACACCGTCGTGATCATCGTCGACCTGAGCGACCGCACCACCGGCATCGTCGTCGACGGCGTGTCCGACGTGCTGACGCTGGCGCCCGACCAGATCCGGGCCACGCCGCATTTCACCAGCGAGCTTGCCACCGACTATATCCGCGGCCTCGGCTCGGTCGACTCGCGCATGCTGATCCTGGTGAACATCGAAAAGCTCCTCAACACCGACGAGCTCGCCGCGCTCGAAGCGCTGTCCTGAGCCCGCCAAAAGCCCTGCTTGCCCCGGCCGCGGGAGCCAAGCCCGCCTGGCCCGGCCAGTGTCACCGGCACGTACCACGTGCCGTCGCCCCCAAACCGCTTTGAGTTGTGCCGCCGTCGTAGCCGCAGTGCCCGAAGCAAGCCGTTAATGTCATACATGCGAAACAACCAACCCGTCACGCAACACGAGTACGCGCTTTCTCCTGACGATTACCTGATTTCGCGCACGGACCTGAAGGGCCGCATCACCTTTGCCAACCGCACGTTCATCGAAGCCAGCGGCTTCAGCGCGCAGGAACTGCTGGGCGCGGCGCACAACCTCGTGCGACATCCCGATATGCCGCCGGAAGCGTTCGCCGACCTGTGGCAGAACATCGAGGCTGGCCGTTCGTGGGTGGGCGTGGTCAAGAACCGCCGCAAGAATGGCGACTACTACTGGGTCAGCGCGACGGTGACGCCGACCCATATCGATGGCCGGCTGGCGGGCTACACCTCGGTGCGTTCGATGGCGACGCGCGAGCAGATCGAAGCCGCCAGCGCTGCCTATGCACGCTTTCGCGAGGGACGCGCGAATGGCCTGGCCATTCGGGAAGGCGCCGTGGTACGCACCGGCCTGGCCGGCGTCCTCGGTCGCGCCACGCGCCTGAACCTGCGGCGGCGCATCCTGTGGTCGCAAGCCGGCGGACTGGTCTGGTTCCTGGCCGCGCTGCTGGCCGCCGAAGCCTTTGGCGGTGCCGCCATCGGCGCCGTGCGCCCGTGGTTGTGGGGTGGCTTTGCGCTGGCCGTGGCCACCGCCTTTGTCACCGGCACGATGCTGTTGTCGCGCGTGCATCGTCCGGTGAGCCAGATGCTCGACTTTGCGCTGCGCATGGGCGCGGGCGATCTCACCACCAGCTTCGAACACCGCGCGCGCGATGAAGTGGGCGCGCTTGCGCAGGCCATGCAGACCATGCAGCGCAGCCTGCTGTCGGTCGTGCATGAGATCCAGGAAGGGATGGCCAGCATTTCGTCGGCAACGCATCAGGTGGCCGCGGGCAACAACGACCTGTCGCAGCGCACGGAGCAGCAGGCTGCGTCGCTGGAAGAAACGGCATCGAGCATGGAGGAGCTGACCAGCACGGTGCGCCAGAACGCGGACAACGCGCGGCAGGCGAGCGGGCTGGCGGCGAACGCGTCGGAAACCGCAGTGCGCGGCGGCGAAGTGGTCGGGCGCGTGGTCAACACGATGGAAGAGATCAACGATGCGTCGCGCAAGATCGTCGACATCATCGGCGTGATCGAAGGCATTGCGTTCCAGACCAACATCCTGGCGCTGAATGCCGCCGTGGAAGCGGCGCGGGCCGGCGAGCAGGGCCGCGGCTTCGCGGTGGTGGCGGGCGAGGTGCGCAGCCTGGCGCAGCGCAGCGCGAACGCGGCGAAGGAAATCAAGGGCCTGATCGGCGACACCGTGGCGCGCGTGGACAACGGCACGGCGCTGGTGGGCCAGGCGGGCACGACGATGAACGAGATCGTGCAGGCGGTGAAGCGCGTGACCGACATCATGGGCGAGATCAGCGCGGCGTCGGCCGAACAGAGTTCGGGCATCGAGCAGGTGAACCAGGCCGTGGCGCAGATGGACGAGGTGACGCAGCAGAACGCGGCATTGGTGGAACAGGCCGCCGCCGCGGCAGGTGCGCTCGAAGAGCAGGCCGGCCGCATGCGCGACGCGGTGGCGACATTCCGCGTCAGCATGCAGGCAGAGGTGCGTCCGCAACGGCCGCGCCGCGCCGACATGGCGCAGCCAATGTCCCTGGCGCACAGCTGAGACTGGAAGCCTGGAGCGTACAAGATCATTCGTTTTAAGGGGGGAGTTTCTATGCATTGGTTCAATCAACTGCGGGTCACGACCAGGCTGGTAGGCGGGTTCCTGGTGGTCGCCGTGATCGGCGCTTTCATGGGGCTGCTGGGCGTCGTCAACATGGGGCGCATGGCCGACTGGACGGGCAAGATCTATCACAACGACTTGCAGGCGCTGAAGGCGGTGCAGGACGCCAACATCAACCTGGTCTATGCCAGCCGCGCGCAGATCGCGCTGCTGTCGGCGTCGACCATGGGCGAGCGCAGCATCGAGAAAGAGCAGATCGCCAAGTCGCTCGCGACCATGGAGGAGCGCATCAAGCAGGTGGCCGACACGTTCGAGCAACCGGAGGGCCAGGCGCTGGTCAAGCAGTACCGGACCCTCACGCCGGCGTTCCGCGAACGCATGGGCAAATATACGGAACTGGTCAGCAAGCAGCCGCTCGATACCTCGCAGTTCGAAAGCACCGTCTTCAGCGAAAGCGCTGACCTGCTCAAGGACAGCCATGCGCTCGAAGAGGTCATGGCGAAGATGGTCAAGCGCCGCGATGACCGCGCGCGCAACAACATGGAAGAAGCGCGCAGCGTGTACACCGGCACCCGCCTGTGGATGCTCGGGCTGGTGCTTGGCGGACTGGCGCTGTCCGTGCTGCTCGGCGCATTGCTGGCGCGCGCGCTGTCGCGCCAGCTCGGCGGCGAGCCCGCCTATGCCGTGGCCATTGCCTCGCGCATTGCCGAAGGGGACTTCTCGGCCGAGGTGACGACGCGCGCCGGCGACAGCGACAGTCTGGTCCACGCGATGAAGCAGATGCAGCAGCAGCTTTCGGGCATGGTGCGCGACTTCAAGGAATCGGCCGAATCCATCGGCACGGCCTCGCGCGAAATCGCCGCGGGCAACAACGACCTGTCGCAGCGCACGGAGCAGCAGGCTGCGTCGCTGGAAGAAACGGCATCGAGCATGGAGGAGCTGACCAGCACGGTGCGCCAGAACGCGGACAACGCGCGGCAGGCGAGCGGGCTGGCGGCGAACGCGTCGGAAACCGCAGTGCGCGGCGGCGAAGTGGTCGGGCGCGTGGTCAACACGATGGAAGAGATCAACGATGCGTCGCGCAAGATCGTCGACATCATCGGCGTGATCGAAGGCATTGCGTTCCAGACCAACATCCTGGCGCTGAATGCCGCCGTGGAAGCGGCGCGGGCCGGCGAGCAGGGCCGCGGCTTCGCGGTGGTGGCGGGCGAGGTGCGCAGCCTGGCGCAGCGCAGCGCGAACGCGGCGAAGGAAATCAAGGGCCTGATCGGCGACACCGTGGCGCGCGTGGACAACGGCACGGCGCTGGTGGGCCAGGCGGGCACGACGATGAACGAGATCGTGCAGGCGGTGAAGCGCGTGACCGACATCATGGGCGAGATCAGCGCGGCGTCGGCCGAACAGAGTTCGGGCATCGAGCAGGTGAACCAGGCCGTGGCGCAGATGGACGAGGTGACGCAGCAGAACGCGGCATTGGTGGAACAGGCCGCCGCCGCGGCAGG
>NZ_JBYOJP010000028.1:0-57637 GCF_057798975.1 Cupriavidus sp. 21MJTG02-4 | reverse complement strand
GGCTGGTCCACCAGGCACACAAGGTGCCGCTCAAAGGCGAATCCATGCGCAAGCGCACGTCAACCGACGCCAAGAAACGGGCATCGTGATCACCTACGCTACAATCTCCTGACCGCGCAGTACCACCGTCCTTCCCTGATCACGTTCGCCGAAACCGCTGATCACCTTCACCGAAATCCGCAGTCAAGGCGCAGATCCGCGCGAAGTGGCTGTCCTGGCCCGGCCCGACTACCGCAACCAATTTCATCTACATCGTCGACGAACTGAGCGGTGACCGGGCACGCCGGGTGGCCGAGGCCAACTCCGGCCATACCGAGATCCGACGCCGCGCGTGGGAATCCGTGAATCGCCAAGCCGCGCTGGAGGTGGTCTAATGGCCCCGACCGACGAGCAGGACGCCGTCGTTGACGCGGTAAAGGGCGGCGACGCCCTCAAGGTCAAGGCTTACGCCGGCGCGGGCAAGACCTCCACGCTCCGCCTGAAGCTAGTGATACGGCGCCACCGAGATATCTTCCTGCTCGCCCGCCGGCAGCGCTCCCATGGCACGGCTCTCGCGGGGGTGGGTCAGCCTGATCAGCGTTGCGTGGCGATCCTGCTGTTCGAACGATCCAAGTCGAACTACCTCACGATCGTGGACGCGGCCGCGATGCTCACCAACGCGCAGTTTCTGCCTTGCGACTCGGCGCACGAGGTGGCGATGGCGGACCACCTGGTGGCACAGCGGCGCGCCTTCCGAAAACCGCTCCGGCACATCGGCACCGCGCCGGTTCATCCCGATTTCGTGCTGACCGACACATCGCCAGAGGTGGTAATCGACGTGCTGGGAATAGCTGGCAACCCGGAATACGACACCCGAATGGCGGCAAAGCGCCAGCACTACCGCGCCGCCGGCGGGCCGTTCGTCGAATGGAACGCTCCCGCGCAACCGCTTTCCGCGGTTCGGCTGCCGTCCCCTGTTGGGACAGCCCCGGAGGCCACCCATGCAGGCTGAACACGCAGCGATGGATGAAGAACTGTTCCATAGGGCAGTGGAACTGGTCCACCAACACCGTGCCGCGTCGGTGGCGCTAATCCAGCGCCATCTGCACATCGGCTGGCAAGCTGCGGAAGCACTGTTGGCCCGCATGGCCGCCGAAACGATGGTCGTTCGCAAGATGCAAAACGGCCTTTACCTCTACATCCACGGCCCTATCGGCGCGGAACTGGCGCGCCTGAACGGCTTTGCGCAGGAGGTGTTGGCCGCGCTTACCGAAGATTGCATCGACGTGGCCCACCTTCGGGCCTCTGCCATTCGCTATGGCCTGGCTGCAGAGACAACCGTCTCGGCCCGTTGCGGCGACCAGTGCGCCTGCGCGGCGCTCTTCGAGTTCCCGGTCCGATGCTTCAGGGCAAGCGGGGCAGCGCTGGGCTCTGGTGAGCCTTAGGCATCCACGACTTGAGCGAGATACAGGGGATCATCGTCGCCCCTATGCGTTGGTCCAACCCGGACGAGCGGATTCCTATGTCCACACCCAAGGCAGATGAAAAAGAAGCCGCGTCCGTCCAGCTGTGGGTCTACCGCGTTAAACATCACCGAGCCGAGAGGCTGACGGGTCCCACATCCACCCGGCCCTGCATTGGGCCAATCAACAAGGTAGCAATGCAGCAGTTCGATAACAACCAATCCGAATACCCGGCGCCTGAAACCGTCCTAGCCATTCGCGGCGCGATCGCAACCGGCCGCCACGGCGGTCCGATGGGGCCTGAGGGTCACTGGCTCAACGAGTTCTGGCAGATCGGCCGGACGCTTCGCGACCACAGAGAAATACTGCAGGGCTTCCAGGGCACGGCGTGCCGGAGCCTGCTCAGCACTTCGACTCGATACCTCGCCATCAACGAGCCGCTATTCGAACGGCCTGACGAGCAATCTTAACGGGCAGCCGGTCGGTGCAGGCATAATTCCGGCTTTTCCACCCGGACCTTGCCATGCCAACCGGCCTGCTCAACTGCGCCCACTGCGATGGCGCCCCGCTTTTCATCGCCGGCCGGCTGCAGGCCGTCGTCGTCTGTGAGGAATGCGGTATCTCAACGTCGCCAGTCCGCCTGGAATCCACTGACACGGGCACCGCTTTTGCGCAGTTGCGCTCGATCTGGAACACCCGGGTGGAACACCGGCCGGCAGACCAGCAGACGATTTCCATGCTCGCCCGCCGTGAGCTGACCTCCTCCGACATTCCTTATTTCCTGAACCTGCTCGCGTCGACTACTGGCGAATGGGCAACGAGCGGACCGAAATTCGCCGCCATGGCCGCGGCGTTGGCGCAGCCTGGATTCCAGTTCAAACATGTATCCCCGCCCGAAACCGTCCTGGAGGACGCCGGCCGGTACCGCAAACTCGTCCGCCGCTCGAAGGTCATCTATATAGATGGCGCCCCCCTGGTCCGGTTCGATCACATACCGGCCCTCGCCGCAGCAATCGCCGAGGAAGCGAAGGAAGACGATGAATGGCCCTTCCCCATTCTTGAAGAGTTTGTCGCGCGGGCATTAGACAGCTTGCCGGATAACGCCGAGCCTTGACTTCGCGCAGGCCGCGGCAAGCTGGAAGCTCCACAAGCCAGGACATTCCCATGCTGCGACCGCTCGCCTCCGCCCTCTCGATTTTCCTCTGCTTTACCCCAGCTGCGGCCAGCGCGAAGGACTCACCGGCTCGGGCCTGTGCACACGTAATGGCGCAAGGCGGGCGCCAGCCATCACCAAGACCAGCCAGACGCGGCTCTTGTGTTACCGCGCCTATGCCGTGACGCGCTCCGCTCAGACCCGAACGGCGCTCCGGGAATACCTTACCCCGAAAGCGGTGGATGCCGCCCGCGAGCTGCCGCGCGACAGCGACTGGCTTGCCGCGAATGAGCGCGCCAGCCTGGCTGACTATGGGGCAACCAAAATGGCAACAAAGCACAAGGGGCCCGCGCAAGGATTTTGCTTTGACGCGGCTTTTCGGTAAAAGCGACCCCTTTTCTGCGAGCTTTCTGGGAAAACAGTATGAGCATGCTCATACCTTTGCCATCGAGCGTTTGCGGATATTGGCCGGAAGGCCGGCCGACCAGCGTCGAATAGGGGCCTGCTTCCGCAGAGCAGTTCCGGCCTCAGCCCTCTTTGGCAAGAATTCGATAGAGCTTGGTCCTTGAAATCCCAAGCTGCCGCGCAGCCACTGCTTTGTTGCCATCGGCGGCCAAGATTGCGGCCTTGACCTCATTCAGAGTGGGTTCCTTCTTACCCAAGCTCAACTGGGTGGAATAGGTAGAAAGATAGGCATTCGCTTTGGTCGCCCTGCTGTGGCCAGCGGCCTCCACCACCTTGCGCATCGCTTCGCGGTGTGCCTCCACATCAACAACTCGCCCGCCCCCCTTCACAGCCGCCGGCTGGCCGCTCTCCCGCTTATACATCTGCTGCAGGTATTGGTGACGCAGCCCGTGCGCCGTCACACCGTCGCCGTCTTTGGTGATTCCGTGCTTCTCCAGAACGGTATAGAAGCGTCGGCGCCACCGGCTCTGGGAGAAGGAAGCAGGCATCAGCGTGCCTCGCTCCGGATTCGTGACGTATGCAAGTGTTGCCGCCTGGCCGAGCAACTCGTACTGCCAGCCGAACTCTATCGGGACCCGGCGGGCGCGCCCGCCTTTTGTGCCGTCATGCACGAGCAGCATTCCCGATGGCAGGACGTCCAAAGCAGGCCGCAATCGCCAGCTTTCCTTTGCTCGCAGGCCAAAGCCAGCTTCCAGCTTGAGCTGCAGTGCGACGTGGGCGTCCGTGACCGCGATCTCGGCGATCTTCGCCGCCGCGTCAATGCCCTTGCCATCCCACGACCGGTCTTCGCGCGCAACATAGTTGCGCTCGTATCCGGACGGTCGCTGCACATAGTCGTCGATTCGGCCGACCACGTTGGTCTTCCCCATCCATGACATCAGCGCACGCAGGTGGGTGAGGCGTAGCTCCACCGTTCCCACGTTCAGCTTGCGTTCCTCCACCCAATACTGGACCAGCCAGCGGATGTGCTTATGGCGAAGGCTATAGGGCGAGGTGACGGCCATACGCCCGATGCTGCGCAGCTCCACGAACATGGCGAGATGTGCCTGCACGCGCTGCCGCTGTGACATCTGCGACAGCGATCTGCCGCTGACTCGCGTCCCGCTATGCGGCAGGTGCAAGTGTTCCGCAGCCAGGACTGCGAACTCAGCCTTGAATCTCTCTGGCAGGTTGTATTGGTTAATGATGGGGCGCAGGTTGATAGTCTTGGTCATAGGCGTTCTCGAACGTTTGCGCTTCGCGCGTGCGGCCACGGGCGAGTGTCCGCCATCGGACCTCGCAGCTCGCTGCTGGACAGCGCCGCCCCCCGATCCGGCTTTGTCCCCTCGGTGCTCCGGGGTACCACCCCCAGCTTTCCGGCCCACCCAGCCGGTCTTGCCACTACCTTCCTGTCCTTTAGCGATGCCAAACCGATCAGCCCTGAGCATGGAAGCAATGCGTCGTGACTGTCCGCAGTGCGGGTGCAGGCCTTCGCCTTGCACGCCGCTGCGCGGCCACCCTATCCGGTGCATCAATGGATGCCAGCCCTGACCGCGCCAGGGATTTCGTCCTGGTGCAGCCGGCCGATGCCGTGATGAGTGATTACTTGTTGCGCCGTTCTGGTACCGGTAGCGCCCCCCGGGTCGATATTGCTCAGAAGCCTGCGTCCACCGTTCGTTCGGTACGCAAACAGCTCCCCGCCCCAAAGCCGGATCATCCCCGCCGCGGTGTGTCGAGCTTCGTGATCCGCGCCCAGCCAAGCGGCTGAAAGGGCGTCGGGCATTCGTGGAAATTCCACAGAGCACCTGTCCGGTGTCCGGCTTCGGAATTGTCCACACTACGGTCTATTTTCACGAACAGACCGCCAATCGGCTTGCTATCGCGGTGTCCGGTGTCCTCACTATCCGACACGGTCCACTTGATTTGATTGAAAAAAATGCCGGTTCAATTTCCGGCGTGAACAACTGGCGATCGCAAGGCCAGGATGTCGGGGCTTTGCGTGCTGGATTTGCCGCGCAACTGGCGGCGAGGTCGATGCGTCGGGGACGCGGTAAGTGCTCAAAGCATATACCAGGCGTGCGCCAAACGGCAACGTTTGCCACTGCAAAATCGCGAGCTTTCGGCGACTTGACTTCGAATTTCCGACGGTAGAGTGGGCTATGTCGATCTGCCAATTAATCCGACGTTCTCAAAGCAAGACCGACAAAGTCCGACCAAGTCCCAGATGCCCGCACCGCCCCGATGTGAGTGAGTGGGACTCGGGAGCACGAAGTCTCACTTGCTCGAGGTACGAAGGACATTCGGCAAATCGAGCCATCCACCTCTATGAATCGCCAAGGAGTCCAAATGAAGTTCTCGACCGTCGCAATCGATGTTGGCTACGGCAACACCAAGTCCGCCTTCCCACTTGGCTCGGACATCGCAACTAACATGTTCCCGTCCCTGGCACCCGTTGCCGCGACATCCTCCCTCACCACGCACGCTGGTGGCATCTTCCGGGCACGCAACGTCGTGAATATGGAGATCGACGGCGCGCGATATGAGGTCGGGCCTGATGTCTCGCTGAGCGCCGCCCATGTCCATACCGGTCGCTCCCTCTCCGAGGATTATGTGACGACGCCCAATTACGCTGCCTTGCTTGCCGGATCGCTGCACTACGCCAATGCCAAGGAGGTTGATCGGCTGGTCCTCGGCCTGCCGGTCCACAATACCCAGAAGTACTCGGCCTACCTCAAGGACCGTTTCACCGGCACCCATGACTTTGGCTGGGGCGATGTCCGAATCAACAGCGTCCTCCCGCTGCCGCAGCCGTTGGGCACGCTGATCACGTACATCCAGCAGAGCGGCAAGAAGTACGACCCTGACAATGCCTACCTGGTCATCGATGTCGGCTACTTCACGACCGACTGGGTGGTGGCGCGCGGCTACACCATGGACGACACCCGAAGCGGCGGGGCGCCCGGTGGCGCAGCGCGCATCTACCAGCAGGTGGCAAGCCTGATCTCGGCTGACCGTGGGCAGCCAACCGACAGCATCGAGCGCATCGACAAGGCCATTCGCGATGACAAGCCCATGGTGTTCTATGGTCAGGATCTGGATGTTTCGCCCTACCTGGCGGAGGCCATGGCCGTCGCCCATCAGCCAGTCAAGGAGATTCAGGCACGCGTCGGCCGCACCGAAGATATCCGGGCCATCATCCTGACCGGTGGTGGCGCCCAGCTGTATGCCCCGACCATCCGTGCTGCCTTCCCGCTCAACGTGATCCACATCATGGACGCGCCGTGCTTCGCCAACGTCCGCGGCTTCTACACCATCGGTTCCGCACGGCATGCCGCCAGGGCTGCCTGAGGATGCCGGCCATGGACAAGCTTCAGATGACCGTGACGCTGTCCGCCGACTCGGCTCCCGATCTGCTCGCTTACCTGCGGCAGTACCCGGGAGCCCGGGAGCGGGCGTTCATGCTTAAGCTGCTCGCCCAGCGAGGGCTACAGCTTGTGCTCAGCTCAGGTCCCGACACGCTGCTGCGCCCGCATACTGTACCAACGGCTCCGATCGTTGCACCATCGGCACTAGATGCTCCGCTCCGGGGTCGGCCTGATCGGTCAGCAGCGAGCGAAGAGGAGCCGCCCGCACCGTATGCAGCCGTGTCGCAGATCTCGCCGTCGTCGCCGGCAGCGGTACGACAGCTTGTTGTGGAAAGACCGCAACACGCGTTAGCCTCCGCAGCGGAGGGGCAGCAGGCTGCGCCAGTGACCGCACCAGTGTTGGTGCCTGTAGATCCCGGCACTGGCCCGCTTGCCGGCCTGGATGTCGGCGCGCTCAATGACGCCATGGCGCGATTCGGGTGAGCGAGGCGCCGCGGAGTTTCGCGGCGCTTGACTGACTCTCGTTGTGTGGCAACCTGATATCGTTCAAAGACACGAAGGATACCGAGCCATGTTCGAATACCTGTCCAACACTCAAGGCATTAACCGTTTCGTCTTCACCGTCCTCATTGGGTGGTGCCTTCTAGAGGCCACTCTGGTTGTCTACAATGGCATCAAGAAGCGAAAGCGTCGCTGATATCCTCAGACAAAAAAAATGCCCAGCAGTACGCTGGGCTTTTTTTGTTAATGGGATTGCCTCTCAGTGAAGAGTCGGCGCCAAACAGTAATCGAGGGCGGAATCGAATGAGAACTTCCGGCCCAGGAAGGTGAAGCTGCCGGACGGCTCACGGCGGTACACATCGAAGAACTCCGCTTCCGATTGTCCGGCCTGGACTTCCGTAGCTGCCGTAGCGCGCATGGCCTGGATATGCAGTTTGTTGATGATTGCTGTGAATCCCTTTTGCGGCATTACATTTCTCCTTGGAGAATCTGCCACGGGATACCCTACCCTATGGGAAGGACCCACAGGGCAGAGTTTAAGTATGACGCCACCGTCTGGTGGCGATCTGGTCAGGCTGTAGCTACCTGCTGAGACATCAGGCGCAGCTGGTGCTCGGTGCGCCATTGATCGCAAAAATCCGTGCCACGGACTTTCGGTCTATGCATGACCGTGCACAGCCCTTCGGCCCGCAACCGCTTCTCCAACTTCAACGCGTCGGCCATGCCGGGCGACTTGCCTGTCTTCGGATCGACCTTGTCGAAATCCGCGAAGATGTGCACGGTGTGGATGCCCAAGTCCGGTGGCACCACGAACTGGCTAAGCAGCACACGGTTCAAGCAACTCCAGGCCGGCACGCCAAAGAGCATGTAAGCTGCATAGGCATTCTCCAGCCCTTCGGCAACGCCAACTTCACCGGCACGCGGCTGCATCAATCGCACCGCGCCACCTGCAACCGGTAACGCCGATGCGTCATTTCGCTTGGCCGGCAGGATTTCACCGTCCGCGCTTACGATCGTCGCCTTGGCAGGCGATACCGGGTCCAGCGACGTCCGATGCACCGTGGCCATGCGTCCATCTGGCAGGCTGAACTGCGCAACGATGGTGGGATAGCGACCGACTAGCTGGCCCTCATACCAGTAGTCCTGCACCGCCAGCCGCAACGAAGCGGGCCGCGGCGCTCGCAGATCCGGAACCCGGGCTGCGAGATAGCGCATGGCGTGATCGCCATGTACCAACTCGGCGGCAGAGTTCCACTGCTTGACGATGCGCCGCATCTTGGCCGCGGAGTCATCGGGCCTGCAATGCGGCGCGGGAACAGGCCGGTAAGGCCGAGGATCAACCGGAACGGCTGGCTCGCCGTTCAATTCGCGCTGCAGTTGCCAATACGGCATGCCGGTGTAGCAGCGCACAAGCTCCAGACCGTCGCCGGCTTTGGGGTTGCCCGCATTGCACTTGCGGCACACCCAATCGCCGCGGCCGCGCTTGTTGTCATAGGTAAAGCGGTCATGGCCGCCGCATAGGGGGCAAGGACCAGGACGTCCTCGCCAGAAGTTGTCCGTCAGGACTTCCGCTGGCAGGTACTGTCTCACCAGAGCGTCCCATTGAGCGGGCGTCCAGCTTTTCACAATGTCACTCAGTTCTTTCATGGGATGGCTCCAGATGGAGGGTTGGTCGATGCCTGAGACAGGCGAAGGAACGCTTGCTCAAAAGACATCCCGGCCGTAGCCAGAAGGTCTTTTCAGCACGGCGTTTTGCTGGGGAATATGGGGATTTGGCCGACCGGCCGAGAAAGGCACCGCTGCTACCGGACAAGCCGGTAGCAGTCAGTTCAAAGAGGTACTTCTTGGAGCGGCGCGTCAGTACATCGGCGCGCCATCGTTGCGGAAAGGAATGCCATCGAGCGCTGCAGGTCGAGCGAACGGAATCTCCTCGTCGTCGAATCCGCCGAAGCCACCGGACGGCGGTTGCGCAGGCTGCTGACGCGCCCCGGCCGAGCGTTGCGTTGGCGGAGCCGAGCGCTGCTCACTCCCGCGACGCTGCTGCAAAGCCACTCGCTCTACGCCGGCATCGCCGTCGTCATCATTGGCACCTGCGCGACCACCGAGCATCTGCATTTGATCGGCGATGATCTCTGTACTGTACTTGTCCTGGCCGGACTGATCCTGCCACTTGCGCGTACGAATGCGGCCTTCGATGTAGACCGACGAACCCTTGCGCAGGTACTGACCAGCGATTTCTGCCAGCTTGCCGAAGAACGAAATGCGATGCCATTCGGTTGCTTCCTTCATTTCGCCGGACTGCTTGTCCTTGTAGCGATCGGTGGTCGCAATACGGATGTTTGTCACCGCGTCGCCACTGGGCATGTAACGAGTTTCAGGATCTGCCCCGAGGTTGCCCAGGAGGATGACTTTGTTGACGGATGCCATGGTGCTTCCTATTCAATGAACGAGATTGATGTTCCAGACCCACCTGTCCCAGAGTTTCTGCTCTCCGGTCCTTGGATCCTTAATGGGATCGCCAGTCTTCTTATCAAAGGCTGGCACCTTCTCCTTGCGCAGGCGTTTGACCGCAACACGGTCACCCAGCTTGCAACCGGCTTCTGCGAGAGCGTCCTTCAGACCTTCGCCCTGCAGGGTCTTCTCGCCGGCACCCGTGTACAGCTTGACGGCAAACGACGTGTAGGTACGAGGCCCACCAGACTTACGATTGGGGAACTCCATTTCGCCCCATTCGATGAGCTTGCCCACGGTGTAGGCGGAAGAGGAACCCTTTTCAGAGGAGGCGCTTCCGCCCCCTTCCCGCTCGCCGCCTTCACGTTTGCTGTGCGATGGCTGGGCGCCATCCAAGCTGCGCGTTGGCTGAAAGCGGCGCCCTCCTGCTGGTACGTCACTACTTGTCGGCGAGTCCGCCGGGAGTTCCCGCTCGGCTTGAAAAATGACGTCAGCCGCGACCGTCTCCAGCGCTTCGCCTGGATGCACGCTGACCTGTTTCCAACGAGGGATCACCTCCGGCAGCAGCTTGTCGCCATACGGCGTGCTTTGCAGCCGATGATGAAAGCCCCCAACGAAGTGGATTACGCGATCACCTTCGTCCCGAAGCAGATGGGGGATGCCGTGAACATAGAACTGCCGCTCGTTGGCGGCGCCTGTGCCGACCGGGATCATGCTGGAAGAGGATGACCCTCTCTGTTCCGCGCTCAGAACACCGGCCACACGCTTGATGAGATTGAGCCAAGTCATGGTCTAAAGAAGAGAGCCACAGCACAAACGTCGGACCGCATCGAGGTCGCCACGCAGCCTGGCGTGATTGAGAATCACGTCTTGCAGGGTCTCAGGGTCGACCCCGGATACGCCGCAGACGTAGCTGTATGGCAACGCGCCATTCCAATAGCCAAATATCCAGCCGAGCGTCATGGAGTATTCCTCCAGGTCGAGAGCCCGATTGCGCATGCGGGTACGCAACATCTCGGCACAGTCGATAAGGGACTCCGGCATGTTGTCGCCGCGGCGGCTATCGCAGGCGAGGCTGATGAGAGCGTCGACCATCTTCTCGCGCACCGCGTCGCTCCAGAAGGAGGGGTCGGGTAACGGGTCAAGCTTGGGAGGGGGCATTACGATGGCGGCCGCTTCACCGAAGAAGTCGAGCTGCAATCCAGCTGTTGTCGTTTTCATTTGGTCTCCGGACAGGCACCCGAAGACCCACCAGCCGGCGGGTAACGGGTACCCGCGACAGGTGGAAGCGCCGCCTCAGAAAGGCGGCAACGGATCAGGAACGCTCGTACGTTGCCGTTCGACGAATCGGCGTAACCACTGCCGAGCGCTCATAAGGTTGTTGCTTGGGCTCCGCCATCTCCTGCGCTTCGTGCTTCGATTTGGATTGGATATCCGGCATGGAAACCTTGGGCGCTGCGGGAATGGCCTTGTTCCAGGCTATGACCCGGTGATACAGGAATGACAGTCCAACGACGATCACAAAGGCACCGACGATGAATGACTGCGACGCCATGTACAACACCATACAGAGCATGAAGAATTTGAACGGACGCTTGATGAGATTCGTGACAAAGGGTTCCATGGTTTCTCTCCAGAAACGTTGCAAGGGACTTCCTGGCGGATGCCAGGCGATGGTTCGATGCTCCGAGGAGCAAGGAATCTCTGGAGGAACAGCTGCGCTTCAACGCGCTTGCGGCATGCAGTAGCGCATGGCGAAAGCACGCTGGCGTGGGCGGAGGACTATGAGATTGAGCGCTGCCGCCATTCGGCACGCGCTAGGTCGATGCGTCTGAACGCAGGCTTTTCACGATCCTACTGGGACCGGATCAGAGAAGGCAGGCAGAAAGCTAACCAAAACACGCCGGCTTTCCAGGAAAAACGCATGAGCGTGCTCATGGTTTCAGGTCGCGCCTGTAAATTAAAAAGCGTTTATTTCTGTTTTTCGAATATCTAATATCGACCCCTGACGTTAGGGGTAAACCCCTAAATTTTGGGCAGACGGCACCGATAAGCGACGCATAAGCAACCAGCTTTGCACCCCGCCCGGCAAAAGACACCCCTTAATGAAGAGCTTTTGCTACCCAAAGGGCGCCGCACGTTCCGTACTCTCGATGAGGACTTGACAACGCTTCTGGGCCGTAACTCTGGTTGTCAGGTTCCTTCCAAGTGAGCGAAACATGCCGCAGAAAAAAATCAAAACTGAAGACCTTCCTGCCGTGCGGGCAGACATCGTGAATTTCCCTTTGCAACCTGAGGTCTCCCGAGCGGAGATGGCCTTACGCAATGCGCTGGGTACCGTTCCAGTCAACGAGGACGCATTCAGCCGACTTCTCCAATGTGTCCGAAACATTCAGCGCACGAAGGACAAGATCTCTCGTCTGCTCCAGGACCTTGGGGCGGACCTTCAGCTCGTGCATGAATCGACGACGGAAATCGTCGCTGCTGAGTACGGCGACACCCGAGCGGCACGGTCTCGCGCGCGGGACATGTTTTTCACCATCGCTGAGGACGCCCTCGACCTCACTCGTAGCCAGGCACAGCTATACCTGAGTCTCTACCATCGCTTTCTGCAGCACAACGGCGCGCTTTCGAAGCTCAATATCGGTGAGCTGATGGTACTCCGCCGGCGTGACTACTCTGCGGAGGAAATCGACGCGGTCATCGAATTCAAGGAAAACGACCCGGCCTACCATCGCAAGGACATTCGCAAGTTCGTCGAGCGGCTTCGTAAGCAGGAGGAGGAGGTCATCGACGTCCAAACCAAGTTGGACATCGCGACGGCGGAGCTTGCAAGCACGGTTTCCGAGAATGCCGACAAGGATTTTGAGATTAGGCGCCTCAACGCTGAGCTCGGTCGATTGGCGTCAGAGCGCGACGCCGACCGGGAAGCGCTGAGTCACGTACGGGAGGAGATGACCCGTCAAAACTTGAGCTACAGCGCCATCCGAATGCAGATCGACGATCTGGAGCGCGAGAAGCGAGAGCTGCAAGAACGCATGGCGTTTTCGAAGGCCAATACCCGCCCGGAAACCGTTGAAGTGCAAGTCGTTCCGCCAGGCTACGCCTCCCTGGAAGACGCCCTGGCCGCCAAGAATGACGAACTCTCCGCTGCAAAGGCAGAGCTGGCCGATATCCAGTCGCGGCGCCAGCAGATTGAGGACGAAATCGCAGAACGCTCGTCCGTCCTGGATAAGCGGGCACGCGCCCGTGATGAACTCGCCAAACTGGTGACGGAATTCGAGCAACTCGTTTCGACATTCGCGTCGGCGCAGCTCACCGTACAGATGGCCGGAGACGTTTCCGAGTTCCGCCCGGTCTTGACGGTGCTCGACAGCATCGTCTCCCGTCTCCACGCCGACATTCGCTCGGCCCTGAATGCCCGATGAGAGCAAAGAGCTATGCAACACCACTCCCCCACCTCAGAGTTTGAGCGCTTGCGACTCACCAGGATGACCTGCGACCGGATTCGGTCGGCAAACTATCACCTCACCGATCACCTTGCGGAACTGCTCGGCGCGCACCCCGAGCTTGAGCAGATGCTGCATATCGGCAAAGGTTCCGTCGACAAGGTTCGCAAGGCTGAGGCCACGCAACGCGATTTGATGGGCACCCCGTTCCTCGTTGTCGTGCCGACGCTCTCCGAGGTACAGGACTGGCGTTGTTTGAGTGAAAACACAACGACCACGCTGGCCGTCGACACGCTGCGTTCCCAGTTACCTGGCTGGACCAACGACGACAAGCTTCGCTTGTTCTACAACAATCGCCATTACATATGGCTGATGGTTGAACTGCTCCATGTCAGCATTCTGGCCGCGCCTCTTCTCGGGATCACCAAGGATCTAGCGGAGTATCTTCGTTCGCTCCCGCAGCACGTCCTTGACAGGGCCATTGCGCGGGTCGACTTCCCGATTTTCCGTTGGCGCCTACATAGCAAGACTTTCTGGATCGACTTCGATTCCAGTCGGCTGGGGACCGATTCGAATGCGCATCACTTCCTGACCTCCACCCCGCTGCGCGCTGATCGCATGGCGACGAAGAACAGCTGGACCAACCTTCGTTTGGAGCCATTCCAGAAGAAGGTCTACAGCGAAATGATGGTCCGAAGCCACTGCCGCGCCTCGACTATCACATCGCTGCTGGGCATTACCTCGACGCGTACCCGCAAGCTGTTCCAGCAGATCCACGGAAAATCCTCGCCCTCGGGTCAGCTACCGACGTCGACGGCCTGGTACTTCGAACACCATACCCATCGCCTTCAGGCAACGATCATCGTCTCGCTGTATCGCATTGCATTGGCGTTCGGCGCCAATGTTCCGGAGGCATTCATCGCAGCCTACGATCTCTTCGAAAAATTCTTCGGAACTGCGTCCAAGGTCTCTGCCGATCGGGCATGTCACATTTGCCGAACCATGTCCACCGATGCGCAACTCGAATTGGCACCCTGCAGGGTATGTCGGACACCCTATCTCATTGCAAACGTGGCACCCCGTATTGAACTCAGCCATGCATTCTCCTGCCCCGGCTGCAGTGGCCTACTGGGCGGTGCAAATGGCGCGGCGCGCCGGCGCAAATAGATCAAAGAGGACTGAACGATGATGAGTACCGCTACTCTATTCGTTCTCGTCTTTGTGGTGCCCCCGGGCCTGGCATACAAGCTCGCGCGACAATGGGGACGAAGCGGCTGGAAGTGGGCGTTGATCTGCTTCTGCACACATTACATCGGCCTCTTCCTGCTGTATCTGCTTCCGTCACGGGCGACCCCAAGGCTTCAGCAGTACTGCGGGAAGCATCCTGAATGCCCAACGGGGAATGTCATGCCCTGCTCCTATTGCGGATCGCGCAGCATCCGCCTGTGACGCGAACAACGGTTCCTCTCCATGCGGCAGCACCATATTTGCAACCACTGCGGCCGGATCCTTTACACGACTGATGCTGATGCCCCACCTTCAGGGGGTCAAAGTTGGCTTTAGTTTGTCGTCTAGATAGTGGTCCCCTTCGTGTATGCTCACGCCGGCCGAAGGCTGGGCGCGGACTTGACTTTGCGCCCCGGACGTTAAGCTAAAAATAACGGACCGATCCCCGGCCGATTCAAAATCAGAGAAGAAAAATGCAAAACTCCAAATTCGCTCTCAAAGCACTGGCCACCGCTACGACGCTCGCCCTCGCGGCGTGTGGCGGCGGTGGTGACGAAGCGCCGACCAACGGCAATCCGTCGACCACGGCCCCTCCCCCGGCTCCGACGATTGTGGTTCAGGGTACGGCCCCGGCAGTGAATGCCGATCCGCTGGCGGTGATCTTCGTGCCACAGACGGAAACCTCCACCAAGTCGGTGCTGCAATCCATCGCCTCGAATATATTCCCGGCCTCCCTCCAGAAGGCGACTGCCGAAGGCGCATACACCCAACTCGGCATTGACGCAAACAGTCTCATCACTCTGACTAGCGGAAAGGTCGCCGACGTAGCTGGCAATGGTGACTTCGCAATTGGTCGGTGGACGGATGGATCGAGCAGCATCGGGAGCCTCAACGCGAACCAGGGAGCGCACTACGCTTTCGGTAAACCTCTGAAACTTCAGCCTGACCTCACGCCCGGCGCAGAAAAGGCATGCTCACTGATCGCTAGCACTGCGCCTACCGCCATTAGCGGCAACTTTGTACCAGGCAAGGTGAATGCAGCGACCGCCGCAATCGCAATGGTGGGGCCAACACTTAAGTCCTTCAGTCTAGATGTCGCAATTGGGTCGGATGCACACGCCAACGCAACCGCCACGCTGACGGCTCTCGATGGGGTACTGCAGTCACAGGGCTTTCTCCGTCATATTCAGGCAATGGGTAGCGACGCAACGAAGCCGCTGCTTGCAATCGGCTACGCAATGCCGACGCCGTCGAGTGGTGATGTGACCGGGGTGGTCGTTCTACAGTGTCAGTAAAGCAAGTAGCTGCATAGGAAAGACGGCGGGGAGTTCCCGCCGTTCGTGCCACACGATGAATTAGCCACCTCCGTTAGAGCATGATCCGCCAGACGGAGAGAACATATCTTTCGTTGTTCCGTTTGCGTAGACTACACGCCACCACAACCCAAAGTCGTTGTTGTAGCAGTTGCTCACGAACTGTATGTCAACGACTCCCGCGCCTCCCGACGAATTTCGCCAAACGCCATTTTGGCACGACATGATCTTGCCGTTTGGATCGCTTCGCATCGCCCCCTGCGGGTCGCCGCAGCCCCAACCTTCCCAAACCTGCTGTCCTCCGCCGGTTGAAGGAACGATTGCGCCAGCAGCGAAAAGATAACCAGAAGACCGAACTGACCCGTTAGACGCGACATCGCCCCACGACTGCACCACATTTCCATAGACGCCGTCGCCGATGACATTGGACCCGGCGCTCAGATCGCCGTTCGAGCGCACGTAGTTCCCATACACTCCATTGCCTGATATGTTGGAGTTCGCCCGCAGATCACCGTTCGACTGAACATAGTTCCCATATACACCATTGCCAGAAACGTTCGCCCCTGCCGCGACATTGCCGTTCGCGGAGACCGACCCATTCGATTGGAAGTTCCCAACCCGGTTCATCGCTTGGTTGTTCGCATCCATCGGGCCGGTGAGGTTCAACGAACCGTCGCGCTTGTAGAACTGGTTCATGCTTTGCGCGAGCAGCGAGGTATTGCCAACGCGCATCATCAGCACGCCGGCCTGGTTACCGGGTAGCGGATTCGGCGCCGACCAGCTGGCCGCCATCCCGGTAATAACCCCAGGGCTTTCGGCGTAGGACATACCAGCATCGACACCTGCGGTGGCAATCGCGCCGCTCAGCTGATCGGTACGCACACTGCCCGAGGAATCCCGGTATGCCGTAGTCGAGTACATGATGCCGGGGATCGTGCAGTTTGACAGGCCCGCGCTGCAGTTGGTCGGTGTCAGATCCACTTTGAACGACAGTCCGAGCGGGCTTACATCGCTGAATCCGATCGGTAGCAACTGCAGGTTGATCAGGTCCTGGATGGTTGGGTGCAGTGGACTGGCTACTGTCGCCGTCACGCTCCCCGCTGTGATCACCGTCGGGCCGGCTGGGCTGCCGGCCAGCACCGTCATATTGTCAAAGACGTAGGTGTTGACCGCGCTGCCGACATTGGCCATGTACTGGCCGGTACCCATCGCCAGTGCATCGTCGACCAGACTGTTGGTGTTGTGAATCATCACCGCCATCCCGGCGGCGGCGATGGTAAGCTGAAAAGCGGCTTCCGTCAGGAACACGGTGACCTCCGTATAGGGAAACGCCCAGCCAGAGGCCGGGCGCGAGTTGTACTGGAACTGTGCCTCAGATCAAGCCGGCACTGACGATCGAAAGGTCATGGATTTGCTATCTCTTTTCAGAGGAGCCGCATCCACGTGCCTGTCAGTACCTGCTCCAAGACCGTCATCAGGCAATCAAGAGGTCAATCGTGTTGCTGCCCCCCGAGCATGACACCTTGGTCGGATCGACGGAGCCGCCAACCGCCTTGATGGTGGTGCCGTTCACCAGAATCTTGCCGGCGCTGCCTTGATAAGAAGCGACGATCGAGATGCAAGCCGCGTCCGGCTGTTGCGGAATCGTCCATTGAATCGAGTCGTTTGCGCTCAACAGCTGGGCGGGCGCAACCGTCAGGGTGCCGCCGCCCGGCTGCAGGATTACCGAAGTGCCCGACACCGTCATAGTCGTCAGATCCTTGAACACGCCGTTACTGATGAGTGCCGTGACACTCACTTTGCTGTATTGGCCGCGGTAGCTGGTCTTCACCTTACCAACCACGCCGTTCAGCTCCGTGGTCAGCTGCTGCACCTGCGAGTCCGTCTGGTTGCGAGAGAACAGCACGAGGATCGCCACCAGTGCGATCCCGGCTAGCAGCAGGTAGAAGCCATATTCGTCCAGCACGCCGCCACCCCACTGCTTGCGCGTACGGCGATTGCGCTGCCCGGCCGGGGCAATCGTGGGGTCCATCAGATGCAGCTGGTTAGCGATCGGACGCACGTCGTTCGGGGCGTCTTGCGTTGCAGTCAGGGTCTTGGCTACGTCGGTCATTGAAGGTTCTCCAGGTGGAATCAGGGTTGCGGGTTGGAAGGACAGGGGTTTCAGGGTTGCGAGGACGATGCCGGCTGCACGGGACGCTGCCCGCCCATGCCGACCACTTGCGTGCGCATCTTCATCTCCTGCGCCATGAAGGCAGGCATGAAGGCGAGACCGGTGATTAGGATGATGAGGATGAAGGTCGCGCGGCGATTGAACTGCGAGGCACGCTGCAGCATCAGCTTGGGCGTCTCCAGCAGCAAGTCCTCGGCTACCATGTGCAGCATCTTCGACAGGTCGCTCTCGTACTCGGCGATGTCCTGAATCCGGTAGCTCGTATCCTTGTCAAAAATGCCCGTATCGAAGACCTTGCCGCCCTCGTTAGGGATGTATTCCAGATTCAGCTCCATGCGCTCGATGTGGTGCGCCAAATAGGGATAGGCATTGGCGCGCATGAGTGCCAGGCCGTCAGAGAGGCTTCGGATATCGCCGCCGAATCGCTTCGTGACGGCCGACAGGCCCGACAGGAACTGCGCACTCTGGAAGCGGCGGAAGAAGTCGAACACCAGGACCTTGCGGTCCAGCCACGCGCGGTGATGGCCGGTATAATTTTTGAGGGCGCGCAGCATCCATACGCAGGCCCCGACTTCGACCAGCAACACCAGCCAGCCCCAATGCCGCAAGAACGTCGTGGCGTTGTGGAAAGTCTTGCCCACCGGCCCATACTGGCTCACGTCCAGCATGGTGCGGAACGACTCATCGACCTTGGGACCAACGAGGAAGGCCATGGCCCCCAGATAAGCGTGCAGGATCAACAGCGTCATAGCGACGCCCGCGAGCGTTAGGGCGATGCCGGCACGCGCCTCGCCGAGCGCCGTCAGATTGCGTGCGAGCGTTTCAAGGCCTTCACGAATATCGCCGCCGTCCTCGGCCACGGCCAGGATCGGGATATCCTCGTCCGGCACCGTCCCGCGGAAGATTTCCGTCAGGCGCGAGCGCTGCATCTGGCCGTCAATACCTTCGGAGCGCGACAGCCAGTGCGCGGCAAGAATCCCCAGGGGTTCGCCTGCGCGGCGTGCTGCGTCCTTGGCGAAGTGGTTGGACACCGGCTCACCCGGCATATGCTGGATGCGCTTGGCGAGGTCGTGGTAGTACGTGGCCCGCATGCCCCGGAACCGGTACTTGGCCCAGAAGAGCTTGTCGGCGAATACTCGGTCGCCGGCGCGCAGGGCCGGTGTTCCCACCTTGCGCGAGAACACGGTGGCCACACGTTTAATCAGGTTCTGCATCATGCTTGAATCCCCATTGCATTGGCTGCGCGCGCCAGGTCACGCTGGCGCTTGGCTTCGTAGGCATCCAGCGACGTGAGTTTTTCTGCCTCGCGCGGATCGACGATGCCGGCGAACACCTTGTACAAGGCGACCTCAAATACAGTCTTTCCGGTACTGTCAGGCACGTCGAAGCCTAACTTTCGCTTGCTACGCTGGTAGGCGGCCAGCTCGATGTTCTTGGCGTCGCGGATAAAGGTGAGATCGAGCTCGTCGGGCTCGAACATTTCGGCCACGACCGTGCGCCCGCGCGCGCCGTTTAGATCCGGCAGGTTAGGTCGGCGGCACAGGTCACATCCTTCCGGGTTACGCAACCGGATCCCCTCCACGTCGAATTGGAAGAGCCGCTCAATCTGCCTGAGCTTGTCCGCGCCCAACACCCGCTTCATGTCGGCGTCGCACAGCCCGCAAGAGCAGGTGTTTGGGAGCAGCGCCTGGTAGACGTACAGGTTTACGAAGCCAGGCGTGGCCAGGACGCTGCGCGGAATGCGCAGCTCGCCGTCCGAGAGCCGATCCGGAGCTGTCAACGCGCTGGGCGCGTGGACGGTGGTGAGCGCTCGCAAGCCAGCGCCGGCCACATCCCGGAACAGGCCCGCCGATTCATGGTCACGCAGCTCGCCGACCATTACGAAGTGCGGGTTCATCCGCTTGATCTGGCGCTTGGCGGCAATGAACGGATCCTCGTCGCGGTTCGCGCCGTCCAGCGTGCGCGAGACCGAGAAATGGTGCGTGCCTTCGGCCAACAATTCCACCGGATCCTCGATCGCCATCTTGTTCATCCACGCTGGCAGGCGTTGCATAATCGCGTGCGCCGTGGTGGTCTTGCCCGAGCCAACGACGCCGACCATCACGGTCCCGCCGCCGAGATGCATGGTGTTGCGGTCGAGCAGCTTGGCCTGCTGTTCGAAGTAGCCTAGATCCTCCACGAAATCCACACGCTTGGTCTGCACTTCCTCGCGGTGCATCCGCATGACCGTCACATGGCCGGTTGCGCTTTGCATGGAAGCCCAACGAAACGCCACCGACTGGCCGTCGATCGTCGTGCGGATGCTTGTCTGCTGCGGTAGCACGCGGCTGAACACGCCATGCGAGCCGCCTTTGCCCTTCTGGTAGATGTGCGAGAGCGTGTCCAGCATCACCCCCGTTTCCATGCGGAATTCGGGTGGCGCGACCAGATAGCCATCGATGGCCAGGCGCACCTGCGAGTAGCCGCCCTGGTCCTCGATCTCCCAGTGCAAGTCGGAGGCGCCCTCGCGCAGCGCGAAACGACCGACCGCATCGAAGTTCTGCCACAGCGCGCTGGCGGGCTGCCGTCCCACCCCGACGGCGAGCTTGTCGCTTGCGCCCACCGGCTCGACGCTGCCGCGCGAGAGCGCGACCATCACCTGGGCCGCAGCCAGGTGCATCAGCGGTGATGCCGGGTCGAAGCGCAGGCGCAGTTGCCGAAGGATCTCCTCGGTCACGTCTGAGTTGGCCATGTCCCGCGTCAGGATCAAGGCGAATTTGCCCCGGCCGTCGCCGCTGGTGGCCGCCTCGATCAACACCGGGCAGATGGCATGTCGCAGCGATGGCGCCATGTCCAGCTCGTCGTAGAGCGTGCGCGCGAACACAGGCACGTCATCGACAGTCCCGATCTCGTCGGGACGAATCTCGCTCGCCTGCTGCACCGGCGCCGCGGGCTTGCCTGGTGCGGCCGGCAGGAAGGTCGCCGCGCCGCCCGTCACGACGGTGACACCGGAGCTGCCAGCCAAGCCCTCGCTCTTCGCGCGCTTGCCAAAGAATCCCATCTGCGCGCTCAGCGTTGGGCGAAGCTGGCCGACGGCGATGCCGCACCAACCGGCATAGCGGGCGTAGGGGGCAACGGGAATGGGGTTGGCAGCGTCGACGAGGCCCCAGGACCGGGGCCCATGGACGGCATCGGGAAGAACGGCGGCGTGCCCTGCGCCGTAGGCTGACCCGCGCCCTGAATCGGCAACGGACCCGAGCCGGCGGCTGCGCTCGCTTTGCTCGACTGTGGCGCATCATCCAGCAGCACCACCGCGTCATCCTGCACGACCGGTGCGAACAGCTTCGCCTTGCCGCGCGTGAAGGTAGTGCCGATCTCAGTGATCGCCGAGACGGTATAGCCGCGCCACTTTCCGCCGACCTTTGCCGGATAGACCTGGTCGCCCCAGCGCACATAGCTGCGCAACGTCATCGCGCCACCTGCAGCGCGGCCGTCCAC
Organism: Cupriavidus sp. 21MJTG02-4; assembly: GCF_057798975.1. Lineage (NCBI taxonomy): Bacteria > Pseudomonadati > Pseudomonadota > Betaproteobacteria > Burkholderiales > Burkholderiaceae > Cupriavidus > Cupriavidus sp. 21MJTG02-4. The sequence goes on along the minus strand of NZ_JBYOJP010000028.1, from coordinate 36,642 downwards.
CCCATAAAGGGCGATGGTCTGGGGGGTACGTTCGGCTGCAGGCTTGGCGGCCGCTGCGCCGGCGGGCGCAGCCGACACGGCAGGGGGCGGCGCGTTCTTGTCGAGCTCCTGCTGGAGCTTTTGCAGCGCCACCTTGGCGTCGGCATCGATCAGCTTTTGGGCGAGCGACTTATCGTCGTCGGCCAGCGCCGGGCCCGCCACCAGCAGGGCGAGCGCAGCCACGGCGGCGCGGCGCAACGGGTACAGAATCGGGATTGGGGTTGCACGCATGAGAGAGTCCTTTTCAGTCGCGAGCGAACGCATCGCCGCCGACCGTCAACATGAATTTCGATTGCTTCAGATCCGGTGCAGCGTTCAGATTCACCGTGAGGTCGATCGTCTTTACTGTGACGTGCGGCGGGAAGCCCGCAACCTCGGTCACATTGCGCAGCGGTCCGGCCAATTCCCACTTGGCAGACAGCACCGGATTGGGAATGGATGCCGGCCCTTCAGGCGGCACCGTGCCAAAGATCGACAGGTTTTTCAGATCCGCCCTGGTGGCGACCGGGCGCAGCGTCTGCAACTGAGAGCCGAAGCCCACCCGCAACGCCATTGCCGTAGGCAGCTTGTCCAGCACCATGCCGAGACGACGCGTCTCGCCCACCGGTACCTGTGTACTCACCACCGCCTTGGTGTCGTCGGCCTGAAACACCGGCGCCCCGAAACTGTCAGGCAATGCTGCGACAAAAGTCTGGTTGGTCAGGCCCCTGGCGTCCTGCTTAATCTCATAGGTCAGGGTGCAGTTTGCCTTGGGGGTCACTACGTCGGCGCACTGGATGCTCGCCAGAGACCAGCCGCCCACTTCCAGCGGCACCTCGTTGGCAAACCATTGTGCCCAGGCCGGCAGCGCCACGTCCGCCCGCGCGATCGGGCCAGCCGCGCGGGCGGCCAGATCCTCGGCGTAGCGTTCGGCCGGCGTCTTCTGCGGCGGGGGCGGATGCAGACGGCGCTGATAGGCGTCATACTCGGCCTTGCCATACTTCCAGCCGACCGTCACCATGAGCCCAAGCGCCGCGAGCGCCAAGGCGCGCTTGCGCTGGCTGGCTGTGCTGGGCTTCTTCAGGAGCGCTGCCTGACCGGCGTGGGATATCAGCATGTCCAGCGTATACGGGATATGCGTGACGTACCGCTCGGACGGTAGCAACGACAGTAGCTCAGGCGCGTTGCCTACCAGCTTGAAGTCGCCGTCGCACTTTGCCGGAAAATCCGCGGTCAACTGCCCTAGCGTCTTCTCGTCGTAAATGACCCGGTCGAAGCCCACCCGCGGGCGGCCCTTCACGATGCCACAGACGAGATACATCGCCTGCTGGCCCGGCGCTTCCAACCGGAACACAAAGAGCGCGTTGGGCACCAGCTCCGGGACGCGGGCAATGACGGCGGCACCAGAGTACAGCTTGTCCTTGATCAACGCCCGTGCGTCGGCCGCATCCAGATATCCCATGTGCAGCGCCTGGTCCTCATGCCAGATGCGTGTCGCCCGCACCTCGCGGGCGATGTTAGCCGCCAGCGCTGAGGGGGAGCCGCTGCCCGTCAGCGTGCGCCACTGCATACCGAAGACGAGCTTCTTGCCGTGGATGTCGAGAATCATTGCGGCTCGCCCTGGTCCTGCACCATTACCGTCGCCAGCACCAGCGTGAAGGTGCGCGACTTCGCGGCCGTCAGCGAACCCCCGAGGATGGTCGGCAGATATTCGCCAAGCGTGCGATGCGTCATCTGCGAGTCGGTCTGGTCGAACGCCGTCACCACCACGGTCTGGCCATTGCGCACGATCAGGTCCTGCGCCGGGATGCCCTTGGCCACGATCTTGGGCACCTGCACCGACTGCTGGTTGCTGCCCGAGCCGGAAGTAAACGTCTCGATCGGGCCGTCCAGCGCCGACTGGTCGAAGGCAAGCGTGAGGTTGACGTCGTCGCGCGTGGTCGCGTCGGGAAACACCGTCAGCTTGAAACCGACCGACCCGGTCGAGGTAGTAATGCCCGGGATGCCGCCCGTGCCGCCCGCGGTCGTGGAGGCCGGAGTGGTCGACGACACGTAGGTGAACTGGCGGCGGTTGTTGTACTGGGCGCCGTGCCGGTTGCGCAACGCCATCGGGATCGTCACCGTGGTGGTGACGGTGCCATACTGCTTAAGCGCGCTGACAATCGCCTGCGTGCCATTCCAGCCGCCCGAGGTGATACCCAGCCCGAAGCTGCCGGCACTTGACGACACGAGCGACGCCGGCGAGAGGGCCGTGAAGGTGAAGCCGGGAACGTGTTCGAGCGCCTTCGTGAGCACCGCGTTCCAGTCCACGCCCGCTTCGCCGTTGTCGGTCACCGTCCAATCGATGGTCTGGAATTTGAAATAGACCATGCGCGAGTAGATCGCCACTTGTTTGCGTACAATCTCGTCGGCGGCCTCGACGGCTTCCTTGGTGTCCTTGAGGGTCAGGATGCCGGTGGTCGGATTCAGCTCCGCGCGGCCCACCATGGTGAGCGCCGGCTCGATACTCTTGCGGATGCCCTCCATGTCGTCCATTTCCTTCGCCTCGGCCTTGACCGCCGCATCGATCTGCGTGGCCTGCCCGCCGCCGCCCACGTTTGCATTACCGCCGCCCTGCGCGGATTGCTTAAATTCCGTAGTGAAGGAGCTGGTGCCGGCCTTCATCGGCAGTTGCCACATCTTGGTGGTGAGCCGGTAGAAGCGAATGAGGCCCTTGGAGTCGCTGTACTCCCAGTTGATACCCAGGCGCGTCGAGATCAGGTCCAGCATGTTCGCCAGCGGCATCTTTTCGCTATTCTTGAACTCGACGCTTAGTGCCGACTCGACAAGCGGCGTGGCCTGGTTTGCGGCGGCCGTGCTGGCGCCCCCCGAGGCCAGCGATGCCGGCAGCGGACCATTCATGGTCGGTGTCGGACCCAGCCCCGTCGGAGTCAGCGGATTGGTCCCGAGAGGTGTGCTCTGGCTCCGCAGCTGCCCGCCGGCCTGCGCCACCAGGCTGCGCGGCATCAGCAGATTGGCTGGCAGGTATACGTCGGACTCGATCTTGACGGGAATGCCCGTCGCCATCGTGATGCGCTGCGCGGCCACGGCCAGCGGCATCACGCGCTCCGGGAACATGACCCACGTATCCACGTTGTTGCGCAGTGCGAGCGGCAGTGTCACATTGCGGGCGGTCGGCACGGGCTTGCCCACTAGATACGGCTTGGACACGTCCTGTTCGGCTTCCACGGCAGCGCGATCGCGGCGCATCTGCGCGTAGAGCGATTCCGTGCGGCTGGTGAAATCAGCGCGCGCGTCATCCGAGGCTCGCCGGGTGTCGTGCAACAGGCGCGGCGAGACACAGCCAGCAAGGGTCGAGCACACCAGCAAGGTGCCAACGGTGGGGCGAACGAGGCGGTTCAGTTTCATGTGGAGTCGGCTCACTTGCTGAGGTCGCACTTGGTGGTCTGCTTCACGACCCGCACGACGTTGTTGGAGTAGAAGCACGGCTTGATGATGTAGTCCGTCATCTCGGTGGACGACAGCACGCGGCGCACGGCATCCTTGAAGTCGCCTTCGAACACATCACTGCCAACGATGGGCACGTCCTTCTCCAGCTCCCACGGCGCCGCCCTCCAGCCGGCGCGCGGCGCCCAGGCTTCGATTAGCTGGCGGAAGTTGCCGTCAACCGGGGACACCGTCCATGAGGTGGGCGCCGGGGGTGCTGCAGGTGCGGCTTTGCTCGCTGCGGCGACCGTGCTGATTCGCGTAGCGGGGACGGAGACCGCCGTAATGTCGGCTGCCGGCGCTGCAATAACTGGAGCCGCAGCGACTGCAGCCGGCCTCTCGGCGGCGCGCTTCGTATTGGCGGCGAGCAGCTGCCAGCCCGTGCCGACCAGGGGCGCGGTCGGCTCGAAGTGGCCCACGCCGTCGACGCCGAAGGGCGACGCGCTCGCGAACACGGCAGGCATGTCTGCATGCGCCACGGCACAAAGGGACAGCGTGCCCGCCGCGACGACGGTCCGGATCAACCGGGCAGGAGAAAGAGACTGGAACATGGGTCGTACCTTCTGGAATCGGGATGCTTCTCGTTACTGGGGCTGCGTGCTGAGCAGGGTCTGGTAGATGCGATTCGCGTACCGAATTCGCTTCTCGGGAGCGCCGGCGTTATAGCAACCGACACCCGCCCAGGTCGCGCCGACCCGGTCGAGGCAATCGCGCAGGATCCACGCGCCGACATAGGCGCTCACGCAGGGATCGAACAGCTTGGCCCGCGTGATGCCGTAGGTGGCAAGGCGCGGCAGGTGCACCGAGTTGATCTGCATGAGGCCAATGTCTTCGGTGCCGTTGGCGTTCCGGTTCACCGCATAGGGACGCATGCGCGATTCGTGCTGGGCGATGGCGCGCAGCAACACCGGGTTCAGGCGGTGGTACGTCGCGGCGGCGTCGATACAATCGGCGCGGGCATCTCCGCTCAGGACAACCGAGCCAGCGACCAGAATTAGGCCTACGGTGGCGGTTGCAGCTCGGCGGATCATTGCGTCACCTCCCGCTCATAGAAGCGCACTTCCGGCACGCGATCGACCTGCACCACGTTGCCGTCGGCGACGACCGTCAGGTGCGCCGAAATGCCGTTGAACTTGTAGTAGCGATCCTTGTGCTCCCCACTGCCGCGCCGGCTTTCGTCGAACACCGAAATGTTGCCAACCGACTTGTCGAAGCTCAAATACGTCGCGCCGTCCTTCTCGAAGACGCGGGAGAGGCCGGCGTCGTTCTTTTTGGCGAAGAGGTAATGAATGCCCGGCACACGGGCCACTTCCACCGCCTTACCGCCGCCGCGCACCGTGAAGCGGTCCACGGTCGCCAGCGACAGCGTCTTGTCCTCGTCGCGCCACTCGGTGGAGAGCGTCTTGCCCGAGGCGTCCTGGAACAGCAACTCGCCCGGCTTCGCATCGAAGCGGATCTCAATGCGGCCCACTTTGTTGTCGCGAATCGCGTTGGCGTCGAATGCCGAAGCGAGTGTGGCGCCGTCGTCGGCCGGTGGAGCCGCAGCAGGGGCATTAACGGCTATCAACGAGGCGGCCTGGGAATCACTCTTGCGGACACCATCTACGGCGAACGCCTTGGGCGCAGTGGAGCGCAGGGCCACGTGCCGGCGCTCAAAATCCACTTCCGCGTATAGACCACGTTGCTCAAGCACTCGACCGAGTGCCTGCAGCCAGTTCTCACCTGCCGCGCTGTGCAGCGACACATCTTCTGTGAGCGCAATGTCCTTCTGTGCCGATCCTGTCCAGCCCGCCGGCGCGAGCGACTTGACCATCGCGGCCAGCGGCATCGCCGTGCGGCCGGCGCGCACCAGCGCGAGATCGCCGTGCTGGCCAATCAGGGCAATGCGTCCGGAGAAGCCGGCGAGGTTTTTCGGCAGGTCCCCAACCGGATTGGCGGGCTCGCTCGTGAAGCCGTTGGCGCGCTTCCAGCGCGCAACGACGCTCTGGCCGTTCGCGCTGTAGCGCACCACGTCCGGCACGCCATCGATGACCCAGTACGGGCCGTCCTGCAGGGCGCCGTCAGCCTGCACCACCTGGCCCGGCCGCGGTTGGATATACGTCGAGAGCCCGTCATTGAAGATGAGGGCGGGGCGATCCGCGGCCCGTGCAACGACCTGGTAGTCGAAATCCAGCGGCTCGGTATTGGTCGCAGCGTGAGCGCTCGCCGTCAACACCAGCGCGGAGAGAAATAGCGACCTGATCATCGGAATTGGGCGAAGTGGTTCATGAAACGAGCGAAATACGGCCCGCCGCGCTCCGGATTGGCGCTGTGGTACCAGGCCACGGCCTTCATCGGAGAGCCGCTGCGCCGCAGGTTTTCGGCCAGGATGTCCTCCGCGACGCGGATATTGGTCGCCGGTGCGAGCGCTTCCCACGGCGACGAGAATCGCTTGCCGTGATAGCACCAGTTCACCTGCATGAGACCGACATCAAAATCGCAGCGCTGGCTGGCCAGCAGGCGGTTGATGGCCGCGTACGCCTCCTCGCGCGTGGCGAAGAACATGCCGCGCCCCGCGACGTTCAAGGTCCACGGCCAAGGGCGGCCGCGGTATGCCGATTCATTCATCGCGATGCCAGCCGTAATCTTGGGATCGACTCGTTGGCCCATCTGAGAGAACGGCTCGGTCTTTGGCGCGCAAGCCCACCCGCCACGGCGCTCCGCGAGCGCTTCCTGGGCTGCTTCGGTGAGGATGGGCGGCCGCAGCCAGCCTTCGCGTGCGAGGAGGACTGCGATCGGCACGGCCTTCCCGTCGAGTTGGACGACCGGTCCTTCCTCGACCCCGGGCTCGATCGATGCGCCAACCAGCCTCGCCGACCAGCCTAGAAACGCGTCGAGGCCGCAATACAGGACCGGGTTTCCGGCGATCGTGTGCAGCCGATCATTGCCATCGGCATGCACTACCACCGCATTCGGGCTGATCACAGCCTGAATCGTTGCGGCTTGCGCCGCGCCGGCCAGTACCAGCGTGGTCAGGGCAATCATGGTGTTAGTCACGATATGCCTCCAGCACCATGTCGTGCTTGACTTGCACCATCATCTTCTGGCCCGGCTCGGTCGTGATCGTCGGACGGATACTTTGGTTGCGGTTCAGGATGGTGGATGCGGTTTGCGCCGCAATCTGGCCGGCAGCATTGCCGTACGTCGTCAGGCCAGACGGTCCCACGGTTGTGGCTGTGTTGCTGTCATTAAAGCGCTGCTGAAGCAGGCCAATCACTAGTGCGCCACTGAAGATCTTCCAGAAATGGTTGTTGACGTCTCCACTGATGCCGGAGTACCCGTTTGGGTCCGCCCCTTGCATACCCATGAGGGGCACCGTCTTCCCATTGGGCAACTGCATACGGACGAACGCGGCGAGGATGCGCTCCTGGCCGACCGTGACCTCGGCGCTGTAGGCACCTACCAGGGTGCTGCCGGCCGGGATCACCTTGCACCGCCCATTCACCGTGTCGTAGACGTCCTGCGAGACGGTCGCGCGGAATTCGCCCGGCTTGTCCGAATTGAGGCCGCCCGCGAACGTTGCCGGGATGACGAAGCCTCGGCTCAGCGTGCACTTCGGGAGCTTGCCGTCAAAGCCGGTGCGCAAGGTCGTCATGGCACCTGCTTCACGGAGAAACTGCTTGTCCGGCGAGACGGCCAGTTCCGGCGCTTCCGGCGCCCCGTTGGCAGTGCTGGCGCGGGCCACGGCGGCTTGCTGCAGCGCCCGCATCTGCGCGGGATCGGTCAGATCAGCAAGCCCGGCCGGCACCTTGGCCTGCCCGAGTTGGGACTTGCGTATGCCCTTCTTGAAGATCGAGGCCGTGAAGATATCGTCTTCTTCATTCTTCTTCGCATCGGATGCTGCAGCTTTGGCCGGGGCGGCAAGATCCTTCGCCGTCATCACTGGCGCGCTGCCTGTGTCCGGCTTCACTGCCAGTGCGCGTTGGCGCTCCGCTTCAGCACGCGCCTTGGCCGCCTGATCACGAATCGTGGCCTCAAGCGTCTGCCCGTTGTCGCCGCTGCTGGCCCGTTGGCGCAGCTGCTCCGCCCGATCCTGCTCGGCCTTGGCATCGGACTGCTCTTCGCTGACCGACTGGAAGTAGTAGCCGAGCCCACCCACCAGCAAGGCGGCGATCACGCCCAGCACCATGACGATGTTGCGCGGCAGCTTTCCCTTGACGGTACGCTCCTGCGCATCCGTCACATCGGAGACACCGGTGGATGATGTGCGATCGCGCATCAGAACAGCCCCAGGATGCGCCGGCGACCGCGCTCGACCTTGACCTCTTCGCTCCCGGAGCGCAGGGCGATGGCTTCCGCCAGCCGCTGTACGACCAGAAAGTCGCCACGGCGTATGAAGTTAACCACCACATAGTCGCTGCCGTCCTTGGCCAGCGGCACCGGCCAGTCCGCGCCCTTCGGTATCCGCAGCCACACCGCCTTGCCATCATCAAAGGCTGCCTCCGGCTTGAAGCTGGCGCTGCCCGAGATGGAATACTCGAAATTGAGCTGCTCAGGCCCTACGGCAAGGGCATCCGCATTGGGATCAGCTCTCCCCTCGCCCTGCTCGCCTCTCGCATCACTACGCGCCTTGGCCTTTGCTGAAAATGTCGTGGGGATACGAAAGCGCACTTTCTGGTAGAAGATGCCGCCCAACGGCGACGATACGAGCGTGAACTCGTAGCTGCGCTTGTTGGTGTTGACGGAAAGCGTATTCACCAGCCCCGCCGCCTGCGGCTTCACGTACAGATGGTTCAGGCCATCGGTTTCGTAGTCCCAACGAACGCTCTCACCCCACGCCGGCTCGCCAACGATCTGCTCGTCCTCGGGGAACTCGATCGTGCTCATCTTCAACGGCGCGCTCAGCACACGAAAGATCTGGTCGCGGTTGTAGGTAAAGACGACGAGGCGGGAGTCACCCGGCAGCGCGATCGGATCCACGCCGCCGTTAAAGGGGTTGGCCGGGTTCATGGCGTCGCTAATGTCGCCTATGCCAAGGCCTGCGACGCCGGCGCTGACCCGACGCGCCGGCTTATCGGCCGCGTGCGCGTCCGGAGTGGCGAGGCTCAGCGCCACCAGTACGGCGGCAGCCAGGGAACTCAGCGGGGATGACTGGCGAATTTCCATGTGCATAGACCCGGCCTCATGCCGGCGATTTCTGGAGGCTGAAGAACACGGGATGGACACCGAACGGATTGGTGCCAAGCACGGCGTCGCTGGTTGGCGGTTTCACCTGGTAGCGGAACGTCATCGCGTACCGCAGCTTTCGCGGCTTGTAGCCGTCCTCCGTCGTGGTGGTTATGAATTCCACCGCGACGGTACTGTCGGGCAGGACGGCGACATTGGTTACCCTGACTTCGCGGACAAGGGTTGCCGACGCACCGACCTGCCGGAACGGTTCATCCTCAGCCACCCAATCCTCGAACTGCTTGCGAGAGGACCCGATCATCTGCTCACGGACAGAGCGCAGGTTGCGCGCCATCCGTGAGTCCTCGACCTGGGTTGTCAGGATCGGTTCGATGGTGAACCAGCGCGTCACGAGATCCTTGAATGCCCATTGCAACTGGATGCCTTCCGGCTGGAACGCCTCAAGCTCCCGCACGATGGGCTTGCCGTTCGCATCTGCCGACACGCCTACAGCCTTTACGACCGAAGGCGGCGGTTCACGCGTCATGATCGCCGCCAACGCAATGCAGCCCAGGCCGAGCGTTGCGACCTTCCAATGGTTGCGCTCCACGGAAATTCTCGTGGTGCGATCGAAGATCAGCTGCTCGGGGCTTTCATTGCCATACATCCCTGGCGCAACGGCGAGGGGCTTGGCATTGTCGGAATCTTTGCGGAAGAAGCGCATGCTGCGGCAGTTCTTTGGGATGCCGCTAATTTAAGCAGTGAAGTCGACCCTGCAGATCGCAGAAAGCCATGCGATTTTGCGCGGCTTTCCGAGAATCTCCGCGATCTCGCCAGATCACGCAGGACACTTGAGAGGCCTCCGGACGCTGTAGCGACGCCTGGATCCTGCGACGGGCTTTGGGAGCCGGCAAGAGGCGTCGTTTCATGCTGCCTCTCCCGTCCCACCCTATATCAAACCGCTCGAGGATTACCCGGAAAGCCGATCGTTTTGGTATCGCTTTCCGGGAAAACAGCGTGAGCACGCTCAGACTTTTCGTTTCGCACCACCACCGTTGGCTCAGGCCAGAGCCGTACTCAACGAAAAACCGTAGAAAGCTCGCAAAAGTCGTATAGCTTTCAACGCGCCACACGATTCATCGCCCGCCAACAATATCGGGCATGGAATCCTCAGTCGCCAACCATCCCGTATTGCAGCTCAGCCAGCTCGAAGAAAGCGCGGTCGCGATGTTCTTTGAATCGCTCGCGCCAATACGCGCCTACATCGATGCATCCGATGTGGCTGAAGTCATGGTCAACCGGCACAACAGCATCTGGGTGGAGCGGCGCGGCGAGATGAAGCGACTGGACGTGAGGATCGAGCCCGCTAAGCTGGAAGGCGCCGTGCGCTCCCTGGCTTCGTCGGTGCAGAAGTCTGCGGTGCGGGGCACCGCACAAGGCATCATCAATGCGGGCCACAAAGGTCTTCGGATCGCCGCCGTCATGCAGCCCACAGCCATTGACGGCCATGCGCTGAGCATCCGCCGGCACCGCGAGACCAATCTCTCTCTTAGCGACTATGTCAAGGCGGGGGCCTTCTCGTCCCGGCACGCCCGCACCAAACACACCGATCAACCCATATTCACGGGCGCTGTCGAAGATGAAGCGCTCAAGGATGCGCTCATTGAGCTGGTTCGGCAGCGGAAGAACGTCCTCGTCGCTGGCGGCACATCTTCCGGCAAGACCACCTTCTTGAACGCCCTGGTCGAGAACATTCCGGACGGCGAGCGTGTCCTGACCATCGAAGACACGATGGAGCTCAAAACGCGGGTACCCAATACGGTCCGCCTGCTCTCCAACACCGACAAGAACGTGACCACCCAACAGCTGGTCGCGCTCGCCCTGCGATTCCGCCCCGACCGCATCCTGGTTGGCGAGGTCCGCGGCGGTGAGGCGTTCGACCTGCTGCAAGCGCTGAACACGGGTCACGACGGCGGCATGGCGTCGCTGCACGCGAACAACGCCCGCTCGGCCCTCTCCCGCATGGAAAGCCTTGCCATGCTTGGCATCCCACCGGGTTCGCGCTGGGAGCTGGACGACATGCGCAAACTCATCGCCGAGTGCTTCAACTACGTGGTGCACATGCGCCGCACCGGCGAAATGCGGCACGTCTCGGAAATCATCGAGATCAAGGGCTTTCGCAACAACGACTACGACCTCGAACGCGTTTTCTAAACCAAGGAGTCTTTCCAATGTCTTCCCCGCTCGTTCAATGTGCCGCCAAGACAGCGCGCAAGTACGCCCCGTCGATGCTGGTCCTGGTCGGCATGATGAGCGTGGCCACATCCGCCGTCGCGGCCGACTACGGGTTCCTCGGCAACCTGGGCGAATTCATCTGCGGCATCGCCACGTTCATCAACACGAAGTACCTCTTTGTCGCCGGTCTGATCCTGATCGTCCTGGGCGCTATCGGTATCGCCAACTCCGAGTCGACCATCATGAAGTTCGTCTCGGTGATCTGTATCGGCATTGGTCTTGCCGCTGCAGCACCCGCGATCATGAAGACGCTCGGCGTTGCTGCCCAGTGCTCAGGATTCTGATATGCGCGAACACCACGTCAGCATTGGGCTTTCCCGCCCTCGCCAAATCGGCGGGGCCGTGCGCGGACTGGCCATCGCCAACGGCACGGTCGTCGCATTGCTGGTGTATGTGACCTTTCGAAGCGGCTGGAAGATCCCGGTCGCGGTGGTGCTGATGGGCATGGCGTTCCATGCGCTCTTGCGCTGGCTCACGACGCGGGACCCATGGTGGAACCAGATCCTGAACGTCTATAACCACTACGGCGATCTGTACGAGTCCACCCCGTGGCACGGCAAGCTGCATACCCTCTTTCGCCGTCCCTACGGCTTTGACAGCGACCTGCCATGCTGAAGCTAAAGCGACGCCCCCTCTATGAGTTGGTGCCGTGGCTGACATCGATCACACCGGAGCTCATCCTTAACAAGGATGGGTCGCTACTGGCCTCCTACGAGTTTCAGGGTGTGGACGCCGACAGCCCCGATAGCAATGACATCACGTCTGCGCGTAATCAGCTGGACCAGGCATGCCGCACGTTCGATAACCGGATTACCGCGTGGTGGAAGATTAGCCACCGGCGCGCCCGGGACTACGTCGCAGGAGAATTCGCGTCGCAGGCCGATGGGCGTCTGGACGCGCTGAACCGGGCGCACATGACGACCGGCAAGTACTTTCATAATGCCCACTCGCTGGCACTCGCTTACACGCCAGAGAGCGGCATCGCGAAGTTCTTCGACAAGGCCGGTTTCCACATGACGGTCGGTGGCAAGTCCATCTACGCGGCGATCTTCGAGGCGACGAAGGACACGCTCTTCGCGCGCAGCGCCTTTGCCTTTGATCTGGAGAAGATCTCGACCGATGCGCGTCGCTTCGAGTCGATGCTCGACGCGTTCACCGGCGGCGTGCCGCGCCTGCGCACCCGCCGCCTTGTCATGCAGGAAAGCTATGCCGCCCTGCACCAGGCTGCCAATCCGAGCGTTCCGCCGCGGTGCATTCGTTACCCGGTGACTCTGCTCGATACCCACCTGACTGAATCCGAGGTTACCGTCGGCGCCGAGCGCTTGTTGTTCGAGTCTGCTCACGGCAAGCGGTACGCAGCAATCGTCGCCATCAAGGAATGGATGAGCTTCCAGGAAGCGGCACTGGACAGCCTGATGCGGATCGACGCCGAGCTCGATGTCTGCATCATGTACCGATTCCTCGACACGGCTCGCGCTGCGGCCTACATCGAGAAGGTCAGACGCTTCTACAAGATGGCAGCGCTCAACATCCGCTCCATCCTGAAGCAGTACTTCGCCAAGGAAGAGGCCGAGAACGACGAGGGCCGCGAGGAATTGGCCAAGGAAGCTGGCAAAGCGCTCCAGCGTCTGACGGCCAAGAACACGCAGCACGGCTTTGCCAACATCTCCATCATCGTCTACGGCGAATCCGAGGCAGCCGTCGAGGACTCGGTCAGCGAGGTGGTTGGCGCGCTCACCAACGCTGGCTTTGGGGCCATCCGCGAGAAAGCGAATCTGATGCCCGCCTGGAACTCTACCCTGCCCGGCCGCTGGGACAAGCAGCGCCGACTGCAGTTCGTCGAGACGCCGGCGGTTTCCGACCTCGCCCCCGTGCGATCTGTCATGCCCGGCCCGTTGCGCAATGACTGGCTCTCGGACAAGGCGGGCAAGGAAGTGCCGCCGCTGACCTGCCTACCCACCCGCCATCGGACCGCGCAACGTGTCGACCTGCACCAGCCCGGTGGCAATGCCCATCTGATCGTCATTGGCCCAATCGGTGCGGGTAAGTCCGTGTTCCTGAACTTCCTGGTTTCCCAGGCTGGAAGACACGACGCTCGTCGCATCCGATTCGACAAGGACCGATCCACTCGCATCACGACGCTCCTGAGTGGCGGGAAGTTCATCGACATCACCGGCAAGTTCGAGGCTGCGACTCGGGTCAATCCGCTCTCGTTGCTGGCCGATCCTATGAACTTCACCTACGTCTCCGAGTGGGTCACGCTGGCCATTGAGGACGACTCCTTCACGCTTTCGCCCCAGCAACGCCAAGACATCTTCGAGGCAGTGAAGATCCTTGCCGGATACGGGCGAGAGAGCTGGACCATGGGCCGGCTCGCAACGCTGCTGCACGACAGCTTGCGGGAACGTCTGCAAATCTGGCTGCGAGGCGGACAGTACGGGCATTTCTTCGACCATGCAGAGGATGCGTTTGAGATCAGCGACAACCTGTCCATCGAAATGGGGGATCTGTTCCTGAACTATCCGAGGGCGGGCGCGCTGTTCATGGACTACGCGTTCTATCGGATAAGCCAGAGCCTCGGCACGCGATACACGATCATTGAAGTCGAAGAGCTGGGCTTCTTCTTCACCAACAAACGATTCTACGAGCGGTTCGAAATGTGGATCGTGACCATCCGCAAGCTCAATGCTGCACTCTGGGGTGCCACGCAATCGCTCAAACAACTGGCCCGGGTCGCTGACTTCGAGATCCTGAAGGAGAACGTCGGCAACTTCGTCTACCTGCCGAACAGCCAAGCCAATACCAGCAAGGATCTCTACAAAGAGAAGTTCGGCCTGACCGATGACCAGATCCAGATGGTCACCGACGCAGTACCGAATCGTGACTATCTGTGGATCACGCGCTCCCAGACCCGGATGCTGCAAAGCCCGTTCTCCGACGAGATGGTAGCGATGCTGCGCTCGGATGGTGTCGCGCAATCGATTCTCGATCGTCATTACGCGTCGGGTGCACCCGACTGGCAGCAAGACTACGTGCGCGAAATGCTCGCGCGATCCGTCTAAGGAAAGTTCCAGTGAACAAGTGGTTCATCAAGGCCGCGGTCGCGGCATCCTTTCTTGTTTCGTCGGTGACCCACGCCAGCGGGCTTCCCGTTATCGATGTGGCCAATCTGGTCCAGACGACCAGGACCGCCCTGCAATCGCTGAAAACGGAGATCTACGAGAACACAAACATTGCCTATCAGTACCGGATGATGGCCAACCAGCTGCTGCAGGCCACCGGCATGGACCCCGTGCACCTGGCTGAACAGCTGGACGCCATCAAGAACGACATCGGCAAATACGACGTCTACGGCGTGACGCTGAAGGATCTTTATGGCACGGTCTCCGAGAATGCCGATTACCTGAGCAAGGTTCAGAGCATGGTGGCCGCATCCGGAAAATCCAGCGGTCAGTGGCTTGAGGATCAGCGCACGCTTCTCGCCAACGGCGACAAGACCGCGAAGAACCTGTTCAACCTGGGGAACAGCGTCGCCAAGAACGTGCAGACCCAGGCGAAGCGGCGCCAGAAGATCCAGAAGGAAATGAAGCTGACCGGCACGGCACAGGCCGCTGCCGAAGCGACGAACGAGATGCTGGATGTCCTCGCAAACCAGAACTCCGATCTGCTGCAGATCATGAGCGCGAAGACGCAATCAGACGCCGACAAGGATCAGAGGGCACTGGCCGTCGAAGCCGAGTCCGTAGACGCAGCGCGCCGGCTGCAGGCAGAACGTGAACAGCAACGTCAGCGGATCCTGAACTTGAAATGAGCCACCACTCGCTGGTCCGACACGGCCTCTGTGCAATGCTCACCGCGCTCGTCTTCAGCTTGCTCACCTTCTTTTCCTGCGTTGCCGCTGCACAGGAATCGAACAGCGGTCCGGAGAGCGCCGCGGTAGCAAATGCTGGCGCACCTGGCGAGGTCGGTCAAGGCATCAAGAAAGCGCTGGACAAGATGAACGGCCTGCGAAGCGGCCTCATCCAGGCCGCCACATCGCTGAGCGAGCGCACACGCGACGACGCAGACAAGATCGCCTTTGGGCTGGGCGTGATTACCCTCGTATTCGCGGGCCTTCGGTTCGCGGCAACGAGCGACGCAGTTGCCGCTTGGACAGATCTGTTTGAGACCTTTCTGGTAGTTGGCATCTTCGCGTCACTCTACGCCAGCTACGCCAGCTTCGCGCCCGGTCTATTTGTGTGGTTCAACCATCTCGCCCAAGCGATCAATGGCGGTGTGGACATCTACAACGTGCCGATCTCGTTGGCAAGGACCGGAGGCAGCTTTTACGACTCCGTGCTCAGGACACTGCTCGCTGGGTTCGCTAACCCACTGAAACTGATTGATGCCGTCGTCTCAGCGATTCTGTTCGGCTTGGCATTCATTGCGGTGTTGATTGCCGCCTTGATCTACTCCTGGTTCATTCTGGTGGGTCACCTTCAGGTAGCCGTAGGCATCGTGGTGGGCCCGCTAGCCGTTGCATTTGGCATGGCGGACATCTCCCGAAAATACTTCACAGCGTGGCTGGACTACATGGTCACCGGTTCGATGTATATGGTTGTCGCCGCCATCATCTCTCAGCTGGTGAGCGCCACACTACTTAGCATCGTCACAGACGTTGGCAACATCG
This sequence comes from Cupriavidus sp. 21MJTG02-4, assembly GCF_057798975.1. Classification (NCBI taxonomy): domain Bacteria; kingdom Pseudomonadati; phylum Pseudomonadota; class Betaproteobacteria; order Burkholderiales; family Burkholderiaceae; genus Cupriavidus; species Cupriavidus sp. 21MJTG02-4. The sequence goes on along the minus strand of NZ_JBYOJP010000028.1, from coordinate 21,029 downwards.
GCACGGACACGCTTCTTGCTGCAAGCTATGCACTCAGTATTGCCATCCTATTGGGCTTTGTCGCCCTGGAGATTCCGAAGATCGCCGGATCTCTCTTTGGAACTGGTGGCGGGGTGAGTGGCACCGGTGGGATGAAGATGTTTGGGCGCGGAGCCTGGAACCTCGGCAGGAAGTTGGCAGGGAAATGATGACCCCTCACATACACCTTTCCGCTTCCGCTCTCCTTTCCTCCCAGGCAGACCGCGTCGCGCTCATCCGACAGTACGCCAATGAAGCGGACGGCGCGGACTTCAACAGCAAGTGGCTTGATGTGCTGGAGCGTTGTGCAACTTGGTTCTCAAGTATGCCACTGCGGCACAACGAGCACGCCGAGGCCGGTGGGGCTTTTCGCGCAACGGTTGAGGCGGCCTACTTCGCCATGCGCCTGTCTGGCGCACAAAAGTTCGCGGCCAATCAGACGTCCGAACGGCGCAGGCAGTTGGAACCGCAATACCTGTATGCGCTCTTTCTCGCCGCCTGTTGCTCCCGCCTTGATGAGTCATGCCGACACTTCCAATTCTTTCGGGATAGGGATGGGGCGGAGTGGATCCCCGCCGTGCATGGAGCTTTCGGTCCGTGGCTAGGCGATGACACGTATCGCGTCACCCGTCGTGACGCGGTGCTCCCACTGGAGCGCATGCGCACCGCGTTGCTGACGCGCGAGATTCTTGGTGCTGACCGGCTCGCACAGTTCGACGGCCAGGTCCTCGCTGATCTGTTTGGCGCCATCAACCCCGAGCCTCGACCGACCGGCCTCGAGACCTTGCTTCACAAGGTTGTCCGGCAGGCCATCGACACAGTGACACAGTTCGAGATCAAAGCCCGCCGCGCCGCCTTTGCGCCCGACACGACGCCTGCACCGAGTGTCGAAGCGCTAACCGCCGCGGTAGATTCGACCCAGATCAAGCCACCCGCCGCACCAGCAGCGGCGCAAGCCGATTCGACACCCGGCCCGGAGATCGCGAGCACTGTGGTGGTGTCGCAGATGGATAAGGAAGCGGGCCCTGGAACTGGCGAAGCCCAGTCTCAAGCCGAGTCTGCCGAAGGCACGCAACGCGAGGTAGCGCGAAGCGTCGTACAACTCGACGGCACCAAGTCGCTGCGCCCCGATCAGACTGCCGACCCGTTCAAGGAAGCCTTGGCGGGTGCGTCCAACCTGATGCGCGAGTTCTTCAGGGCGCTAGCACAGGACGTGGCAGCGGGAAAGGTGAAGGTATCGTGGGTCGACAACAAGCTCGCAGTCAGCAAGCGCATGCTCGGCAGCTACGGCATCGCTTCCGAGACACTCATCGACAACCTTCGCAAGTTCCAGCTGCTCTACAAGATCGTCGGCCAAGACATCCTTCTGGTTGACAAGGTGGCGACCCTCATCGCGTCCCGTCCGCAATCACCAGAGAGCAGCGAGTGATGCACCACAACATCAATCACTTTCGGCCCATTTATGAATTTCGAGCTGCGATCGGGTGGCTTCTTGCCGCGGCGCTGATGTTGCTAAGCGATATGCCGAGCGCCGGATATTTTTCCCTGTTCTGCGTTGGCATGCTGCTGTTCCGGTCGTCACAGGTTTGGCGCGCGCTGAAGTTTCGGCTGGCCATCTCCACCAAGTGGCTTGCGGTCCTTCCGATCGAGGCGCTGCTCGCGCTGAGCGCTCGCATGCGAAAGACCGACGATGCCATGTATCTTGGCACTGGCTTTGAGTGGACACAGAAGCATTGCCAAATCGCGCACGACATCCTTCGCATGCCGTCAAGCGATATTCCCGGCTTGCCGCGGTGGCTGCCGCAGCCTATAGTCGAGCGAGTCGAGAAGCTGTTCGCGCCTGCGGGCAGCATCGCCGACCATTCGCCTCAGGGGAAATCATGGATTCACGGCATGGAGCCGAAGAAGATCCAGGTGCCCTTTCACTACAAGGCGATGCCCGGCCATACGTCGGTAAGCGGGACGACCGGCTCAGGCAAGACCAGGACCTACGAGGTCATTTCGACTCAGGTCATCCACAATCCCAACGACATTTTAATTATTGTCGACCCGAAGAATGACGGCGAGTGGGTCGCACGCGTCAAGCGCGAGTGTGAGCGCACTGGCCGCAAGTTTCTTTATTGGAAACAGGCCGCCCCGTCGCAATCCATCCGCCTCAATCCGCTAGAGAATTGGTCGCAGCCCTCGGAAATTCCAACGCGCATCGCGCAACTGATGGAAGAAGGCCCATTTCGCCAGTTCGCGTTCCTCTTCATCGACCGCGCGGTGAAGGGCGAACTCTACGTCGGCGACAAGCCGAACCTGCGGTCTATCCTCCAGTACGCCCAGAACGGCATTAACAATCTTCTGGATCGGGCCCTGCAGCGCTTCTTCCCTGAGGCCGGCAAGCCGGATTGGGAAGAGGAAGTGATGGGCTACATGCAGCAGGCCGGCCAGCGCCCAGGCGGCACGCGCTTAGACGGGATGGCTCGGCTCTACATCGAGCGCTTCTCCGACAAAGGGAATGGCCACGAAGCTATCGATGGCCTCATCGCCACGTTCCAGCACGATCGGGACCACTACGGCCGCATCATCGCCTCTGCCCTACCGCTGCTCCAGATGCTGGCCACCGGCGAGACGGGCCTCATGCTGGCGCCGAAGGCGGACGACTTCGACGATGACCGGGAGATCTGGGACATCGATAAGGTCATCAAGCAGAAGGCGGTGCTCTATGTCGGTGCAGATTCTCTTTCCAACTCAATGGTGGCCCAGGCTGTCATGTCGATGCTGCTGGCCGACATCGCATCCGTCGCCGGCTCCATTTACAACTTCTACAAGAAGCCTCCGGAAATCGTCCTCATCGTCGACGAGGCTGCCGAGGCGATCAACGAGCAGATGCTGCAGATCCTGAACAAGGGGCGTGGCGCAGGCTTCAAGGCATTCGTCGCCTACCAGACGCGCTCGGACTTCACCGCCAAACTGGGAAACGTGGCGAAGATGCAGCAGGTTTTGGGCAATCTGAACAACCAGCTCGTCTTACGATTGGAAGATATCGACACGGCCGAGTGGTTCTGCGAGAAGGCTGGCACCACGGCCATCCGGAATGTCGTGGTGTCGAGCAGCACGAGCACTGGCACCGAGGCGCATGTCGGGGAGTTCAGCGGTTCCGTGGCACGTTCGACCCAGCTTGAGAAGGCGCCATTGATTCCGCATGAGTTGATCATGCAGTTGCCCAATCTGCAGTACTTCCTGCGTATCTCCGGTGGCTCCGTCTACCAGGGTCGAATTCCAATCATCCAAGGTTAAAGGTCAATGCGCACCAGCCTGTTCCGACAAATCGCCAAGGAATACAAACTCTCCGCGAAGCTCTCGCCCGTGTTCATCGTCTCGCCAGACCTGGACGACGTATGCACGCGGGTGGTCGATTACATCGGCGTGAACTTCCGTGTGCGTGAAGACCCGTTGGTCAAGGAGATGCTGACAGACGCTATCGCCGCCTGGCGCGCCGCTCGAAAGCATGGTGACGCCAACGTGGCCTTCGTGAAAGGTCTGTTCGGCCGTGCCCATGATCTCTACGCCAAGCGCTACGCCGCATTCAAGGGCGAGAAGTACAACGTTTGGTATCCCTATCACGAGTCGATCCCCTCTTTCGAGCAACGCCAGCCCGTCGGCTACGTCTGCCAGGTGGTCGACGAGCCGGTTCCCGGGAATGTGACGCAGCGATGCGCAGCATTCCAGTTGGCCGCGCGCGTGCTGACCGGGTACAGCTTTACCCGCTACTTCGAGAACTACGATGTCGCTCGAGACTTTGCACACTAAGGCGAGGCAATTGCTCGCTTCGCTGCGCAAGACGCAGCCGCGGGTGGCCGCACGCCTCTTCCGCGTCGACAAGGCCCTCGCATTCGAAATGCAGACGTGGATTGCCGCCGGGAATGCGGACGCGCCCATACCAAGCACATTCCTGATCGGCAACGCTGCCGCATGCTTCGCGCTGATTGGCATTGCTGAGCGCAAGCCGGCGTTGTTCTGGGGCGCGCTCGCTGCGATCCCTGCACTGCTTGTTCTGCTCGCCCTGCACTGGATCTGAGCCATGGCCGACAGTCGATTCGTCTCCCATGTTCGGATGTGGATGCTAGCGGCACCCCTGATGATATGTGCCCTCGCGCCGTTCATACAGGACGATGCCGCATTCGAGGTGAGTGAAGGGGAGCAGGCTTCGGTCGAACATGTGCTCGGACAGCCCAAGGCGGACAAGGCAACGACGGTGGCTAACGACCGCTTTGATCGATGGTTTGTCCGGTCTGGTGCGTTGCGGGCATCGTTCTCGGGATCGGATGCGAACACGGCGCTGCCCGATGCCGGCGCATCCGAATTCGGGCGTGGTTGGATGCGGCACTTCTGGATGACCATCTATCGGGCGGTCTATCGGTCGGCCGTTGTGCATTACTGGTTGTTTGGCGGGATGGTGCTGCTTGTTGCGCTGCTCAACGACGGCGCCGTGTCGAGAAAGATTCGAGCCGCGGGCGCTGGGTTCGCGAACCCGGTGACGTTTCACGTCGCCGCACATGGCTTGCTGCTGTGCTTCGGCTTCGGTGCATCCGCCCTGCTGCTTCCGTTTTCCCTGCTGGCCTACTGGTGGACCTTCGGCGTCGGCCTGGTTGGCTTGCTTAGCTGGCGCCTTGCGGCGTCATTCCACGTCGGCAAGTAGTCGACACCATCTTTCTGAATGCCCAAAGGCCAAGTGGCTGGCCATCCAAGGAGAAAATATGACCACTACCGATCTGTCCCCTGCCGAGTTGCCCGCTACGGCAAGCGATGCGCTCGATCATCCTCTGACCGGTGTAGCGGTCGACGCTGCCGGCGGCATGGATCGGCCCGATGACGTCGAGTCGGAGCTGCTTGAGATGGAGGCGTCTGCCGACGCCCTGCGCAAGGAAGGCATCATTTCAACGGTCGACCTGGAGAAGAAGAAGGCCGAGGTCGAGCGTACCCGGAAGCTGTTCCGCGAACTCTCGCCCGAAGACCGCCAAGCCATCGTTCGCCGGCGACGTGAACTGGGTCGTCAAATTCTCGAACGTGAACTCGCCGGCGCAGCCGTGGTGGCAGTCGGGCTGAAGCTGAACCATACGCGCCTGCGTCCTCTGTTCGAGCAATGGTGGCCATACATGAACCGCATGTCGCTCAACCTGCAGCGCTTCGGTCAGTCCACCTTCTCTCGCAGCGAACTGTCGACTATCGAGACGTTCCTGGAGCGTGAGTTGGCAAAGCTCGAAGACTACGTCGACGAGCAGCTGCGCGTTGCCACCGCCTACCGTCAGCAGCGCGAGCAGGAGATGCGGGCGAAGGACGACATCGTTTTCGAACCGACGATTACGCGGGCGTCCGTCGAGCTTGAGGTCCAGGCCTACTCCCGATTTGCCGTTCGCGCACTCCAGGTGCTCATCAAATTTGATCAGACCATGGACCAGTTCGATTTCATGGTTTGGAACGGCATCCGCGACATGACGGACGTGAATGACGAGGTCGCGCGGTTCCTGCGCAAGTTCCAGCCGCTCGGCCTCCGTTGCTATACGACACACCTGAAGCTGATGACCACCGTTCGCGGCGTCTGACCGTCCGCCTGCACGGTCCCGCTCAGTCATACCAAGTCCCACCCAGCCCTAGTTTCTATCTCCGTTTGGAAGCAAGAGGATTGGCACTCTGTGGGGACGTAGTGATGGCTAGTGGGACCACGTGGGACATGCTCCCACCTTCGAACGAATCAATAGACGTCGACATCTGCCCTGAGGTACCACTTCTGGGCACTTGCTGTATTGAACCGGCACCAAGTGCCACTTACTGACACACTGCGATCCGCCATGTCGCTCGAAAAGGTATTGGAAGGACTGAACCCCGCCCAGCGCGAGGTGGTCGACCTGCGTCAGCACTGCGTCGCCGTGGCCGTGCCTGGCGCCGGAAAGACGGCGACAATTGCGGCGAAGGCAGCCGTGCTGCTCGCCAACCCAGACGTGACGGTGGGCGCGGTAACGTTCAGCAAGGACGCCGCGATCGAATTGCGTGACCGTATCCTGGGGCTAGCCGGCGCCGATGCCAAGAAGCGACTGCTCGCGGGCACCTTCCATTCGCTGGCCTATAAGCAACTCGGGAAGGGAACCGGCAAGCTCACCGATATCGTCCACGACGGCGTTCGGTTCGCTATCGTCGGGCAGATCCTGCAGGAAGGGGGATTTGATGGGAAGGTCGAGGACGCTATCGCCGCGATTGAGCGCGCCAAGATGCAACTGTCCGACCCGCCTTCAGGAACCGTGGAGGCTCAGTTGTATGAGGCCTACCAGAGTGCCCTGGCCCGGAACGGCAAGATCGACTTTCAGGACATGCTGCGGTTGGCTGTAGCTGGGATGCAAAGCGGAACAATTGCGCCCTACCGTATGACGTACCTGCTTGTCGATGAGTACCAGGATTGCGACAGCTTGCAATCACGCTGGACGGCGCTGCACGCGGCGGCCGGTTCGATCGTGACGGTGGTCGGGGACGATGATCAGTCGATCTACGGATTTCGAAGTGCGCTCGGATTTCGGGGCATGGAAGCATTCATCAATGAGTTCGACGCGCGGTCCGTCATCCTCGGGAAGAACTACCGCTCACACGCTGAGATCCTGGACATCGCGGATCGTGTCATTCGAAACAACAAGGACCGTATCCTGAAGGAGCTGGTAGCCCATCGCGGGCCAGGCGGCGCCATCGAGTTCAAGCGTTTGGAGGACGAGTACAAGGAAGCGGTTTCAGCCGTTGAGGCGCTGACACCGGTTCTGCGGGCTGGCAAAACGGCGGCCGTGCTGGCGCGGACGAACCGCATTCTCGATCCATTGGAGGCTGTCTGCCGCTCGCACGGTGTCAAGTACTACCGCGCGGCCGGCCGCTCTATCCTCGATCGCCCGGAGGCAGCGTTGATGGGGGACCTACTGGAACTGATCCAGAAGTCCAAGGACTCTGGCGTCGATGCCCTGCTAGGTTTCGCCGGCATTGGCTCGCATGAGCTGCAGCTTCTACACACGCAGACTGCGGCGAAGCCGGAGGGGTCGATTCCGCGAAAAAAGGACCTCGTGCAGGCCGGGATCGTAGAATCAACAGTCGACAAGTATCGCGACTTCCTGAAGAAGCTCGCGGAATGGCAAGCGCTCTGTGAACGCCAGTTCTTATCCCTTGTTCTCGATGGCGTGCGCGAATGGATGCTCAAGTTTGTGGCGGACGACCCGGGCAAGCGCGCTATCAATACTGCCTATGACGTCCTGACGCGGCTGAACGGTCCCTTCTCGGAACGTCTTCTGTTTCTGCGGCAAAAGAATAACGAACCGGCCGACGACGCCTTGGTGCTGACGACCATGCATGCCTCCAAGGGGCGCGAATGGTCGGCTGTTGTTGTGATCCGTGCCGAGGAGACCATCGTTCCGGACGAAGCCAGTCCGGAGAGTGAGGAGCGGCGACTTTTCTACGTTGCCCTCACGCGCGCCCGCGACTGGCTGCAGATTTCTACGGCAAAGAAGAACCCCACGTCCCGGTTCGTTGTTGAAGCCGGGCTAACTTGATTTGTTAAGCAGCCGATCGTTCGTGGCGTCTGTTGGTTGCGAGCTCCCTGCCATCGTGCGTGCCACAGCCGTCCGGCATTTCATTTTTGTGCGTAGCGTTGGCACTCGGATTTCAAGGAGGGGTTGTTGAGCCCGTAGGCATCCTCATAAGCGAAAAAAGCCTGGAGTTGCAGCTCCAGGCTTTTAATCGGCATTGACAACAGGCGTAGCAGGCTTCGAAACCCTCTTGACTCGTCCAACAACAAGACAGTCCGAGTTTATGAAGCCCACCCTTCGTTGTCAATGCTCCCCCACAAGTTTGCGCATTGATCGAAGAAAATGAGATATCGCTTCGACGGGCTTCCTATTGCCCGAAGAACAACAACGTGTGGCGGTACGCCGCACTCTCCGTCCGCTGTCGAAAGCTACGGTTCGCAACCCAAGGCAGCCAGGTGCGATGCCCGCCGGCTGCCGCAGCGGATTCTCAGAGCGATCGCGTTGGTCTACGAGTCCGATGGACTCCGGGCTTTACACATCACCAATCGCCAAGTCTTGGCAACGCTCATACGGTTCGCCCTGAACCAGAAGGATCCCACCTCGCTCGCCTTCATAAAGAAGGCAACGATTGCGCAGCACCTTGCGATTAGCGAGGCCACTGTCTATCGGGCGCTTGGCGCACTTGAAGATGCCGGGCTTATTGAGCGTGAAAGACAGCAACGCACGAGGGCGCAGCTCGAGGTCGTTGGGCGGATCGGGTTCACCACAAAGTTGCTACAGTGCATCGGGCTCGCTGGCGGGGAGCTTGGGTACCCGGAGCCTCGAACGGGCTCAGATGTGTCGCGGTTAAGCGCTGCGTGTCTCGCACCGGTGAGTGACGTAAACAGACCCAAGCAGTCTTCTACGAAGAAACATTCCGGGCCGGGAGAGTTTGTGCAAATTGATGATCGGGCTGTGCCCATTGATCTAGCGCCTCTCGTGCGCGACCAAGAGCTGACGACGTCCGCCCTCTTCCTTCTGATGCGGCTCGCGAGGGAGGCCGGCCATCGACTGTCGGACGTTGTCTCGGCAGCGGGTCATGTTCTTGGGCCGCTCCGGGGACGAGAACTGTTCGCCTACCTCAAGTCGCTCCTCGGAAAGCCCATAGACTATAGCCATGTGGTCCAAACTCGGAAGGCCCAAGAAGACGAGAGGCGCGCAACCGCCGCGCAGGCGGCGCAGGACCGGCTGGAGGTTGCCCAACTCATTGAGCGATACCGTGGGCGACGGGTGTCTGCACCTGACGGTCGGATCTACGAGGTCGACTCGGCCTCGATTGTGATCACCGAGGCCAACGGTCGCCGTAGTTCATTAGGGCATGACCAAGCGCGTGCCTGGCTAATCGCGATGGACCGAGCAGCTGCCGGACTCTCCCCCGCTTTTCCCCCACCGAGGTCAACGAAACGGTCGTCGTCGGCCATGGCAGACGCAGCTATTCAGCTCCTTCGCAAATTGGTGGGGTGTCAGACTGGCCTCTCAAGAGGTTTTGTGCCCTGAGTTCGAGGCGCATACCTTGAGCTCGCCTCCCAGCAAACGAGGGACTCAATTTTGCGACTCGCGGCATGAGCGGTCAGAAGAGGTTTGGGGAAGTGTTGGGTCTGAAGGACGGGCGAGCGTGGTGAAGGCTCTGTCGCGCGGCCGATTGCCGCTTTGTCGCTCGTTGGGATCATGGACCTGCTGCAGGTATGCGCCGCGACACTGAGCGCGGCGATCGCAGGCCGGCAGCGTTGTGCGAAGGACTACCAGCGGGATCGGCCGGGTCGCGTTACCGTTCGGCCCATCACCGCTGGCCGTGACGCCCGAGCGGATCGAACTGGTACTGCGACTTTGCGGTAACAGCCCGCGCCAGCCATAGACGTGCCCGTCGGGATGCTGCTTAAGACAGTGCTCGGTCAGCAATCGGTAGGTTTGGCTGCGGCCCATGCCGCAGGCCGCTTTGATCTGGATGTCGGTCGCGCCGTCGAGATAGAGGCGGATCGCTCGCGTCGCCGATAGGACTCTCTATGAAAAACCCGTGGTAGGCCAAAAGCTGTGGCTCGACGGCAGTTTGAACGGCAGCGCGAAGAAATCGAGCGGCGAAAGTGACCGTCAAGTCGGTCGCAAGAAGCGGATGGAGGTCGCCGGTGCTTTTGTAGGCCCATACGGCCTTCTTTACTGATAATCTATATTATCAGTAAAGATTTTTTGCCTGAAATACGGGGTTTTGGCGTTTCCTTGAGGGCTTTCCTGGGGTTCTGAGGTCTTGATAAACCCGGCGTGGCGGGCGTTTGGCGGCTTAGCGGCTTGGCGCGGGTCCGTGGCGCCAGCTGCGGGGACCCGGCGCGCTTCACGCAGCCTGGTCGAGTTTGGCGGCTCGTTGGCCGCGCGCTGTCCTCTCGGACTACGTAAATGATACGTCGCATTGCGTCGCTTTGGTGCCTTTTTGGTCGGGGTTCGGCATGGCGTCGCAGCCGCCCAACATATGTTTAGAGCGCGCCTTGAGCCTGACTGCCGGTTTCCGGGAGCGTCGGAGGCTATATGGGACGACGCGGACTATCGCCCAGACCGAGAATCCGTGGTCGCGGTGAGCACGTACCGCGCACGGTGCGCGCTGATGGCAAAGCCAAGTGCAAATGCACCGGCGTGATGGTCCCGTACAGCCGGGACTGGGAGGAGGTCGTCAAGCAGGGTGACTTTGACGCCGGCGTGAAAGCTCCGGAGCCTGACAAGACCATCGGTCGCGCTTTCATCTTCAACCGCAAAGTGTGCGACGAAACGGTGGAGGGGTGTTCCGTACGGCTGAGCTCCTCGCGACCAGCGGTGGGTACCGCGACATGAACTCGGTCAACGCGTTCGACGTGAACGACAGGCGTCCGGACCCTTGGCCAAAATGGCTGGAACAGGTGCTGCGTCGCGTGGAACCCGTTTCCGCGCACGACGACAGCGTTCGTGGAGTTCAAGAAGACGGTTACTTCGAGAGCCTGCCTGCTAACTTTGCTGTGCTGATAAACAATCCCGGCGCCAAGCCGGATGCGTCAGCTGTCCATCCACTCCAGAGGCGCCCCCGGTCACGGCCCAGTGAGCGGATTCCTGCCGCTCCACGCCCTTCCCCGCCTCAAGGTTTTTTTACCCCCAAAGCGGCAATCTAGAGGCGGCCAATTGTATACCTATCTACCTACCTATCTACCTACCTATCTATCGGAATCGCTTCGGAGGGCTCCATGAATCCATTATGATTAGCGGGAGTTTCTGACCGGATGGCCCATGGCCCAACACAACAACATTGCCGAGCCCGTACGGGAGTATACCCGGACCGATTTCGCCGCCCTGCGCTTCAAGCTGCAACGCGTCCAGGGGCCGGCGATTCTCAGCCTGTACAGCGAGGAGGATCTCGAAAAGCGAGGCCTCTCCTCCCCTGCCGAGCTGTACGCCTGGCTTGACGAATTGCGCGACCATCTGGTCGAACGCGCACGTCTCGCTAACCCTCTTGTTTCCAACACCCTGGACGACGCCCGCCGCCGGGGCTCCTGGCCGAAGGCCGTTCTCGATTTCATCATCAAGGCCGGCGAACAGGACAGGGCCCTGCCGAAGCTGTCGGACGGTATCTCGGTCTGGTTTCGCCCCGTGGTGTTTCGCACCTTGGCGGCCGAGGGGCTGCAAACACTGGGCGACCTGAAGCAGTGCATTGAAACTCGGGGTAGCGGCTGGCACCGGCCGATTCCGCGCATCGGTCCTGGCAAGGCGCGCGCGTTCGAGCGGTGGTTTGCGACCAACCAGGCCTCCCTGGGAAGCCTTCAACTACAGCCCGAGAAGCTACCCAACAACCTGGTTACGCTGACACCAGACGTCGCCATGCCGTTGGTGCCGCTGGAGCGCGTCTCCACGATCGTCCACTCGCTCGATGGCAGCCAGGGTCGAAACCGCAATGCCGCGTTCTGCCTCATCTCGGCGCGCAACGACCTGGAGGTGGTGCAAGCCTATCTGTACCGTTATCGCGGCCGCGACAAGACGCACCGTGCCTACCAGAAAGAGCTTGAACGCTTCCTGCTGTGGTGCGTGTGCAAGCGCAAGGTGCCGCTCTCAAGCGTCCTGACTGACGAATGCGAAGCCTACAAGGACTTCTTGGCTAATCCCGACCCGGAATGGATTGGGCCCAAAGTCCCCGGTGGTCGCGGTTCGCCGCGGTGGCGGCCATTCGAGGGCCCGTTGTCGCCCCAGTCCCAGAAGTACGCGGTGCAGGTCATCCGGGCCTTCTTCGAGTGGCTCGTCCGCGTGCGCTACCTTGGCGGGAATCCCTGGGCGACCGTCGCCGACCCGGTAGTCGAGGAGAAAGAGCTGGAGATGGCCATCGACAAGGCATTGCCCTCCCAGCTCTGGCAGGCGCTCACTGCGGAAGGCGGCTTGCTCGACCGCGCGTGCGACCGTCACGATGAAGCCCGACTGGCGTCCGCCGGCGCGCTGCAGGCCAAGCAAGCAGCCACGCCCGGCGCGCAGTACCGCCTCGCGCGCGCCATCATCTTCCTGCTGGGGTACACCGGCATCCGGCGGGAGGAGGCGGCTGGCGCTACGCGCGACAAGCTGCAACCCGTCCGCGAGCAGGCTGGGGCAGCAAATGGGCTCTGGGAGCTTGCCGTGCTGGGCAAGAGGAAGAAGTGGCGCACCGTCTTCCTGCCGAAGCGAGTCGTGGATGCGCTCCAGGCGCACTGGGACGACCGCGGCCACGACTTCGACTTACCCGATGGTGTCCACGCACTGCTATCGCCCGTCGTCGTGCCGAATACGCCTTGGGCCCAGGACAAGCACTTTGTCCCTAACGAGGCGGTCAGCACGCTGTCGGGTAATGGCTTCTCACCGGACGGGATTTACAAGGTCATCAAGAGTGCATTGCTCCGACTGGCCGACGACCAGGACGTCAGCCTTTCCCCTGAAGAACGGATACTGCTCAAGCAAGCCGCCCCGCACGCGTTCCGCCATACCTTCGCCACGCAGGCCGCCGCCAAGCTGATGCCCATCGACGTACTTCAGCGCTTGCTAGGCCACGCCTTCCAACAAACCACGTCCATCTACGTCCAGGCCGAGCGTGCCCGTGGCATCGACGAGGCGACGAAGTTTTTCAGTAACTGAATTCGTGCCCTTCGGTAATGAGCGCGTAGCCCCACGTTCGGCCTAACTCTACGACGTCTGCCTCCCCGTACGATTGGGTAGCCGCCTCTAGCGGGTTCCCGGTCGGGACACCGCGTAGCCGCTCGGGCGGAAAGTGTCCCGTTCGGGACACTCCCACGCTGACTCTCGTTGTGAAGGTGTCCGGCGGAATACTGCCTCGCGCTCTCCCGGTAGGGAAGGTGTCCCGGTCGAGGGGAACGTGTCCCGTTCGGGACACCCTGATTCTCGCTAGGAAAGTGTCCGGGGGGATGCCGCCTCGCGCTTACCCGGTAGGAAGGCATCCCGTTCGGGACACTCGGATCCTTGCTGCGGAGGTGCCCCAGCGGGATGCGGTCTCGCGCTTACCCGGCTAGGAACGTGTCCCGCTCGGGACACTCGGATTCCTGCTGCGAAGGTGTCCCAGCGGGATGCCTCGCGCTTACCCGGTAGGAAGGTGTCCCGTTTGGGACACTCGGATTCCTGCTGCGAAGGTGTCCCAGCGGGATGCGGCCTCGCGCTTACCCGGTAGGAAGGTGTCCCGTTCGGGACACTCGGATTCCTGCTGCGAAGGTGTCCCAGCGGGATGCGGCCTCGCGCTTACCCGGTAGGAAGGTGTCCCGTTCGGGACACTCGGATTCTTGCTGCGAAGGTGTCCCAGCGGGATGCCTCGCGCTTACCCGATAGGAAGGTGTCCCGTTCGGAACACTCGGACTTCCCTGCGAGGGTGTCCTGGGCGGGAAGCTGCCTCGCGCTTAGCCGGTAGGAAAGTGTCCCGACCGGGACACTTCAGTGGACAAAAAACCCGCCAAATGGCGGGTTTAATGAGATAGTCATCCCAGACTACGCGCGGGATACGCTGCAGGGTGTTTTGGGTGTGTCACTCGGGTTGTATGGAGAACATCTTCCCGATGTATTCGCGTAGGTTGGCTTCCTGCGCCTCAGTGACTACACCTGCCTTGAACTTGAACGTGAGACCCTTGACGTCCTTCGTGATGCTACCGGCTTGAACATTGCCTGAGAAAATTTTCAGAATGCTACGACCGCCGGCATTCGAAGTCGAAACTCCTCGGGTCACTTGCGCGGCGATAGACGGTTCGAGTTTGGTCTGGACAAGGTCTCCCGAGACGACAAGCGGCCACAATTCTCTTGCCGCCTTCAATCCATTTTCGCCAGTCTTCTTCAATACGTTGGCCACAAGCTGCGCGGCATGTGCCCCCAACAAAGCAGGATTCAGGTCGAGGTCCCGCTTGATGAAATCTGGCAGTTCGTCGAACGATAGATACTTATAGAGTTCGCTCCGAGTGACGCCAATCACTTCAGCGAGACGGGTGCGGTTTGGAAACTCCGACTCTGCGCGTCGCACCGAAATAGCAATTTCGTAGTCTGAGAGGTCATCGCGAGTTACGTTCTCCATCAATGCGAATGCCGCCATGTCCTGGTCGGAGCATTCAATAACGACTGCTCGAATCATCTCCAGATTGAGCAGCTTATGCGCGCGCCATCTCCGTTCCCCTGCAACCAATTGATATGTCTCGCCGACCCGGCGAACAGTCACAGCTTGCAGGAGGCCCGCTTCCGCAATCGACCGTGCCAGCTCAGACAGCTTTACTTCGTTGAATTGGCGTCTCGGCTGCCATGGGTTCGGTACGATAGCCGAAACCGGTAGTTCGGACGGCACGCCTTTCGCTTCGAGCTCCTGCACTCGAAGCTGTGCCGCAGCCAACGCGCCTGCCATCCCCGGCGCCGTCTCCGTGCGAGTGGTCGTTCGACGAGTAGCGTCCGGCGTGCGCTCCGCCGTTGAGCGGATGCCCGCTGTCTTAGCAAGCATCTGTTCTCGAATGTTGCTCATTGTGCGGGCCTCCATTGCTTCACGAACATGTCATCAATCCAGCGGCAGTACTCGACCAGGGGCTGCCGGACGCGCTGAAGCGACTTAGACTGGCTGTGCGAGCTGCTGATGTCGAACACCGTGGTGAATGCAAGTGCACCGGAGCTCATAACCGTACTTGCAGGCACCTCGAAGGGGTCAAGCCAATCTTTGTATGCCCCCTGCGCCCAAGTCCGCACTACAGGAGCCGCGGATTGGGGGCCATTATTCACGCGCGTCAGCAGCACAGACACGAAGTCGTATGTCTTGTCCGCCTCAAACTTCATGAACGATTTTGCAACGTCAGAGAATAGGCGCCAGAACGAAATCGAACTGAACAAGTCAAGGTTCTCCGGGACCATCGGCATTACCATGGCATCTGCCGCCAGCAATGCATTCAGGTTCAGATAAGAGAGCGATGGTGACGTGTCGATAATGATGTAGTCATACTTCTTGCGCAAAGGCTCGAGACCTTTGCGCAAGACTTGCCAGAACCGGAAACCAGGAATCTTGAGCTGCATTGCGGGCAAGTGGTACTCCGCCGCAACCAGCTCTGTGTGAGCTGGGATAAGGTCGAGGCCATCCCAATAGGTGGACTGAATCTTCGATTCCAGACTGTCTTCGTGCCCCTCAATGAATGGCAGAACAGTATTCTCAGCAAAGACTTCCTTCTCCGCATAGAGACCGCAAAGCTCCGACAATGAGGCTTGCGGGTCCAAATCCACAAGCAGAACCCTCCGACCCCGCAGACTCAAGCCCTGCCCCAGGCACATCGTTGTAGTGGTTTTGGCCGAGCCACCCTTCAACTGCGAAGTGATAATGATTTTTCCTTCAAAATCACTGGGTCCGGCCTGTAGCGGAGTCTGATAGATGTTGGATACCTTCTGCACCCACTCGCGCGCCTCAGGTAGAGTAAACAGCCGACTGCGCGACCGGCCTGTACCGGTAGACTGACCTTCCGGCAACATCCCATCCCCCTTGGTAGCCAGGTATTGAACCTGCTGCCGCGTCAACCCGCAGAGCTCCGCAATCTCCCCAGTGGTAAACATGGGGGCAACCTTGCGAGGTCGCGGTGCCAAGATATGGTCCCGAAGTTCATTTGCGTAGTCAGTGACGACGGAGGCAAAGGTGCTGATTTTCTCGAGCGAAACCTTTCGGTCTTTGGGCAACGGTGTACTGACGTTCGCCATTTCTGAGTTTTCCCGTGAAAATGAGGTTAAACGGAGAATACATGAAAAATTGGAAAACTTCCGTGTTCTAGGCACATCCTGTACTTCCACGAAAGCCAAAAGTGCCTTTATCTCCTCTTTACCAAGTGATGTCCTTGCTTTTGAGCTACTCGCGCCGAGACCCCCAATATGAGCAGCCTGCACAAAACCTCTCACCTTTGCACTGCGCAGAGAGCCTGAAGTCAGATTGATCTTGAGAGTTGAAGGTGAGAGATTTTGTGTATTGCACCATAGTCAGTGCGGACCAAGCGCACGGGAATGGGCAATGGAAGGCTTCTGCGGCCGCACACAGCCCGCGAAGGAAGTCAAAGGTGAGAGATTCTGTGCAACTTGCCGAAGGCGACCTGGGCAGGGGGCGGGACGGAGCACAAAATCTCTCACCTAAGACAGACCAGACGGTCGCGAACGGCAGAAGTGGGCAAAGTACTGCCAGGCAAAGGTCTCAAAATCTCTCACCTTCACGCTTGCCTGCGCTCCAGCTACGCCAGGGATGATGAGAAGCAAGGTGAGAGATCTTGTGCAAATGAAATCCCAACCACGTCAACACAAGTAGCTGCGTGCACAAAATTTCTCACCTTCAACTGCTAGCAATCAATGCCGCTTGAATCTTGCGACGGGACCGAATAGCTCGCGTAGTGCTGTCCTGTAACAGCTTGCGCAAATCCAGGGGGCGGCCAAGTCGTACCGCTCCTGGCGGGCGGGCTACTGGAGACATGCCCAAGGTTCTGAGCGGCCCGTTTTCTGTCGTCCCTGTCGGTTTGTGGGTTGTTGTTTACAAAGAAAAACCTACGAACCTACAAACAAGAAGAATACTTGTGTTTTAAAAACAAGCACTTAACCACTGAGAGGAGAGAGAGTTCAGCTACAAAAGTGAGAAGTTTTGTGCGCTACGGTGATAGATTTTGAGGATGAAGGTGATATGCGACCCCGGAAAGGTGAGAGTTCGACCATATCAGGGCCCGCAAAGTGAGAGATTTTGTGTCACGCGTGTGGATAACTGTAGTTCTCCCTTATCAGACAGGAACTTATCCACGTTCCTGCTAACGGACAGGTGAGAGGATTTGTGCGTAGGTGAGAGATTCTGTGCGTGCGGCAATCAGCGTGAAATGAGGGTGATATTCGTGGATTGACATCTCACCTGCATCTGCTACAGTCTCGTGCAATTTTGTGCGACAGGCAGCCGACAAGAGGAATCGGGCATGACCAGCAGCGTAGACCGGCGTGTCACCTCTCTTCAGTATGCTCTCGACCTGTTTGTCGAGATGGCGCCTGTGCAAAAGCCCATTGACGAAGTCAAGAGCGACCAAGACATTGGGTTTCACAAGAACACGATTTTTGCCCGCATCATTGGGCTTGGCATGGTGGCTCGCCGCTTCGTCGACGCAGCCTACTTCATCGTTGCTCAAGAGCCAGAGTCTCGCGACAGCTACGAAGTTTCGCTCAGTTTCTTCAAATGGCTGATGCGGTACGACAGCCGGAACACCAAGCACTTCTCCGCGGTCATCCGGGAGGTCAAGGCTTCCATGCTTGAGGTGACGAACGCCCCAGTCGAGGTCGTCGACGGAGCAGGGCGCATCGTAGAGAATTCTGATTCTCGTGAAGAGGAAGACGAATTCGAGGACCGGGTGAGTTCCCGCCAAGTCGTCACTGTCAGCAATGAGGATGGGGATTGGTTAGAGCTCATCGGACGTGTGCGCGTGCGCAACGGCTATATTCGCTTCCGCGTCCCAGAAGAGCTGCAACGTCTCATCAAAGACCCAGAGAATTCTTACTGGACCAGTCTGCTGGTCACCTCGCGGTTTACGCTCATCTACGCCCGAGGAATCTACGACCACGTTCTGCCTACTGTGGACAAGGGACGGACGGACTGGTTGCCGCTTCAGCTCGTGCGAAACCTACCCGGCAAGTCCTGGGCGAACAACAATGAGTTCAAGTTCTTCAAGCGAGACTACTTGGAGAAGGCGGTCGCACAGATTAATCAACTCTCGGACATCACCATCTCGTACGAGACTAGGGCGGGAACCCCGAAATCGCGCAAGCAGGACCAGATTCGGTTCAAGATGGAGCGCAAGGAGAGCGCGCAAGCATCCAAAGCCGCAATGCTCAACTCGGTCGCATTGTTCCAGACGTTACAGCGCGAATTTGGGCTGACGGACCGGCACTTTGACCGCATTGCTTCAAACCGAGAAACTTGGTCTGACGCAAGGATTGAACAGGCCATCGAGTACGTTCGCCGAGAAATCCGCCGCGGCAACAAGATCACGCGTGTCGCTGGCTACCTGATGAAGGTTATCGACGCTGGCGGCTTTGTTTCCGAAGCTGACAAGGAAGTTGACCGTATTCAGGCCCAAATAGCCGCCAAGAGTTCTGCTGAAGATGTGGCTAAGACCTCGACGCAATGCGCAGTCGCTGCGAGCGTTGCTGCGGCCGATGCGGCGGCAGAGAAACGCCGGGCCGAGGAAACGCGCATGGCCACGGAATTCTTTGCTGCCGCCGACAAAAAGATGCGAGACGAGCTCGTTCGAAAGTTTGCCACTACGAACACTATCGGAATACGGACCATCGAGCGGCAAGGCCTCAAGCCCGCTGACGTCAGCGAAGCTAACATCATGGACCGTCCGACGATTGCTGCTTCGTTCTGCTCGTTTGTCGCGGGTGAAATGAGGAAAGCGGCGCGGACGCGCTCAAAGAACCAAAGCAGCCTTATCTAGCAGAGAACACGACAGCCGGTAACCCGCCCTCGAAATCAACAATGGAGCTGCAGCAGCTCTACACCGACATCTTCGGCTAGGCCAACGGGAGCCCACCGTGACCAAAAAAATCGGTACCTTCAGCAAGTCACCCAAAACGGAAGCCGCCAAGGGGGCGGCCTCGCCGGCGGCAGTCGAGAGCTTTCTCGAGTCCAGCGCTATGGTCGGGCGGGACCCGGCTGAGGCGACTACGCCAGCAGCCTCCCTGGCCGTGACTGGACAAGCTGCGCGAACCGCACGGGCTTCAACTACCGCAGACCTGGACGAGAACAGCGTCTATCGAACGGTCAACGTGAAGCTCAACAAGCGCCGGTACACCAACCTGAAATTGCTGAGTACGATGACCGAGACGTCCATGCAGCAATACCTGGTGGAGCTGGTCGACGAGCTCATCGAGCGTAACAAGGACATGCTGCCCACAATCAAATCCCGCTAGATTCTGACCTTGCAAACTTTAGCTACTGGCTCCCCCGCCGGGTCGGGCCTTGACCACGGTGGCATTAATACAGAGCACATTGCGTCCGAAGCGCTCACCAAGCTGGCGGATATGGCCACGACGTAGGTGCGCGCGCGGGGACGCGTGGGTACCGCCGTCATCGCCGCGCGTGTCCGGGGTTGGCGCGGGGGGAGGTCCAAGACCTTGTAAGGGTTTTAAACTGTAGGCGGATTCTGCGATCAAATCTGATCATTTACACCCGCGCGGCGGCGTAACGGCGTCAGGTGCAACTATTTTCGATCAGTGAGTTAGCGGTGATGTTATCCCTGTTTGATCCTGAATCGTGCCGATGTCTGTTCGCCATTCTGGAAACGCGAGTGGCTGGATCCGACCTTGAGGCGATCAGGTTCTGGCGACTCGGCGACTCAACAGGCTTGGCAACTTTCATCAATTGCTTCGTAGAGCTTGCGCAGCGCTCCACAGGAACGTTGTTTCGCACTGAAAAGCCAAGCTCGCATGAATGATGAGCGCGGGTCGCACGAATGACGATCTGCAACACCTGTCTCTACGAGGGAGGGCGCCGGCAGGGCGCGCTTGGGACCAGCGCAGCGGCGATGCATTGGGTTGCCGCACCGCAGCCGCATCAACGCGCTGGCGGCGGCTGGAACGCCGTGAAGTGTAGTAGGAGTGGGTCTTCCGCAATTTGTGTGACAACGGCGTGAAGTGTAATAATCGCGGGTCTTCCGCAATTTGTGTGACAACGGCGAATTCGTGTCGAGGACCCTTGCCGTCGTCTTTGCCGCCCGACTACCACTATTCTTCTTACTGACTAACGTAAGCGAGTCCGCCAGCCTCGCCGTGGCCACACGAACTCACGCGCCTGTGATCGCGACCGGACTGGCGGGGTCTGTAGAACAAAGCCGGCCGGTTTAGTTTGGCTTCAACACCCGCAGCCGCAGAAGTTCGATATTTGCGCGGCCATACATTTGGCGCTTGAGGAGCTTGAGCCGGTTGACATGACCCTCAGTCTGGCCATTGCTCCATTGCAGCCTGAAGGCCGCCCGCACAGCCGGTAAGTCGGTGCTCAGGCTTTGCGCGAACCGACGCATTTCCTCAGCGTCGCAGCACGACAAACGTTTCAACCATCGATCGAAATGCAGCACACTTCGTCGGTGCATGAGTCCGAGAAACTCCCGCGCGAGACTGCGGACTTCGCCCACCACGGGTTCGATCTTGCACAGCGCCTTCACGAATCGCTCGTGGTCCGCGCTTTTTGGCTCCTCGATGGCGAGGTTCCTCCATCCGACAAGCCATCCGAACACGCGCCGGGCCGAGGGCATCTGCATCGTGGGCTTCAGGGCAAGCGGGGTCTTGCCCAGCGGAAAGAGGAGGCGGGTCACGCAACTCTGCACGCAGGCGGGACTGCCCTTATAGCCGCGCTGTTTGATTTCTTGCCAGATCAGTTCAGGAAAGCGACAGCCCTGGATGATTCGTTCCTCGATATAGTCGCGATAGGGATCCAAAGGCGTCGGACCCGGCGCCTTGAGTGCGCGCTCGGGGAATGCTCCGGCCCTGACGTACTTCTGCACGGTTGCTACGCTGATTGAGAGTTCGCGCGCGATTCCTCTGATCGTGCCGCCCTGGGCGCGTAGCGCCATCAACTGCTCGTACAACGCCAGCCGCGTGGCGCGTCGCTGATCGCTCAGACGCTCCCATGACCGCTGTGCGTTTCGGCGGGGAATCCCCTGACGTTCCAGAGGCGTCGGACCCCGCGCCCTGGGTGCGCGCTCGGGGAATGCTCCGGCTTTGACGTACTTCTGCACGGTTGCTGGGCTGATTGAGAGTTCGCGCGCGATTCCTCTGATCGTGCCGCCCTGGGCGCGTAGCGCCATCACCTCCTTATACAACGCTAGCCGCTTGGCGCGTCGCTGAGCGCTCAGACGCTCCCATGACCGTTGTGAGCTTCGGCGCAGACCCTGCCGGCCCAGGGTCACCCTACTGACGTTTACTTGCTGGGCGGCTTGGCGC
>NZ_JBYOJP010000027.1:0-57782 GCF_057798975.1 Cupriavidus sp. 21MJTG02-4 | reverse complement strand
CTTATGACCGAGACTATGTCTCGGTCAGGCCTGCCTGAGGGCAGGCCGCTTGCAGGGAAGAGTTGCAGGACCGTTCACAGGTTGCGACGGTGAGATGAGCATCATGGCAAGACAGGTCGGACCGCGGCAGCGTAAGCCCAACGACTTACAGGTGCCCTTAAGCACGACAAAGAGATAGGGGACGCTCCCGGCGGATATCCATGAAGGCCCGCAGGTTCGCCTGCAACGCAAGGCCGGATATAAGTCTGCAACCAGTCCTGCTCTAGCCAACAATGATCAGCCTTACCTTGCAAACCGGGGCGCGTTCATATAAGTAAGTCGCCGGCTACGCCGGCGAAACAGCCGCGCTTGCCAAGAACGACGCCCCCCAATTCACCTAAGGACAAAAAAAACAAGCCCTCGCTGTCGAGGGCTTGTTTTCAATGCCGAGGCCCGCACTGAACGGTCGGAGCCTCATGTGCTCATCGCGTCAGCACGCAGCCGATCTCAGCCGGCGAAGTTCTTGCTGGCGAAGTCCCAGTTCACGACGTTCCAGAATGCCTCGACGTACTTCGGACGGGCATTGCGATAGTCGATGTAGTAGGCGTGTTCCCACACGTCGCACGTCAGCAGCGGCTTGGCGTCGGTGGTCAGCGGGGTGGCGGCGTTCGAGGTCGACACCAGGTCCAGCGAACCATCGGCCTTCTTGACCAGCCAGGCCCAGCCCGAGCCGAACGTGCCGACGGCGGTCTTGGTGAACTCTTCCTTGAACTTGTCGAACGAGCCCCACTTGGCATTGATGGCGTCAGCCAGCGCACCAGTCGGCTGGCCACCGCCGTTGGGCTTCATCGATTCCCAGTAGAAGGTGTGGTTCCACACCTGCGCGGCGTTGTTGAAGATGCCGCCGGACGACTTCTTGGTGATCTCTTCCAGGGTCGCGTTCTCGAACTCGGTGCCCTTGATGAGGTTGTTCAGGTTGGTGACGTAGGTCTGGTGATGCTTGTCATGGTGGAACTCCAGCGTCTCCTTGGAGATGTGCGGAGCCAGGGCATCATGCGCGTACGGCAGCGGGGGGAGCTTGTGTTCCATTGTTCTGTCTCTGTGGGTTGGGGTTGTGGTCGGGTGTTGCGGCCGGGAATTGCCGATTGTAGGAGACTTGCAAGACCCACGCAAACCGCGGCGCAAAGCCCCCTGAGGTCATGTTAGTTTGTCCGCGCCGGGTCGGTCAGGGTTCAGATTCCGCCCAGCTTGGCTTGTACGGCGGCAATCGCGACGTCGGCCACACCATCGGCCAGGTGGGCCTCCACCACGCTGCCGGGACGCAGTTCCGCCGGCGACCGCAGGGCGTGTCCGCGCTGGTCGAGCAGCACGGCGTAGCCGCGCTCCAGCGTGCGTTGCGGGGCCAGCAATTCCAGCGCGCCAGCGACACGTGCCAGGCGCTGCGCCTGCCGCTCCTGCTGGCGGGCCGCCGCAGCCCGCATGCGCTGCGCCAGCCGCGCGACGTCGACGCTGGCCGCCGCCGTGTCGGGCCGGCAAGCCGTCCAGCGCATGGCGAGCAGCTGCTGGCGGTGGCGCTGCGCCACCACGGTCTCCCGCAATGCCGCACGCAAGTGTCGCGCCAGATTGTCGACACGCGCGCGCCGCTCCTGCAGTTGCGCCTGCGGGCTGCGCAGCCGGCGCGCGAGCCAGTCCAGATGCTGCGCGCGCCGGTCCAGTTCGCGTCGCATCGACTGCACCAGGCCATCGCCGGCGCGGCGCGTCAGCGCCAGCAGATGCCCGCGGTCCGGACTGACCAGTTCGGCCGCGCCGGTGGGCGTGGGCGCGCGCACGTCGGCGACGAAATCGGCAATGGTGAAATCGGTTTCATGGCCCACGCCGGAGATCACCGGCACCGCGCAGTGTGCAATGGCATGCGCAACCACTTCTTCGTTGAAGGACCACAGGTCTTCGATGCTGCCGCCGCCGCGGCACAGGATGATCACATCGCATTCGCGCCGCGCGCTGGCCACGTCAAGCATGTCGGCAATCTTCTGCGCGGCGCCGGCGCCCTGCACCGGCACCGGATAGACCATCACCGGCACATGCGGCGCGCGCCGGCGCAGCGTGGTCAGCACATCGCGCAAGGCGGCCGCCTGCAACGAAGTCACGATGCCGATCGCACGCGGATGCGTCGGCACGGGCCGCTTGCGCTCGGGCGCGAACAACCCGGCCTGGGCGAGCTTCTCCTTCAGGCGCAGGAACGCCTCGTAAAGATTGCCAAGGCCCGCGCGGCGCATGGCCTCGACCCCGAGCTGCAGGTCGCCGCGCGCTTCATACAGCGTGACCACGGCGCGCACTTCCACCGCCTCGCCTTCACGGGGCGTGAAATCGACATGCTGGTTGCGCCCGCGAAACATCACGCAGCGAATCTGCGCACGCGCGTCCTTGAGCGAAAAATACCAGTGGCCGCTGGAGGCCCGGGTGAAGTTGGAGATTTCGCCGCGCACCCACGTAAGCGGAAATCCGCGCTCGAGCATGGTCGCGATCGCGTGGTTCAACTCGCCGACGGGAATCGCTTCGCGCGGATTGCGGGCGGGCATAGAGGACGATTCGCGCGAGAAGTTCTGCGGCTCTGGCATGGGGCGTCGCCGTGCGTGCGGCGTGGGTTGGACATGTCCACAGCATAACGGCTATGTCAAGAGGGCAGTTATGTTGTCGCAGACCACTGCCGAAGTCCGCATGAATAGGTACAACTCTTTGATTCTTATGAATTTTCAGACCGCAACAAAAATTAGGCAATGTAACCAATTTCCTTACGCGTCAACCACTTACAGGGGTGCGTCCGGGGCTTGTTCACAAAGTTATCCACAGGATCTCTGGATAAAAGAGAGTTATCCGGCGCAAGTGACGAAAAGGTGTAGCGTTCGCCGCCTGTTCCGGTCCAATGCCTCCCACCCCGTCGACAGGATGGATCGCGGGGGCCACTCGCCGGTTTTGAGCGTGTGGGCGCGTGTCACTGCCTATTTTTTTGGCAACGACAGCGAAGGCCCGACAAATCAATGAGTTAAGGCCGATCTCCAGAGGTTGTCCACAACCCGTCCACAATGCTCTCCTTGCGGCGTGTGGAAAAAGACCGACATGGATCGCGGCAACGGCAGCGGAGGTCGCGAGCCTGTTGCGCGCCACATTGCCTATTTTTTAGGCGACAGGATGGCTCTTCATTAAAATCAATGACTTAGGCGTCTTCTCAGAACAATTTCCACAGGCCGTCCACAATCCTGTCCTGCAACCGTGTGGAAAGCAGCGGGTAAACCCCTCCCAAGGCTCAGAAAGCGCTATCCACAGCCAAATAAAGGCCGTGAGACCCCATCTGCACAAAAAACAGGCAGCACCTCCTTTGCCCTTAAGGATCAACGGCTTAGCGTGCTTGTCCGGCGGGTTTCCACAATCCATCCACAATCCTGTCCCGCCTGGCTGTGGAAAGTGTGCGCCACCGCACCGATGCGCGGCCGAGACACCCTTTGACAGCGTCTTGCCGCGCGCCATGGCGCGGGTTAGAGTGCTGCCTGATTTTCGGAGCAGTGCCGCTGCGTGCAGAGCCTCGGTGTGCGCGTATCCAAGGCCTGCCATATAAAGCCGGTCGTTGTCTTGTCGTGTCTGGTTGTCGTTCCTGGTTGTCGATTCGGGGGTCCCATTGTTTTCGATCATTCAAGCGGCCGGCTGGCCGATCTGGCCGCTGCTGTTCGCTTCGGTAATTGCGCTGGCACTGGTCGTCGAGCGTTTCCTGACCCTCAAGCGCAGCAAGGTACTTCCGGCCCGCCTCTACGACGAGGCGCTGTCGGCCGCGCAGCAACGCCGCGCCACGCCGGAGGTGGTCAACACGCTCGAGCAAAGTTCGCCGCTGGGTCGCGTGCTCGCGGCGGGCCTGCGCCACGTGGTGCTGCAGCCGCATACCTCGCGCGACGCCGCCAAGGAAGTCGTGGAAGAAGCCGGGCGCGTGGTCGCCCATGAGCTGGAGCGCTACCTGAACGCACTCGGCACCATCGCTTCGGTTGCGCCGCTGATGGGGCTACTGGGCACGGTGATCGGCATGATCGAGATCTTCGGCAGCCAGGGCGGCACGGGCGCCAATCCCGAGCAGCTGGCGCACGGTATCTCGGTGGCGCTGTACAACACCGCCTTCGGCCTGATCATCGCGATTCCCGCCCTGATTTTCTGGCGCTATTTCCGCCGCCGCGTGGACGACTACGTGGCCGAACTGGAATTCCGCGCCACGGCGTTCCTGGACGCCATCCTGCCGCAACGGCGCGGCTGAGCGCCGGGACCACGCCATGCAATTCCGTTCCCGCCAGCGGCGTGAAGAGCCGGAAATCAACCTGATTCCGCTCATCGACGTGCTGCTCGTGATCCTGATCTTCCTGATGATCACGACCACCTACTCGCGCTACACCGAGCTGCAGATCCAGCTTCCGACCGCCGATGCCGAGCGCGCGCAGCAGCGCCCGCAGGAAATCGTCGTGTCGGTGTCTTCGCGCGGCGTCTACTCCGTTAACAAGCAGGTGCTGGAGCAGAAGGACGTGACCAGCCTGGCGGACCAGCTGCGCGCCGCGGCCGGCCCCAGCACGGGTGGCCAGCCGCCGGTGGTCATCGTCAACGCCGATGCCCAGGCCACGCACCAGGCCGTCATCAACGTGATGGAAGCCGCGCGCCTGGCCGGGCTGTCACGCCTGACCTTCGCCACGCAGAGCGCCCAGCCGCGCTGACCGCTACCAGCATCGGGCCCCGCCGGACAAGGGGCCCGGGGTTGCCGCATGCGCACGGCAATGCCCATAATGTGCGCGTCCGGCTGGCCACGGCGCCAGCCAACCAACCCTCCCCTTGCCCTCCCATGTCCGTTCCGCGCCATGACTTTGCCGATTTCGTGACCGCCCAGTGGCAGCGCCGCGGCTGGTTCGCGTGGGTGATGCTGCCGTTCTCGCTGCTGTTCGGCCTGATCGCGCGCGTGCGCCGCCATGGCTACCTGCATGGCTGGTTCAAGTCCACGCGGCTGCCGATGCCCGTGATCGTGGTCGGCAACGTGACCGTGGGCGGCACCGGCAAGACGCCGGCCGTGATCGCGCTGGCGCAGGCACTGACCGAGGCCGGCCTGCGCCCCGGCGTGGTATCGCGCGGCTATGGCGTCACGCTCAAGCATCCGCGCCGGGTCAAGCCGACGTCGAAGGCATCGGACGTCGGCGACGAACCGCTGCTGATCGCGCGCGCGGCCGACGTGCCGGTCTGGGTGTTCCCCGACCGCGCGCTGTGCGCGCAGACCATGCTGGTGTCGCATCCCGGCGTCAACGTGCTGCTGCTCGATGACGGCCTGCAGCACTACCGCCTGCAGCGCGACTTCGAGATCGTGATGTTCGACGCCCGCATGGGCGGCAACGGCCTGCTGCTGCCGGCCGGGCCGCTGCGCGAGCCGCTTTCGCGTCCGCGCGACGCCACGCTGATCAACGACCCGACCTTCCGCGCCACGCCGGACCGGCCCGATGTCTATGGCATGCGGCTGGAACTCGACGATGCGTGGCAGCTCAACGACCCCGCCATGGCGCGCCCCGTCAGTGCCTTTGCCGGGCGCCGCGTGCTGGCCGCGGCCGGCATCGGCAACCCGGAGCGCTTTTTCGCCAGCCTGCGCGGCGCCGGCCTGAGCCCGAAGACGCTGCCGCTGCCCGACCACTACGATTTCGCCGACGACCCGTTCGCCGGCAACCCCGACGCGCTCGACGCCGACGTCATCCTGATCACCGAGAAGGATGCCGTAAAATGCGAGCGATTCGACGATCCGCGCATCTGGGTCGTCCCCACCACGCCCGTGATCGACGCGGGCCTGGTCGACAAGATCCGCCGCGCCGTGCAGGCGCGCATCCCGGCCGCGCCGGCGTCCGCATCGGGCGGCGCCACCGGCCCCAACAAGGAACCCCGAGATGGACAACCGGCTGCTTGAAATCCTGGTCTGCCCGCTTTGCAAAGGCAAGCTGGAATACGACCGCGCCGCGCAGGAACTGATCTGCCACGCCGACAAGCTGGCTTACCCGATCCGCGACGGCATTCCCGTCATGCTGGCCGACGAGGCCCGCCAGTCGGTGCCGGGCCGCGTGATCGACCCCGATGCGCCCCGGGCTGGCTGAGACCCGCATCATGAGCATTCCCGCCTTCACCGTCGTCATTCCCGCGCGGCTAGCGTCGACGCGGTTGCCGGACAAGCCGCTGGCCGATATCGGCGGCAGGCCGATGGTCGTGCGCGTGGCCGAACGCGCGCATGCCTCGTCGGCGCGGCGCACGGTGGTGGCCACCGACGCGCCGGCCGTGGCGCAAGCCTGCGCCGCGCATGGCATCGAGGCCGTGCTGACGCGCGCCGACCACCCGTCGGGCACCGACCGCCTGGCCGAAGTCGCGGCCCGGCTTGGATTGCCCGACGACGCCATCGTCGTCAACGTGCAGGGTGACGAGCCGCTGATCGACCCGCAACTGATCGACGATGTCGCGCTGCACCTGGCGCACCATCCCGACTGCGCCATCGCGACCGCCGCCCATCCGCTGCATGAGGTGGCCGAGGTCTTCAACCCGAACGTGGTCAAGGTGGTCTGCGATGCCGCCGGCCGTGCGCTCTACTTCTCGCGTGCGCCGATTCCCTGGTCGCGCGACGACTGGGCCGGCGTCCCCGCGGTACCCGCCTCGATGGCGCAGGTGCCGCTGCCGCCCATGCCGGTCCTGCGCCATATCGGCCTGTATGCCTACCGGGTCGGCTTCCTGCGCCGCTTCCCGACGCTGGCCGCGGCGCCGCTGGAGCAGGCCGAGGCGCTGGAGCAACTGCGCGCCATGTGGCATGGAGAGCGCATCGCCGTGCTCGAAACGGCCGCCGCGCCGGCACCGGGCGTCGACACGCCGGCCGACCTCGAGCGCGTGCGCGCGCTGTGGGCCCAGGGCATGGCGCAGGAAGGTCCCTGAGCCACTTTGTTGCGCGGCGACGGCTTTTGCGTTGGGGTTCATACACCTGCAACAGGAATCGGCCCGATTTCGGGCCGGATTCTCTGCGCCTCATGGCATAATGCTTGCCGATACAGAGCCGTCGGAATGGCGCACCAGAATGCGCTGGCCGGCCAAGGCTCGGTGGGGAGATACAGATAGAGCCCGTCCGGTGACCCGCGCCGCGTTCCGCAGCGCCGCACCGGCCGACCACGTGACCTGATCCAAGCGCGCGCAGTAAGTCCTGCGTCAAGTTACGGCGTTACCCTCGTTCTCGTCTCCCGCCACACCAGATTCAAAACTCTGAGGACCCGTAAATGCGTTTGATCCTGTTGGGCGCGCCTGGCGCCGGCAAAGGCACGCAAGCCAAGTTCATCTGCGAGAAGTTCGGCATTCCGCAAATCTCCACGGGCGACATGCTGCGCGCCGCGGTGAAGGCAGGCACGCCGCTGGGCGTGGAAGCCAAGAAGGTCATGGATGCGGGCGGACTGGTGTCGGATGACATCATCATCGGCCTGGTCAAGGACCGCCTGCAGGAAGCCGACTGCAAGAACGGCTACCTGTTCGACGGCTTCCCGCGCACCATTCCGCAGGCCGAGGCCATGAAGGAAGCCGGCGTCGCGATCGACTACGTGCTGGAAATCGACGTGCCGTTCGATGCCATCATCGAGCGCATGGGCGGCCGGCGCGTGCACGTGGCATCGGGCCGCACCTACCACGTCAAGTTCAACCCGCCCAAGGCGGAAGGCGTCGACGACGAGACCGGCGAGCCGCTGATCCAGCGCGACGACGACAAGGAAGACACCGTGCGCAAGCGCCTGGACGTCTATTCGCAGCAAACCCGTCCGCTGGTCGACTACTACTCGGAGTGGGCCGCCAAGGGCGACAGCACCGCCAAGGTGGCGCCGCCCAAGTACCGCAAGATCGAGGGCATGGGCGACGTCGACAGCATCACCGCGCGCGCGTTCGAGGCACTGAAGTAAGCCCCGGCACTTGAGCCATCACAAAAAAGCGACCTTCGGGTCGCTTTTTTGTTTCTGACGAGGCATGGCCTCCCCTCTTGCCAGTTGCGCATGGCTCCGTACAATAGCCCGGGAGTTGACGTTTACGTAAACGGCAGTTGCCACCGCGACTGATCACAGAGGAGACAGCAGATGGACATCCAGGGCAATGTATTCATCGTTACGGGCGGCGCGTCGGGCCTGGGCGCCGGCACCGCGCGCATGGTGGCCGAGGCCGGCGGCAAGGTCGTCATTGCCGACCTGAACGAGGCCGCGGGCAATGCGCTCGCGCAGGAGCTGGGCGGCACCTTCGTCAAGTGCGACGTGGCTTCCGAAGCCGATGGCCAGGCCGTCGTGGCCGCTGCACAGGCGCTGGGCCGCGTGGCGGGGCTGGTGAACTGCGCCGGCATCGCCGTCGCCAGCAAGACCGTGGGCAAGAACGGCCCGCATCCGCTCGATGCCTTCGACAAGACCATCCGCGTCAACCTGATCGGCACCTTCAACATGATCCGGCTGGCGGCGGCAGCCATGGTGCAGAACGCGCCCGATGCCGAAGGCGAGCGCGGCGTGATCATCAACACCGCCTCGGTGGCGGCGTTCGACGGCCAGATCGGGCAAGCCGCCTATGCGGCGTCGAAGGGCGGCGTGGTCGGCATGACGCTGGCCATCGCGCGCGACCTGTCGCGCGACGGCGTGCGCTGCGTGACGATCGCCCCGGGCCTGTTCGAGACGCCGATGCTGCTGGGCATGCCGCAGGATGTCCAGGACGCGCTCGGCAAGATGGTGCCGTTCCCGTCGCGCCTCGGCCGCCCGGCCGAGTATGCCAAGCTCGCGCAGGCCATCATCGGCAACACCATGCTCAACGGCGAAGTGATCCGCCTTGACGGCGCGATCCGGATGCAGCCCAAGTAAGCGTCCGCTCTCCCCACTGCTGCGGTCTCAGGCCGGCAGCAGCATCACCAGCATCAATCCCGGCGCCGCCGCCGGCCACAGCGTGAGCTGCTCGAACTGCAGCGCGCCGAGCGCCGGATGGTGGAAGCCGCGGCGCCCGCCTTCCCGGTCTTCCACATCCTGCGACTGCCAGGCGGCGCGAAAGGCCGGGCTTTCCATCATCAGGCCCTCGATCAGCGCACGCATCGGTGCATCGTCCGCGTGGCGGATGCTGTGCGCGCGGAATTCCGCCACCAGGCGGCCGGCACGGTGCGGCCAGTCTTCGACCAGCGCCTGCAGCGGCGCGGACAGGAACATCGCGCGCAGCAGGTTGCGCTCGGGGTGGTCGGCATCGAGCCAGCCGACGAACAGCCGCGCCGCGGCCTCGTTCCACGTCAGCGCGTTCCACTGGCGATCGAGCAGGTAGGCCGGGCCGTTGATGGCATGCACGCTGGCCATGACTGCCGGGGGAACCGCCTCGGTGCCGGCCTGCTGCGCATCGCGCCGCCCGGCCAATTCGAACAGGTAGGCGCGCTCCGCCCGCGACAGGCGCAGCGCGGTGGCCAGGCTGGCCAGCGCCCGCGCCGACAACGCGACCGGGCGCCCCTGCTCCAGCCAGGTCACCCACGTGGCGCTCAGGCCGGCCAGCTGGGCCACTTCCTCGCGGCGCAGGCCCGGCGTACGGCGGCGTCGGCCAGGCGGCAGGCCCACGTCGTCGGGCGCCAGCCGTTCACGGTGGGCGCGCAGGAATGCGCCGAGTACCGCCTCGCGCGTGACCATCGCGGCCGTGCCCGGCTCTGAAGGATGATCCGGCGGTGAAAAGGTGTCTGAAGGAGATTCGACCATAGGCTGGTGCGTCTTATACCAGGATAAAACGGTGACTTGTACCGGGAAAACGATCGCCCTACAGTAGTCCGGAACCCGCACCGCGGGCAAGTCCCCGATCACCAGAAGACCGGCATGCAGCCGGTTCAGGAGCCAGTCATGCAACAACAGGAACTCGTCGCGGCCCAGTTCGGCGCCACCGCCAGCGCTTACCTCACCAGTGCCGTCCACGCGCAGGGGGCGGACCTGGAACAACTCAGGCAGGAGCTGGCGGACCTGATCCCGGCCGACAAGCGGGCATCCAGCACGGTGCTGGACCTCGGCTGCGGCGCCGGGCATGCGAGCTTCGCCGCCGCGGCCGTGGCCGGCAGGGTCACGGCGTATGACCTGTCGCAGGAAATGCTCGACGTCGTGGCAGGCGCCGCGCGCGAACGCGGCCTCGCCAACGTCGTGACCCGCCAGGGCGCCGCGGAAACGCTTCCGTTCGAAGACGGCACGTTCTGCGCCGTGGTGTCGCGCATGAGCGCCCACCACTGGCGCAATGTGCCGGCGGCGCTGCGCGAGATGCGCCGCGTGCTCAAGCCGGGTGGCAAGGTCGTGCTGATCGATATCGCGGGCGCCGAGGATCCCTTGCGCGACACGTGGCTGCAATCGGTCGAATTGCTGCGCGATCCGTCCCACGTGCGCGACTACACCGGCCCGGCCTGGCGGGCGATGTTCGCGTCGGCGGGCTTCGCGGCCGATGAAATCGGCGTCTCGCCGGTCTGGCGCATCGGCATCGAGTTCCAGAGCTGGGTCACGCGCATGCGCACCGCGCCGGTGGCGGTCGAAGCCATCCGCCACCTGTGGCAGGTGGCGCCCGCCGAAGTCCGCGAGCACTATCGCGTACAGGCGGACGGCAGCTTCGACCTGGAAGCGGTCATGGTCACCGCCCGGGCACGCTGAAGACACCGAGGCCGCTCAGGCGGCCTCCGGCTCCGGCCCGGCTGCCGCGATGCCGAGATTGCGGACCAGCGACCATACCGCCGCCGCGGCCGGCGACAGCGAGCGATCCGCGCGCCGCACCATGACAATGCGGCGTTCTTCGCGCGGCACCAGCGGCCGCCATACCAGTGGCGACGCCGCCGGCAGCGGCAGCGAGTAGGTCGGCAGCACCGAGGCGCCGATGCCGGCCTCCACCATGCCGAACACGCTCGCCGAGTGCCCCATTTCCTGAATCACCCGCGGCACGATGCCGTGGCGCCCGAACACGCGATCGATCAGCGGCCGGCTGCCCGAGGCGAGGTCCAGCAGCACCAGCCGCATGCCGTCCAGCGCCGCCCACGGCACCGTCTTTTCCTGCGCGAGCGGATGGTCGCGCCGGCACACGAAGCAGAACGGATCGGTCACCAGCGGCTCGATGGTCAGTCCCTCGTGCACGAGCGGGTCGATCAGCACGCCGAAATCCACGCCGCCGACACGCACCTGCTCCAGGCCATCGGCCTGCACGTTGTCGCGCACGGTCAGGCGGATTTCCGGGTATTGCGCCGCGCATGCGGAGACAACCATCGGCATCAGCCGCGCCGAGATCGTAGGGGCGCCAGCGATCACCACACGACCACGATAGTGCTCGCCAAGCTGGCGGGTGTCTTCGAGCGTGTCGTCCAACTGGCCCAGCAGCCGCTCCAGGGCCGGCGCGAGAGCATGGCCCGCCGGGGTGAGTACGACTTCCCGGGTAGTGCGATCCAGCAGTTTCACGCCAAGTGCCGTTTCAAGCTCCGCAACGCCGCGGCTGATCGCGGATTGCGTCAGGCCGATGGCATCGGCCGCCCGGCTAAATCCGCCCTTCTCCGCCACGGCGAGGAACACCCGCAGCTGCCGGATTGTGTAATTCATGCAACGATGAGATAAATGAATGCAATAAATGAATTTGCATTCTAGACCCGGGTGTCGTCCAATACTAGGCTAAACCCTTAGACGCCTTAGAAGTCCAGCATGCTTTCCAAGCTCAAGAAACTCTACGACCTGATCGACGGCTTCGTCCTGATCATGCTGACCGCCATCGGCATTGCCCTGCTCGCGCCAGAGTTCGGCAGCAGCCGCGGTCCGCTGCACCTTGGCACCGTCACCAGCCTGGGCGTCGCACTCGTCTTCTTCCTGCATGGCGCGGCGTTGTCGCGTGACAAGCTCGTGGCAGGGGCCCGGCACTGGCGCCTGCACGTGTTCGTGCAGACCTTCACCTACGTCGTGTTCCCGGTGGTCGGCCTGCTGCTGATGCTGTCGCTGCGCAATTCGCTGCCGCCGGACCTGCTGCTCGGCGTGTTCTATCTTTGCGCGCTGCCGTCCACGGTATCGTCGTCGGTGGCCATGACCTCGATGGCGCGCGGCAATGTGCCGGGGGCCATCTTCAACGCCACCATCTCGGGCCTGATCGGCATGGCGGTGACGCCGCTGCTGATGGGCTTGGTGATCAGCGCCAGCGGCGCGTCGATGCCGCTGGGCAAGGCGCTCACGGGCGTGGCGCTGCAGCTGCTGCTGCCGTTCGCGCTGGGCCAGTTGATGCGCCCGCTGATCGGCAGCTGGCTGGCGAAGAAAAAGCACATCACCAGCAAGGTCGACCGTGGCGTGATCGTGCTGATCGTCTACTCGTCGTTCTGCGACGCAACCGCTCAAGGCCTGTGGCACCACTACCACTGGCAGACCATCGCCGCCGTGATGGGGCTGGCCGCCGTGCTGCTGTTCGTCGTGCTGGGCACGACCACGTTCGTTGCGCGCCGCCTGCACTTCAGCGTCGAGGACGAGATCACCGCGGTGTTCTGCGGCTCCAAGAAGAGCCTGGCCAACGGCATTCCGATGGCCAATATCCTGTTCGCCGGGCACCCGGCGCTGGGGCTGCTGGTGCTGCCGCTGATGGTCTATCACCAGTTGCAGCTCATTGTTTGCTCGGTCATTGCGGCGCGCTATGCGAATCGCGATGCGCTGATTGAGGACGCGAGCACGGCACGGGCATGAGCTTGGCGGTCCGCCCGGTAAGAGGATCATTCTTCAGCGAATTGCAGGGCATCGTGCTTGGCAGGCGCGGCTGTTTCGCCGGCGTAGCCGGCGACTTTGTCCAAGCGACAAAAGAGTAAGCAGAAAAACGCGTTTACTTGCCCTAACGGGCGAATATTGATCGTAGCGTGCGGAGAATTTCGTACGGGTATGAGCTTCAGAGAATGCCCGGCTGCCTGCCGCGTGGTGCGCGTCCGCATGCAGGCTCTCCGGCAATGATTGAACCAGCCCCGAAACTGTCCGTGGCCCGACACTGCCACCGTTATCGCATCATCGCCTTCGGCTGCTGCGCGGCTCAGTAGCCGGCAGGCGGGACGTCATCAACGGCGCAGATGCTGGTGCTTCCGTTTCCTCCCTTCCCTTGGTTTTAATTGCGTGCGCGCAGCGCAGCCGTAGGCGTCCGACCGATGGTGTGGTTAGGAGGAGGAGCCACCAAGCAATCCGGGCTCGCCCATCTGACGTGTCTATCCTGATCATCTATGCGGCAGGCAGTGTGGCTATGCCCTGTACCGTCTTTACCCATCGGGGAAGAACCTTTTCTTTTCCGCCCCGTACCCCATGCTCCGCTACACCGAAGGATTCTTCGACAACGGCGGATTGCGCGCGAAGTAGCTGCGAATCCCGCGCAGGATCGCATTGGCCAGCTGTTCCTGGTGCGCGTCGTCATTGAGCTTGCGCTCTTCCTCAGGGTTGCTGATAAAGGCCGTCTCGACCAGGATCGACGGGATATCCGGCGCCTTCAGCACCGCAAACCCGGCCTGCTCCACGCTGCCCTTGTGCAGTCGGTTGATGCCGCCGATTTCCTGCAGCACGGCCTTGCCGACCTGCAGGCTGTCGTTGATCTGCGCCGTGGTCGACAAGTCCAGCAGCACGCGCGCGACCTGCGCATCCTTGTTCAGGTTGGCGCCGCCAATCAGATCCGACGCGTTCTCCTTGTTGGCCAGCCAGCGGGCGGCCGTGCTGGAAGCGCCGCGCTCCGATAGCGCGAACACCGAGGCGCCCTTCGCTTCCGGCGACAGGAAGGCATCGGCGTGGATCGACACGAACAGGTCCGCCTGCACGCGGCGGGCCTTCTGCACGCGCACATTCAGCGGCACGAAGAAATCGGCGTCGCGCGTCATCATCGCGCGCATATTCGGTTGCGCATCGATCTTGGCGCGCAGCCGGTGCGCGATCTGCAGCACCACGTCCTTCTCGCGCGAGCCCGAGGCACCGATGGCACCCGGATCTTCGCCGCCATGGCCTGGATCGATCGCCACCGTCAGCAGGCGGCGCATCTTGAACGGGCGCTCGGCGGTGGGATCGCCCTGCGCGACGGGCGGGACCACCGGCGCGTTCGGCCTGGGCACCACGGGCACCGAAGGCTTCGGCGGCCTGACCGCTGCAATCGGCGGCGGCGGCGCCGTGGTAGCAGGCACGTCGCCCTTTTCATCGAACTTGCGCACAAGCGCGCCGATGGCGTCTTCTTCCGCGCCTGCCGGCGCCCCGGCGATGCCGTCGGAACCCGGCGGCGGCGCGCTGTTGGCGAAGCGGCGCTGCTTTTCCTCGGTGTCGCGCACCAGCTTCCACAGCGGATCGGGCGGGTTCACCGGATACAGGTCGAACACCAGCCGGTTCTTGTAGCTGCCGATCGGCGCCAGCGTGAACACCTGCGGCGCGACGTTTTCCTTCAGGTCGAACACCATGCGCACCACGCGCGGCCGGTTCTGGCCGACGCGCACCGTCTGGATATAGGGATCGTTCGACGTGATCTTGGCCACCAGTTCGCGCAGCGTGGGCGAAAGGTCGAGGCCGTCGATGTCCACCACGAGCCGGTCCGGGTCGTGGAGCATCTGGTGCACGGCAGCCAGCGGCGTGTCGGATTCAATCGTGACGCGCGTGTAGTCCTCCGCCGGCCATACGCGCACGGCGACGATGCCGGCGCCAAAGGCCAGTTGCGGGCCGGCCAGCGTCAGCACGGCCGTGCCGGCACCCAGCTTCAGGCACTGCGCCATCCATTTGCGGCGGGCCTGCAGCAGTCCGTCGGGTCCATCGGGTCGGTCGGTGGCGAGTCGCTTGATCAGCATGCGTTCAGCAAGGTAATTCCAGTGGGAGTATAGGCGCGCAGCGTCGCAATCCGCCGCTGGCCGGCCATATCCGCCGTATCGTCCGCGCAGATGTCCGATTGGAGCAACACGTGCAGGTCCGGTTCCCCAAGCAGGCGTCCGGCCTTCTCAGGCCACTCCACGAGATTGAAGGCGGGCTCGGCAAAGCAGTCGCGGAAACCTGCGTCGATCCACTCCTCCGGGTCGGCGAAACGGTACAGGTCGAAGTGGTAGACCGTCAGCGGCGAGCCGTCGGCGCGCGCCACGTCGTAGGGCTCGCACAGCGTGTAGGTCGGGCTGCGGACCTTGCCGGCATGCCCGAGCGCACGCAGGATGGCGCGCGACAACGTGGTCTTGCCCGCGCCAAGATCGCCCGAGAGCTGCACATGCACGGTGGTGGGCGGCAAGGCGCTTACCACGCCGGCGAGCGCCGCACCGAAGCGCGCGGTGGCGGCTTCGTCGGGCAGCATCAGGGAACGTTCTTCTAGCAGGGGCATTGCGTACAATTCAGGGATGACCGACCGAGCATCCGAAGCGCCAGGCGCCCCCACTCCGCGGCCCGAGGCCGCTGCCGATGCAGCAGGCAAGGGCGGCCTGGAGGCGCTCGTGCTGTCGATCCGGGACTGGGGTGCCGAGCTGGGCTTTGCCTCGGTACGCATCGCGGATGTCGATCTCAGCCATGCCGAGCCAGGTCTGATGGCATGGCTGGCCAAGGGTTACCACGGCGACATGGATTATATGGCGAACCATGGCCCGCGGCGCGCCCGTCCCGCCGAACTGGTGCCCGGCACGGTACGCGCCATCGTGGCCCGCATGCCCTACCTGCCCGCCACCGCTGCACCGGACTGGCGCCGGCATGAACTGGCACGGCTCGACGACCCCGCCACCGCCGTGCTCTCGCTCTATGCGCGCGGCCGGGATTACCACAAGGTGCTGCGCAACCGGCTGCAGCAGCTTGCAAGCCGTATCGAGACCGCCATCGGCCCGTTCGGCTACCGCGTGTTCACCGATTCGGCGCCCGTGATGGAAGTGGCGCTGGCCAGCCAGGGTGGCCTGGGCTGGCGCGGCAAGCAC
Organism: Cupriavidus sp. 21MJTG02-4; assembly: GCF_057798975.1. Lineage (NCBI taxonomy): Bacteria > Pseudomonadati > Pseudomonadota > Betaproteobacteria > Burkholderiales > Burkholderiaceae > Cupriavidus > Cupriavidus sp. 21MJTG02-4. The sequence continues at coordinate 41,872 of NZ_JBYOJP010000027.1, read as the reverse complement.
ACGCTGCTGCTCGACCGAGACGGCGGCTCGATGTTCTTCCTCGGCGAGATCCTGGTCGACGTCCCGCTGCCGGCGGACCCGCCCGAAGCCTCGCACTGCGGCAACTGCCATCGCTGCATCGACATCTGCCCCACGCGCGCGATCCTCGGGCCCTACAAGCTCGACGCGCGCCGTTGTATTTCTTACCTGACCATCGAGCACAAGGGGCCGATCCCCGAGCAGTTTCGCGCGCCCATGGGCAACCGCGTCTACGGCTGCGACGACTGCCAGCTGGCCTGCCCGTGGAACAAGTTCGCGCATCGGGCCACGCTGCCCGACTTCGAGGTACGCAACGGCTTCGATGCCGCGGACATGGTCGACCTGTTCCTGTGGACCGAGGCCGAGTTCAACCAGCGCCTGGAAGGCAGCCCGATCCGCCGCATCGGCCATGAACGCTGGCTGCGCAACCTGGCAGTGGGACTCGGCAACGGCCTGCGTGCCGCCGCCTCCGGCCAACGCCCGCAAGACCACGCGCTGGCCGCGCGGATCCGCGGCGCCCTGGAAAGCCGCCGCGAGGTCGCCACGCCGCTCGTGCGCGAGCACATCGAGTGGGCGCTCGCCCAGGACCAGGCGGTCAGCTGACCAGCGCGAGCCAGATCGGCGTGGTGAGGATCGCGGCCACCGTCATCACGGAGATGGTCGCTGCCACCATCGGCCCGTTGCCGCCCATGCGCGCCGCCAGGATATAGGCGCTCGACGCCGTCGGCAGCGAGGCATACAGCACCACGATCTGGTATTGCAACTCGGTCAGCGGCAGTAGCCGGCCAGCCAGCCAGGCCACACAGGGCATCGCCAGCAGCTTCACGCCGGACCACCACGCGACCGGGCCGACCGTACCGGTCGCGCCGCTCATCTGCAGCCCCGCGCCCACCGTCATCAGGCCGAGCGCCGTCGATGCCGAGCCGAGCCGGTTCAACGTCATGGCCAGGACCTCGGGCGCATGCAGGCCCAGCAGGTTGGTCAACAGCCCGCCGGCCGTGGCCAGGATCAGCGGATTGCGCACCAGCTCGCGCCACAGCCGCGTCTCGCCATGCCGCGCCAGCGCCCATACCGCCGCCACGTTGCACAGCGGCACCGTGCAGCCCACGATCACCGCCATCATGGCCAGGCCCTCGCTGCCGCCGATGCGCGAGGCCAGTGCCAGGCCGATATAGGAATTGAAGCGAAACGCCGTCTGCAGGCCCGAGGCAAAATCCACGGCATCGGGTCGCAGCACCCATTTGACGGCGTATCCGGCGACCATGCCGAACGCCATGACGCCCAGCGCGAGGCCGAGCATGGCCGAAGTCGAGGAAAAATCGAACACCGCGCTGTTGGTCGACTGCAGCAGCAGCGCCGGAAACAGCACGAAGTAGACCAGGCGTTCCACGCCGCTCCAGAAGGCACGGTCGAACGGTGAATAGCGAACCAGCAGCCAGCCGATCAGGATCAGGCTGAAGTCCGGGACCAGCAGGAGAGCGGAAGACATCTCGTGAGCGTTTTCGTTGTTATCGAGGCGCGACGGCCGATGCAGCGGGGGGAAATCGCGGAATGTGCAGACTAGGGCAGATCCGGATTGGTATTTTTCCAGAAATGGGCCAGCATGGCATACCAAGTTGTACGCCTGACCCCTTATGCTGCACCGTCGTCATCCGCCATCGCCGGGCCAATGGATTGCCCCGCGCCTGTTTGCACCCTCCCGCCCCACCGCGCGCCGCGTGCTGGCCTCGCTCGCCGCAAGCCTGGTGCTCGCCGTACTGCCAGCGGCCGCCGCGGCGACGGAATTCGAGGGTCTGCGCTTTGACGATGCCGCGCGCGTGGCCGGCAAGGAGCTGCAGCTCAACGGCACCGCGCTGCGCTCGGGCCTGCTGCTCAAGGGCTACGTGGCGGCGCTGTACCTGCCCGAGAAGGCGCGCAACGCCACCGTGGTGCTCGGCACGTCCGGCACGAAACGGCTGCAGCTCCGCATGCTCCGCGAAGTCGATCCCAACGTATTCGCCAGGGCGATGCAGAAAGGCATGCGCGAGAACCACAGCGAGCTGCAGATGCAGATGCTGTCGGCCCGGCTGGTCCAGCTCGAACACACCATCGACCAGGTCGGAACCGCCCGCAGGGGCGACGTGATCAACCTCGATTTTTCGCCGGACGCCGGTACCGTGGTCGCCATCAACGGCACCCCTCGCGGCCGCCCGATTCCCGGCGAGGACTTCTACCAGGCCGTGCTGCGCGTCTTCCTTGGCGAACACCCCGTCGACCGGGACGTCAAGCGCGGCCTGCTGGGCGGCTGAGGCCGCCGGTCATGATGTTGCCGCCAGCCGTGCCGCCACCTGCGGCGCGGCGGCGGCGTTTTCTTCCGGGCATCACCCCCGCCCGGACTTTCCTGACGGGAGACCTGATCTCATGCAAGCTGGCAAAATCGCTTTGACCCTGGCCCTGGCCACAGCGGCATCGGTCGCGCAAGCACAGAGCTTTCCGACCAAGCCGATCCGCCTGATCATTCCGTTCGCGCCGGGCGGCACCACCGACATCGTCGGGCGCGGCGCCGCCGACCAGATGAGCCGCATCCTGGGCCAGCCGGTCGTGGTGGAGAACCGCGCCGGCGGCGGCGGCTCGATCGGCGCCGACGCCATCGCCAAGGCGGCGCCCGACGGCTACACCATCGGCATCTCCACGGTGTCGACCATGGCCGTGAATCCGGCCTGCAATCCCAAACTCTCGTACGACCCGATCAAGGACTTCAAGCCCATCACGAACCTGGCCAACGTGGCCAACGTGATTGCGGTGAACCCCAGCTTCCCGGCCAAGAATTACAAGGAATTCCTGGCCGTGCTGAAAGCCAACCCGGGCAAGTACTCGTTCGCGACGTCCGGCACCTGTGCGTTCGGCCATATGCTGGGGGAGCAGTTCAAGGTCTCGACCAAGACCTTCATGGTGCATATCCCTTACCGCGGCGCGGGCCCGGCGCTGAACGACGTGCTGGCCGGCCAGGTGCCGATCATGGTGGACAACCTGCCGTCGTCGATGCCTTACATCAAGGCCGGCAAGCTGCGCCCGATCGTGGTGGCATGGAACAAGCGGGTGGATTCGCTGCCCGACGTGCCGACCTTCGGGGAGATGGGGCTGAAGGAGCCTAACGATCCGGCCTGGTACGGGCTGGTGGCTCCGGCCGGGACGCCCGACGATGTCATCAAGAAGCTGAACGAGGCCGCCGTCAAGGCATTGCAGGACAAGGGCTTCCAGGAGCGTTTGCGTGCCGCCGGTGCGGAGCCTTCTGGCAATTCGCCTGCGCAGCATGCGGCGGAGATCAAGAAGGAATTCGACAAGATGAAGAATCTTGTTAAGGTGCAGAATATCAAGCTGGAGCAGTAAGACGCGCTCTCGCACACTGGGCCGCCTGCGGGCGGCTCTTTTTATTTGGCCTTCCGGCGGATATCGTGCTTGGCTGGTGCCTCCGTTTCGCCGGCGTAGCCGGCGAGTCACTTTTTGTCCAAGCGACAAAAAGTAACCAAAAAACGCGTTTACCTGCGGGCATAAGCCCAAGCGCGTAGAACCCACCTCCTTCGAAATCGCTGATCTGGGAGTGGTGCCCCTTGTCGGGCGACTGAGTCATTCCGGTCTCTCCCTCTCCCTGGTGCCGCCCATTTCGGCAAAAAGATTAAAATCCAGGCTTCGCTTCCGCTACTGCCATGCACGCTCCTTTCGACGCCATCCTCCCCGCGCCTTTTGGCAAGGTCGGCGTACGTGCCGACGATGCGCAGATCCGCGAGATCTTCTATTTGCCTGCGAACGTGGAAAGCATGGCGCCGCGCAGCGCGATCATCCTGCGGCTGGCTGCGCAACTGGACGCCTATTACGACGATGCGGATGCGCCCTTTGACGTGCCGCTGGCCATTGCCGGCACGCCATTCCAGCAGCAGGTGTGGCAGGCGATTTGCGCGGTGCCGCGCGGCGGGCTGACTACCTATGGCGATATCGCACGCAAGCTCGCCAGCGTGCCACGCGCGGTCGGCCAGGCCTGCGGGCAGAATCCGCTGCCGATCGTGATCCCATGCCATCGCGTCGTGTCCGCAAGCGGCATCGGCGGCTTTTCCCACCACGCCGAGGACGGCTTCCACCTGGAAGTGAAACGCTGGCTGCTGCGCCATGAAGGCGCCATGCTGCTGTGAAGCGTCCCGCCGGCACCAGCCGGACGACACGCAAGCCGCGCGCCATCCACGCCGATGCGGAAACCGCCGCGCTCGATGCCGCCATCGCCCCCGAACTCGACCTGGTCAGCCGCTTCTGCGACGCCCTGTGGCTGGAGGACGGCCTGTCGCGCAATACCATGGACGCCTACCGGCGCGACCTTTCCCTGCTGGCCCGCTGGCTGCATCAAACCGGCAACGGCGGCCTGCTTGGCGTCGGCGACACCGAGCTGAATGCCTACTTCCTCGCGCGCCACCCCGAGACCCGCGCCTCGTCCTCGAACCGCCGCCTGGCCGTGTTCCGCCGTTTCTACCAGTGGGCGCTGCGCGAGCAGATGATCCAGGCCGATCCGTGCATCCTGCTGCGCCCGGCCAAGCAGCCGCCGCGCGTGCCCAAGACGCTGTCCGAAGCGCAGGTGGAAGCCCTGCTCGAAGCGCCCGATACCGGCACGCCGCTCGGCCTGCGCGACCGCACCATGCTGGAACTGATGTACGCGAGCGGGCTGCGCGTGTCCGAACTGACCCAGATGAAGACGGTGGAGATCGGCCTGAACGAAGGCGTGGCGCGCGTGGTCGGCGGCAAGGGCGACAAGGAACGCCTGGTGCCGTTCGGCATGCAGGCCGGCGACTGGCTGCGCCGCTACCTGGCCAGCGCGCGTCCCGCGCTGCTGGCCGGCCGCGCCTGCGACGCGCTGTTCGTCACGCAGCGCGGCGAAGGCATGACGCGCCAGGCCTTCTGGCACCTGATCAAGCGCCATGCGTTCGAAGCCGGCATCAACGTGCCGTTGTCGCCGCACACGCTGCGGCATGCGTTCGCCACGCACCTGCTCAACCATGGCGCCGACCTGCGCGTGGTACAGCTGCTGCTGGGCCACGCCGATATTTCCACGACACAGATCTACACCCACGTGGCGCGCGAACGACTGCGCGAGCTGCACCAGCAGCACCATCCACGCGGCTAACGTTCTGTTGCCCCGTCCTGCCTGCAACCCGACATGAGCAAATCGAAACATATCTCGGAAACCCCGGCTACCCAGTTCCTGCGCCGGCAGGGCGCCGCCTTTGGCGAGCATCCGTATGAATACGTGGACCACGGCGGCACCGGCGAATCGGCGCGCCAGCTTGGCGTGCCCGAACATGACGTGGTCAAGACCCTGATCATGGAAGACGAGCGCGCGCAGCCGCTGGTGGTGCTGATGCACGGCGACTGCTCCGTGTCGACCAAGAACCTGGCGCGCCAGATCGGCTGCAAGAGCGTGCAGCCGTGCAAGCCCGAAGTCGCCCAGCGGCACAGCGGGTACATGGTCGGCGGCACCTCGCCGTTCGGCACGAAAAAGCGCATGCCGGTGTACGTGGAGGCCACCGTGCTGGCGCTCGACAAGATCTATATCAACGGCGGCCGCCGCGGCTACCTGGTCAGCCTGGACCCCAAGCTGCTGACCGCGCTGGTCGATGCCAAACCCGTGGAATGCGCGCTGCCTGACTGACCCGCCGGTGTCCGTGGCGGATATTGGGGAAGTCACGCTCGTGGCGAACCCGCCGCCGCGCTACAATCCCGCCAATTCCAGACAAGGCAGCCACTGCCCGCGCATCCCCTCATGGCCAACCTGCTATTCGCCCTTGCCGCCTACCTGATCGGGTCGGTCTCCTTTGCGGTCGTCGTCAGCAAGGTCATGGGCCTGCCCGATCCGCACAGCTACGGGTCCGGCAACCCGGGCGCGACCAACGTGCTTCGCACCGGCAACAAGAAGGCGGCCATCTTCACGCTGATCGGCGACGCGCTCAAGGGCTGGCTCGCGGTCTGGCTGGCGACCCGTTTCGGGCCCGCCTACGGCGTCGATGACAACGGCCTCGCCATGGTGGCGCTGGCCGTGTTCCTCGGCCACCTGTTCCCGGTATTCCACCGCTTTGCCGGCGGCAAGGGCGTCGCCACGGCGGCGGGCATCCTGCTGGCCATCAACCCGATCCTGGGCCTGGCCACGCTGGCCACCTGGCTCATCATCGCGTTCTTCTTCCGCTATTCGTCGCTGGCCGCGCTGGTCGCGGCGATCTTCGCGCCGTTCTTCTACGTGCTGATGGAAGGCATCGACGCCATGGCCGGCGCGATCCTGGTAATCGGCATCCTGCTGATCGCGCGCCACCGCCAGAACATCACCAAGCTGCTCACCGGCAAGGAAAGCCGCATCGGCGAGAAGAAGAAGGTCTGACCGCTGCGCGGCTCTACTCCGCTACTCCGCCAGCGCCGGACCGAAATGCCGCCACGGATCGAATGGCGCCGCGGCTGACTGACGGGCTGCAATAAAGATGATGCGCGAGCGTGCCGGTGACTGGGGCAGCGCCGGCGCCTCAAGCGTCCAGCGCTTGCCGCAGATCTGCAGTAGCCTCGGCGCATCCTCACCCTCCAGGAACACCATGCCCTTGCCGCGCAACACGTGTGCGGGCAAGGCGTCGAGCGCGCGCTCGAGATCGGCACGCCGGAAGCGGATCGACGAGGCAAAGCTGCTGCCGGCGAACACGTCGGCATGGTCGGCCCCGATGGTCGCGGCTTCATTGCCGATACCGCCCGCCATCGCGCTTGCGCCCAGGTCCGGCCCCAGGATCAGGCTCGGGTCGACCTCTCCGTGCCGGCATGCGTGCACACGCGTGTCCGGCGCCTCCACAGCCAGCCAGTTGCGCACGGCGTCCAGCGATGGCGCATCGACCAGATCCGCCTTGTTCAGCAGCACCAGGTCGGCCGCACGCAGCTGCGCGCGCACCGTGTCGCCGACATAGCGATCTGCCGCGAGACGCCGCACAGCTTCGGCGTCCGCCACTGTCACTACGCCTTCGCACCGAAAGCCGGCATTGGCACGGCCGATCTGTGCGATGCGGGCCGGATCCCCCACCCCGCTCGCTTCGACCAGTACCCGCCCCGGCGGATCGGGCATCTGCAGCACCTTCAGGAACGCCTGCATCAGGTCGCCGCCGACCGCGCAGCATACGCAGCCGTTGGTCAGGCTGATAATGCCCTCGGGCATGCCCGGCGCATCACTGGCGATCAGTTCGGCGTCGATGTTGATGGCGCCGAAATCATTCACCATCACCAGCACGCGCTCGCGCTGCTGCGTGCGCAGCAGGTGGTTGAGCAGGCTGGTCTTGCCAGCGCCGAGAAAGCCGCCGAGCACCGTCAGCGCAATGTCCGGCCGCTGCATCAGGCATTCCCCGGCGCCGGAAAGACCTTGCCGCCCAGCACGGTGCCCCAGACGGGCACGTCGCGCAGGTTCATTGGCGGCACCGCGAGTGGATCCTCTTCCAGCACCGCGAAATCGGCATGCTTGCCCACCTCGATGCTGCCCACCAGATGGTCCATACGCAACGTGTATGCCGCGCCCAGCGTCATGGCATGCAAGGCATCCTGCACCGAAATTCGCTCGCCCTCGCCCAGAATGCGGCCGCTCGCGGTCTGGCGGTTGACCGCGCACCAGGCGGTGAACAGCGGCCCGATCGGCGTGATCGGCGCGTCCGAGTGCAGGGAGAACGGCACGCCGCTGCGCAGCGCGGTTTGGGCGGCGTTCATGCGATTGGCGCGGTCCGGCCCGACCGTCATGGTGTAGTGCGCATCGCCCCAGTAGAACAAGTGGTTGGCGAACAGGTTGGCGCACAGGCCCAGCGCCGCCATGCGCCGGAACTGTGCGGGGGACGCAAGCTGGCAGTGCTGCAGCGTATGGCGGTGGTCCCAGCGCGGATGCTTGCGCAGCACGCCTTCGACCGCATCCATGGCCAGCTCGGTGGCTTCGTCGCCGTTGGTGTGGATATGCACGGTCAGGCCAGCGCGGTGATAAATGGCCAGCACCTCTTCGACCTGCTGCGGGGGCATCACCCACAAGCCGTTGGCGGCGCCGTTGTAGTAGCCAGGCCAGCTCATGCGCGCGGTAAAGCCCTGGATCGATCCATCGATCACGAGCTTGACCAAACCGAAGTGCAGCTTGTCGGTATTGCCCTCCATCGCCTGCGCCACGCGCTGCGCGCCACCGCCTTCCTGATCGCGTAGCGGTGCATACGCTGGCACCATGCGCACGGGGAAGTCCGGGTCCGCGGTGACCCGGCCCAGGTTGGACACGGCCTCCGCATCGAGGCTGTTGACCAGATCCGTCGCGGTGGTCACGCCGGCCTGCTGCGCCACGCGGCCAAAGTTGCGGATGCCCTCCTCGGTCTGCCCGGCGTCGAAGAACACATTGCCGAGCAGCCTGAACACCAGGAACATCGCGGCGAATTCCTGCAGCTCGCCGGTCGGCAAGCCGTCGCTGTCCTTCGCGATGCCGTCCACCGGCGTTGCGGCGTCGATGCCGGCCGCCTGCAGCATCGCGGTGTTGACGTTCATCAGGTGCATGCTGGCATGCATGACGACGATGCGGCGCGTGGCCGAGACCTGGTCCAGGTGCCGCGCGGTCATGCGCGCGCGGCCGAAGTGGATCGGATCGAAGCCCCATGCCAGCAGCGGCTGTGCGGGGTCCTGCAACTGCGCCTGGGCTTCCCGCAGGCGCTCCACCACGGCATCAAAGCTCTTCAGGCCAGGCCACACGCGCCCGTCCGGCCCGCGCCGGTCGTAGTAGCCGACATAGACGAATTGCCACATGCCACCTTCGAGCAGATGCGAATGCCCTTCGATCATCCCCGGCATCAATACCTTGTCGGCAAAGCGCGTGTCGAGCGTCGCCGTGCCCCAGCCGGCCAGGTCCTCGGCACAGCCTACGCCCAGGATGCGGCCGTCGCGCACGGCGACATGCGTGGCGACGGGTTGCATCGGATTCATGGTGAGGATCTTGCGCGCCGCGTAGACGGTGATGGGCGACTGGCTCATATGAGGTCTCCGTTTATTCGTGTTGAACGTGGTTGATGTGTTTGCGACTCACGCAGCGGCCAGCGCCGGCTTGCTTGCCGGCGCGCAGCCGGCCATTGGCGAACGCGGCATGCCCTGCACCAGCTCGACGCGGTGGCAGGCCACGGCATGGTCCGAGCCAAACTGGCGCAGTACCGGCGCCTCCGTCCGGCAGCGCGCCTCGGCGACCGGACAACGCGTGTGGAAATGGCAGCCGGCAGGCGGATTCAGCGGGCTGGGCGGATCGCCCTCGAGCCGGATGCGCGCACGGCTGGCCCGTTGCGCCGGGTCCTTCACCGGCTCCGCGGACATCAGCGCATGTGTGTACGGATGCAGCGGCGCACCGAACAGCCGGGCGCGGCTGCCGCGTTCTACGATGCGGCCGAGGTACATCACTGCAACCTCGTCGCACAGGTGCTGCACCACCGCCAGGTCATGCGAGATGAACACATAGGTCAGGTCGCGCTCGCGCTGGATGCGCGCGAGCAGGTTGATCACCTGCGCCTGGATCGCCACGTCGAGCGCCGACACCGGCTCGTCGCACACCACCAGCGACGGATTGACCGCCAGCGCCCGCGCAATGCCGATGCGCTGCCGCTGCCCGCCCGAGAACTGGTGCGGGAACAGTTGCTTCTGGTCCGGACGCAGGCCGACCAGCCCCATCAGCTCGTCGACGCGTGCATCGATTTCGCGCGCGTCCATGCTGGTAAGCTGGCGCATCGGCTTGGCGATGATGGCCTCGACGCGCTGGCGCGGATCGAGCGATGAGTAAGGATCCTGGAAGATCATCTGGACTCGCCGGCGCATTTCAACCTGTGCGGGTCCGCGCTCGCGCAGCAGGTCGATGCCGTCGAGCGTGGCGTGTCCACCCGTGCTCTGGATCAGCTGCATCAACGCCAGCGCAGTGGTGGACTTGCCGCAGCCGGATTCCCCCACGATGCCAAACGCGCTGCCGCGCCGCACCTGGAAGCTGATGCCGTCGACGGCATGGACCTTGGGCACCTTGGCGAACGGATGCGGCCGGCGCAGGTTGTAGTGCACGCGCAAGTCGCGCACGTCGAGCAGGACACCCTGGTTCGAAGGCAATGGCATGGTTCAACCCTCCGCGGCCACGGTGGCCGGTACAGCGCCGGCGGCTTCGCGCAGCCAGCAGGCGGCCAGGTGGCCGCCGTTATCGAACATCGGCGGCCGATCGCCGCAGCGGCTGGCCGCGCGCGTGCAGCGCGGCGCGAAAGCGCAGCCGGCGCCGAGCTGGTCCAGCGCCGGCACCACGCCCGGAATCTCCGGCAGCGGCGCGGGCCTGCAATCGCGCAGCGCACTGGCGGCATCCACATGCAGCACGCAGTCGAGCAGCCCACGCGTGTACGGATGCGAGGGCCGCGCCAGCACGGTATCGACGCGCCCTTCTTCGATCTTGCGGCCCGCGTACATCACCATCACGCGGTCAGCCAGTTCGGCAATCGCGCCCATGTTGTGGGTGATCAGGATGATGGCGGTGCCGAGCTGGCGCCGCACGTCGCGCAGCAGGTCGAAGATCTGCGCCTGCACGGTCACGTCCAGCGCGGTGGTGGGCTCGTCGGCGATCAGCACCTTGGGCTGGCCCGCCAGCGCCATGGCGATCATCGCGCGCTGGCGCATGCCGCCCGACAGCTCGTGCGCATACTGGTCGACGCGCCGGGCCGGCTCGGGAATCTTCACGGCGTCCAGCAGCGCCACCGCTTCGGCGCGCGCGGCGCGCGTGCCCATGCCGCGATGGCGCACGATGGTCTCCACGATCTGCTGGCCCACGGTAAAGACCGGATTGAGCGCGGTCATCGGCTCCTGGAAGATCATGCCGATGTCCCGGCCGCGTACGTCGCGCATGCGCGCGGGCGGCAGCGCGAGCAGGTCCTGGCCGCCAAGGCGGATGGTGCCTGCGGTGATGCGGCCCGGCGCTGGCACCAGTTGCAGCAGCGACAGGCTCGTCATGCTTTTGCCACAGCCCGATTCGCCAACGATGCCGAGCACCTCGCCGGCATCCAGGTGGAATCCCACATCGTCCAGCACCCGCACGGGTCCCTTGGCGGTGCGGAACTCCACGCACAGCCCATCCACTTCCAGCAACGGCTTGCGGTCTCTTTCCATGCGGGCTCCTTCAGCGCTGGCGCAGTTTCGGGTTGAGGGCATCGTTGAGGCCATCGCCCACGAGACAGATGGCCAGCACCGTGAAGAAGATCGCCATGCCCGGGAACATCACCGACCACCACGCTTCGAAGATCTGGTCGCGCGAGTTGCCGATCATGTAGCCCCAGCTGGTGATATCGGGATCGGACAGGCCGATGAACGCCAGCCCGGACTCGAACAGGATGGCCACGCCGACGTTGAGCGCCAGCGCCACGATCAGCGGCGGCGAGGCATTCGGCAGGATCACGCGGAAGATGATGTTGGCGTTGCTGGTGCCGATGGCGCGCTCGGCACGGACGAACTCGCGCTCGCGCAGCTTGAGGAATTCGGCGCGCGTCAGACGCGCCAGCGGCGGCCAGCTGACCAGCCCGATCACCACGATCACCGTGCCGATCTTCGCGCCGAACACCGCGACCAGCACCATCGCCAGCACGATGGGCGGCAGCACCTGGAAGAACTCGGTCACGCGCATCAGCACGGTGTCGATCCAGCCACGGTGATAGCCAGCCAGCGCGCCGACCAGCACGCCGATCACCAGCGTGGTCGCGGTGGCAGCCAGGCCGATGGCCAGCGTCACGCCGGCGCCGTGGATCAGGCCGGCGAGCACGTCGCGGCCGAGGTAGTCGGCGCCCAGCGGCGCATCGGCCGATGGCGGCGACAGCGGCGCGGCCACCACGTCCTGCGGATTGACGGCGTACAGGGCTGGCCCGATCAGGCCAGCCAGCGCAATGGCCAGCAGCACCAGCGCGCCGAGCACGGCGCCACGGTTATGCAGGAACAGTTTCCATCCGGTGTTCATTTCAGTCTCCGGTGCGAATGCGGGGATCGAGCAGGCTGTACAGGTAGTCGGTCAGGATGTTGGCCACCACCACCATCGCGCTGGACATCAGCAGGATGCCGAGCATCAGCGGATAGTCGCGGTTGAGCACGGCGTCCGAGGCCAGGCGGCCAAGCCCGGGCCAGTTGAACACGGTCTCGACCAGCACCGCGCCCGCCAGCGCGTGCGAGAACTGCAGGCCGGCCAGCGTGACGATCGGCAGCAGCGTGTTCTTGAGTGCATGGCGGTAGACCACCACGCGTTCGCTCATGCCCTTGGCGCGCGCGGTGCGGATATAGTCCGCGCCGAGCACGTCGAGCATCGTGGCGCGCGCCTGGCGGCTGTATTGCGCCAGGTAGATCATCGCCAGCGAAACGACCGGCAGCACCAGGTGGTGCAGCACGTCCGCGGCCAGGGCCCAACCCTCGGCGCGCTGGCCCATGGTGTACATGCCCGACGCCGGAAACACCGGCAGCCAGTAGGCGAAGGCGATCAGCAGCATCATGCCGCTCCAGAACACCGGCGCGGCAAAGCCTGCCAGCGACAGGAACGTCACCAGGCCGCTGACGGCGCCGCGCGGACGATGCGCCGACAGCGCACCGAGCAAGGTGCCGATCACCACGGCGAGCAGCAGCGCGGGCAGCACCAGCATCAGGGTATTCGGCACGCGATTGAAGATCAGCGTGGTCACCGGCTGGTGGAAGAACAGCGAGTCGCCCAGGTGTCCGGACAGCACGTTGCCGACATAGGCCACCAGGCGCTGGCCGAGCCCGGCATCCAGGCCCATCTGCGTGCGCAGGGCCGCGAGCTGTTCGGCGGTCGCGCCGCCGGACTGCGCCGCGATCACGTCCGCCACATCGCCGGGCGCGGCCGACAGCAACAGGAAATTGAGCACCACCACGGCCAGCACCATCAGGGCGCCGGCGCCGAGGCGGCGCGAGAGGTAGATCAGGGTATGCATGCGGAGCGGCCCGTTGGTTGATGATCGACGTGAGCGGCCCGCCGCGCCCATGGCACGGCAGGTCCCTTATCCCTTCGGTATGGCCGGGCCTATTTGGCCCAGTACACTTCGTCGAACGGCGCGAACGCGCCCCAGATGCTGTCCGGCAGCCCGCGCAGCTTCTTGTTGGCGACCGAACTCACCGGCGCGGTGTTGAGCCACGCGACCGGTACCTCGCTGTTGAGGATCTTCTGGAAACGGTCGTAGAGTACGGCGCGTTTGGTCGCGTCGGTCTCGGAGGCTGCCTCGGCAAGGAGCTTGTCGACCTCCGCATTGGCATAGCCCTGCGTGTTGGACCAGATCACGCCCTTCTTGATATTGCCCGACTGGTAGGTGCGCGCGACGCCGATCACCGGATCGCCCCAGTTGAAGACCGAGTCGGTGGTCATGTCGAAGTCCCAGCTGGCGATGCGCTGCGACCAGGTGGGGAAATCCGGCGAGGGGCGCAGTTGCGCCTGGATGCCGACCTTGGCCAGTTGCGGGCGCAGGTACTCCGCCACCAGTTGCGACGTATCCGGAGCGCCCGGCAGGAAGTCCAGGCGCAGCGCGAAGCGCGTGCCGTCCGCCTTCCTGGGATAGCCCGCCTCATCCAGCAGCTTGTTGGCGCGTGCCAGGTCCACCTTGTACGGGTCCAGCGTCTTGCTGTAGAACGGGCTGGCCGGATGGACCGGGCCCCAGGCCGGCTGCGAGCGGCCGCGCTGCAGCTTCTGCGAGATGAAATCGCGGTCGATGGCGTAGGAGATCGCCTGGCGCACCTTCACGTTGGCAAGCGGACCCTGGCGCGTGTTGAAGGCCAGCCAGTTCAGCGAGCCGACGCCCTCGTAGCCGCTGCGAGTGACGGTAAGCTTCGGATCGGCCGCAAGGCGGTCCACATCCGCGATACGGAACGGGGCGAAGGCAACGAAGTGAATGTCGCCGCGCTGCATGGCCAGCGCCGCCGCCGCGCGATCGGGCACGATGCTGTAGGTGATCTTGTCCAGGTACGGCTTGCCCTTGCGGAAGTAGCCGTCAAAGCGCGCCAGCGTGAGGTATTCGCCGGGCTTGTACTCGACGAAGCGGAACGGACCCGATCCGACCGGCGCGTTGTTCTTCGGGTTCTGGCGGATCGGGCCATCGCTGTAGACATGCCTGGGCAGGATCGGCATCAGTGCCGGTGTCGAGCACGCGAGCAGCAGCGCCGGATTGGGCTGCTTGAGCCGGAACACTGCAGTGTGGACGTCCGGTGTCTCCACCTTGTCCAGCGCTGCCAGCATGGCGGGGCCGAACGGGTGATTGGCCTTGACGGTCTCTGCCGAGAACGCGACGTCGGCCGAGGTGATCGGCTTGCCGTCGTGGAATTTTGCGTCCTTGTTGAGCTTGAAGGTGTAGGTCAGGCCGTCGGGCGACACGCTCCAGCTATCGGCGAGATACGGGTGGAACTGCCATTTTGCGTCGGCCTGCAGCAGGCTGGCGAACAACTGCGATGCGGGCACACCCGTTGCCACACCCGACTGGATGGCCGGGTTCAGCGAGTTGATCGCCGTGATCGAAAGCACATTGAGACTGCCGCCGCGCGTGACTTCCTGGCTGTGCGCGTGGACAACGGCGGACATCAGCAAGGCGGCGGTGCAAAGGCGCGCGCTCGCACGCACGATCTGTTTGAAGCTCGTCAACATCGGTTCTCCCTTCGTATCCGGCGTGCCGACGCAAGCACCGGCGATGCCAGACCTGGCACGACCTAGAGGGTCCGTCCGCCCGGCAATGCGGCGGCGGGGATATCACTGACTTGAGGCGGGATCGAAGCGTGCTGATTTGCACCGGCCCTCTGGTCTTATAGGCGAGGCGGCGCTGGACTCGATAGGTCCAGTTAAGGGGATTCATTGGGGCCAGTGCGCAGCGTGCCGCGAGACCCGTTGCAGGACCGAGGCTGAGAGCAGATCAGCAGGTTGTCAATCGAGGAAATCCTGAGCCATCTAGTCGTGCCCTACTTCTCCTGCCGCCATATTCCGCTCGGAGCAACGGCCACGAACTGAGCTGAGTCTTTCCTTCCGGTCTGCCGCAGTACGCTGCAGAAAATTCTGCGGCGCATCTTGGAGTCTTCCCGATTTATTCCTGACCGGTTTGGCCATTCTCGACCTGATGCGTGGGCAGGCACTTCCGTGTTCACGCGCGCCCAACGAGTTTCCTTGAGAACGAGACATGAACCAAGGAAGTCACGCCTGCCCCGTCCATGCCTGGGAACGCGCAGTTCCACGTCAATCCGGCGCCGGACGCGCGCTACCTACGCTGCGTTTTGTCGGAGGTGGCGTCTTCTCATACCTGCATCGAACTGATGGGCGCGGCATGGAAATTCAGGGCAGCCGAATCAGCGTTACCGCGTCGCCGGGAGGCCGGCTGACGGTCCATGGAACGTATGAGATCGGTGGCAAGACGGCGGGCGGCTAAACACCCTGGACGAGCCCCGCCCAGTGAAAGCCTGTGATGGACACTTCGGGCGTAACAGCCGGCGGCGAATCCGCGGTGAACTAGCGAAGCGGTCGTTGCTTGGTGCTCTCTTCCCCTACGCCACCGCCCCCCCAAACAACATCTCAACCCGAAACCCACCCTCGTCCGCATTCACAAGGTTAAGCTTCCCCCCCGCCTGCCGCACGAGCCGATCCACGATCGCCAGCCCCAGCCCCGAATGGGCATTCCCGCCGCGCGCCGGATCCAGCCGCACGAATGGCAGCGTAACGCGTTCCTTGTCCGCCTCAGGAATCCCCGCCCCCTGGTCTTCGACCACCAGCAGATACCCGTCCGGCGTGCGCGTCGTCGCGATGCATACCGGTGGCTTGCCGTAGACGTAAGCATTGTCGACAAGATTGCCGATGATGCGATCCAACTGCGTGGCAATCATTCGAAATCCATCGCCCGCACCCAGCGACAACACCACCTGCCGTTCCTGCTCCGCCAGCGAGGCAGCCAGTTCGTTCACACGACGGTCCACAGGCACCGGCCGCGCAGTCGGCTCACTCGTCTGCGCAAAACTCAGAAACTGTTCCACAATGGCCGCCATCGAATCGACATCGCGCGTCACCCCCGCCGCGGCCTTCGGGTCCGACAGCATCTCGGCGCGCAGCCGCAGCCGCGCCAGCGGTGTCTTCAAATCATGCGCAATGCCGGCCAGCATGGTGTTGCGCTCCTGGTCGATGCGCGTAAGGTCCGCCACCATACGGTTGAATCGCTCGATCAACTGGCGTAGCTCATGCGGCCCGCGCTCGCGCAGCGGCGCTACCGGCTGCTGCCGGGACAACTGCTCCGCAGCCGCCGCCATGTCGCGCACCGGCCGCTGAATCTGCCACGCGATCAGCAGCGCAAAGATGATGGCCACGCCCACGACAAGCATCACGCCCGGCACGAGCCGGTTGTCGGGCGGAGGGTTGTGGACCCACAGGATCGGCATGGCGATCCAGTTGTCGCGCGTCGGCAGCTTGATCCACAGCCGCGGCGTGGCTTCGTCCTCGACCCGGATCTCGGTGCCTTGCGGCAGGCGGGTGATGAACTGCTCCACCAGCCGCCGCGAGCGGCCCTTCGGCACGATGGTGTGTTCTTCGGCGCTGGCCTCGCTGGCCACCTCCACCAGGCTCGGCAGCGGCACGGGCGGGCGCGCATCGAGCGCGCGCTGGATGCTGGCAAACTGGAACAGCATCTGCTCGACCGAATAATCCACCTGTTGCTGGCGCCGGTCCATGCGCAGGATGGCCAGCCACGAGAAATGGCTAATGACCAGCACGGCGGCGATCAGCAGCGCGATGCGGCCGAACAGGGTATCAATACGCAACTTCATGTCGGGCTCGTCGTTGCCGCCATGCCGTCGGATCGACAGCCGCGGCGGCATGGGCGTCACTGCGGAATGTCTTCGGCTTCGTCGGGCACGAACGTGTAGCCGCGCCCGCGCACGGTCTGGATGTAGCGCGGCCGCTGCGCATCTTCGTCGAGCAGCCGGCGCAGGCGCCAGATCTGCACGTCGATGCCGCGATCGCTGATGCCACTGGCGGTGCCGTACATCAGCTCGACGATGCGCTCGCGCGAAAGCACTTCAAGCGGATGCATCAGCAGCAGCTTGAGCAGCGCGAACTCGGTGTCGCTGATCGACAGCACCTGTCCCGCGCGCTGCAGCGAGCGCTGGCGGAAATTCACGCGGAACGGCCCGAAGGCGACCGATTCGCGGTCTTCGGGCGCAGCCGCCGGACGCGCCAGCTTGCGGCGCAGCACGGCATTGATGCGCGCCAGCAGCTCGCGCGGCGAGAACGGCTTGCCAAGGTAGTCGTCGGCGCCGATCTCCAGGCCGACAATGCGGTCGATCTCGTCGCTGCGCGCGGTCAGCAGGATCACCGGGATATCGTCGTTCTTGGCCCGCAGGTTGCGCAGCGCGGTCAGGCCATCAACCTTCGGCATCATCAGGTCGAGCACGATCAGCGCCGGACGTTCGCGCTCCAGGCGGGCCTGCAGGCCGTCGCCGTCATGCAGCACCGAGACGGCAAAGCCTTGTTGGGTCAGGTACTCGCGCAGCAGGTCGCGCAGTTCAGGGTCGTCGTCGACGACAAGGATCTGGGTGGGCTGGTTCGTTCGCATAGGCACATGATAGTCAGGCTGGCCGCTGTCCTGCCGAATCAGGCCAGCGGCTTTGTTTCCGGAGATTACACGGGAGGCGCTGGTAATCCTCTGTAATAAACCGGGGCCGTGCTGAAACACGTGCATCCGGCGTCTCACATTATCCTTGCGGCATGGCATGCCTTTGCGCTGCCCGGCCTACCCGCAGGCCGCTGCCCCACTTGGGCAGAACCCCACGCCAGATGGGGCTAGTGCCGCACCTGATGCGGCATACTGCAAGCATCGCCGCGCCCGAGACCGCGCGAAGAACGCCGGCGCATACCGCGCCGCTCCCAGGATTCCGGACATGTCGAACCCCGAACAAGGCCAACACCCCACCCCGCCGTCCCGCCCACCGCAGGAACCCGGTCGCTCGCCGCGCCGCAAGCTGATCGCCGCAGCCCTCGTCGTGCTGCTCGCCGGAGGCGGCTGGTACTGGTACAGCCACCGCGGCGCAGGTCCGGAAACGCAGGCGGCCCGCGGCCCCGGCGGTGCCAGTGGTCCCGGCGCGCCGGGACGTGGCGGCCCCGGTGGTCCCGGCGGCGCCGGCGCGCCTCGCTCGCCGGTCGTGGTATCCACGGTCGCGCAGCGCGACATGGACGTAGTCCTGAACGGGCTGGGCAACGTCACGCCAGTGTCCAACGTCACCGTGCGCGCCCAGGTGTCGGGCCCGCTGCTCAAGGTGCTGTTCAAGGAAGGCCAGATGGTCAAGGCCGGCGACGTGCTGGCCGAGATCGACCCGCGCCCGTTCCAGGCCGCCTTGGACCAGGCCGTCGGCCAGCTGGCGCGCGACCAGGCGCTGCTGCAGAACGCGCGGCTGGACCAGAAGCGCTACAAGACCCTGCTGCAGCAGGACTCGATCTCGAGCCAGCAGGTCGATACGCAGGACGCGCTGGTGCGCCAGTACGAAGGCGTGGTCAAGACCGACCAGGGCAATGTGGACAATGCGAGGCTGCAGCTGGGCTATACGAAGATCGTCGCGCCGGTGTCGGGCCGCATCGGCCTGCGCCAGGTGGATCCGGGCAATATCGTCAATACGTCCGACACCAACGGCATCGCGCTGATCACGCAGATCCAGCCGATTGCCGTGCTCTATACCATCCCCGAAGACAACCTGCCCGCGGTGCTGAAAAAGCTCAACACGGGCGAGAAAATGCCGGTGCAGGCGTGGGACCGCCAGATGCGCAACCAGCTTGGCGACGGCGCGCTGCTGACTACCGACAACCAGATCGACACCACCACCGGTACGGTCAAGCTCAAGGCGATCTTCCCGAACGCCGACGGCATGCTGTTCCCGAACCAGTTCGTCAATGTGCGCACGCGCGTCGACACGCTGAAGGACGCCACCGTCATTCCGGTAGCCGCCGTGCAGCGCGGCCAGCAAGGCACCTTTGTCTACGTGGTCGACGACAGCAGCAAGGTCAAGGTGCAAGTGGTCACGCTCGGGCCCGGCGACGGCACCCGCACCGCCGTGCTCAAGGGCGTGGAGCCGGGCCAGCGCGTGGTGGTCGATGGCGCCGACCGGCTCAAGGAAGGCATGACCGTGGAAGCCGTGGACCCCGCCGCACGCGCGGCCCAGCTAGTGCCGGCCAGCCAGCCACGCGGCCGCGGACGCCGCCGCGACGGCAGCGGTTGGGGTGGCGCCAGCGGCGCCCATGCCGACGGCGGCGCGAGCGCGCCGCAGGGCGAACACCGCCGCCAGCGCGAAGGTGCCGGCACGGGCGGTGCCAGCGGCGCCGCGGCCGATGCCCCCGGCGCGCGCCGCCAGCAGTAAGGAATCCGCATGAACCCGTCACGCCTCTTCATCGAGCGCCCGGTAGCCACGGCGCTGCTGATGCTGGCCATCCTGCTCTCCGGGCTGGTGGCCTACCGGCTGCTGCCGCTGTCCGCGCTGCCCGAGGTGGACTACCCCACCATCCAGGTCACCACGCTTTATCCGGGCGCGAGCCCCGACGTGATGACCTCGTCGATCACCGCGCCGCTTGAACGCCAGTTCGGGCAGATGCCGGGGCTCAAGCAGATGTCGTCGTCCTCGTCGGGCGGCGCATCGGTGATCACGCTGCAGTTCGAGCTGACGCTGCCGCTCGACGTGGCCGAGCAGGAGGTGCAGGCGGCCATCAACGCCGGCAGCAACCTGCTGCCGTCCGACCTGCCGATGCCGCCGGTCTACAGCAAGGTCAACCCGGCCGACGCGCCGATCATGACCATTGCCATGACCTCCGACACGCTGCCGCTGCCCAAGCTGCAGGACATGGTCGACACGCGCGTGGCGGCCAAGATCTCGCAGATCCAGGGCGTGGGCCTGGTCACCATCAGCGGCGGCCAGCGCCCCGCGGTGCGCATCCAGGCGAACCCGACCGCGCTGGCGTCGCTGGGCATGTCGATCGACGACCTGCGCACCGCCATCGGCGCGGCCAACGTGAACGGCGCCAAGGGCAGCTTCGACGGCCCGGCGCGCGCGTCGACCATCGACGCCAACGACCAGCTGCGCTCGGCCGACGAGTACAAGCAGATCATCATCGCCTACCAGAACGGCGCGCCGATCCGCATCACCGACGTGGCAGAGATCGTCGACGGGCCCGAGAACAGCCGCCTGGCCGCCTGGGCCGGCGGCAACCCCTCCATCATCCTTAACATCCAGCGCCAGCCCGGCGCCAATGTGATCGAGGTGGTGGACCGCATCAAGACGCTGCTCCCACAGCTACGTACCGCGCTGCCCGCGTCGGTGCATGTGCAGCTGATGACGGACCGCACCACCACCATCCGCGCATCGGTGCATGACGTGCAGTTCGAGCTGTTCCTGGCCATCGCGCTGGTGGTGATGGTCATCTTCGTGTTCCTGCGCAATGTCTCGGCCACGATCATCCCCGGCGTGGCCGTGCCGCTGTCGCTGGTCGGCACGTTCGGCGTGATGTACATGGCCGGCTTCTCGATCAACAACCTGACGCTGATGGCGCTGACCATCGCCACGGGCTTCGTGGTCGATGACGCCATCGTCATGATCGAGAACATCATGCGCTACATCGAGGAAGGCGATTCCCCGATGGCAGCCGCGCTCAAGGGCTCGAAGCAGATTGGCTTCACCATCATCTCGCTGACGTTTTCGCTGGTGGCCGTGCTGATCCCGCTGCTGTTCATGGGCGATGTGGTCGGGCGCCTGTTCCGCGAATTCGCCATTACGCTGGCGGTATCGATCCTGATCTCCGCCGTGGTCTCGCTGACGCTCACGCCGATGATGTGCGCGCGGCTGCTGCGCCACGTGCCGGAGGCACAGCAGTCGCGCTTCCACAAGGCCACCGGGCGCTTCTTCGACAACGTGATCCACCGCTACGGCGTCGCGCTCGAATGGGTGCTCGACCGCCAGAAGGCGACGCTGGTAGTGGCCATCGCCACGCTGGTGCTGACGGTGCTGCTGTACCTGCTGGTGCCCAAGGGCTTCTTTCCGGTGCAGGACACCGGCCTGATCCAGGGCATTACCGAAGCCGCGCAAACCACGTCGTTCCAGGCCATGGGCCTCAAGCAGCAGGCCGCGGCCAAGGTGGTGGCCGAAGACCCGGCCGTGGCCAGCGTGTCTTCCTTCATCGGCGTCGACGGTTCCAACACCACGCTCAACGCCGGGCGCATGTTGGTCAACCTGAAGCCCAAAGGCGAGCGTGAATCGATCGACGTGGTCTCGCAGCGGCTGCAGCACGCGGTGGAGAAACTTGGCGGCATTTCGCTCTATACGCAGCCGGTGCAGGACCTGACGATCGAAGACCGCGTGTCGCGCACGCAATACCAGTTCACGGTGGAAGATCCCGATCCGCAGAACCTGTCGACGTGGGTGCCGCGCCTGGTCGAGCGTCTGCGCCAGGAGCCCGAACTGCGCGATGTGGTCAGCGACCAGCAGAACAACGGCCTGCGCGCCTATGTGGATATCGACCGCGACGCCGCGGCGCGTTTCGGCATCACCACGGCAGTGATCGACAGCGCGCTGTACAGCGCGTTCGGCCAGCGGCTGGTGTCGACCATCTTCACGCAGTCGAGCCAGTACCGCGTGGTGCTGGAGACCATGCCCGAATTCCGCAAGGACCCGCAGTCGCTCGCGGAACTGCGCCTGCCTTCCTCGTCCGGAGGACAGGTGCCGCTGGGCGCGTTCGCGCGCATCAGCGAACGCACGGGGCCGCTCGTGGTCAACCACCAGGGACAGTTCCCGGCGGCGACCATCTCGTTCAACCTGGCACCGGGCGAATCGCTGGGCGCCGCGGTCGACAAGATCAGCAAGGTGGAGCAGGAACTTGGCCTGCCGATCTCGATGCAGACCGAGTTCCAGGGCGCCGCGCTGGCGTTCCGCGCCTCGCTGTCGAACACGCTGTGGCTGATCCTGGCCGCGGTGGTGACGATGTATATCGTGCTGGGCGTGCTGTATGAAAGCACCATCCACCCGGTGACCATCCTGTCGACGCTGCCGTCGGCGGGCGTGGGCGCGCTGCTGGCGCTGCTGCTCGCGGGGCAGGACCTGGGCATCATCGCGATCATCGGCATCATCCTGCTGATCGGCATTGTCAAGAAGAACGCCATCATGATGATCGACTTCGCGCTCGAGGCCGAGCGTGAAGGCGGCATGGCCCCGCGCGAGGCCATCTTCCAGGCCTGCCTGCTGCGTTTCCGCCCGATCCTGATGACCACCATGGCCGCGCTGCTGGCGGCGCTGCCGATGATGCTCGGCACCGGCATCGGCTCGGAACTGCGCCGCCCGCTGGGCGTGACCATGGTCGGCGGCCTGCTGGTCAGCCAGGTGCTGACGCTGTTCACCACGCCGGTGATCTACCTGGCCTTCGACCGCATCGCTTATCGCCTCAAGGACTGGCGCAAGCGCCGCTTCGGCGACCCCGACGAAGGCGGCACGGATGAAGGCGATCCGTCGGCAGCGGGGCCGCGATGAACCTGTCCGCCACGTTCATCCACCGGCCGGTCGCGACGGCGCTGCTCACCATCGGCATCCTGCTGGCGGGAATAGCGGCGCTGCGCCTGCTGCCGGTATCGCCGCTGCCGCAGGTGGACTTCCCGACGATCTCGGTATCGGCCTCGCTGCCCGGTGCCAGCCCCGAGACCATGGCCGCCACGGTGGCCACGCCGCTGGAGCGCGCGCTGGGGACCATTGCAGGCGTGACAGAGATCACGTCCAGCAGCTCGCTTGGCTCGACCCGCGTGACGCTGCAGTTCGACCTGTCGCGTGACATCGACGGCGCCGCGCGCGACGTGCAGGCGGCCATCAACGCGTCGCGCGCGACGCTGCCGACCAGCCTGCCGAACAACCCGACCTACCGCAAGGTGAACCCGGCCGACGCGCCGATCATGATCATCGCGCTGACCTCGCCGACCATGACTCGCGGCCAGCTCTATGACGCGGCATCGACCATCCTTTCGCAGAAGCTGTCGCAGGTGGAAGGCGTGGGCCAGGTGACGATCGGCGGCTCGTCATTGCCAGCGGTGCGCGTGGAACTGAACCCGACCGCGCTGAACAAGTACGGCATCTCGCTCGAGGACGTGCGCAATACCATCAGCGCCACCAACGCCAACCGGCCGCTGGGCACGCTGGAGAACCGCACGAACAACTGGCAGGTGTACGCAAACGACCAGGCGATGAAGGCGAGCGACTACATGCCGCTCGTGATCCGCTACGCCACGCCGGGCACCTTCTCGTCGGCATCGGCCGGAGCGCTGATCGCCAGCACCGCCAACGCCGCAGCCGCGGGCGGCGTGAGCACCAAGGTGGTCAACGGCGTGACCGTGACCACCATCACGACCAGCAGCGGCACGACCACCGTCACCAGCGGCGCCACCGGCGGCAACAAGGCCACCAGCGGACCGAATTCATTCTCCGTGCCGGTGCGCCTGCAGGACGTGGCGAGCGTGGTCGATTCGGTGCAGGATATCCGCAACGCGGGCTCCGCCAACGGCAAGCCTTCGGTGCTGCTGGTGCTCAACCGCTCGCCGGGCGCGAACATCATCGAGACCGTCGACCGCGTGCGCGACATGCTGCCCAAGCTGCAGAAGATGATCCCCGGGGCCATCGCGATGGACGTGATGATGGACCGCACCCCCACCATCCGCGCGTCGCTGCGCGAGGTCGAGCACACGCTGATGATCTCGGTGGCGCTGGTGATCATGGTGGTGTTCCTGTTCCTGCGCAATGTGCGCGCGACGTTCATCCCCAGCGTGGCCGTACCGGTATCGCTGATCGGCACGTTCTCGGTGATGTACCTGGCCGGCTTCTCGCTGAACAACCTGTCGTTGATGGCGCTGACCATTGCCACCGGCTTCGTGGTGGACGACGCCATCGTGGTGCTCGAAAACATCTCGCGCCATATCGAGGAAGGCATGAAGCCGCTCGCGGCCGCGCTGCGCGGCGCGCGCGAGGTCGGCTTCACGGTGCTGTCGATGAGCCTGTCGCTGATCGCGGTGTTCATTCCGCTGCTGATGATGGGCGGCATTGTCGGGCGCCTGTTCCAGGAGTTCGCCATCACGCTGTCGGTGGCCATCCTGGTGTCGCTGGTGGTGTCGCTGACCACCACGCCGATGATGTGCGCGCGACTGCTGCGCCCTGCCGTGCCCGAGGAAGAACAAGGCCGCTTCTTCCGCGCCAGCGAACGCGTGTTCCGCTGGCTGCATGACGGCTATGCGCGCACGCTGGCCGTGGCGCTGCGCTACAGCGCGGTGGTGTGGCTGGTGCTGCTGGCCACGGTGGCGCTCAATGTCTGGCTGTACGTGATCGTGCCCAAGGGCTTTTTCCCGCAGCAGGACACGGGCCGCCTGATCGGCTTCATCCGCGCCGACCAGGCCACCTCGTTCCAGGCCATGCAGCCGAAGCTGGACAACTTCATCCGCATCGTCCAGTCCGACCCGGCCGTGGAAAACGTCACCGGCTTCACCGGCGGCTCGCAGCGCAACACCGGGCAGATGTTCGTCACGCTCAAGCCGCTGTCGCAGCGCAAGGAAAGCGCCGATGCCATCATTGCGCGGCTGCGCATCAAGCTGGCCAAGGAGCCCGGGGCAAGCCTGTTTCTCACGCCCGTGCAGGACATCCGCGTCGGCGGCCGGCAGAGCAGCTCGCAGTACCAGTTCACGCTGCAATCCGACGACCTGCAGGTGCTGCGCGACTGGGAGCCGAAGGTGCGCGCGGCGATCTCGAACATCAAGGGCATCGAGGACGTCGACACCGACACCAATGACAAGGGCCTGCAGACCTCGGTGATCATCGACCGCGACGCCGCATCGCGCCTCGGCGTCACGGCGCAGCAGGTCGATGCGGTGCTCAACGACGCGTTCGGCCAGCGGCTGGTGTCGACCATCTACAACCCGCTCAACCAGTATCGCGTGGTGATGGAACTGAGCCAGGAATACCTGCAGGGGCCGCACGCGCTGAACGACATCTATGTGGTCACCGGCAACGGCCGCCGCGTGCCGTTGTCGGCGTTCGCCACGGTCATGCCTACCAGCACGCCGCTGGGCGTGAACCACCAGGGGCAGTTCGCCGCGTCGACGATCTCGTTCAACCTGGCCGAAGGGTTCTCGCTGTCGCAGGCCACCGATGCGGTCAAGCGCGCCATGGCCCAGATCGGCGCGCCCGAGACGCTGCAGGCCAACTTCCAGGGCGGCGCCAAGGCGTTCCAGGACTCGCTCAAGAGCCAGCCGATCCTGATCCTGGCGGCCATCATCACGATCTACATCGTGCTGGGCATCCTGTATGAAAGCTATGTCCACCCGCTGACGATCCTGTCGACGCTGCCATCGGCGGGCGTGGGCGCGCTGCTGGCGCTGCTGGCGTTCAAGACGGAGTTCAGCATCATCGCGCTGATCGGCGTGATCCTGCTGATCGGCATCGTGAAGAAGAACGCGATCATGATGATCGACTTCGCCATCGATGCCGAGCGGCGCGACGGCCTTTCGCCGCGCGACGCCATCCACCGCGCCTGCCTGCTGCGCTTCCGCCCCATCCTGATGACCACCATGGCCGCGCTGCTGGGCGCGGTGCCGCTGGCCATCGGCCGCGGCGACGGCGCCGAGCTGCGCGCGCCGCTGGGCATCTCGATCGTGGGCGGACTGGTGGTGAGCCAGTTGCTGACCCTGTACACCACGCCGGTGGTCTACCTGACGCTGGACCGCTGGCGCCTGAAAGTGAAGGCCTGGCGCGAACGCCGGCGCGGCGGTCCGCGCGATGCCGCGCCCGCTACCGGCACTGAATCATGAAGATGATGATGAACTCCCTCTCCCGCCTCCTCACCCTTGGCGCGCCTGTGCCGCTGGCCTGCGCGCTGCTGCTCGCCGGCTGCGCCGTGGGTCCCGACTACAAGCGGCCCGATGCGCCGGTCTCGCCCGCGTTCAAGGAAGCGCCTGCCGACGCCGAAGCCTGGACCGGCGAGTGGAAGACCGCCGAACCGCAGGACGCCCATGCGCGGCCACAGTGGTGGCAGGTGTTCGGCGACAGCCAGCTCGATGCGCTGATGTCGCAGGTGCAGATCTCGAACCAGAACATCAAGGCTGCGGAAGCGCAGTACCGGCAGGCGCTGGCCTCGCTGCAGGCCGCGCGGGCGGGCTTCTTCCCGACCGTGGATGCACAGGCGGGCGTCTCGCGCGCGCGCGGTGCGAGTGGCAACACGCTCAATGGTCAGAGTGCGACGCTGGGCGCGACCTGGGAACTGGACGTCTGGGGCCGCGTGCGGCGGCAGGTGGAAAGCAGCGAAGCGAGCGCGCAGGCCAGCCAGGCGGACCTGGCCTCGACCCTGCTGTCGACGCAGGCGACGCTGGCGCAGAGCTATTTCCTGCTGCGCATTGCCGATGCGCAGAAGGCGCTGCTGGACCGCACCGTGGCCGACTATGTGAAGTCGCTGCAGCTGGTGCAGAACCAGTACAAGGCCGGCACCGCGCAGCGCTCCGACGTGCTGCAGTCGGAAACGCAGCTCAAGAGCGCGCAGGCGCAGCAGCTCGATATCCAGATCACGCGTGCGCAGCTTGAGCATGCGATTGCGGTGCTGGTCGGCAAGCCGCCTGCGGATCTGACACTCGGGCAGGCCGATCTCGCCAATGCGCCGCCGCGCGTGCCGGCGGCGCTACCTTCGCAACTGCTTGAGCGGCGGCCCGACATTGGCGCAGCGGAGCGTCGCATGGCATCCGCGAACGCGCAGATCGGCGTGGCGCAGGCTGCTTATTACCCGACGTTGTCGCTGTCGGCCAGCGGTGGGCTGACGGCCAGCACGCTGGCGCGGTGGATGTCCCTGCCGGACCGCGTCTGGTCACTCGGCGCGGGTCTGGCCGGCACGCTGTTCGATGGTGGCCTGCGTAGCGCGGCCAAGGCGCAAGCCGTGGCCGCCTATGATCAGACCGTTGCCAATTACCGGCAGACCGTGTTGGGCGCGTTCCAGGAAGTCGAGGACAACCTCGCCGCGCAGCGGCTGCTCGAACAGGAATCGGTGGTGCAGAACGATGCGGTGCGGGCGGCGCGCTATGCGCTGGCGCTGGTCAATAATCGCTATCGGGCTGGGACGGCAAGCTTGCTGGATGTGCTGGTCGCACAGACTACGGCTTATACCGCTGAACGGACGGCGCTGACGTTGATGGGCAGGCAGTACACGGCTAGCGTGGTGCTGATCAAGGCGTTGGGGGGTGGGTGGCATCAGGGCGAGCCGGAGGATGGTGCGGCCACGGTGGGGCAGCGGTAAAGGCGTCCGGTTTGTCGTAATGGTGCGCATGGCGCAATGCAATCCTCTTATGTGCTGACCGAGCGTTACAAGCACTGTCACTCGGCAACCGGCGCTAATCGCGCCGGTTTCGCCGTGATTCTTGTTTAGCCTAGAAATAGAAAATTCTCAGCAAGAATCGGATTAGCCCTATATCTCTCTGACGCCGACGGCTCCAGGCTGTGGTGACTGCGGCGTCGCACGCTCATGGTCCGTTCGTCGGGGATTTCCCGATACGCGCTTCGGAACCGAGGGCCAAGCCTTTGCGTAGCCAGCGTTGCCCAGCCAACTGCCAGTCAGCGATCAACACCCATTCACCCCTAAGCCATGATCATCAGTCCGCCTTTCCTGCCCGGCCTGACAGCCGAGGCCCTGAACGCCAACGATCCGTCCAGGATCGACCCGATGATGGACGCCGTGGACGGCTTCGAGTTGCCGCACCATGGCGTCTATCCCATTGCCTTTGACCGCCGCTGGCATTGCGGTGTGCACCTGACGCCGAGATTCCAGAATGAGCCTGTGCACGCCATCGCGGACGGTGAAGTGGTTGCGTATCGGGTCTCCCAGAAGGCCATTGCCGACGGAAGGAAAAACGAAAATGGGGCGGAAGCCTTGAACTCCAATACCGGCTTTGTGTTGCTCAAGCACACAACCGAGACTGGCGATGGCAGGACCATCACGTTCTATTCGCTTTACATGCACTTGCTGGATCTCGACGGCATTCGACGGCTGCAGCCGCAACCGAACAATCCGCCGGAGATTGGCACTTCTACGGCGTTACCGAAATGGTTGCTGAAGCCGACAAATGGCGTGCAAGTACCGGCAAAGCAGAAGATCTATCGCAAGGACATGCTCGGGTACCCGGGAGCATGCCATGGCTACTTGCATCTGCACTTCGAGATCTTCATGACCGAGAGCGACTTCACCGCGTGGTTCAGTCAGCCCGGGTATGTGGTCCAGCTCGACAACAAGGCACCCACCACCCCGGCGTCCAGGGACTACTGGGGGCATAGCTACTCTGTCATTCCTCAAGATCAATCCTTTGTGCGCGTACCGCCCGAGGCTATCGGAGCGGCAGCGAAGTACTTTCCGCCGCTACAGGACGGCACACTGCCTGCGGACAGCAACTTGTATGTCGAAGCGTTCTTCCACAAGGGGCAACGCTACACCCGTTCCTGGCTGGATCGGGCCGGCACGATCACATCGCTGACGCCAGTACCTGTGGCGGCTGACAAGGACTACGAGTACGAAATGTATGCGCGCGCCACGGCGCTGTATCCGCAATGCCCGAGCGATGGCTATGAAATGCTCCGGTTCGGCCGCATCCTGCGCGAGCACGCCACTCGATCGGCGGCGCCGCCAAAGACTTGGATTCCCGTGACGTTTGAGGCGGGCAAGCAAGGGTATGTCGACATCAGCCAAAGCACAATCCAGAAGCTCTCGGACGCGGATTTTCCATTCTTCATGGGATGGCAGAAGGTCGAGGAAGGAAATGCGCCACTCAATCAGGATGGCATGTGTGACTTCGATGCGTTGCGCAGGATTGTTGGCGTTG
The DNA here is from genome assembly GCF_057798975.1 of Cupriavidus sp. 21MJTG02-4. NCBI lineage: Bacteria > Pseudomonadati > Pseudomonadota > Betaproteobacteria > Burkholderiales > Burkholderiaceae > Cupriavidus > Cupriavidus sp. 21MJTG02-4. The sequence continues at coordinate 12,947 of NZ_JBYOJP010000027.1, read as the reverse complement.
TTGAAGACCTTGAAACCCCTGCCGAACGACTGCGCCCCGAATGGGAACAGGAAGACAAGCTGGCGGCCTACATCCAGACGCATGCCGCAGTGCGTGCAAAGCTGAGAGGGTTCATTTGCCATGCGCCAAGCGAGTGGGATGCAAGCAGCAATGACGCACGATACAGGCGGCTAAATGATCCGGACGGGTTCTTTGGGAGCCGCAAGGCCACCGACCCGGATGGATATGCCAACTTTCTGAGGTTTCATACGCAGCTTCAGTTTATGGACCAGACGCCGCTGGGCGGGGAGAAGAAGTTCTGGTTTTTTCATCCGTTGGCGTTTGTTCGGCATTTCAGAAGATGCGGCTGGCTAAGCCCTCAGGACATCGCTCGCTGCGTACGAAGCACGGTTAGGCAGAATGGAATAGAAGTTGTTAGGCTTGTGATATCTGACATAGTTGTACGCCTGACAAATTCTGGAAATCGAAGGCCTGCGAATCTTCATCCATCCCTTTCATCAATGATGCTTCGATATGGCATCAGCGATGCCCTCAGGCAAGCTCACTTTTTTGGCCAAACATTGCAGGAAACCGGCCGTTTTGAATTTATGGCAGAGGGAGGTGAAGATAAATATTTCGGCAAATATGAACCCGGTACAGATCAGGGCAAGAAGCTCGGAAATACCGAGCTGGGTGATGGATTTCGCTTTAAGGGACGCGGCCTCATTCAACTGACCGGTCGGTTCAACTATATGGCCTACGGAAACTATCGAAAAAAGATCTACCTGTCCGTTGGCGAGGCAGAACAGCTTATGTCCAGTGCTTTCGACACGACTGATGCCGCCGGCTATTATTGGGTGTCCAAGCAACGTTACAAGCGCGAGGACAAGAAACTCGTCGAACTTGGGAAACTGAGCGTCAACTGGTGGGCCGACAAAGGTTCGCATGAATCGGCGCAGAAGGATGTGACGCGTTGCGTCAACCCCGGTTTGATGCATTTCGAATTTCGCCAGCAATACTTTCAGCACGCGTACTTCGCTGTAAACGACGAGATCGTGCGCCCCGCCAATTTCAAACCTGCAGAATGAAACCCATAATTCGTCGTATCATTCTAGGTGCTGCACTATGCATGAGTGCAACCTTATGGGCGGCCCCAAAAAAGGGCGCAGAATTTGGCGAGCCGACGAGGAGTCGGATCGATAAGGAAGTAGAGAATCAATGCGGGGTAGCGTTTCACGCCCCCAATGGGCTTAACATCGCTCTCGTCGAGAAGACCCACGCGCAAACCACAGAAAGATGCGTACTGGCATTAACCAGATCCGGAAATTCGACCGTAGCCTCTCTGCGAGGGGTCAACGAAGGATATTTCGAAGAAGCCGATCTCATCTTGGTCGTAAAGTCGGAGCCAGCAAACGATCGCTTAGAAGAATTCCATTTCTCCCCGCCGCCCTATCCAGAACAACCTGTTAAATATATCAAACAGCCGCTTACGGATATCGCAAAGCGAATGGGGTATTCACAGGAATCAGTGATAAGTTTCAAAGTTACCAGAGGACATAACGGAGTGCCCTATACGGGTAGCGCAAGGGTAACTCAAAGGAATGCAGACGGCGTGCAACTAGAGCGTCGGCGCTTAGACGTTCTTTGGGGAAATAGCAACGTTTCGATAGGAGCAACAGTCTGGTGCACCAAGAATGTGGCTCACGACTGTGAATTTCAACGACTGGTCAAGAAGCTTTTTGGCACATTTCTGGAGACGGACAGTCGATAAGTCTTCTCCTGACAAGGATGGACGGCGCTTAACCAACCGGCTGCCTAATTCCCACCATTGGTATTACAGGACCGCCGGCGCCGCGCTTGGCGTGAATCCTGTCAACAAGCAGCCCAGGGATTGAAGCGCCCCCGAAAAATAGCCCTACCTGCCCCCACCCGGTCGCGGCAATACCTGCCCACATATCCTCTCCCTCAACCACCTCCCCGCCTTCCCCGCAGGCCGCTGTTTAAGCCACACCAGTTCCAGCGCCACCGGCCAGTCCTGTTCCTGGAACGCCAACGGCGGCGATACGAGCTGCGCCGCCGCAGGTGAATTGGCCACAACGTGCCACGGCACGAACGCCCATCCAAGCCCCCGTTTGACCAATTCGACAATCACCCACTGGCTCTCGACCCACCAGACGTCCGATGCTACGCGCAGTCGCATCTTTTCCTCGCTGTCAGTGCGCGTCGCGACCATGAGCTGACGGTAGCGCTTCAATTCTTCCCAGTCGACACGCTGGCCGCCCGCCAGCGGATGGTCCGGCGCGCACAGGATCTTCATCGGCACCCAGCCCAATGCGTGGAAACCCAGCGCGGGCGGCAAAATCTCCTGCCGCCACATGATGCCGAGGTCCGCGCTGCCTTCAATCACCAGCCGGCTGACGTCCTCCATCAAGGGAAACAGCAACTCCAGCTCGACTGCGGGAAAGCGACCGGAAAATTCCTCAAGCAGCATGCCGAGCGTCTCTTCGGGGTACAACTCGTCCACCGCCAGGACCAGCCGCGTCTCCACGCCCTCGCCCAGGCTCATGGCCACGCCACGGAAATGCTCGCAGCGCTCCAGGATCACGCGCGCCTCGACCAGCAGCCGTTCGCCGGCCGGGGTCAGCACCGGATAGCGGCCGGAACGGTCGAACAGCGCATTGCCAATATCGATCTCGAGATTCGCCACCGCCGCGCTGATCACCGACTGAGCCTTGCCCAGCCGACGCGCGGCGGCGGAAAAGGAACCCGTATCGGCGGCTGCGGCGAAGGCCTGAAGCTGGTCAAGGGAAAGGGACATGGCAAGGTCGACGGCTGATATATCGGTTTTAGCGATACTACCTAACTTGGCATTCCCGGCACAGCAGATAGACTCCACCCCATCGCTTCATTTGCAGGAGAGCCTCATGCGCAACACCCGTGACCGGATCCGCCACGCCGTCGGCTTTGAAGTCATCGGCCTGCTGGCATTTGCGCCGCTTGCCAGCGTGGTGTTCGGCTACGAGCTGCACCAGATGGGCCTGATCGGCGCCGTCGCATCGCTGATCGCAGCGGGCTGGAACTACGTCTACAACGTGCTGTTCGACAAGGCCATGCTGCGGTTCACCGGCCAGCTGCGCAAATCGGTCTTCGTGCGCGTGCTGCACGCCGTGCTGTTCGAGCTTGGCCTGCTGGTGGTGTTCCTGCCGTCGGTGGCCTGGTACCTCGATATCAGCCTGGTCGACGCGCTGATCATGGACATTGCCGTGGCTGGCTTCTATATGGTCTATGCGCTGATCTACAACTGGCTGTACGACATCGTCTTCCCGGTGCCGTCGCTCAAGGCGGACAAGCGCGAAAGCGGCGCCGCGCTGGGCTGACATCCGGCTGACATCCGGCTGACATCGCGCCCGCGCCACGCGGGTATTCCCCGACGCCGAGGCGTCTTGCCCGGCCGGATCGAATAGTTATACTCAATAACTAATTTCGAGTCGGCCGGACAAGGCGCCTTTTTGCATGGTCCCGCTGTCGCGCCATGACGGGGACACCACATGAAAATCGCAATCGCCGGCGGCGGCATCGGCGGACTGACGCTGGCGCTGCTGTGCCACCAGCAAGGCATCGAGACTGAAGTCTGGGAGGCCAGCGAAACCCTGCGCCCGCTGGGCGTGGGCATCAACCTGCTGCCGCATGCGGTGCGCATCCTGTGCGCGCTGGGCCTGCGCGACGCGCTGGCCGGGATGGCCGTCGAGACCTCGTCGCTGTCCTATTTCAACAAGTTCGGCCAGCGCATCTGGCATGAGCCGCGTGGCCTTGCCGCCGGCTATGACTGGCCACAGTTCTCGATCCATCGCGGCGAGTTCCAGATGCTGCTGCACCGCACCGCCGTCGAACGCCTCGGCGCGGACCGCGTGCATACCGGCCACGCGTTCGAGTCGGTGCTGAGCACCGGCGCGCACGCCGGCGAGCCGGTGCGCTTCAGCCTGCGGCGCCGGCATGACCAGGCGGAGGTGCAAGCCAGCGCCGACATCCTCGTCGGCGCGGACGGCATCCATTCGGCGGTGCGCCGGCAGTTCTACCCGAGCGGCGACGCGCCGCGCTTTTCGCGCCGCATGCTGTGGCGCGCCGTCACCGAAGCGCCGCCGTATCTCGACGGCCGCTCGATGTTCATGGCGGGACACCAGGACCAGAAGTTCGTCGCGTATCCCATTTCCGAGCCGCTGCGCCGGCAGGGACGCTCGCTGATCAACTGGATCGCCGAGTTGCGCGTTCCAGGCGATGTCTCCGACACGCCGCCGCGCAGCGACTGGAACCGCCAGGTCGACAAGACGGTGTTCCGCGACGCGTTCGCCGGCTGGCAGTGGGACTGGATCGACATTCCCGCGCTGATCGACGGCGCCACCGCCATCTACGAATTCCCGATGGTCGACAAGGACCCGCTGCCGCGCTGGACCTTCGACCGCGTCACGCTGCTCGGCGATGCCGCGCACCCGATGTATCCGATCGGCTCGAACGGCAGCGCCCAGGCGATCCTCGATGCGCAGTACCTGCTCCAGTGCCTGCTCGGCACGCGCGACATGGCCTATGCGCTGCGCGAGTACGAGGCCGAGCGCCTGCCGCGCACCGCCGGCATCGTGCTGCGCAATCGCATGAACGGTCCGGAGCAGGTCATGCAACTGGCCGAAGAACGCGCGCCGCAGGGCTTTGCCGAGATCGACCAGGTGATTCCGCGCGCCGAGCTGGAGGCGATCGCGCTGCGCTACAAGCAATTGGCGGGTTTCGATCCGCAGTCGCTGCAAGCGGCCCGGCGCTGAAGACCGGACAACGGACAAGCGACTCACAACCCATAACAACGAGAGGAGACACCCACCATGACGCCCCTGCGCCCGCGCATCCTTCCCCTGCTGGTCCACTTCGCTGCCGCCGCGGCACTGTCCGGCGCGGCCGGCGTGGCGATTGCCGACGTGACCGTCGGCGTGAGCCTGTCGACGACCGGGCCATCGGCGTCGCTGGGCATTCCGCAGAAGAACAGCATGGCCTACCTGCCGGAACGCATCGGCGGCGAAGCCATCCGCTACGTGGTGCTCGACGATGCGTCGGACCCCACGCAGGGCACCAAGGTGGCGCGGCGCTTCGTCACGGAGGACAAGGTCGACATCATCCTCGGCTCGTCGGCGGTGGCGCCATCGATCGCCATTGCGGAAGTGGCCGATGAAAGCCAGACCGTGCAACTCGCGTTCTCGCCAATCGAACTGAAGCCCGGGCGCGGCGCCTGGACCTTCCGGCTGGCCCAGCCAGTGCGCCTGATGGCGGAAGCGCTGGCCGCCACGGCAAAGGCCAATGGCGTGAAGACCATGGCCTTCATCGGCTTTGCCGACGCCTATGGCGAGACCTGGCTCAAGGACTTCACGACAGCCGCGAACGCGGCCGGCATCCGGCTGGTTGCCACCGAGCGCTACGGCCGGGCCGATACCAGCGTGACGGCCCAGGCCATCAAGCTGATCGCGGCCAGGCCGGACGCCATCATGATTGCCGGCGCCGGCACCGGTGCGGCGCTGCCGCACACCACGCTGCGCGAGCGCGGCTATAACGGCCCGGTCTATCACACCCATGGCGCGGCCACCAGGGACCTGATCCGCATCGGCGGCCGCGCGGTCAATGGCGCCATCCTGCCGGCCGGGCCGGTGATCGTGCCGGAGCAGCTGCAAGCCGGCAATCCGGTACGGCAGCCAGGGCTGGACTATGTCGGCCGCTACGAAAAGCAGTACGGCGCCGATAGCCGCACGCAGTTCGGCGCGCATGCCTATGACGCCGGGCTGGTACTGCAGCGCATCGTTCCGGTGGCGCTCAAATCCGGCAAGCCAGGCACGCCGGAATTCCGCCAGGCGCTGCGCAAGGCGCTGGAGACCGAGCGCGACATCGTGGTGTCGCACGGGGTACTTAACTACAGTGCGCAAGACCACTATGGCTTCGACCAGCGTGGGCGCGTTATGCTGATAATCGAGAACGGCAACTGGAAACTGCTCAAATGAGCCCTGAACCGTCAGACGCCCCTGTCGACATGGCGCCGCATCCGGTCGCCACGGCCGCCGCCGAGCGCGGCACGCCAACGCGCACGCGCGCCGCGGCCCCGCGGCGCAAACCCCGCGAGCCGCTGGCGCCCGATCCCGCGGCGCCCGGGACGGCGGCCGACAGCGGCTTCGACCCGCATGTGCCGGATATCGACTACGGCGTGCTCGACACCCTGGTCGGCTACGCGATCCGCCGCGCGCAGATCCGCATCTACGAGGACTTTGTCGCTTCGCTGGCGCAATGGCAGATCACGCCACCGCGTTTTTCCGCACTGGTGATCATCTCCCGCAACCCGAAACTGAAGCTCACCGAACTGGCGCGCATCCTGGGCATCGCGCGCTCCGGGGCGGTGTTGCTGGTCGATGCGCTGGAAGAGATGAACCTGGTCGCCCGCCGCCCTGCGCCCGAGGACCGCCGCGCCTACAGCCTGGTGCTGACACCGACCGGCAAGCGCACACTCGCGGCCGCGAAGCAGGCGGTCGTCGCCCATGACGCGCACGTGGCCTCGGCACTGACCGAGCAGGAGCAGGCCACGCTCAAGTCGCTGCTCGGACGCCTGGCGCCGCCGCGCACGCAGTAATCGTCGGCGGGTACGGATGGCTGCGATGGCTGCAGGACGTGTCATCCGGCAGCCCCCGGCCATGCGTTAACATGGCCGCCATGCCAAGAAGAATCACCGTGTTTTGCGCGGCCGCCGCCCTGCTGCTGGCCGCCGCCCAGCCTTCCGTCCTCGCCCGTCCCGCCAAGGCCGCCAGGACTTCCGCCAGCACGCGGGCCGATGCCGCGCTGGTGCGCGCCGGCCTGCCGGCCCAGGTCGCCGCGGCGCTGCAGCGCGCGCACGTGCCGGCCAGCGCGGCCAGCTTCTACGTGGTCAAGGTCGGAGCCCCATCGGCGCGCGCGAGCTGGAATGCGCAGCAGCCGATGAACCCGGCGTCGACCATGAAGCTGGTCACCACCTTCGCCGGCCTGCAGCTGCTGGGCCCCGACTACCGCTGGCAGACCTCGCTCTACGCCGACAGCCAGCCGGACGGCTATGGCACCGTCAATGGCAACGTCTACCTGCGCGGACGCGGCGACCCGAAACTGGTGCCCGAGGAAATGGCCAAGCTCGTGGCCAGCGCGCGCGCGGGCGGCGCCACCACGATCAATGGCGACGTGGTCCTCGACCGCAGCTACTTCGCCGACGGCCTGAACGGCAACGGCACCATCGACGGCGAAGTGCAGCGCGCCTACAACGTCGGCCCTGACGCGTTGCTGTACGCGTTCAAGACACTGTCGTTCACGCTGACGCCCGATGACGCGAACCGGTCCGTTGCGGTGACCGTCACGCCGGCGCTCGCGCAGTTGCGTCTCGACAATCGCCTGACGCTGACCAACGGCCGCTGCGGCGACTGGCAATCGAGCGCCACCCCGACTGTGGCGCCGCAAGGGGACGGCACGGTGGTGGCGTCGTTCTCGGGCGCCTACGCGAGCGATTGCGGCGAGCACGTGCTCAATATCGCTGCGCTGTCGCACAGCGAATTCACCTGGGGCGGCTTCGTCGCCGAATGGCAGGCCGCGGGCGGGCGCTTCGCGCACCTGCCGGCGCTGCGCGGCGGCACGGTCCCGCGCGGCGCGGTGCTGCTGGCCCGGCACTACGGCCAGCCGCTGGGCGCGATCGTACGGGACATCAACAAGTACTCGAACAACGTGATGGCGCGCCAGCTGTTCCTGACCATCGGCGCCGAAATGGACCGCGGCGGCCCCGCGAGCACGGCGCGCTCCACGCGCGTGGTGCAGCGCTGGCTGGCCCGCCAGGGCCTGGACATGCCAGGGCTGGTGCTCGACAACGGCTCGGGCCTGTCGCGCGAGGAACGCATCAGCGCCTATGACATGGCGCGGCTGCTGCAGCAGGCGGTGGCCAGCAATGTCGGCCCGACGCTGCTCGATTCGCTGCCGATCCTCGGCGTCGACGGCACGCTGCGCAACCGGCTCACGCGCGCCAACGCGGCCGGCAATGCCTATCTGAAGACCGGCACGCTGCAGGACGTGCGCGCACTGGCCGGCTATGTGGATGCGCTCAACGGCGACCGCTATGTGGTGGTGAGCTTTATCAACCACCCCAATGCGTCGCAGGCGCAGGAAGCGCATGATGCGCTGATGCAGTGGGTGTATCGCGGCGCACCTTGACATGCGCTTGCCAGCCGGCCACGCGGGCCAGCGTGGGGGCCAGCCAACGCTGGCCCCGATTTTGTTAAGTATCCACTTACCAGGGCGGCGTCCGCCCCTATAATGGCGCAATGCCGGCAGCCCCCGCTGCGCCGGCGCCCTCCGCGCAGTTCCCCCGACATTGCCCATGAATTCCCCACAACCCTCGGCCTGGTTGCGCCTCTGGCATCGCATTGCACCCGCCGAGCGCGCCTCGTTTATCGAAGGCGTGCGCTTCTTTGCACCGTCGCTGCCCGCCGTGTTCTCGTGGGGCCTGGTCACGGGCGTGGCGATGAGCAAGTCCGTGATGACGGTGCCCGAGGCCATCGGCATGTCGCTGCTGGTCTATGCGGGCTCGGCGCAACTCGCGGTGCTGCCGCTGTTCGCGGCCGGGCTGCCGTTGTGGACGGTGTGGCTGACCGCGGCCATCGTCAACCTGCGCTTCGTGATCTTCAGCGCGGGCCTGCAGCCGCATTTCAGCTATATGCCGCTGTGGCGCCGCACGCTGCTGGGCTCGTTCAACGGCGACCTGCATTTTGTCTATTTCATGCAGCGCTACAGCACGCCGGGCTACGAGCCCGGCAAGGAAGGCTATTTCTGGGGCATGGCGCTGGCCAACTTCGCGATGTGGCAAACCTCGTCGATCATCGGCATCGTGCTGGCGAGCCTGTTCCCGGACAGCTGGGGCCTGGGGCTGGCCGGCACCATGGCGCTGATCCCGGTGATGTTCGCCACCATCAATTCGCGCTCGACGCTGCTGGCCGTGGTGGTGTCGGCCATCCTCGCGCTGCTGTGCTTCGACCTGCCCTACCGGTTGAGCCTGGTGGTGGCGGTGATCGGCGCCATTGCCGCCGGCATGGCCAGCGACGAGCTGGCCGCGCGCGCCACACTGCGCGGCATCCGCAGCCGCAAGACTTCCGCGCAGGCCACGGGCCAGTCCGCAGTCACGCGGGCGGAACAGGGAGACCAGGCATGAGCCATACGGAAATCTGGATTGCGCTCGCCGGCATGGCGGTGGTCACCATCGTCACCCGCGCGCTGTTCCTCATGGCGGGCGAACACGTGACCGTGCCGGACCGGCTCCAGCGCGCGCTGCGTTACGCGCCGGCAGCCGCGCTCGCGGCCATCATCCTGCCCGACCTGATGACCTGGCACGGCCATTTCACGCTGGCGCCGTCCAACTACAAGCTCGTGGCCGGCATCAGCGCGGGCGTGTTCTACCTGTTCACGCGCCGCATGGTAGGCATGATCGCAATGGGCATGGCGGTCTACACCGCGCTACGCCTGCTCGCCTGAGGGCGCCTGCCCGGCGCCCAGCACCACGCCAAGCCGCGTCAGCAGGTGCGCCAGTTGCGCCTGCGTGCCGGTGCCGGTCTTGGTGAAGATCGCCTTGAGCTGCGTGCGGCTGGTCTCGCGCCGGATGCCGAGCTGCTCGCAGGCCTCCGGCAGGCCGATGCCCGTGGTCAGCAGCATGGCCAGCCGGATCTCGGCGGGCGTGAGTCCGTACAGTTCGCGCAGCACGCCGGCAATGCCCATGGCCTGCGCGCCGGCCTCATGCACCGCAACCAGCACGGCCGGGTGCTGCCAGTCGACGGCAAGATGGTGGGCCACCGGCAGTGGCAGCACCACGACCTGGGCCTCGCGGCCGTCCGGGCCGGTCGCGCGCAGCGCCTGCGCCGGCTGCACGATGGCCGGATCGACGGCAGCGCGCAGCACCTCGGGGAACGGTCGCGACAGCCGCCATTCTTCGGCCTTGACCGATCCCGCGGCGGCGCCGGCCCCAAGCGCCACAATGGGCAGCAGCCGGCGGCTCCACGCCTCGCCGGCCTGGTTCGCCAGCAGGACCTGGCCGTCTTCGGTAAAGACAATCACGGCAAAGGGCAGCCGCTCCAGCAACTCCGCCGAGACATGCGCGAGCGTCGACACCTGGCGCGTGCGGTCGCGCAGCGCGATGGCGTGGCGCACATGCGGAATGGCCCAGTCGAGCGCTCGTGCATCTTCGGTCGAATAGCGCGCACCGCCCTGTGGCCGCTGCAGGGACAGGAAAACCTCGTAGTGCGGCTGCCGCTCGATCAGGCAGGCCATCAGCGACGACAGGCCGTACTGCCGGAAGAATTCGCCATAGAACGGCAGGCTGCGCATGGCCTGCTCGCCCAGCTCGCGCGAGTCGATGTACCAGTCGCCCACGGTCAGCTGCGAGACGAACGGGATCGCCGGATCCAGCGCCTCGTAGTAGTCGCGGTAGGCGGCGACTTCTTCGGGCACCGGGTTGACCACCTGGTTGACCAGCACGCGGTCGCGCACCGTATCGCGCACCACCAGCGCCGCGTGGATGCTGCCGCTGGACTGGCACAGCGCGGCCAGGCTGCGCTGCCAGGCATCGGCATCAAAGATGCCCTGGTAGAGCGCGCGAATGGTGTCGTGCATCTCGTCTTCGTTCATTGCCTTTCCTGCTTGTTCTTGTCAGGGCAATTGCCGGGCCGCGGCGGGTTCAGTCCCCTTCCAGAGCCGCCGCCAGCCGGGACAGCAGGTGCGAAAGCTGCGCCTGGCTGGTCGTGCCGGTCTTGTGGAATACGGCCTTGAGCTGGGTGCGGGCGGTCTCGTGACGGATGCGCAGCTGCTCGCTGGTTTCGGGCAGGCCCTGCCCGGTGACCAGGGCGGTGGCAAGGCGGGTCTCGGCCGGCGTGAGGCCGTACAGTTCGCGCAGCACCGTGCCCAGCTTCGGCGGCGTGGGGCCGTCTTCATGCACGACCACGAGCGCGGCCGGCTCCTGCCATTCGGAGGCGAAGGCGTGTGCCGGCGGCAGCGGCAGCACGATCACCTGCGCGCCGTTGCCGTGGCCGTCGGTGGCGCGCGCGGCCTGCGCCGCGGCGGCGCGCTGCGGATCGCAGGCGGCCTGCAGCATCTCGTCGAACGGGCGCGACAGCGTCCATTCCGATACCTTGCCGGCCGGGTCCAGGCGCCTCGCCCACTGCTCGCCGGCGCGATTGCCCATCAGCACCTGCCGCCGCGGCGACATGACCAGCAGCGCGAAGCTCAGGCGCTCCACCAGCTGCGACGACAGGCTGGCCAGCGTCGACAGGCTGTGCGTGCGGTCCCGCAGGGCCATGGCGCTGCGCATGTGCGGGATCGCCCACGCCAGGCCGCGCGCATCGTCGGTCGAGAACACCGGCTGCGACATGGCGCGCTGCATCGAGAAATAGACCTCGTAGTGCGGCTGGCGCGCGACCAGGCAGGCCACGTAGGAACGCAGGTCGAAGCGGTTGAAGAAATCGCGGTAGAACGGATGGCGCGACATGGCGCCCTCGCCCAGGTCGCGCGCGTCGATATACCAGTCGCCCGGCTTCATGCGCGGCGCGAAATGCTTGGCCGGATCGATGGACTGGAAGTTGCTCTCGTATTCCCCGAACAGCTCCACCACCGGATTGACGATCTCGTTGACGGTGACCTGGTCGCGCACGGTATCCCACACCATCATCGATGCGTGCGCGGTACCTGCCATCTCGGTCAGGGTGCGCAGGCTCCCTTGCCACGCACCAGGGTCAAGAATGCCCTCGTACAAGCCACGGATCGCTCCATGCATGTCCGCTTCGTTCATCTGCTTCCCCTGCATTCACGACGAATTGTCCGCCCGGCAGGCTTGTGGCTTGCCCGGTGGCTTATTGTTGTTATGGCCGCTGTAGACCGGCTCTGTGCTCCTACGTGTCTGACAATGCAGACTTTGCATACATTACCGCACTCGGGGCACGAGCACGATATACCCGGCACCCTGCTTTGGTGGGGAGCAATGTCGGCCAGCACACCTTCCAGACCAGGCATATGCATGAACAAGCACATCAAAGGTGCAGGTTGGTCCGGAATCGTCTAGGCAATGACCACGATCAGGTAAAATGCTTGTTTCCCCGAAATTTCAGCGAAATCTCGCGCCATCACACCGTCATGACCTCCGTCCTGCGTCTATCCGACCTCATCTCCCAAGGCAAACTCTCCGGCAAGCGTGTCTTCATCCGCGCCGACATGAATGTGCCGCAGGACGACGCTGGCAATATCACCGAGGACACCCGCATCCGCGCGTCGGTGCCCGCCATCGAGGCCTGCCTGGCTGCCGGTGCCGCGGTGATGGTCACCTCGCATCTGGGCCGACCGACCGAGGGCGAGTTCAAGCCGGCCGATTCGCTGGCGCCGATCGCCAAGCGCCTGTCGGAACTGCTCGGCAAGCCGGTGCCACTGGTGCAGAACTGGGTCGATGGCGTGCAAGTCGCGCCGGGCCAGGTGGTGCTGCTGGAGAACTGCCGCGTAAACAAGGGCGAGAAAAAGAACAGCGACGAACTGGCGCAGAAGATGGCCAAGCTGTGCGACGTCTATGTCAATGACGCGTTCGGCACCGCCCACCGCGCCGAGGCCACCACGCATGGCATCGCCAAGTACGCCCCGATCGCCTGCGCAGGCCCGCTGCTGGCTGCCGAGATCGACGCGCTGGGCAAGGCCCTGGGCCAGCCGGCGCGCCCGCTGGTGGCGATCGTGGCCGGCTCGAAGGTGTCGACCAAGCTGACCATCCTGAAGTCGCTGGCCAGCAAGGTGGACAACCTGATCGTCGGCGGCGGCATCGCCAACACCTTCCTGCTGGCCGCCGGCCTGAAGATCGGCAAGTCGCTGGCCGAGGCCGACCTGGTCGCCGACGCCAAGGCCATCATCGACATCATGGCCGCGCG
>NZ_JBYOJP010000026.1:0-60894 GCF_057798975.1 Cupriavidus sp. 21MJTG02-4 | reverse complement strand
TTACTCACCCGTTCGCCACTCGCCACCAGGCCGAAGCCCGTGCTGCCGTTCGACTTGCATGTGTAAGGCATGCCGCCAGCGTTCAATCTGAGCCAGGATCAAACTCTTCAGTTCAATCTCTGTGTGGGTCCGAAGACCCTCGCTCTTTCGAGCGGTCGCTCACTCTCAGAAAACTGACTGACCAGATCCGAAAATCCAGTCACGTTTTGCTGTGCGAGCACTGTATAACTTGTGAAGCTCCGAAGTCCGAAGACCTCGTGCGTCCGCTACCCAGCGCCCACACTTATCGGTTGTTTGGTTGTTAAAGAACTTCGCTGCCGGCTTTGCCGTTCAGCGTGCTGCGTTGTCTGCAGCAGAGAAACGAGATTATGTAGCACTTTCTTCGTTTCGTCAACCAGGTCAGCAATCTTTTTTGCTTCGGTTCGTCGTGCCATCTGCGCACCGCCGAACCACCCGATCAACCCCGCAACCCTTGCTACGTCTGCCTTGCAGCGCCGCGTTGTGTTGCGAGGGGGCGAATATTACGGGGGCGCGCCAGCTTTGGCAAGCCATTCGGCGAAATAATTCCAGAAGACCGAAAAGTAACGCTTTAGACACTATTACGGCCCTGCCGCCGATGACTGTATAGAATCGTTACTCCCGGGCCGAACTCCGGCCCCTAATAAGGACAAGGAAGTTCGATGACTATCCAAGCGACGTGGCAGCCGAGCCAGGGCAATACGCTCTGCAACCTGAGCAATGGCGAGGCGAACTGGCAAGCCGACCTGGACCACTCCGCCGGTGGCAACCCGCAGTATCCGAATCCGCATGACCTGCTGGATTCGGCCCTCGCTGCGTGCACCGTGCTTACGCTCCAGCTCTATGCCAAGCGCAAGGGCTATGCCGTGGCCTCCATCCATGCCTCCGTGACCCACGAGGAGAGCAACGGCCGCTATGCGATGAAGCGCGAGGTCCATGTCACCGGCGACCTCGACGCCAAGATCCTCGAAGACTTGCTGCGCGTGGCCAACAAGTGCCCGGTGCACAAGTCATTGTCGGCCGAGATTGTCATCGACACCACGCTCTCGAGCTGATCGCGTCATCGTCCTGACCCACACCACGCGGTACGGTAGCGGCAGGCGAGCCATCCGACAGGATGTGCCGCGTTTGTTCGCTGCCCCACCAAGCTGATGGTGCCGAGCGCCGAGAACGCCGCTCTCTGTTTTGTAGGCAGCCAGCCGCGCGTCTTACCATGATTAAAAAAGAAAAAGGCAGCACCTTTATCGCTGTGGAGCGGGGATATCTTGACGAATTACATCGAAGAATATTGCGCCCTGATCCGGCGCGCGGGCGCCGCTGGCGTGATCGCCAAGCCCATTCTGGTCGGCCAGGACGGCACGTACACGATGACGTACGTGCCGCACGAGCATCACAACTCTGGCGCCCGCCTGGTGCTGGTCAGTACGACGCCCGGGCACGCCCATGTGCGGCTCGCGGCGGCGGTGACGGAGGAGTTGGTGCAGGCCCGCACGCCTGCCCGCGTGATTCAGCGCGAGAACAAGCGCCGCGTCGAACTGGGCGGCCAACTGGTCCGGCCTAACCTGATCCGCATGCTCGATCATTTCCGCGCGCCGGAACTGGTCGGGCTGCCACACGCTGCGGCACTGTGGAACGAAGGCTTCGAGCAGTTCCAGCCGCTGGCCTTGCTGCCGTTCGCCACCACGCGCCGCGGGCTTGCCTTCGGCGGCACGCTGGAAGACCTGCTCGCAACACCGATGTTGAGCGCCGCATTCGACACCCACTTCCTCGGCGCGATCCGGCAGATGCGCCCCGACGCCTTGTACATTGCGCTGGGCCGTACCGCGTGGGCCGGGCTGCGCCATGCGGCGAGCCGGCGCCTGCTGGCCAGGCACCAGCTGCTGGGGATGATGCCCGTGCCCGCGCGCGCCGGAAACATGGTGCGCTACTTCCTGCGCGAGATTCCCGCGCGCGATCTCTCGCCGAACGACCCTGTCCGCCACCGCGTCGACTGGCTCGACGCCGCCCACGCGGAACTGATGGCGAATGTCCAGAAGCGGCGCGCCGCCACAGTTCCCCCCACGGGCCCAAATTACCTGATCGCATGATCGGGACGCGAGCCAGGACTCTGCCCCTACCAAAGAGGGGTCTCGATGCGCGCCATTGCGCCGATAAAGCCTCTTGAGGAAACTGACCTCCTCGCATTCCCGATTAGCGGCCCCTGTGCGGGCCGCGATTTTTTTGAAGCGGTGCGCAGCGCTGCGCCAGTTCCCGGCGGCCAGTCCTGTCAGCGCGATGCCAGCGGCCGCCGCGCCTCGCTCCCACTCGCACGCGATCCCGGCAGAGCTGCACGGCAACGGAAAACGCGCCATCTCACTACAATTCAGCAATGCCCAGCAACCGGAGCGATTCCGCCATGCCTACCCCGTCCAACTGGCGCGCACACAGGCAGACGGGATCGCTGCTGCGCGCCCTGCTGTGTATTGCCACCTTGCTCGCAACCCCGGCGCTGCGAGCACAGGACGACCAGCCCGGCATCTCGTTCTCCGCCCTGCGTCCCGGCGCGCCGTTGCCGGCCGACTGGAAGAACCTGCCGGTCGTCCACGGTAAGGCCGAGACTCGCTACAGCCTGGTGAAGGATGGCGCCACCACTGTCCTGCAGGCCGACGCCAGCGCTGCGGCCTCGGCGCTGATGCACGAGGGCAATATCGACCTGGGCCGCACGCCGGTCGTCGCCTGGCGCTGGAAAGCGCAAGCCCCCATTGAAGGCGCCAATAACAATGAGGGCAGCAAGGAAGATGCTCCCGCACGGCTGGTGTTCTTCTTCGAGGGCGACAAGGAGAAGCTCGCGTTCGGCGACCGCGCCAGTATCGAGCTGGCCAAGCGCTTCGGCGGCGAAGACCTGCCCTACGCGACGCTGATGTATATCTGGTCGACCTCGGCGGCGCCCGGCAGCATCATCCCCAATCCGCACACGGGCCGTGTGCAGATGATCGTGGTCTCCGGCCGTCCTGGCGACGCAGGCCAGTGGCAGAACCTGCGCCGCAATATCGCGCAGGACTACGAACAGGCGTTCCACGAACCGCCCGGCAAGATCTCCGGCTATGGACTGCTGACGGATACCGACAACACCGGCGCCACGACGCGCGCCTGGTACGGCGACCTGCGCTTCCTCCCTGCGCGTTAGGCACTAGGCATGCGGCGGCGGCGTGGCCGCCGCGCTGGCCCTGAGCGCCTCGACGACCTGCGCCATCAGCCTCGTTCCGCCGAGGGCTGCGCTGCCGATGGCCTGCTGCACACTGACCACCTTGTCGGCATCGTAGTGCCGGCCGGTGCCGGCCTCGGCCTCGAAATCATTGGCACGCCGCGTGATCGCGACCGGATCCGCGCTGACGAGCAGCACCGCATGCGCCAGCACCAGGTGGCGCTGGCCATCCGGCGCCTGCACGGCCGCGGGCGCGCGGCGCCAGTACTGGGCCGTTCCGGCGATCTTGCGCGCCTGACCCGGCGGCCCCCACGCAAGGTTGAAGCGCCCGTCGCAGAAGGAACCGTCCACCGCCTGCCAGTGGGTCTCGACGTCAAGCCCGCGCAGCGCCTGCCCGACGACCTCGCACAGGTGCAGGTACACCGCCTCGCTCAGCGCGCCGGGCGGTCCGTCCACGCGGTACGCGAGGCTCAGGTTCAGGATGCCCGGTCCCTGCGGCACCAGCCCGCCGCCCGACATGCGCAACCAGACCGGGCAGCCGCGCCGCGCGAAGCTGGCGCGCGCCGCTTCGAACGGCTCGTATCGCAGGTAACTGCGCGGCACCACCAGCGAGACCGGCGCTTCCCACAACTGGGCAACCGGATCCCCTTGCGTAGCAAGTTCGAGAAGCGCCAGTTCGGCCTGCAGCGGATCGTCTTCGGCGGGATCGGCTTCGATGAAGGCAAATGGCATGGAATTCGTCCTGGCAGTGGCCTGCCACACGATAGCAGGCCGCGCGAGACAAGGCGCGGCGCGGACGGTGCTGCTGTCCGCCCGCGCCAACCACCTCAGCCGGCCAGGTGCTTGCGCAGCAGCGCGTTGAAGTCGCTGGCCTTTTCCATCTGGCTCATGTGCCCGGCATCGTCGAACACCTTCACCGTGGCGCCAGCCGGCGCGTTCTGCGCGTTCTGCGCGTGCGCGCTGGGGATGATGCGATCCTGCGCGCCCCACACCACCAGCGTGCGCGTACCCGTATCCGCCAGCTGCTGACCAGGCAGTTCCCGCTGGCGGCCCTCGGCGAACAGGCTCGCGCCGAGCGCGGACAGCGATTCCTGCACGCCGTCGAGCCGTTTGTAGCGCAGCAGGTCGTCCAGCATCTGCCGACTGACCAGCTCCGGGTTGGCGAACAGCAGTTCGACCACGGGCTTGAGTTCGCGCCGCGACTGCGCGCTGACAAAGCCCTCGGTATAGCCGTTGTTGATCTCGTCGCCCAGGCCCGCCGGCGACACCAGCGCCACCGAGCGCACGCGCCGAGGCGCATCGACTGCGAGCTGCGCGGCAATGCCGCCGCCCATCGAATGGCCCACCACGTGCGCCGCGTCGATGCCCACCGCGTCGAGGAAGCGCGCTACAAAGCCGGCCATCTCCGCCAGCGTCGTGCCCGCGAGCCGCGGCGACGTCTGTCCGTGACCGGGCAGATCAAGCGCCACCACGGTGTACGCGTCGGCGAGGGCGTCGAGGTTGAACAGCCAGTTGTCCAGGTCACCGCCAAATCCATGAATGAAGAGCACCGCCTGCTCCGCGTTGCCCTTGCGGGCGTAGCGGACGCGGATGCCGTCGACGTCGGCATACTGGTACGCGGGTCCGGCCTTCTCCTCGTCGCCGTCGTCCGCCGGCGTTTCATAAGCCGCAATGTAGGCATCGATTTCCGCATCGCTCACCTCCGCTGACGCCAGTACGCCAAGCAAGGCCTTGACCGGCAGCACCTCGCCCACACCGGCCACCTTGCGGCGCAGGGTGCCGGCGTCGGGCGCCTCGACGGCGTTGGCGATCTTGTCGGTTTCCACATCGAGGATCGGCATGCCCACCGAGATCTCGGCGCCTTCGTCGACGAGCCAGGCATTGATGGTGCCTTCCTTCATCGACAGGCCCCACTTGGGCATCACGATCGGAGTCATTGCTGTGGCCATCAGTGCTTGCCTCCCTTCATGGTCTTGCGCACCGCTGCCACCACGTGCGCGGCGCTGGGGATATACAGGTCTTCCAGCGTCGGCGAGAACGGCACCGGCGTGTGCGGCGGGCAGACCATCTCGATGCCGGCCTTGAGCGCGCCGAACGCCTGCTGCGCCACCTGCGCCGAAATATCGGTTGCGATATTGCAGCGCGGGCTCGCCTCGTCCACGACAACGAGGCGGCCGGTGTTCTCGACCGATTCGAGCACCGTGTCCATGTCCAGCGGCGACAGCGTGCGCAGGTCGATCACTTCCGCTTCCACGCCTTCCTTTGCCAGCGTCGCCGCCGCGTCCAGCGCGCGATGCACCATCAGCCCGTACGCGACGATAGTCACGTCCTTGCCGTCGCGCGCGATATTGGCCTCGCCGAACGGAATCGTGTAGGCGCCCTCGGGCACGTCGCCCTCCAGCCCGTACAGGTTCTTGTGCTCGCAGAAGATCACCGGGTCGTTGTCGCGGATCGCCTGGATCAGCAAGCCCTTGGTGTCATACGGCGTGGACGGGCACACGACCTTGAGGCCCGGGATATGCGTGAACAGCGGCGTCAGCATCTGGCTGTGCTGCGCGGCCGCGCGGAAGCCCGCACCCACCATCGCGCGGATCACCACCGGCGTCTCGGCCTTGCCGCCGAACATGTAGCGGAACTTCGCGGCCTGATTGAAGATCTGGTCGAAGCACACGCCCATGAAGTCGATGAACATCAGCTCCGCGATGGGCCGCATGCCGCAGGCCGCCGCGCCAATGGCCGCGCCCACGTATGCTGATTCGGACAGCGGCGTATCGAGCAGCCGGTCGCCATGCTTGGCATACAGGCCCTTGGTCACGCCCAGCACGCCGCCCCAGGCGTCCTTTTCACCGTCCGCGCCGGCGCCGCCGACAATGTCTTCGCCCAGCATGATCACACTGGGGTCACGCGTCATTTCCTGGTCGATCGCCTCGTTGATCGCCAGCTTGATGCTCAGTTTGCGAGCCATGTTCTGTCTCCTGATAATTGGATAGCTGTGCCGGGTTGGCGATTCAGTAGCTCACATAGACATCGGTCAGCAGGTCTTCGGGCCCCGGCAAGGGCGCGGCCTTGGCTTCCTGCACCGCGTGCTCGATCAGCGCGGCGACTTCGCGATCGATCGCCTCGAACTCCTCGCGCGAGATCACGCCGCCCTGCGTCACCGTGCGCGTGAACAGCTTCAGGCAATCGCGGTTGGCGCGGATATCGTCAAGTTCGCCGGCCGCGCGATAGGTCTGCGCATCGCCTTCAAAGTGGCCGTAGAAGCGAACCATCTTGCATTCGAGCAACGCGGGGCCGCCGCCTTCGCGCGCACGGCGGATGACTTCGCCGGCGGCCTCATGCACGGCGAAGAAGTCCGTGCCGTCCACCGTCACGCCGGGAATGCCGAAGCCGGCCGCGCGATCCACGTAGCTGTCCACCGCGGTGCCGTAGTCGCGCGAGGTCGACTCGGCATAGCCGTTGTTCTCGATCACGAAGATCACCGGCAGGTTCCACACGGCGGCCAGGTTCAGGCTTTCGAGGAAGGTGCCCTGGTTCGAGGCGCCGTCGCCGCAGAAGGTAATGCCGACCTCGCCCTTGCCGCGGAACTTGGCGGCCAGCGCGGCGCCGCAGATCAGCGGCGCGCCCGCGCCCAGGATGCCGTTGGCGCCCATCATGCCCTTGGACAGATCGGCGATATGCATGGAGCCGCCCTTGCCGTTGCACGAGCCGCCCTTCTTGCCGTAGATCTCCTTCATCATCGCCACCGGGTCGACGCCCTTGGCAATGCAGTGGCCGTGGCCGCGGTGCGTGCTGGCGATGCGGTCGCCATCATGGAGGTGATGGAGGATGCCGACACCCGCGGCTTCCTCGCCCGCGTAAAGATGCACGAAGCCCGGAATGTCGCCGCGGCCGAAGTCCACGTGCAGGCGTTCCTCGAAATCGCGGATGGTGCGCATCTTGCGATACACCGTTAGCAGGGTCTCCTTGTCGAGCCCGCTGGGGCCGGCTTGCATGGCACTGGCGCTCATGGTTGTCTCCTTGGGTTGGGGTACGGCTTGCTCAATACATGCTGGCTGGTTGCGTGACAGATGCGCTGCGCATCAGCCGCTCGCGCGCGGCATAGCGCATGCACGCGGCCACGTCGATGCTGCGGAACGCGTGTTCGTGCAGGGTGATGCTGACTTCGTCGCAGGGCCCGAAGGACAGTTCGCGCTCGCCGTCGAGCGCGACGATGCCGGACCGCTGGCGCACGCGATGCGGCCGGGCATGTTCGAGGTACTGCCAGCCGGCCACGTCAACAGGGCACAGCAGGCCCGGGGCAATCGGCGCGCGCAGCACGAATTCGCCCTGCCCCGGCGCGGCCAGCTCGATCGCCAGGCCGCCCGGCTCGCGCCGGCCCAGCGGCTCCAGCAGCCCGGCGATGGCGGACAGGCCAATGGCCTGCGGATCGGCGAACGCTACGTACACGGCAGCCAGCGTGTCGGCTTTCCACAGCGCCCGCGCGCCGATGAAGTGTTCATGGGCAATGACCGCGTCGACGAGCGCGATATCGCGCCGGAAGCCGCCGTCGGCATCGCGGATCACGATATCGAGCCGCTTGTTCGATGCCAGCGCGCGCGAGGCCGGCACCTGCCCTGTTGCGTACAGCCCTGCCGCCAACCCCGTGATGGTCGGCTCGCGCATTTCCGGAAAGGCGTTGTTGGTGCCGGTAGACAGGCCGGCGATCGGCACGCCGCCGCATTCGCGCACCACCGCACGGTGCGTGCCGTCGCCGCCGAGCACGATGATGACGGCCACGCCGGCATCGGCCATGTGGCGCGCCGCATTCAGCGTATCGTCGACGCGCGCCGTGACCGGCATGTCGATGTACTCGACCGCCGGCAGCCCGGCGTCCGGCCCCTGGTGGCGGGTCAGATGGCGGGCCAGCATGACGCGCAGGCCTTCGCGATCCGGCATCATCATCACGCGGTCGATGCCGCAGGCCGACAGCGCGGCCAGCAGCCGCAGCACGATGTTGACGCGATCGGCCAGCTGCAGGCTGTTGGCATTGGCAATCACGCGGCGGATATCGCGCGCCGAAACCGGGTTGGCGATGATGCCTACCAGCGGTGCGCCGTCGGACCGTGCTTGCCCCATGGCCTGTCTCCTGTCTGTTGTCGTTGTACTGACAGGCATATTGCAATGGCTATGCCAGCACGCGCGGCGCGCTGTAGCGACCCAGGGGACCGGGAAGATTTCGGGATAACCCGCAGAAAAGGCTGGGCAGGCCGCCGCTCAGGCAGTGCCGGCGGCGTTGATGGCGTGACAGGTGTCACAGCGCAGCTGTACAGCGCTGGACAGCTGTATCGTTGGCAGCGTTCTGGCCGTGATGGCCGTGATGGCCGTGATGGCCGTGATGGCCGTTATGGCTGGGGCGGGCCGCCGTCGCGGCGGTTGGGAGACTGGATGCCGTAGCGCTCCATGCGTCGGTACAGCGTCATGCGGCTCACGCCGATCTGCCGCGCGACAGCGCTCAGGTTCCAGCCTGACGCACGCAGGTACTGCATCAGCAGCATGGCCTCGGGCGGCAGTTCCGGCGCGTCGTCCGGCTGCGCAGGCAGCACCGGCACGGCGGACACTGGCATCGGGGCGCCCAGGCCATCGGGCAGGTCATGGGCATTGATATACCCGCCGGCGCAGACCGCGCGCGCGTACTCCAGCACGTTGCGCAGCTCGCGCAGGTTGCCAGGCCAGCGGTGGTGGCAAAGCAGATCGCGCGCCTGCGGCGACAGCGTGATGCCGCGCTGGCCGCCTTCATCGAGCATCTTCTGCACGAGCCATTCGAAGTCGGTGCGATCGCGCAATGGCGGCAGCGCGAAGCGCGCACCGTTGAGCCGGTAGAACAGGTCCTCGCGGAAGCGTCCCTGCGCGACCAGGTCTTCCAGCCGGTGATGGGTCGCCGATATCACGCGCAGGCGGACCGGCACCGGACGCGCGGCGCCGATCGGCAGCACCTCGCTCTCGGCCAGCACGCGCAGCAGCCGCGACTGCAACTCGCGCGGCATGTCGCCGATCTCGTCGAGGAACAGCGTGCCGCCATCCGCTTCCTGGATCAGCCCGCGCTTGCCGCGCGGCCCGGCGCCTGAGAAGCTGTTGGGCAGGTGGCCAAACAGCTCGCTCTCGATCAGCGTTTCCGGAATGGCGGCGCAGTTCACCGCCACGAAGGGCTGCCCGCGGCGCGCGCTGGCCAGGTGCAGCGCCTTGGCAAGGTACTCCTTGCCGCTGCCGGTCTCGCCGTTGATCAACAGGTTGATTGGAGAATTCACGAGCCGCGCCGCACGCTGCAGTTGCTGCTGCAACGCGGGATCGCCGCCGCACAATGCCGCCAGCGGCTCCGGAAGCGGCGCGGGCCGCTCCTGCGCGCCGCTGGCCTGCCAGCGCAAGGCAGGCGGCATCACGCTCAGGTACAGCAAGCCGCCGCTGCGGTTCAGCGCCACCAGGCGCTGCTCGCTCGGGCGCGAATAGACATAGCGGCCCAGGTCTTCGAGCCGCGCGTTGAACAGCGTCTCGAAGGACTGGCCCAGCACTGTGCCGGTGGCCAGTTCGCCTTCCAGCATGCGCCGCGCCCGGTGGTTGTGTCCGACAATGCGGCCGCTGTCATCGAGTGCGAGCAGGTACTCCGGGTTGACGTCGACGAACTCGGGCGCGACGTTCAGCTTGAGGATCCAGTCGCGGTGATGCGCGCGCAGGAAATTCGCGTTCTCGATATGGGCCGCGTAGATGCGCACCAGCTGCAGCGCCAGTCCCTGGCTGTCCTTGGCATTCGGGGACGTCAGCGCGGAGATGTCCAGGATAGCGTGCAGGTTGCCGTGCGTATCGAACAGCGGCGCGGCGGTGCAGGTCAGCGGAATGTGGGTGGCGTCGAAATGATCGGCCTGGTGCACGGTCAGGGCTTCGCCCGTGAACAGTGCCGTGCCGACGGCGCACGTGCCCGCGCCGCACTCGCTCCATTCCGCGCCCAGGTACAGGCCGGCATGGCGCAGGTCGGTATCGGTGCGCGCATCGCCGATGTAGTCGACGGTCACGCCCTGCGCATCGGTCAGCAGCACCACGTAGCCGAGGCCCGCGACCTGTGCGTACAGGCTCTCCAGCCCATGGCGCGCGATGCGCGCGAAATCGTCGATGCGTTGCTGGTGTTCGCGCAGGCGCGTCTGCGGCACGATGCGGGCTTCCTGCATGCGCGACGGGTCCAGCCCGTACTGGTGCACGCAGCGCCGCCACGAATTCTCGATCACGGCATCGTGCGTGGGCCGGTCCGCGGGCAGCGCGGGCGGCGGCAGGCAGGTGGTGGCGTGGACTACCGTCTCGATGTGCTCGCGTTGCCGCAGGTCCATCGCTGTCTCCTTGTCGTCTCCGCGGCGTGCGCCGCGGAGGGCACATTGGCGGACTGGCGAACCGGTCGCGTCATGGCGCGACTCTGTACTGGCTGCTTACTGTATCCGACGCGGTCGGGACGGTGCAAACCGATGTCATCGCCGCCGCAGCCATGTGCGTCAGGCGGCATTCCAGTACGGTGGGGACAGGACATTGCCCGGGCCGCTCGCGCGGCCAGGCCTTCGAAGGCGATTCCCGCTTCAGGCCGCCGGCGTCAGCGCACGCGCCGTGTCGGCGGCAATCTCGAACGAGCGCAGGCGCGCGGCATGGTCGAAGATCTGGCCGGTCAGCATCAGTTCATCCGGGCGCAGGTCATCGACAAAGCGCTGCATGCCGGCGCGCACGGTTTCCGGACTCCCCACCACCGAGCACGCGAGCGAACGGCGGATATGGTCCGCCTCGCTCTCGTTCCACAGCGCCTCGATATCGTCCACGGGCGCGCGCAACTGCCCCGGCGTGCCGCGCACGAGCGCCAGGAACTGCTGCTGCAGCGAGCTGAACAGGCGCCGGGCCTCGGCGTCGGTCTGCGCCGCGAACACATTGAGCCCGAGCATCACGTAGGGCCGCTCCAGCTGCGCCGATGGACGGAACGTCCGCCGGTACAGGTCCACGGCCTGGCGCATGAAGCCCGGTGCGAAATGCGAGGCAAACGCGAACGGCACGCCCATCGCCGCCGACAGCTGCGCGCTGAACAGGCTGGAGCCAAGCAGCCACAACGGCACCTTCAGGCCCGCGCCGGGCACCGCGCGCAGGCGCTGGCCGGGGCGCACGTCATCGAAATAGGCCTGCAGTTCTTCCACATCCTGCGGGAACGAGTCGGCCGTGTCCTGCGACAGCTGCCGGCGCAGCGCGCGCGCCGTGGCCTGGTCGGTGCCGGGCGCGCGGCCCAGGCCAAGGTCGATGCGGCCCGGGTACAGCGAGGCCAGCGTGCCGAACTGCTCCGCCACCACCAGCGGCGAATGATTGGGCAGCATGACGCCGCCCGAGCCCACGCGGATCGTGCGCGTGCCGTTGGCCACGTAGCCGATCAGCACGGCGGTGGCAGCGCTGGCGATGCCGGGCATGTTGTGGTGTTCGGCCAGCCAGAAGCGGCGGTAGCCGAGGCGCTCGGCGTGCTGCGCCAGGTCGAGCGCATTGCGCATGGCCTGGCCGGCATCGCTGCCCTGCGCAATGGGGGCCAGGTCGAGAACGGAATACGGGATGGAGGTCTTCATGAAAGCTGCCTTGGCGCGTCGGCGGCACTGTGCCGGCCGACGCGCGGGGGAATCGAAAGCGTCCGCTATCTTAGTAAGCCCGCGGCAATCGTGCTGGCGGCCGCCACGCGGCCTTACCGGTGGCGTGGTTATCGGCGCCGGCATCGATCGGAGCGCTTTGGGCGGGGTAAGGATTGAGCGCAGCGCCGCTTGTCCCGTACCATGCTGCCCCATGCGAAGCAGGATATCGGTATGACACTCAAGACACTGGACGGCGCGCTGGCCTTGCTGACCCACTTCACCGTGCGGCAGCCCACCTGGGGCGTGCGCGAACTCGCCAAGCACAGCGGCGTGCACTACGCGGTGGTGCATCGCGTGCTGGCTACTTTCGCGGCCAACGGCTTCCTGGTGCAGGACGCGGCCACCGGCAAGTACTCGCTCGGCCTGCGCCTGTTCGAGCTGGGCCAGGTCGTGCGCAAAAGCTTCTCGCCCGACGAGATCGTGCGCCCGGTACTGGAAAAGCTGGCCGCGCAAAGTGGCGAAACGGTCTTCCTGTCGTGGCTCGACGGCCATGAGGGCCTGTGCGTGGGCCTGGTGCAGAGCCAGCACCAGTTGCGCTTTTCAATCGAACTGGGCGAGCGCTTTCCGCTTTATGCGGGGGCGCACGCCAAGGCCATGCTCGCGTTCCAGGACGACGCGTTCCGCGACGAGGTCTACCGCCAGGGCATGGAAAAGATGGGGCCGCACACCGCGCTGGACCGCGACACCATCGAAGCCCAGCTGGCCGAGGTGCGCCAGCACGGCTGGGCGCATACCCGCGAGGAAGCCGCCGCCAGCGTGGCAGGGCTGGCGCTGCCGCTGTGGTCGCGCGACCGCAGCGCGGTGATCGGCTCCGTGGCCATTGCCGGTCCGCAGCAGCGGCTCGGCGACGACGCGGTGCCGCGCCTGCTGGAAGCCCTGCGCGATGCAAGCGGCCGGCTAGAGGACGTGATCGGCTTCGTGCGCTGAGCGGGGTTCGCGCATTCAGCCCGCCATTAGCGCCTGCCCCACCGCGCCGCCGAAGACGCGCGCGCCGATGGCGTGGCCCAGCGCGCGATAGCTTTCCCACTGCGCCTCGTCGAAGAACTGGTCGGAGGTGGCCTCCTGCGGAAAGACCGGATGGTCCGCGCCGTACTGCTGCACGTCGGCCGGCGCCCAGTCCGCCAGGCGTGGCTTGAGCAGGACGATGCGGCAGACCGCATCACGCCGCTCTACAGCCGGGCCTGCGTGGTACACATTCAGCAGCACCGCGCATTTGCCCGCCGCCGCGCCATTGGTCTGCGTACCAAAATCTTCCGGCGTGCCGAACACCGTGCTCAGCACCGGATGCGTGGTGGCAGCTTCGATATCCACCACGATTTCCAGCCCATGGTCGATCCGCGCGAGCCGGATCAGGTTGGCCAGGTCGCCGAAGCGGTAGTCGGGATCGCCGCCGGCATCGCACAGCACGACCAGTGACACATCACGGCCCGGGCGCAGCAACTCGTACACGCCGGTGTTGTCGAAGTGCCCGCCGTCTGACAGGTACTGCCAGCCGCGATGCATGCCGTGGAAGCGCGCGGCGAGTTCGCAAGCGAGGCAATACTGCGTGCGGAACAACGCGCTGAAGCGCGCCAGCACCGGGTGCGTGGCACGCTCGGGCAGGCGCTGCGCAGCCGGCACGTGGCCCGCATGGCGCGGACCGTCATGCAGGTAAGACGGCCACCAGGTACCGAGCCGCAGATTCGCCAAACCCATCAGCAGCGACGTGCCGAGCGTCGTGGCCCGCCCGATACCGGTCGCCAGCGTCGCGCCGGAAATCGCGATCCAGTCGCCCACGGTGCGAGAATCGGCGACCCGGGCCGTTCCCGGATGCGACAGGTCCGGACAACAAGGACGCCCATCGACAAGAAAGCGCGCATAGCTATCGGATGGCAGCGCCTGCGCCGTCCCGGGCTGGACTACGCTGGGGCCAGGGCCAACACACAGCGGCTTGCCCTTGCGGTCGCGCTGCACCAGTTGCTCGGCCGGATCGACAGTCTGGTTCAGCGTGACGTTGATCAGGTGCAGCGGCGCCAGCACGCGCGGATCGTAGTAGGTGTTCAGGCTGAGCTGGTCGCCAGGCACTGGCTCCGCCACGCTGAAGCGTTCGCGGCCCTGCCTGTTCGCCGGATGCGGGACGAAGCGCTCGCCGTTCGATGCGCCAAGGTAGGCGCGCGTGAGCCGCGCCGCATAGAACGGCTGCAGCGTCGACAGGTTCAGGAAGCCGGTGAAGCGCCCCGCCACCACCGCAAGCAACAGCGCCACCAGCACCAGTACGACGAGCACCGGGCCGGTGTAGGCATTGCCGAACACGAGCCAGTCCACCGGCTCGCGTCCGTTCCAGCGCACAACCAGCACCAGCCACGACCACAGCACGTACACCAGCAGCGCCAGCAGCGCGGCCAGCGCCCCGGCCATCAGCGATACGGGCAAGTGCGCCTGCAGCGCGCGCCAGGGCGTATCGGCACTGTCCCGCTTGCCTTCGTCGCGCAGGCTGGCGCTGTAGCGTACCAGCCAGACCAGCGCGGCAAGCACGCCGGCGGGAACGCCCGCGCGCCATGCCGATGCGGTCATGGATGCATAGAGGAAGGTCGTGCGCGCGATGGTGTCGGCCATGCCGAGCGCCAGCAGCCACAGCGTCAGCGTCACCGCGCCACGCAAGGCGCGCGTGGCCCGCACGCGATAGTCCGATACCGCGCGCGGCGCCGGGACAAGCAGGGCCAGGCAGCACAGCACGGCCAGCAGTGTCAGCGCGCCAGCCGCCGCCAGGATGCAGGCCAGCACCAGTCCCGGGCCCAGCCACACGACCCACCGCGCCGCCAGCAGCAGCAGGATGGCCACCAGCGTCGCCACGATCGGGCCGGGGCTCAGAAAGCGCGCCGCCGCCTGCGGATCGCTGGCGCGCGGATACACCATCCAGTAGGCAAGCCCGGGCGGCACAGCCAGCAGCAGCGCCGTGCCCAGCGGCAACCACAGCAAGGTGCTCCACCAGACCATGCATTCGCCCTGGTTGAACGCCTGGCGCGCGTCATGAAGCAAGTCCATCTCGTAGCGGCCGAGGCTGTACGACATGCCCGTGGCCATGTACTGGCCCAGCGCCAGCAAGGCCAGCACGAGGAGCAGCGCGCTGCCGATCACGTAATGCATCGCCAGCCAGTTGCGCAGGACCAGCACGGCGGCGTAGAGGTTGTCGCCGGCGCCGGTCGGCGACAGGTAGCGGCCGTTTTCGCGCAGCCACGCCACGGCGCCGCGGCCCGGGTCGGCTGCATAGGACACCGATGTGCGGATGCGCCCGGGCGGCTCGCACTGCAGCGTGTGGTACGCGTCGGCCGCCGCTTGTACCGGGTTCGTGCCGCGCCGCAGGCGGCCCGGCACGAACAGGCTGGTGAAGAAGGCACCGAGGAAGCCGCCGCCGCTGACCGTGGACAGGTAGTCGAACTGGTGCAGCAGTGAGGCCGCCGACGCAGGCGAACCTGGCTGCTGGCCCTCGGGCTGCGCCGTCGGCCGCAGCGGCGTGCCCGCCAGAGCCTGCAGCACACCGAGGCAGAACGTGGCGCTGCGGATGCCACCGCCGGACAGCGCCAGGGCCCAGTTGCGCGCGTCCGCTCCGGGCCGCGCCGGAATGCCAAGCTGCCGGCGCCTTTGCGTGATCCGGGCGGCTTCGTCGCTGAATCCGTGGTCTTCTGCAGGCATGCACGCCTCCGTGGCGAAGGATCCGTGCCAAGTATAGGACGCTCTCCAGCGCCTCCCTCGCATGAGATGCCAACGTCGCCTACCCGACCGTATCGCGCCGTATTCGTGTTAACCCTGATTGTTGGAGAGGGTCACCGGCGCCTAGCATTTCTCTGTATCAGAGACGTTGTCTCTATATAAGAGACACAAGGCAATCGAAATGCTCAAGACCCTCGACGGCGCACTGTCGCTGTTGACCCACTTCAATGCGCGCCAGCCAAGCTGGGGCGTGCGCGAACTGGCGCGTGAAAGCGGCGTGCATCACGCCGTGGTCCATCGCGTGCTCGCCACCTTCGCCGCCAACGGCTTCCTGGTGCAGGACGCCATGGGCCGCTATGGCCTGGGTCTGCGCTGGTTCGAACTGGGCCAGGTCATGCGCAAGACGTTTTCGCCGGCCGAGGTCGTGCAGCCCGCGCTCGAAGCGCTGGCGCGCCAGAGCGGGGAGACCGTGTTCCTGTCCTGGCTGGACGGTGACGAAGGCCTGTGCACGGACATCGCGCAGAGCCAGCACCAGCTGCGCTTTTCGATCGACGTGGGCCAGCGCTTCGCGCTCGACGCGGGCGCCCATGCCAAGGCAATCCTGGCCTTCCAGCCGGAGGCACTGCGCCAGCGCGTGGCACAACGCGCTGGCCTGGCCGAGGCGGAACTCGAAGCGCGCCTGGTGCGGGTCCGTGCCGAAGGCTGGGCCTACACCTGCGAGGAATCCGCGGCGACCGTGGCCGGACTGGCGGTACCCCTTTACAGCCGCGACACGCGCGCCGTGATCGGCTCGCTCGCGATTGCGGGGCCGCTGCAACGGCTCGATGAACATGCCCTGCCGCGCCTGCTCGATGCGCTGCGGGCCGCACGCGACACCATCGGGCCGGTGACAGGGTTCCTGCGCTGACAACACACAGCGGGCGGCCAGCGGAACTGGCGGGGCGCGCAAAACGAGACAACACTAGGGAGGAACGGTAGACATGACGCCTATGCAAACAGAACTGAACGCGCCGGGGGTGGCGCAACCAGCGACAAGAACGCGCTTCATGGAGCCGCTCCTGCTGCTGGTTTCCGTCGTGCTGTCCGTGTTCGGCGCGATGATAGGCATGCAGCTGATCGTGTCGCTGGGCATCTCCGCCAATACCTCGATCATCGGCGCGCTGATCGCCATCGTGTTCTCGCGCATCCCGCTTGAAATCACCCGGCGTTTCCGCGTGCTCGAACGCCAGAACCTGGTGCAGACGGCGATCTCGTCGGCCACGTTCGGCGCGGCCAATTCGCTGATGATCCCGATCGGCGTGCCGTATGCCATGGGCATGCCGGAACTGGCCTCGCCGATGCTGATTGGCGCGGTGATCGCCATGTTCGTCGACGGCGCCATGCTGTACTTCCTGTTCGGCAGCAAGATCTTCCCGGCCACGGGCACCTGGCCCGCGGGCATTGCCACCGCCGAAGCCATCTGGGCCGGCGACCGCGGCGGCCGCAAGGCGGCGTTCCTGGGCCTGGGCATTGCCGTGGGCGTCGGCGGCGCGTGGCTCGGCGTGCCGATGTCCGCGTTCGGCGCGGCGTTCCTCGGCAACCTGGCCGCGCTGACCATGTTCGGCATCGGGCTGCTGGTGCGCGGCTACTCGGTGGCAGTGACCGGCGTGGACATTGCCAAGGCCTACATCCCGCACGGCCTCATGATCGGCGCCGGCATCGTGGCGCTGTTCCAGGTGGCGGTAGAGATCCGCCGCGCGCGCCATGCGCCGGCTGCCGACGCGCGCACCGTCGAAGTGCCGGCCTCGCGCGCCAGCCGCATCCTGTCCGGCGGCTTCCTGATCTACCTGGCCATCGCGCTGCTGATCTCGGTGTTGGCCGGCCACGTGTCCGACATGTCGCTGGGAATGCTCGTCGTCTTCGTGCTGTACGCCGCGTTCGCCGCCTATGTGCACGAACTGATCGTCGGCATCGCCGCGATGCATTCGGGCTGGTTCCCGGCCTTCGCGGTGGCGCTGATCACGCTGACCATCGGCATCCTGATCGGCTTCCCGCCGACGGCGCTGGCGGTGCTGGTGGGCTTCTCGGCCGCCACGGGCCCGGCCTTCGCCGACATGGGCTATGACCTCAAGACCGGCTACCTGCTGCGCGGCGAAGGCCGCGACATGGAAGCCGAACTGGCCGGCCGCAAGCAGCAGTTCCTGGCCGCGATGATCGGCTTCGCCGTGGCTGCGGTGGTGGTGCTCGTGTTCCACGGCAGCTTCTTCGCGCAGAACCTGATCCCGCCCGTCGACCGCGTCTACGCGGCGTCGATCAAGGCCGGCTCGTCGGCGGAAATCGCGCGCAACCTCGTGATCTGGGCGATCCCTGGCGCGCTGCTGCAGCTGATTGGTGGCTCCAAGCGCCAGCTCGGCATCCTGCTCTCGACCGGCATGCTGATCGCCTCGCCGCTGGCCGGCTGGGCGGTATTGGCCGGCCTGCTGATCCGCTTCATCGTGCAGCGCCTGCGCGGCGACAAGCATGTAGCGGAGATGAGCGCCTTTGCCGGCGGCGTAATCGCGGGCGATGCGCTGTTCAGCTTCATCGGCTCGGTCACCAAGCTGCGCAAGTAACCCCTCCTCCCGCATTCGCATTACCTGAGACGTTCCATGGATATCCAAGCGATCCGTGCCGGCACCCCGCTGACGGCCTCCACCATCTACCTCGACACGGCAGCGGCATCGCTGCCGCCCGATGCGGTGCTCGACACCGTGCGCAGCTACCTGCTCGATACCGGTCACGTGGGCATCTACCTGCCGGCGTTCCGCAAGGAGACCTATGCGCGTGTGGACGCCGTGCGCGGCAAGCTCGCCGCGCTGCTGAACGCGGCCGCCGACGAGATCGCCTTCACCAAGAACGCGACCGAAAGCATCTCGCTGATCGCGCGCGGCATTGCCTGGCAGGCCGGCGACGAAGTGCTGGTGGCCGACACCGAAATGCTGAGCAACCTGCTGCCGTGGCGCCGCCTTGAGCAAACCCACGGCATCGTGGTGAAGATGGTCGCGGCCAATGCCGAAGGCCTGCTGTCGCCGGAAGCCTTTGACGCGGCCATCACGCCGCGCACGCGCCTGCTGACGTTCTCGCACCTGCCCAACTCGACGGGCGCGGTGCAGCCCGCCGCGCAGATCTGCGCCGTGGCGCGCCGCCACGGCGTGCTGTCGCTGGTCAATGCCGCGCAAAGCGTGGGCATGCTGCGCTCGGACGTGGACGAACTCGACTGCGATTTCCTGGCCGGCTGCGGCCGCAAGGCGCTGCGCGCGACCGAGGGCTCGGGCTTCCTGTATGTGCGCCGCGCGCTCATCGAACAGATCGAGCCGGCGCTGGCCGGCTGGTGGAACGGCGCCTATGACCGCGCAACCGGCGCGCTGTCGTTCGTGGCCGGCGCGCGCCGCTTCGAGGCGGGCTGTCCGATCGTGCCGGCGATCCTGGGCATGGGCACGGCCATCGACTACGCCATGCAGATCGGCATCGACGCCATCGAGGCACGCGTGCGTGACCTGACCGAATACACCGTGGCGAAGTTCTCGTCGATCCCGGGCTTCGAGCTGTACGGCCCGGCCAACGTGGCCGACCGCATCGGCATCGTGCCGTTCAATGTGCGTGGCGTGGACCCGGCCACCATCGTCGCCGCGCTCGAAGCGCAGCAATGCATCATCGAAGCCGGCAACTTCATGGCGGACGCGATCCTGGCGCGCTACGGCGTGTCGACCATGGCGCGCGTGTCGCTGCACTACTTCAACACCCACGAGGAAATCGACCGCGTGGCCGCGCTGATCCGCGCCGCCGTGGCCTGAGCCCGAGCCCCCGAACCGAATCCCTGAAGGAAATCCAGACATGACCCAACGCATCCTCCTGATGAGCAGCTCGCGCAAGGACAACCTCGGCTATCTCGAGCACGCCGGCGAGCAGATCCACACGCTGCTGCGCAAGGAACCGCGCAAGGTGCTGTTCGTGCCGTTCGCCGGCGTGACGTTCAGCTTCGACACCTATGAAGGCATGGTCAAGCCGGTGTTCGAACGGCTGGGCTACGCGCTCGAGTCGATCCACCACAGCGCCGATCCGCTGCGCGCCGTGAACGAGGCCGAGGCCATCGCCGTGGGCGGCGGCAACACCTTTGCGCTGCTCAAGCGCATGTATGACGCCGGCATCGTTGACGCGATCCGCGCGAAGGTGCGCGCCGGCACGCCGTACGTGGGCTGGAGCGCTGGCAGCAACGTGGCCTGCCCGACCATCCGCACCACCAACGACATGCCGATCGTGCAGCCGCCGTCGCTGCGCGCGCTCGGGCTGGTGCCGTTCCAGATCAACCCGCACTTCATCAGCGGCAAGCCGGCCGGCCATAACGGCGAAAGCCGTGAAGAGCGGCTGGCCGAGTTCCTGAACATCAATGCGCCGGAGCAGGTGTTTGCGTTGCCGGAAGGTTCGGCGCTGTACAGCGACGGCACCAATGGGACGGTGCTTGGCGAGCGCCATGCGCTGTGTTTCCCGGCCGAAGGCCAGGTCGAGACCATTCGTGAAGGCGAGACGTTTGCGCTGTCGCGCATCAAGGGTCCGGCGGGGATGCAGGACTTGCCGGGCTTTGCCTGCTAAGCGCAGGCCTCGCTGACGCCGCCGGGCCGGCAGTGCCCGGCCAATTCGAACAAGACAACCACCGACGCAGGCTGCGCTGATGCGCCCCCGCGCGGACACCCTATTACCCTCTGGAGGAGAAACCACAATGAGCCACCCCGTCCGCCGCGCCGCCCGCGCGGCCCTGCCTCTGCTGCTTAGCCTGCCTGCCGCCGCCATGGCGCAACAGTCCGGCCTGACGCTGTACGGCGTCATCGACAGTGGCCTGACGTACCAGACGCATTCGAACCCGGCCGGTGACGCCGTGCTTGGCCTGCAGCAGGGCGGCGAGGGTTTCCTGTCGGGCAGCCGCTTCGGCTTGCGTGGCAGCGAAGACCTGGGTGATGGGGTCAAGGCCGGCTTCGTGCTGGAGAACGGCTTCCTGACCGATACCGGCAAGCTGGACCAGCAGGGCCAGCTTTTCGGCCGCCAGGCCTACGTGAAGATCGGCAACCGCTGGGGCGAGCTGGCCATGGGCCGGCAATACACCACGGCCAACACCATGCTGTACTACGTCGACCCGCTCGGCGTCGGCGCGGCGCCGTCCAATTCGTGGATGGTCTACCTGACCGGCCAGCGCTACGACAACGCGCTCAGCTACACCGGCAACTTCGGCCCGGTCTCGGTGATCGCCGAATATGCGCTCGGTGAAACGGCAGGCAAAGGTTCGGCAAGCTCGTCGGTATCGCTGGGCCTCAAGTACGCGGCGGGCCCGATCACGGCGATCGGCGACTTCCAGCAAACCCGCGATATCCAGAGCCGTGCGGCCCGCATCTACATGGCTGGCCTGAAGGCATCCGTCGGCCGCGGCAACCTGTTTGCCAACTATATCTACAGCGACCGCGACGGCGGCTTCGATTCGTCGCGCGGCGGCACCGACACGGCCACCATCACGAGCATGTCGACCGCGCCCACGCCGACCAACCGCGCGGCCATCAACTCGGTCTTCAACGGCAGCCGCCGCGACGACTTCTTCACCGTCGGGGCCAACTACGCCGTCACCGGCAACGTGACGCTGACGGGCAGCGTGATGCACAACCGCACGCGCGCCGACAACTTCAGCGGCAA
Organism: Cupriavidus sp. 21MJTG02-4; assembly: GCF_057798975.1. Classification (NCBI taxonomy): domain Bacteria; kingdom Pseudomonadati; phylum Pseudomonadota; class Betaproteobacteria; order Burkholderiales; family Burkholderiaceae; genus Cupriavidus; species Cupriavidus sp. 21MJTG02-4. The sequence continues at coordinate 39,642 of NZ_JBYOJP010000026.1, read as the reverse complement.
CCGCACCACCGCCTATGCCGTCGCCGACTACGCGTTCAGCAAGCGTACCGACGCCTACCTGGCCGTGGCCTACGACTGGGTGCGCGGCGACTGGTCCGGCCTGTTCGGCAACAACACCACCAACTGGACCGGCGACAGCGGCCGCCGTCTCGACGGCAACGACAACCAGACCACCGTCATGGTCGGCCTGCGCCACCAGTTTTGATCGATATCCCACGCCGCGCGCTCGCTTGCGTGGCAACCCTCGCATTTCACTTGGAGAAAAACCATGGCCCTGCAGCAGACGCTGGTCATTCATGAAGCCCTGGACAGCCCGAACGCCAACGGTGCTGTGGTCCGGGAACTGTTCGCGCCCTACGCCGCGGCCGGCGTGACGGTCGAAGTGACTACGGTGCACAACGCACCGCCCGAAAACACCGCCAACACGAGCGACTTCATCACCATCGTGATTCCCGGCAGCGCCGGCAAGCGCGGCGGCGGCCAGGCGCCCACGCTGGGCGTGATCGGCCGCAATGGCGCCATCGGCGCGCGGCCCGAGCTGGTGGGCCTGGTCTCCGACGCGGATGGCCCGATCGGCTGCCTGGCCGTGGCGCTCAAGCTCGCGCAGATGAAGTCCCGCGGCGATCACGTGGCCGGCGACATCATCGTCACGACGCACCTGTCGACCAATGTGTCGATGCAGCCACACGATCCGGTGCCGTTCATGGGCATGCCGGTGTCGTCGGATACCATGAACGACCACCAGGTGCTGCCGGAGATGGACGCCATCCTGTCGATTGATGCATCCAAGGGCAACAGCATCATCAAGCATCGCGGCTTCGCGATTTCGCCGACGGCCATGCAGGGCTACATCCTGCGCGTGAGCCCGGACCTGGTCGCGACGATGGAATCGACCACCGGCTGCCCGGCCGTCACGTTCCCGATCTCGCAACAGGACATCACGCCGTATCACAACGGCCTGTACCACTTCAACAGCATCATGCAGCCGCACGTGGCCACGCGCGCGCCGGTGGTCGGGGTGGCGGTTACCGCACAATCGGTCGTATCGGGCAGCGCCACGTCGGCCAACCACGAGATCGACATTGCCGAGGCCGTGCGCTTCTGCGTCGAAGTGGGCAAGCGCTTTGGCGCGGGCAAGTGCCAGTTCTTCAACGCCGCCGAGTGGGAAAAGATCCGCGCGGTCTACCCGGACCTGACGGTGTTCCAGACTGCCGGCACGCGTTGAGACTTCCGCCCCGCCACCCTCGGGCAAGGCGGGTCAGCCGGCTGCCGCGTCGTTGGCCGCTTCCGCGGCCTGCGGCGGCGCCTCGGTGCCGCCGTGCAGGCGCTTCCACTCGTCGAAGCCGCCCGCCAGGGCAAAGGTCTGCGGATGGCCCGCGGCGCGGAGCCGCTCGGCCAGGATGGCCGCCGAAATCTCGTGCGGACAGGCGCAGTAGACGACGATGTCGCGCGACGCAAGCTGGTCGCGCAGCGTGTCGAGCGATCCATGCATGTCGACGACCATGGCCCCCGGGATGCGTTCGATCGGTGCGGGGCCATGGGCGCGGACGTCGAGCACCAGCGGCAGCGTGCCGGCGCGGCGGCGGGCCTCGAGTTCATCGACGGTCATGCGCGGCACCCGCCGCGTCCGGCGCAACAGCCGGAAACGCCACCAGATGCGCCAGGCCAGGAACAGCGCGAAGGCGCCCACGCAGATCAGCACCGCCAGGTGCCCGTACTCGCTGAAGCCGGCCAGGATGACATCGACAAAGTCACTGAACACCACACCGACCAGCAGCGCCGCGCCGGCCCAGACCAGCGCGCCGACGGCGTCATAGAACAGGAATACCGGCAGCGGCGTGGCCGTCATGCCGGCCATGGCCGTGGACAGCGCGCCGGCACCGGGCAGCAGCTTGGCGAACACCAGCGATCGCGGCCCCACGCGCAGGTAAAGCGACTGGGTCTGGCGGATGCAGGTATCCGGCGACATCGACACCTTGCAGATGGTGCGCAACATGGGCTGGCCCAGCCGGCGGCCGGCAAAATACCAGGCGGTATCCGCGATGAGGCAAGCCGCGATCACGGTCGCCAGCACCGCGCCGATCGACGGGCCGGTCTCCTGCACGCCCAGTGCGCCGGCCACGAACAGCATCGGATACGCCGGAATCGGCAGGCCCGCCTGTTCCGCCAGCACGTTGAGGAACACCAGCATCAGCCCATGGTTTTCCAGCATGGTCTGCAACTCGCCCACAGCCGTCCCCCCGCCTTGGTCTTTCATTTGGATAGACCGACAGTTTGCCAGCGCTGCGGCCAGCATGCACGTGCGCCGACTGCATGGGACCTTCAAATTCCTTGAGCCTGGGCCTGCCCGCGGCTGGCCTTACTGGATCAGCTTGCAGCGCCGGGCAAAGTCCACCAGCTCCACCAGCGAGCCGATCTGCAGCTTGGCCATGATGCGTGCCTTGTAGCTGCTGACGGTCTTGTTGCTGATAAACAGTTCGCGGCTGATGTCCTTGTACGTCATGCCGCGCGCCAGCATCTTCAGCACCCCCAGTTCCTTGTCGGAAAGGCGCCGCAGGTTTTCCTCGTCGCCGGACAACGCCGGCCCGTAGGCGCCGCGCCGTGGCAGTGCCGGAAAAACCGTATAGCCGGCCAGCACGGACTCCACCGCCCGCAGGATCTCGTGGATGTCCTGGGTCTTGCTGACAAAGCCCTGCGCGCCTGCCTGCCACGCGCGCGACACGAACACGGCCGGATCCAGCGCGGTCACGACAAGGACGCGCACCGCCGGATGGACGTCGCGCACGCGGGCAGCCACATCGAGGCCGCCGATGCGCGGAATGTCGAGGTCGAGTATCACCAGGTCCGGCTTGTGCTGGCGCACCGCTTCGATCGCACACTGGCCATTGTCGGCTTCGAGAATATGCTCCACGCCGAGCAGTTGGGAAAGCTGCGATCTCATCACCAGCCGCCACGCGGGATGATCATCAACGATCAGGACGCTAGCCATGCTTGCCTGTCTGTCTCTCTGTATAGGAATGGGTCAGGTAGGCGCCCGGGCGCCGGAAGACTGTCACCCGCAAGAGGTAGACGCGGGACACGAAGGGGCAAGTATAGGCAGGCGCTCAGGCGCTGAAATGCGGTGGAACCGCAATGCAGATGAATCTGCATCTGACGAAGCAATTTCTTTGCTCTTATAGGCCGCCAGCAAGCCGGATCCACCGGCTTGCCGCGCCCGGACGACGGACGGCGCGCACCGCGCCCCGATGGCTGCCCCTTCCGCGCGCAGGGACAAACGGGGTTGCCCGGCAGGTGCTACTCTACTGAACTAAGGTCATCCCGGAGAGATTGCCGTGTCCCGCAAAACCCCCATCGAGCGCTACCGCAATATCGGCATCAGTGCCCATATCGACGCCGGCAAGACGACGACGACGGAGCGCATCCTGTTCTATACCGGCGTCAACCACAAGCTGGGGGAAGTGCACGACGGCGCCGCGACGATGGACTGGATGGAGCAGGAGCAGGAGCGCGGCATCACCATCACGTCGGCGGCGACGACGGCGTTCTGGAAGGGCATGGCCGGCAACTACCCCGAGCACCGCATCAACATCATCGACACGCCGGGGCACGTCGACTTCACCATCGAAGTCGAGCGCTCCATGCGCGTGCTGGACGGCGCGTGCATGGTCTATGACGCGGTCGGCGGCGTGCAGCCGCAGTCCGAGACGGTCTGGCGCCAGGCCAACAAGTACAACGTGCCGCGCATCGCGTTCGTCAACAAGATGGACCGCGTCGGCGCGGACTTCTTCCGCGTGCAGACCCAGATCGCCGACCGGCTCAAGGGCCGCGCCGTGCCGATCCAGATCCCGGTCGGCGCCGAGGACCATTTCCAGGGCGTGGTCGACCTGGTCAAGATGAAGGCCGTGGTCTGGGATGACGCGAGCCAGGGCGTGCGTTTCGAGTACATCGACATCCCGGCCGAGCTGCTGCCGATCGCCCAGGAATGGCGCGACAAGATGATCGAAGCCGCGGCCGAGGCCGACGAGACGCTGCTCGAGCAATACCTGTCCGGCGAACCGCTCACCGAAGCGCAGATCAAGCAGGGCCTGCGCAAGCGCACCATCGCCAACGAGATCGTGCCGATGCTGTGCGGCAGCGCGTTCAAGAACAAGGGCGTGCAGAGCATGCTCGACGCGGTGATCGACTACCTGCCCTCGCCCGCCGACGTGCCCGCCATCCTGGGCCATACCGAGGACGACCGCGAGGCCGAGCGCCATCCGAGCGACGACGAGCCGTTCTCGGCGCTGGCGTTCAAGATCATGACCGACCCGTTCGTCGGCCAGCTGATCTTCTTCCGCGTGTATTCGGGCGTGGTCCATTCCGGCGACACGGTTTACAACCCGGTCAAGTCCAAGCGCGAGCGGCTGGGGCGCATCCTGCAGATGCACGCCAACGTGCGCCAGGAAATCAAGGAAGTGCGCGCAGGCGATATCGCCGCGGCGGTGGGGCTGAAGGAAGCTACCACCGGCGACACGCTGTGCGACCCGAACAAGGTCATCATCCTGGAACGCATGAGCTTCCCGGAACCGGTGATCTCGCAGGCCGTGGAGCCGAAGACCAAGGCGGACCAGGAGAAGATGGGCGTCGCCCTGAACCGGCTGGCGCAGGAAGACCCGTCGTTCCGCGTGACGACCGACGAGGAATCCGGGCAGACCATCATTTCGGGCATGGGCGAGCTGCACCTGGAGATCCTGGTCGACCGCATGCGGCGCGAGTTCGGCGTGGAAGCGTCGGTGGGCAAGCCGCAGGTGGCCTATCGCGAGACCATCCGGCAGGCAGCGAAGGATGTCGAGGGCAAGTTCATCAAGCAGTCGGGCGGTCGCGGCCAGTACGGCCACGTGGTGCTCAACATCGAGCCGATGCCGCACGGCGGCGGCTACGAGTTCGTCGACGCCATCAAGGGCGGCGTGGTGCCGCGCGAATTCATCCCGGCGGTGGACAAGGGCATTCGCGAAACGCTGACCGCCGGCGTGCTGGCCGGTTATCCGATTGTCGATGTGAAGGCCACGCTGGTATTCGGTTCGTACCATGACGTGGACTCGAACGAGAATGCGTTCCGCATGGCCGGCTCGATGGCGTTCCGCGAAGGTATGAAGCGGGCCAAACCGATCCTGCTTGAGCCAATGATGTCGGTGGAAGTGGAAACGCCGGAGGAATTTACCGGCAATGTGATGGGCGACCTGTCGTCGCGGCGTGGCATGGTGCACGGCATGGAAGAGATCGCGGGCGGCGGCGGCAAGGTGGTGCGCGCCGAGGTGCCGCTGGCGACGATGTTCGGCTACTCCACATCGCTGCGCTCGCTCACGCAGGGCCGCGCGACCTTTACGATGGAGTTCAAGCATTACGCCGAGGCGCCGGCAAGTGTGGCGGAGGCGGTGATCAATGCGAAGCGGGTGGCATAGCGGGGTTCGGGTTGGCTAAGGATAGAGGCCGCGTTTGGGGTGATGAATGGGTTGTCGTGCTTGGCAAGCACGACGACCCAGTCATCACCACAAAACCCCAGCCCGCTACGCCACCAAAACAGCCATGCGCAGACTCAGGTTGTCACGGTGTCACGAGATCGTTGCCTCCGAGGCCGGTACTCGCAACTTTCCAAACGCCCCCGCCTGCTCCAGGCGCAAAATCTCTTGCGCCGACAGGCCCAATTCTCGTGAGAGTACCTCTTCCCTGTGCTGGCCCAGCAAAGGAACGAGATCGCTGCCTTCGGCTGGTTGAAACCGCGCGGGATCCACCGGCAACAGCATGGTGCCCCCGATCCCGTCACGCACCGTGCGGAACGATCCGCGGGTGCGCATGTAGTCGTCGCTAGTGAGTTCGGCCATGGTCAAGATACTGGCTACCGGCACATCGGCTGCGTTCAGCTTTTCAACAATCTCGTTGCGGGTAAAGCGCCGCGTAAAGGCTTCCGTGATCCGATGCACCTCCTGTTGCCGCTTGGCGCGCTCGACATAGGTCTCGTAGCGAGGGTCCACGCCGAGTTCCGGCTGTTCCATGGCCTCGCACAGGCGCTTCCAGAAGTCGTCGCGATTGACACCGATGTTGACGAAACCGTCCGACGCCGGGAAAGCGCCATAAGGCACGCCATGGAAGTTGTTGGAACCCGCGAAGGCCCGCAGCTCCGCGCTCGCCGATTGTTCGCGGGCAAGCGCCACGCTTACCATGGGCAGGGAGCACTCGACCATGCTCAGGTCCAGCACCCGGCCCAAACCATGTTTCTCCTGATTGCGCAACGCAAGCAGGATTGCCGAGTGCGCTGCCATTGCCGCGAGAATGTCACCCATGGCAAAGCCGCACCACACCGGATCGCCATCGTGATCTCGCGTCAGGCTGGTGGTTCCCGACATGGCCTCCGCCACCATCGCAAGCCCGGCCCTCTCCGTGTATTTGCCTGCGTTATTCAGGCCAAAACCCGAAATGCAGGCGATCACCAGCCGCGGGTATCGCTTGATCAAATCGTCGGGGTAAAGACCCAGGCGTTTAAGCGCACCACCGCGCATGTTGGTCACCAGCACGTCGGCCGTCTCGAGAAGACCATGCAGCGTATGCAGACCCTGCGGGTTCTTGAGGTCCAGGGTAATGCTCTCCTTGCCGCGATTGAGCGCGCCAAAGTAGCCTGAAATGGCTTTGCCTCCCGACCGGCGCATGGGCTCCCGATGACGTGTCAGTTCCCCTTCCGGCGGTTCGACCTTGATTACGGTAGCGCCCTCTTCAGCGAGCAACTGCCCGCAGTATGGGCCAGCAATCAGATGCGAAAGTTCGATGACCTTGACGCCCCGCAGAGGGTCAGGTGTTGGCGTGGATGAAGACATGGATTCACGGGCTTATATTGAGTTGGAAGCAGTTTGAGTTGGCCCCGAACCAATGTCGAGTTGGATCTCTTGTGTGTTCCGGAAAGTCTTTCTTACCGACAACGAACACTGCGTGCATCTGTCGTCGAAAAAGACAATGGTTGTCCACGTCAAAGACGGATATCTGCTGCTGCCATCGCGGTGGTGCCCGCTGCTTCGCGGAATGCAAAGCCACGCTTCGCCTGAAGCCGGCGGCGGGCAATCCTGAAGGCCTGGCACAAATCGTGCGGCCGATGGGCCGTCGTTCGCAAATGAAGAGCCTGCAAGATGAAATTTTCCGAGAACAAAGCCGTCCTGACATTCAGCGATGCCACCCCTAGCATCACCCTCCCCATCTACCAGGGCAGCGTTGGCCCGGAAGTGATCGATATCCGGAATCTGTACGGAAAGACTGGAATGTTCACGTACGACCCGGGATTTCTCTCTACCGCATCGTGCCAATCGGCCATCACGTATATCGATGGCGACAAGGGGGAACTGCTGTACCGCGGCTATCCGATCGAACAGCTGGCCACGCAGTGCGAATACCTGGACGTGTGCCATCTATTGCTGAAGGCTGAACTGCCCGATCAAAACCAGAAACGGGCATTCGCAGGCCTCGTGGCCAACCACACGATGGTCGACGAGCAGATGCACATGATTCTCCGTGGGTTTCGTCGCGACGCCCACCCTATGGCCGTGCTGACAGGCATGGCGGGTGCCCTGGCTGGCTTCTACCACGACAGCATGGACATCAATGATCCGAAGCACCGTGAGATGACCGCGATTCGCCTCATCGCCAAGATGCCGACGCTGGTAGCCATGGCTTACAAGCACAGCGTCGGCCAGTCTTGTCAGTACCCGAACAACGCGCTCTCCTACACCGGCAACTTCATGCGCATGATGTTCGCGACGCCTTGCCAGGATTACGTGCCGAGCGACGTGCTGGTGCGTGCATTGGACCGCATCTTTATCCTGCACGCTGACCACGAGCAGAACGCCTCGACTTCCACGGTGCGCCTGTGCGGCTCGTCCGGAACGAATCCCTTTGCCGCAATCGCGGCGGGTATTGCGTGCCTGTGGGGACCTGGCCATGGCGGCGCCAACGAAGCCTGCCTTGACATGCTGCAAGATATCCATGCTGCCGGAGGCGTAGCCCGAATCGGCGAATTTATCGCAAAAGTGAAAGACAAGAATTCGGACGTCAGGCTGATGGGCTTCGGACACCGCGTCTACAAAAACTACGATCCCCGCGCAAGGCTGATGCAAGAGACCTGCCACGAGGTACTAGGCCACCTTGGCATGGACGGGGATCCGTTGCTGCAACTTGCCATGGCACTGGAGAAAGTGGCGCTGGAAGACGAGTACTTTGTCTCGCGCAAACTCTATCCAAATGTCGACTTCTACTCGGGAATCGTGCTGCGCGCCATTGGTATTCCGGCGTCCCTGTTCACAGCCATTTTCGCGTTATCGCGAACCGTGGGATGGATTGCCCAGCTGAACGAAATGATGTCCGATCCCGACGCCAGGATCGGCCGCCCGCGCCAGCTATTCACCGGGAACGTTCTTCGTTGAAGATTGCTCGCGGCATGGGCTGATTTGACCGTATTACGCCGCGTTGAAAACCAGTCAGCCCGTCCCGGAGGCGGGCGGACCCGGCGCATGCCCCTGCGTGGTCATGTCATCGAACTGGCCCGCCGCTTCGGCGGCTTCCCCGCTGGTATCAATCATTATTCAGTTGAAGCAAGGTCATGCACCCTCCCGGTCGACAGAATGCGTCACTGCATTGAAATTCTGGCGGTGCCGGCGACGTCGGCCCAATGCTGCATATCTCGCCGGATCAGCCGGGTGAGTTCCGCGGGCGTACTGGCTTTGGCCTCGGCATAGTTGTCGGTCAGGTATTTTCGGAAGTCGGGACTTTCGACCGCTTTGACCAAGGCATCGCGAAGCCGTTTGGCGTCCTCGTCGCTAGTGCCTTTCGGCGCGAATGCGGCAAACCACAGGACACTTTCGAATCCGGGCAACACCTCGGCAATGGCCGGGACATGCGACAGCGAGGGAACGCGGCGGGATGCCGCCACGCCCAGCACCCGCATCTTGCCGGAACGCACCATTGACGCGGATTCAAGCGAAGTTACGAAGCTGCACTGGATATCGCCCTGGAGCAGGCCCGTGGCAACCAGCGATCCTCCCTGATAGGGGATATGCGTCATCTCCAGCTTGCCGCGACGGGAGAACTCGACTGCCGCCAGATGCGCAAGCGAGCCAATTCCCGAAGACCCGTAGTTGACGGTTGCGCCAGGCTGCCGCGCCTGGCTCAACAACAGGGCGAGTGTCGCAGGTCCCTTCTCTGCCGAAGTGATCAACACCAGCGGCATAAAGGCGATTGTCGTCAACGGCCGAAGATCAGTCAGCGCATCGTATGGCGTCTTCCTGAGCGTGGGAACGAGCGCATTCGGCCCCTGATTGCCGAACAGCAGCGTGTTGCCGTCAGCCCGTGCCTTCGCAACGTTATCGGTGCCGATCGTTCCCGCTGCGCCGGGCCTGTTTTCCACGATGACGGTCTGCTTCAGGAACTCGCCGAGAGGTTTCTGCAGAAGACGGGCGACGTAGTCGGTCGTCCCTCCCGCCGCGTAAGGGACGACAAGCCTGAGCGGCGGACGCTCCCGCTCCTGCGCGTTCGCTTGCGAGACGGGCAGCAATGCCAGCATTGCCAGTGAAAAAATGCCAAACGCCGACGCACGCATTGGATGGTTCTCCATTCGTAAAAAGCTGCTATTGCAGCCGCTATTACGCAATGGATTCTTGGGGTCGCGACCATCGCTGTCGAGTCGCCTTTCTTTACCTCAGCGATAAGTTGCGCTGACCATGGGTGTGGACGGCAACGCATGGCGCGCACGATCCGCCGTGTCAATACCTGTCGTTCGAAAACACATCCGTTGTTCATGACGACAGTAAAGACAACAGCTGCTATCCCCCAACCACCATCGCAATGCGCCACGGTTTCCCGAAACCTCGCACCGGGCCAGCGATGCGCGTCGCCGTGGCCCTGCGGGCATGCCCCTTGCTCTGCGATGCCCGGCACCGGCAAAAAGGCCGTGCCCCATGGAGACGGACAGACGGCGTTGCATCGACGAATGCGCTTCTGATGCACCGCCCCGACGAACTCCGATAACGAACAAGCGAAATGGAGACAGGAGAAAGAATGAAGCCGGTATTGAAGCTGTTGGCCGCGACTGCCGTGGTGATCTGTTCGTCGGCCGCCCATGGGCAGGTCGGCGTGACCTTGTACGGCGTGGTGGATGCTGGCATCGAGTATGCCAACCATCAGCCAAACGGCCATGATGTCGTTCGCATGACGCCGGGCAACCTCTCCGGCTCGCGCTGGGGCCTGCGCGGCACCGAGGACCTGGGCGGCGGCCTGACTGGCCTGTTCCTGCTGGAAAGCGGCTTCGATGCCGATACGGCGCAATCCGGCCAGGGTGGGCGGCTGTTTGGACGAAGTGCCTATGTAGGCCTGCAAGCGCGATGGGGCTCCGTGCTGCTGGGCAGGCAGATCAATCCGCTGTTCGACATCACAGGCGATGTCGATCCCATCGGCCTTGCGCCCAGGTATTCCGTGCTGGTGCAGGATATCGCCCTGGCTTCCCGCGCCGACAACACGGTGAAGTATGTTGGCAAGTTCGGCGGGCTGAAGGCCACGGCGATGTACAGCTTCGGGTGGGACAGCTCCAAGGCCAACGGCAGCGAAGTGCCCGGCAATGCCAGGATCGGGCGCGAGTTTGGCGGCAGCCTGGCCTACACGTCGGACAATTTCAGCATCGCGACCGCGTACGACGAGATCAATACGGGCACCACCACAACCTCGCCCGAGGCAACCACGCGCCGAGCCATGTTGGCCGGCACCTACTCGATCGGCAATACGACTCTCTATGCTGGCTATCGTTGGGCCAAGGCTTATGACGGCGCGTTGTTGCAGGGTGCACCTGCGCTCCAGCCATCGCAGCGCTCCAATCTCTGGTGGGCAGGCGCACGCTGGCAGGCGACAAGTCCGCTGACGCTCTCCGCCGGCGCCTACTATCAGGACTTCGCCGGGACCAATGCAGATCCATGGCTCTTCGTGGCGTCCGCCGACTATGCGTTCTCGAAGCGTACCGATGCGTACCTGACGGTTGGCTACACGAAGAACCGCAATGGCTCGACGCTGGGCCTCGGGTCGGGGTCTTCTGGTTTCGGCACGGTCCTCGCCGGCGCCAATCAGTTCGGCACGGTGCTTGGCTTGCGCCATAAGTTCTGACGCCTTGGCAGCGTGCGGCTGCCATGTTTGCAAAGCGGCACGACCTAGTCGTGCCGCTTCGCATGCCGAGCCTCGCGTGCGACATCCATGTCGAGTGCCAGGCCCGTTCTTCTCGCTCTTCTCCCTGCCGAGACTACCGCTTACGCACTTGTGCTTGCGTCGTCGCGGACCGGGACAACGCGGCGCAGGAAGCCGAGCGCCGCACGCCCGAACACGTCGTTGCGGTCGCCGGACACCATGTGGCCGGCGCCGGTAATGTTCAGGAACTCGGCGTGCGGGCATAGCGCCAGGAAATCGCGCGCGCCGTCCTCGCTGAGGACGTCAGACTGGCCGCCACGCACCAGCAGGGTTGGCACATCGAGCCGGCGGGCAGCGTCGACGCGACGATCGTCGGGTTCGCGTTCGCGCTCCATGAGCCGCGGATCCCAGTGCCAGTAATAGCGCCCGTCCGGACCCAGGCGCAGGTTCTTGAAAAGGCCGGGCGGAACGCCGGCCGCCCGGGCGCGGGGCCGGTAAGCATGGATGGCGGCTGCAGCCTCCTCGAGCGAGCCGAAGCCTTCGGCCGTACCGTTCATGAACGACCTGACCTTGGCCACGCCGGAAGGCTCCGTACGCGGCGCAATGTCGACGAGAATCAATGCGCTGGCGTCGACGTGCCCTTCCCCGACGCCTACCAGGCCGGTGGCGCCGCCCATCGACGCACCAATCAACGCCGCGCGCTTGCCCAGCGCCGCGACAAGGGACTGGAGATCGCGAACCATGGCGTCCCGGGAATAATCGCCGTCTATCGCCCAATCGGAGTCGCCGTGGCCTCGCGCATCGAAGGTCACTGCGTGGTAGCCAGCGGCACCCAGCATGCGCGCGGTGGTGCGCCAGGCGTGGCGCGTCTGTCCGACGCCGTGCAACAGGACCACCAATGGGCCGCGTGAGTCTCCCCAGGCATCGCCGGCGAGCCGGATCCCATCGCCGGCCAGCCAGTTATGCGCGGGAACCGGTGTTCCCGGCAGCCGCGTGTAAGGATTCGAAATTGAAACTGTCATGGCGTATCGCTCGGTCGGAAGCGCGGAGAAAAAAAATGCCCCGGCGCGCATCGCGGCGGGGCGGAATACCGGCGCGCCGCACCGTGGCGCGCAGGAATAGTGGAATGGGTCAGCCTTTGGGTCGACGGCGGTAGAGAAAGCTTGTCCGCATCTCCTGCGCGACCGTGCCATCCTGCTTGATGACTTCACGCTGGACAATCACCACGCCACGGTCCGGCTTGCTCGTTTCCTTCTTTTCGAGCACGCGAACGCGGGCGCGGATGGTGTCGCCATGCTTGACCGGCACCAGCATCCGCCACTGGTCGTTCTGCAGCAATGCGATCAGTGTGCCGTCGTTGACGCCGCTGGCGTACTGGAGGCCGGCCATCACCGCGTACACCAGCGGACCATGGGCAATCGGCTCGCCGAACGAGGTCGTCTTGCAGTATTCGAAGTTGGTATGGACTTCGTTGAAATCCCCCGAAAGGCAGGCGAAGTTCACGATGTCGGTCAGCGTGATGGTACGTGCAGGACTGATGAACTCCTGTCCGATCTCGAAATCCTCAAAGTATTTGCCGCGCGGCGTCGAAGCGATGGTCATGGAAAATCCTGTGAAAATGAAAATGAGTCGAGGCCTCAGCCTCTGTCGTTGGCCAGGATGACGGTGCAATGCGAGGACAAGATGCCGCCCTCGTTATGGACGAGCGCGACTTCGGCGCCATTCACCTGGCGCTGGCCCAGTCCTCCGCGCAACTGGCGCACGGCTTCGACAATGCCGAACAGTCCGCCGGCAGCGCCGGCGTGCGCATGCGACAACATGCCGCCATGCGTATTGACAGGCAGCTTGCCGCCAATGCCGGCATGCCCCCCCGCAAAGAATGCTCCCCCTTCACCAGGCTCGACGAAGCCGAGTTCTTCCAGTTCCAGGATGGGCACGATCGTGAAGCAGTCGTAGAGTTCGGCGACGTCGATATCGCCGGGACCAAGCCCCGCCATGTCATAGGCAATGCGTCCCGATTCGGTCGCGCCGAATTCCGTCAGGCTGGGCGCGCACATCAGGTGCTCGTGCGTGTGATATTCGCCAATGCCCTGCAGGTACACCGGCTTGCACTTGAGGTCCCGCGCACGTTCGGCCGAGGTCACGATAAACGCGCCGCCGGCATCCGAAATCAGGCAGCAGTCGAGCATGCCGAGCGGATCGGCAATGGGCTTTGCCGCGAGGACATCATCCAGCGCGACCGGCTTCTTCATATGCGCGTTCGGGTGCAGCAACGCATGCTTACGCGTCTGGACGGCGACATGGGCAAGCTGCTCGCGCGTCGTGCCATATTTGTGCATGTGCCGCTGGGCGATCATGGCGTAGTAGCCCGGAATCGAGCCGCCGTATGGCTGCTCGAAATAGGGATGTCCGACCGCGAGCAGCGTACTGACCGTGGCATCGCGCGACTGTCCTGTCGCCCGGTTTTCGCCGGCACAGACCAGGATCGTCTCGGCCTGGCCAGCCGCGATGGCTTCGGCCGCGTGCTTGAGCATCACGGCCGGGCTGCCGCCGCCAACCACCATCGACGCGTTGTAGTGAGGCTTCAGGCCCAGGTATTCGCACAGCACCGAACCCAGCATGAAATAGGGCTCGGTGAACGAATAAGCCGTCAGCAGGCCGTCGATGTCGGACACTTTCAGTCCGGCATCATCGAGTGCACGCCGGGCGGCCTGCGCATTCAGGCCCAATCCCGACATATCCGGAACGCGCCCGATCTCGGATTCCCCAACGCCGACAATGGCGACCTTGTTCTTGAGAGATGCAACCTTCTTCATGTCATGCTCCGCTTTCGCTGATCCGTTCGAACTGCGGAATCAATGCCCCATCGCCGCGATCTTCGAACGTGACCTTCACGGCGTCGCCCACCGCAACGGCAAGTGCGTCCTCGCCAAGAACGTTCGCCATCATGCGCGGGCCCTCATCGAGTTCGATCAGCGCGATCACATACGGCACCCGCGAAGCAAATGCGGGGTCCGAGGCGCGGCGAATCACGCTGAAGCTATGCACACGTCCGGTTCCGGCGGCATCGACCCATTCCAGGTCTTCCGACCAGCAGGACGGACAGAGGTACCGCGGCATGAAATGGAGCTCTCCGCATGCCGTGCACCTGCGGATCACCAGCCGCCGCTCCCTGGCGGCATCCCAATAAATTTGCGAATCGGCGTTGGCCACCGGCTTTGGCAATGCGGTTTGCAATGTCTGTCCTCCTTGTGCTGATTCAGTTGGCGGCGGCAGCCGTCTCGACGTAAGCGCGCGTGCGAATCATCCGCGTGGAGTCGTATGCCACGACCACCTCGCCACGCTGGTTCTTCACTTCGTGCGTCGTTGTGACGACGCCGCGATCGGGCTTACTCGTCAGGCGCTTCGACTTCAGCCGCACGTGAACGACGATCGCGTCGCCGGCGAAAACCGGCTTTAGGAACTTCGGGGTCAACTCCATCAGGAAGATGCCGCGGCGGCGGGTCAGTCCTGCCCGGAGCAACTCGCCCTCCGCCAGGCACAGCACGTACAGCCCCGGCGACATCCGCGCGCCGTATTCCCTGGACGACTCGACGTAGCCGCGATCGATGAAAGTGGGCGTATGGAACTGGTGGAGTTCGACAAACCCGGCGATGCCGTCTTCCGCAACCGGCACCGGCGCGGACTCGTACCTCCAGTCCTCCGTGTAGTCCTCGAAATAGAGTCCTTCGTTCATCGTTCTCTCCAGGCTCAGTAGGAACGCGGCAGGCCCAGCACGTGCTGGCTGACGTAGTTCAGAACCATGTTTGGCGAGATCGGGGCGATCTGGAACACGCGCGTATCGCGGAAGCGGCGTTCGATGTGATACTCCCGCGCCAGGCCAAAGCCGCCATGCGTCTGCATGCAGACATTGGCCAGCTCCCACGACGCGTTGGACGCGAGCATCTTGGCAATGTTGGCGTCGCCGCCGCAGGGCTCGCGGCGGTCGAATTTCTCGGCGGCCTTCCAGCGCAGGGCGTCCGCCGCTTCAAGGTGCGCGTAGCCAAGCGCGATCGGAAACTGCACGCCCTGGTTTGCGCCGATCGGCTTGCCGAACAGGACGCGCTCCTTGGCGTAGTTGACTGCCTTCTCCACGAACCAGCGGCCGTCGCCAATAGCCTCGGACGCGATGATGATGCGCTCGGCGTTCAGGCCGTCGAGCAGATACTTGAAGCCCTTGCCCTCTTCGCCGATCAGCGAGGTTTCGGGCACGCGCATGTTGTCGTAGAACACTTCGAAGGTGTGATGGTTGAACATCACGTCGATCTTGCGGCTGGTGTACTGCTTCGGGTCGACCTGGCGCTTGTCGACCAGGAACGCCGAGATGCCCTGATGGGGCTTGGCGGGATCCTTCGGCGGGCTGGTGCGCGCAAAGACCATGAAGGCATCGGTGTAGTCGAAACGGGATGTCCACAGCTTCTGGCCCTTGATCACCCACTCGTTGCCTTCACGCCATGCCTTCGTCTGCAGCTTGGCGGTGTCGGTGCCCGCGTTCGGCTCGGTCAGCGAGAAGGACTGCAGGCGCACGCGGCCCGCGCACACTTCCTCCAGGATCTTGCGCTTCTGTTCGTCCGTGCCATGGCGCGCCAGAATCCCCATCATGAACATCTGGCCATGGATCATCGAACCCACGCCGCCCGAACGGTGCATTTCCTCGACGATGACGCATGCCTCGCGCAGGCCCAGGCCCATGCCGCCGTACTCCTCCGGAATCATCACGGTGTGCAGCTTGGCGTCCATCAAGGCCTTGATGTAGTCGTGCGGGAACGCTTCTTCCTTGTCGAGCTTGCCGAAGTACTCGTCCCCGAAATTGCGGGTAACGGCCTGCGTGGCCTGGAGGACGTCATCCAGCGTGACGCCGTGCGAGCTGTTCTGTTCGATGGAGTTCGGAATAGCGGACATGATTGGTTTCCTTGGTTTCACTGCAGCGCGCTGTCACCTCGGGGAATGTGGTGGCATCCGGTCGCGGCCTCGTGCTGTGAGGTCAAGTTTCAGTTTCGCGAGACCAAAAGTCGAGTCGCATTTTTTGGGGAAACCGGTAAGTTTCGCTGACGCTCGATCTGGCCGAAGAACAAGAAAAATGGACGAATGCGGATGACGAAGGGGCCCCTGCTGATGGGCCATCAGCAGGGGCGAGGTCCGTGGGAAACAGGAAGGGAAGGGAGGCAAGCGCCGTTGATGCAACGGCGCGCCGACGAATCGACGAATCGACGATCCGATTGGCGGGATGGCGCAGCGCCAGGCGCCGACGCCTTACGCTTCAGGCGCCTGGCAAAGCCTGTCCACCAGTTGCGAGACGTCGGCCAGCCGGTCGACTGACCACAGCATGTCCAAGGTGTGGCGGCCTGCCTGGCCGTCGCCCCAGGGCCGGTAAAGCTCAAGGAACTTCGACTCGAGTTCCGCGTCGGTCAGCGGATTGGCGGCGCTTCCCTTGGGATCGTCCTGCAGATGGCTGTACACCGTGCCGTCCTTCATCCGGACGGTGACCCGGCTGCGCGAATGCGCGGGGAATGCCTGCGTCAGTTCGGCCGAGGCGCCGACGCGAACCCGCGCCATCAGACGGCGGATCGCCGCGTCCTCCAACCGCTCGCGCTCATAGTCGGCAGACGTCAGCCTGCCATGCATCAACGCTACGGCGACGGTATAGGGCAAGCTGTGGTCCGCGGTTTCACGGTTCGCCGGTGTCCAGCGCGTCGGGTCGCTGCCCATGGCGCGAAACGCAGCCTCGTAGGTTTCCACCTCGATCGCCTCGATGGCGTCGATCGCCCGAGAGCGCTGCCCGGCTAGCATGGCACGCACCGCGAGCGCGGCGTCGACCGCCGCCTGGCCGTGATAGCAGACCGGGTGGAACTTCAGATGGGTATCGACGATGCGCGGCATGGCGCCCGCGCCGGCCTTCCAGTCGAGTTCGCCCACAAGGTCGCGCAGGCCGCCTTGCCCTTCCACCACCGCGGTGGGTCCGGTGACGCCTTCGCGGGCCAGCAGTGCGGCGAATACGCCGTTGCGCGCGCCATTGGGTCCGGCACAGCCCTTCCAGTCGGACAGGTCGCCGGTTCGCACGTTGTACAGCTGCACGCCGGATGACAGCGCCAGCGATATCGCAGCACCGGCTTGCTCCTGACCGAGGTCCAGCAGGCGCGCCGCGCCCGCGGCAGCGCCCGCCGCCGCGCACGTGGCCTGGTCGACGGCGCGGGAGGCCAGCGCGGTACTGTCGCAGAGGCTGCAGTACGTTTCATAGGCCACGATGATGGCCGTGACCAGGGCCTCGCCGCTCAGCCGGCAAGCCTCGGCCAGTGCGATCAGGCCGCCGATCATATCGCTCGGGTGCCCGTTGCTCCTGCCGAGGTGCGTATCGCTGTAGTCCTGGTAGCGCACCATCGTGCCATTGGCAAACGCGGCCATCTCGACCGACGTGGACTGTCCGCTGCCCCAGAGGCGTGCCGCCGGCGTTGCGGCGTAGCGCGCGGCAAACGAACGGATGCTGCCGCAGAACGGTTCCCGATACGCCGCGGCGGCACACGCCACGCTGTCGATCACGCGCCGCCGCGCCTCATGGATGGCCCTTTCGGGAAAGCCGTTGAAACTTGCCTCGGCGACATAGCGGGCAATACCGAGCGTCGTAGCGTCCATCTTCAGTCCAGTACACGCAGCACATCGGTCACATCGTCAAGCGCTTCGAGATGCCGCACCATCTCCTGGGCCTTGCGAATGCCCTCGCTTGACGGCGGCACCGCGGCGAGCTCCGCGCTGGACCGGAACTTGTCGTACAGGTAATCCCAGGTCATGGGGCATTCGACGTCGCCCGGGACGTTGTCGCCAACGCGCGACAGCGTTCGCCCGTCGCGCGTGACGATATCGAGCCTGCCCTTGGGCAGCGTCGTCTTCCAGTCGAAGCTGTCATCCACGACATGGACGACCTTCTGCGCGGTGGCCAGCACCTGCGGGTCGCGCAGTGCCTCGCCGAAGAAGTCCCCGACCCTGACCTGCCCTTTCGTCGCGGCCACGGCAACGCAGAACGGAATGCTGAACTTGGCATCGACGGAGGTCGCCGGGCGTCGGCGGCTCTCGGCCGGTTCGCACAACTGCTTCTGGAAATCGCCAACGTTGACACGGATCTGCTCGATGTCCCCAACCGTCAGCCGATGCTCCTTCATCAGTTCCAGCGTCGCATGGATAAAGCCGTGCGAAGCGCCGCAGGAAGGCCATGGCTTGTAGAGCAGCGATCCGCCGTCATAGCGTTCGCCGAGGTCCTTCAGCATGCCGGCCCGGTCGTACTCCCCGCGGAAGTAGACGTTGAAGAAGCCCGCCTTGCCTTCGAACATGCTCTTGACGCCCGTGACGCCCTTCTGCGCCAGCAGCGCGGCGAGCACGGCGCCCTTCGTCGTGAAGCCTGCATACATCCCGCGCAGGTCGCTGCCGACACCATAGGCCAGCTCCATCGTGCCGCAGCATTGCATGCCGGCAATACCGATCGCATCGACGATCTGCTCGCGGCTCAGGCCAAGCACATGAGCCGCCGCTGCCGCCGCCGAATAGACACCGATCACCGTCGTCAGGTGCCAGTCCTGCCGGTTTGCCACGTTGCGCCGGATGCGCAGGAACATGTCCTGCCCCGCGGCAACCGCGGCAATCAGCTCCCGGCCCGAGACGCCACCCGCGCGTTCCGCCAGGGCAAACACGGCAGGCACGATGGAGCTGCTCGGGTGATGGCCCTCGGGCGCATGGTCGTCGAAGTCCAGGCAGTGCGCCAGCGCGCCGTTATGGAAGGCGGCCCACAGCGCCGGCGCGCGTCCGCCGAAGCCGAGCAGTGTGCTTTCCTCTGCCCCGCCCGCTTCGCGCACCAGGGCATTCACGCCCTTCACGGCCGGTTCCACGCCAGTCGCTGCCAGGATGACGCCCAGCGTATCGAGAATGCTTTTCTTTGCTCCCTCGACCGCCTCCGCAGGGAGATCGATGTATCGCGTATTGGCGACAAAGGTGGCGAAATCGTGCGACAGGTCGACGGCTTGTGTCATGAGTGCTTGTCTCCGGATAGGCCGCCAACAAGAAGTGACGAGGGGCGACCTTAGCTTTTTCTTATTGTCCATGGGTGCTGCCGGCCATGTCGAGTCAGTTCTTCTGAGGGGAGCGTAAGCAACCCTGACCAACGAACTTAAGTCCTTCATCGTCACCGCCGCTTACGCTGACGTCGACGAAAAGCGACTGGCCGTACGCCGGCGCCGGGCTGATACTCGACGCGTTTACAACTTTCCCGTCTCACCATGGATATCGCCAATCTGCTCGCCTCGAATGCCGTCAGCCGCGAATACGACAAGCTGCGTGACGAAACCATTGACGCCGCCGTCGACGGCCTGATCGACAGCCTTGCCTGTGCGCTGGCCGGCCTGCACGCGCCTGGCCTGCCAGAAGCCCGTTCCGCCATGGCCCGCTGGGGCGCGGGCGATTGCTCCGTCTGGGGCGGCTTTGGCCAGGCCAGCGCGCCGGTTGCCGCATTTCTCAACGCAGTCAGCATGCATGCCTTGGACTATGACGATACCGATGACAAAGTACCGTTGCACGCCAACGGCATGGTGCTTCCCGGGCTGATCGCCGATGTCGAGGAAAACCGTCCGGATTGCGACGGCCGCGAGTTCCTGACAGCGCTTGCAGTCGGCGTCGACGGCGCCATGCGCATCGGCCGCGCCGGGGGCCCGAAAGGTTCGCGCGGATGGAACTACAGCGTGATCAGCGGTTCCGTGGGCGCCGTGCTGGCCATGGCGCGCCTTCGCCGCTGGAATGCGGATACCACGGTCAATGCACTGGGCCACCAGCTCACGCAGACGGCCGGCAGCCTGCAGTCGATCATCGATGGCAGCCTGGCCAAACGCTTTCAGCCGGCGCAGATGGTCAAGAATGTCGTGATGTCCGTCGCGCTGGCCCAGGCCGGCATCGACGGCCCACGCAACGTCTTCGAAGGCAAGGCTGGGTTCATCAATCTGTATCAGGACGGCCAGTTCGATCTCGACGCGGTCCGCGCCGGCATTGAGCGGTGCGATCTGCCGGAGGACCTGAGCCTGAAGCCTTATCCGGCGTGCCGCTTTACGCATGCTCCGATCGATCTCGCCCTGCAGCTTCACGCGCAAGGCCTGCGCGCCAGCGATATCAGCCGGATTCGCATTCGCGTGAGCGGGCAGGCCGTGAACATGGTGGGGCGCAAGTTCGACTACCGCAGCGCCGGAGTGGTCGACGCCCAGTTCAGCATCGCCTACACGGTCGCCGTCGGCCTGGAGCGCGGCGCCGTTCGCATCGGCGACTTCACCGAGGCCGCGATCCGCGACGAACGCGTCGGCGCGTTCGCCGCAGAGCGCATTGCCATCGAAGCCGATGACACCATCCCATTCCTCGGCATGGTGCCGGTAGCCTTCGACGTTGCATTGTCCAATGGCACGCAACTGCTGATCAAGGCCGATGATGTGTGCGGCAGTCCCGGCAAGCGCATGTCGGCCTCGCAACTGCGGGACAAGGTGATTGACTGCCTGGATTTCGGCCGCAGCTCGGTGAATGCCGACGCGCTCATCGCGGCGGTGCATGGATTGCGGGACGGCAAGCCGTTCTCGTCGGTGCTGCGCCTGATCGCCTGATCCGGCTTTGTGCTTGCGATGGCCCGGTACATCGGGCCATCGCAAGGAGGGTTGTCCGGTCGGCCCCTTCCGAGGCAACCGGCACTGCACAGACCCTCTTGCTGGCAGCACGTCGAGCCGCCTGGCCGATGTCACGCCCAGCACCCGCAATCGTCCCGCTTTCACGTTTGGCCCGGCGCTGCCGTAGCTGTCAAACATGACATGTGCACGGCCGGCCTTCATTGATAGTGATTGTGCGGATCACATCCCGTTGATTGCAGCACTGCACCCTTGCGCTGCAGCGCGTGCGAGACAGCTGCGGCTGCTACCCTGAAACCAGGCTTTCGTTCCGAGCGCTTTCCATCATGCTCAGGCGCTTGTAGAGATACGAACGCGAAATGCCAAGCTGCTCCGCGACACGAGACTTGTTGCCGCCCGCGCGCCGCATGGCTTCCATGATCATCTCGCACTCGACGCGCTCGGTAGCTTCGCGGATCTCATAGCTGCCCGGCTTCGGCCTGATCTGCGCGCCCCCGCCCTGTGCGCCGTCGACGCCGGGTTCGATGCATTCGATGCTGCCGAAGTCGCGAATGGACAGCATCGAGCCGTCGCAGTAGATGGCTGCGCGGTCGATAGCATGCTGCAGCTGCCGGACATTGCCGGGCCATGAACGCGTTTGCAGGAACCGGATGGTCGATGCGGAGATCGACTTCTTCGGAACGCCGTGCCGGATCGAGAAGGCCTCCAGGAAGCTGTCGGCCAGTTCGGGGATGTCCTCCAGGCGTTCGCGCAGCGGCGGCAGGCGCAGCGTGACCGCGCTGATGCGATAGAACAAATCCAGCCGGAAAGACGCGTTCGCGATCATCGCGCTGAAATCGCGATTGCTGGCGGATATGAGCCGGAAATCCGAGTGCAGAGCACGGTCGCTACCAATGCGCTCGAACCGGCCATCCTGCAGGATCCGCAGCAGCTTCACCTGCATCTCGACGGGCATGTCGCCAATCTCGTCCAGGAACAGCGTGCCGCTGTCTGCCGCTTCGAATTTTCCCTTTCGTCCCTTGCGGTCCGCGCCGGTGAAGGCGCCGGACTCGTAGCCGAACAGCTCGCTCTCAACGAGGTTCGCCGGCATCGCCGCGGCGTTCACCAGCACCAGCGGCTTGTCGCTGCGCGGGCTCAGCATATGGATGGCATGCGCGACCATCTCCTTGCCGGTGCCGCTTTCGCCCGTCAGCAGCACAGGCACATCCAGTGGCGCGAGGCGCAGGATATCGTCCTTGAGGCGCCGCACGGCATCGCTGCTGCCCACGATCTGGTCGAGCCCGTAACTGCGGTTGCGGATGCCGGAAAGTTCGCGGCGGTAAAAATCCAGTTCCTGCTTTACCTTGCTCAGCTCGACCGTGAGCCGCCGGATGGACTCCGGCCCTTTGAACATCACCTGCCCGACCGCCGCGACGACCCGCTTGTTGCGGTCGAGAATCGGGTACCGCGAGACGACGCGCGTGACGCCGTTCATTTCCTGCAGTTGCGCGACCTGCCCCTTGCCTGTGGCGACGACTTCGCGCAACCGTGTGTTCTCGATCACGGCACTGACATCCTTGCCGATCGCTTCCCCGTGCCGAAGGCCGAAGAAGCGCTCGTGGACGGGGCTCATGTAGGCGATCCTGCCGTCGCTGTCGACAACGACCATGGCCTTGTGCGGATCCATGACGAGATGGCGGAGGATGTCCTCGGCCGCATCCACGCCGGCGAGGAACTCGCTGAAGTCGTCCGCTTCCTGGGAATCGAAGATCAGAAAGCAGACGGCATCCCGCGTCGGGATGGCGGCAACGGTCATCGGGCGATCCAGTTCCGTGATGCCCGACAAGCGCTTGACCGGTACCCGCCCGCGGTTCTGCCAAAGCCGGCAGAGCGCCTGGCGGATCAGCGCATCCTGCCCCAGGCCGCTGGAAAACGTCGTTGTCCCATGCTCGTCCAGGACGAGAATTCCGTTCGGTTCACGTTTCATGCTCGTCCACCATGCTGGTCGCCCGATCGCCGCGCCGCGACTATCATTCCGCCCGGATCTTCGCGTCCTTGATCAGCTGCAGCGTCCGTTTCTCTTCGGCCAGCAGGAACGCGTGGAACTGCTGCGGCGTGCGGACGTCGGCGATTTCCTGGTCCAGCGCGGCAAGCCGGGCCTGCAGCGCCGGATCGGAACGCGCGGCTTCGATGGCCTGCGCAAGCCTGGCCTGGACTGCCTTCGGAATCCCCGCCGGCGCCGCCATGCCGACAAAGATGCTGTACGTGGCTTCGGGATAGCCCAGTTCCTTGAAGGTCGGAACATTGGGGAATTTGGTCGACCGGCTCTCGGAAGAGATGGCAAGCGCGCGCATGGAGCCGGCCTGGATCGAGCCGTACAACGACGTTGCCGTCCCCATCATGCAGCTCACGCGGCCGGAGATCAGGTCGGGCGCGATCGCCGCGACCCCCTTGTAGGGCACGTGTGTCAAGCGGATGCCCGCACTCCTGGCAAAGAGCTCGACCGGCAGGTGCGACGTGCTTCCCTGGCCGCCGGAGCCGAACGTCAGCGTTCCGGGCTGCTGCTTCGCGGCCTTCACGAGGTCGTCCAGCGTCTTGTACGGCGATGACCCGCCGACCACCAGCAGCGCAGGGGCGCGTGCCATTTCCCCCAGCGCCACGAAATCCTTGTTGAAGTCGTAGCCTGCGCCCTTCACCAGGCCGGGCATAGTCAGCACCGTGTTGGCGAACGCAAGGAGCGTATAGCCGTCCGCCGCCGAACGAGCGACGTAGCGGGCACCCAGCATCGAACTGGCGCCGGGCATATTCTCCACGACCACAGGCTGCCCGAGGTCGCGCGACATGCGGGCCGCGTACAGCCGGGTGGATGCATCGAGCAGGGCGCCCGCCACGCTGCTGACGACAATCCGGATTGGCTTGGTGGGATACGGTGACGACTGCGCGAGCGCTGCGGCGGACATGGCCGCCAGAGACATCCCGCAGGCAGTTCTGATGAAGTGACGCCTGTTCATGATCCTTGTCTCCTGCTTATGGTTATATGAAACGATGCTAGTTACCGTGGGCTTGTGCGTCGAGTTCGATTTTCCGGGCACGGCGGTAAGAGAAGCTAACCGGCTTTTCCGGTCAGGCAGGCCGGCTGCGGGACAGCCGGGAAAGCGCCGAGATCGATATCCCGAACTGGTCGTACACGGCGTTCTCGAGCCGGCATTGGTCGGAAAATCCGTAGGATGCGGCGGATGCCTGCCGCGCCGAAGCCATGAGATCGAAGAGGAAGCGCGACAGGCGCTGGGTCTTCACGAGCTGGCGCAGGCTCGAGCACTCCTGCAGCAGCTTGCGCGAAAGCGCCCGCCCGTCCAGCTTGCCAAGGCATGCGGCAGCGGACGACAGCCTCCAGTCAAGTTGAGGGGAAGCGAACACGGCCAGGGAAAGACCCGCTGTCGCCGGCCTGCGCTTCCACGGGTCGTCCGCCGGCGGCCGGCAGTGCGCGTGGTCCGGGTCCAGCTCGCACTCGGAGAGCATCGTCAATGTGACCCTGGCTTGCCGCAGCAGCGTCAGCGACACCTCTTCCAGTGCGGGAATGAGGCGCGACTCGCCGTGCGCGACCGTCCTGGTGAAACCCCGCATCGAAAGCTCGCACGCGCCGCTCTCCACATCGATGCGGACCGCAAGCGGAAACTGGAGATTGCGGATGGCCGTGGTCCCGAGCGCCGCGGAGCCCAGGGTTATCTGTCCGGGGATTCCACGGGCAGACATGCCATCGGCAGAGCGCTGGCACGCACATCCCGCACCCCGACAGTGCCCGCGCACAGCTTGCGGAAACGCCGCCGCCCCGTGACGAGCCATGACAGCGGAAGCTTGCATCCCGGGACGGCTCAGGCTCACTTCTGGAGCAGGCTGACGGACTTTTGTTCTTCGTCCTTCAGGAACGCATTGAACTGCTGCGGCGTCCGGATCGTGGAGCCGTCCATGCCGAGTTGCCGCAGGCGCGCGGTAAAGGCCGGATCCTTCTTCGCCGCCTCGATGGCATCGGCCAGTGTCTTGCGCACGCCATCCGGGATCGCAGCAGGTGCGAAGACGCCGAAGAAGAGGTTATAGGTCGCGTCGGTATATCCCAGCTCCTTGAAGGTCGGCACATTGGGAAACGCCGGCGAGCGCGCTGCCGACGTAATCGCCAGGGCACGCATCTTCCCGCTCTTGATCAGTTCCTCGGTCGAGGTCGGAGGGCCCATCAGGAACTCGACACGTCCGGCCAGCACATCCGGAACCGCGAGAGAAATGCCCTTGTACGCGATGCCATTGAAGCTCACGCGGGCGTCATGCGCGAACAGCTCCGCTGTCATATGCGACGTAGTTCCCCGGCCCACGTACGCATAGGTCACGACCCCGGGATCCTTCTTCGCTGCCACGACAAGGTCCGCCAGCGTTTTCATCTTCGACGACGTGCTCACCACCAGCAAGGACGGCGAGCGTGCGAGTTCGCCGATGCCGGTGAAGTCCTTCATGTGATAGCCGGGGTTCGCTTCGACATGCGGAAGCACCGCAATGCTGTTGGCCGCTACGAGCAGCGTATATCCGTCGGCGGCTTGCCGGGCCACGTAGCGCGACGCCAGCATCGTGCCGGCGCCAGGCATGTTTTCAACCACGAACGGTTGCTTCAGGGCTTTCGACAGGCTCTCGGCATACAGCCGCGCCAGGATGTCCGTCATCCCGCCCGCGGAGGTCGAGACGACCATGCGGACCGGCCTGGCGGGATAGGTTCCGTCCTGCGCGTGCGCCGGCACAAGCGCGCACGCGAGCAGGCAGCCGGCAAGGGACTTCAGAAGATGGCGGCGGGGTGTCATGTCTCTCCTCGTTATAGGTCTTCCGGGCAAGCGCAAGCGCCGCAGCAGGCTTCGAAGCGGGTAGTGCCCTTTCACGGGCGCGTCTTTCGTCGATTCGGTGATGAGACGCAACGTCCGTACCGCATTGCAGGCGCGCTACCGGCTGCAAGCGCAGCGCGATGACCGGAAGTGTCGTCGTGAGTGGGGCGGCGAGTCCAGTTGGCTTTAGTCCCTCTTGCGGTAAGCCGGGCTTACGCCCATGGCGCGAAGAAGAGCGTTAGCGCAGCTTACCGACAGTGAGGTAAACGCGACTCGACACCCGCGAACAATGTTGCCACACTGTAAGCCGCACCGACGCTTTGGCTTTCCTTAACGCTGCGAAAAGCCGGGCGGGTCCGGTACAAGATTCTTGTCATGCACATTCCACGCCCATGGAACTCAGACATCTGCGCTATTTCGTCGCGGCCGCCGAAGAGGAGCATTTCGGTCGAGCCTCCGACCGCCTTTTCGTCACGCGTCCCGCGGTTTCGCAAATCATCGCAGACTTGGAGGATGAACTCGGGGTAGAGCTGTTCGAACGGCAAGCCCATAAGGTCAGGCTGACTGCGGCGGGGCACGCCTTGCTTCCCCGCCTGCAAAGCATGATGAGCGACCTGAACCAGGCGATCACGCTGGCCAAGCAGGTAGGCGCAGGCAAAGTGGGTGGCCTGAGTATCGGCTACGGCTCGTTGACGCTGTATCACCCGCTGTTCCGTGCGGCGATCAAGCGATTCCTGGAATATCACCCGAACGTCGCGCTCACGCTGGTCGAGATGCCGACCTCGGACCAGGTCAAGGCGATTCTGGATGGCAAGGTGCAGGCCGGCTTCATGCATTTCGGCCCGAGCACGGGCGCCCACAAGAAGCCGCGACGAGGCACCACGCACGCCGAGGGCGAAGCTTCACTGGAACGCCATGTGATCCAGACCGGCGGGCTTGGCGTGGTGGTGCCCGCTGACCATCCGCTTGCAAAGCGCAGGTCCGTGTCCCTCGGCCAGCTCGCCGGCGAGCGTTTCGTCGTGGTTCCGAAGTCCAGCGTCAGTCCAGGCTATGGCCCGTTGTTCGCACTCTGCCAGGAGGCGGGATTCGATCCGCTGGTCGTGCAGGAGGTGCATTCCGTCGCATCGCAAATGAACCTGATATCGGTCGGCGTCGGTATCGGCCTGACCGTGCTCGGCAAGGATTTCACGTATCCATCCGGGCTGGTGGTGGTCAAGCTCACCGATGTCAACTATAGGACCAGCTTCCAGCTTTGCTGGCTCAAGGGGCGCACGGAGCCTGTCCTTCAGCAGTTCATTGACGTGGTCAGCGAGCTTGCCGGCAATCGGGAGGCACTGGCGGAAGCGTCGGCAGACGCGCAACCCGGCTAAGCGGGCGCAAGCGCTGCCAGCGGCGCGGAACGATCGCCATGCTGCAGCCTTCGGAGACCATCGACACGGTCGTCATCCGGTTGCGCGTGTAGTGCACGATCCTTGGATGGATGCCCGCCTGGCTGAACGGCCCGATGACCGCGTCATGGTTCGCCGGGTTCGCACGCACTAGCTGCTCGCCGGCTTGCTGTTCTCGCCCCCTTCGATCATGCTCAGGCGCTTGTACAGGTAGGAGCGCGAGATGCCCAGCTCCTCCGCCACGCGCTTCTTGTTTCCGCCCGTGCGCCGCATGGCATCGAGGATCAGCTGCGATTCCAGGCGCTCCTTGGCCTCGCGTACATCGGGCTTCTGCGGCGGCTGCGGCGTCTCGCTGTGGCGCCAGGCCAGCGCATGCTCGGCGCCCTCCAGGCTGCCGAAATCGCCGATCGTCAGCACCGCGCCATCGCAGAAGATCGCCGCGCGCTCGATCGCATGCTGCAACTGCCGGATGTTGCCCGGCCATGCCCGCGACTGCAGGAAGTCGATCGCGGATTCGGCGATCGACTTCTTCGCCGCGCCGTGCCGGATGGCGAATGCCGCGAGGAAGGTGTCCGCCAGCTCCGGGATATCTTCGAGCCGGTCGCGCAAGGCCGGCAGCCTCAGTGTCACCGCGCTGATGCGGTAGAACAGGTCGAGCCGGAAGCTCGCGCTGGCAATCATGGCCTTGAAGTCCCGATTGCTGGCCGAGATCAGGCGGAAATCCGAGTGCCGGGCGCGATCGCCCCCGACACGCTCGAACTGGCCATCCTGCAGAACCCGCAGCAGCTTGACCTGAATGTCGATCGGCATGTCGCCGATCTCGTCGAGGAACAGCGTGCCGGTGTCGGCCGCCTCGAACTTGCCCTTGCGGCCCTTGCGGTCCGCCCCGGTGAAGGCGCCGGGCTCGTAGCCAAACAGCTCGCTCTCGACCAGGTTGGGCGGCATTGCCGCCGAGTTCACCAGCACCAGCGGCTTGTCGCTGCGCGGGCTGAGCATATGGATGGCGTGCGCCACCAGCTCCTTGCCGGTGCCGCTCTCGCCCGCCAGCAACACCGGCACGTCAAGTGGCGCGATACGCAGGATGTCCTCTTTGAGCCGCCGCACGGCATCGCTGCTGCCCACGATCTGGTCCAGGCCGTAGCTGCGGTTCCGAATGCCGGACAACTCCCTGCGGTAGAAGTCGCGTTCCTGCCTGACCTTGGCGAGTTCGCCGGTGAGTTCCCGGATCGACTCGGGTCCCTTGAACATCACCTGCCCGATCGCCGCCACGACGCGCTTGTTGCGATCCAGGATTGGCAGCCGCGACACCACCCGCGTCACGCCGTTCATCTCCTGCAGCTGGGCAACCTGTCCCTTGCCCGTCGCCACCACGTCCTGCAGCTTCGTGTTCTCGATCACCGAGGTCACATGCCGCCCGATCGCCTCGCCATGCTTGAGGCCGAAGAAGCGCTCATGGACCGGGCTCATATAGGTGATGCGCGCCGAAGTATCGACCACCACCATGGCCTTGTAGGGATCGGTAATGAAATGCCTGAGGATGTCCGGCGCCGCCTCCACGCTCGCCAGGAATTCGCTCAGCTCATCGCCCTCCTGCACCGCGAAGATCAGGAAGCACACCGAATCCCGGGTAGGCATCGCCGCGACCGTCAGCGGGCGCTCCAGATCGGCCAGGGCCGACATGCGCCTGAGCGGTACGCGATGACGGTTCTGCCACAGCCCGCCCAGCAACCTGGCCACCAGCGAATCCCTGCCAAGCCCGCTGGCGAATGTCGTATTGCCCTCGGCATCGAGTACGAGGACACCCTCTGTTTCACGTTTCATGTCTCCACCACGCTTGGGTGTGTTATTGGGGTGTTATTCGGCGACGCAGTGTCTTCGGCGGCTACACAATTGCCTTCTCGACAGCAGGCAAGAACACTGCGAAGACAGTTTCATTCTAAGCAGTTTTCCCCATCCACTGCCCTTGCCGATCGGCCTGCAGGGTCGCGAAGGCCGGCTGCGCCTGAATCTCCAGTCCATCACCCGGTCCGCTGCAATTTCCGCGCCAAACGCTGGCACAAGCTTTGCGGTATGTCCTGCACTTGCGTAGATCCGACTCGACATGGACACACTGAAGACACTCCCCTTCCAAGCGCCCGGCGCAGGCCTTGCCTGCCTGAAGGGCATCCGCGTGATCGACTTCACGACCTCTGTGGCGGGTCCTTACGGGACGCTGCTGCTTGCCGATCTGGGCGCCGAGGTAATCAAGGTTGAGAAGCGCCATGGCGGCGACGACACGCGCAGCTGGGGGCCGCCGTTCCTGGATGGCGAGTCGCTGTGGTTCCTGAGCATGAACCGCAACAAGCAGAGCATGACCATCGACCTCACGCGTGCGGAGGGCCAGCGCGTGGCACATGAACTGGTGCGCGGTGCCGATGTCGTGGTGCTCAACACCGCGCAGCGCGTGCAGGAGAAGCTTGGCCTCGACTACGCCACGCTCAAGGCCATCAACCCCCGGCTGATCCATGTGTCAGTGACCGGCTTCGGGCTCCAGGGCGAGCGCGCCGACCTGCCCTGCTACGACCTGATCGCCGAGGGCTACTCGGGCGTCATGCACCTGACCGGCGAGGCGGATCGCCCCGCGCAAAAGGTCGGCACCCCGGCGGCGGATCTTCTGGCCGGCCAGGACATTGCCATGGCCACGCTGGCGGCGCTGTTCGAGCGTGCCGGCACGGGGGCAGGAAAGCAGATCGATGTGTCGATGGTGGCGACGATGGCGCGCTTCATGGCACCGCGGATCGTGCCCTATCTGGGCTCGGGCGAGGCACCGAATCGTTCGGGTGGAACCGACTCGGTCATCGCGATCTACCAGGTCTTCGACACGGCCGATTTCCCCATTACGCTGGGACTCGGGAACGACGCCATCTGGCAGCGCTTCTGGAAGGCGCTCGGGCAGCCGGACTACGCGCATCAACCGGGATTCGAGACCAACGCCCGCCGGCGCGAATCGCGCCCGGCGATCGTACAGGCGATTGCGGGGCTGCTGGCCACCCAACCGCGCCAGCACTGGCTGGACCTGTTTGCGCAGCACCGGATCCCGTCGGGGCCCATCAACGGCATCGACCAGCTGGCCGACGACCCGCCGCTGCGCGCGGACGGGATGTTCTTCGCCACCGACGGCGTGGCAGGGCTGGTGCCGCAGGTCGGCCTGGGAATCCGCTTCGATGGCGCGAGCGCCGTGCTGCGCAACCCGCCCCCGGCGCTTGGCCAGGACACCGAGCGCATTCTCAGGGAAGAACTTTCCATGTCCGCGGCCTGCGTCGCGGGCCTTATCGACTCAGAAATCGTCTAAACAGGAGACCACCCATGTCGTACACCGAAATTCTGTACAAGGAAGACGGCCCCATCGGCACGATCACGCTGAACCGTCCGCACGACGGCAATATGTTCACCGAGACCATGTGCCACGAGATCCGCGACTGCATCAACGCGATCCGCCGCGAGACGCGCACCCGCGTCATCGTGATGACCGGCGCCGGCGACAAGTTTTTCTGCACCGGCGGCCGCAAGGACGGCATGGAAGACACCACGCTCTACGCGGGCGTGCTGCCCACGCTGGAGATGTATGAAAGCATCGACCGTCTGCAGAAGCCTGTCATTGCTTCGGTGAACGGCTTTGCCGTCGGCGGCGGCAACGTGCTGCAGGTGGTCTGCGACCTGACCATCGCCAAGGAGTCGGCGGTCTTCCGCCAGGTGGGCCCGATGGTCGGCAGCTTCGACGCGGGCTATGGCACCTGGTACCTGGAAGACCTGGTCGGAAAGAAGCGCGCCAAGGATATCTGGTACCGCAACCCCAAGATGACGGCGCGCGAGGCGCAGGAAATCGGACTGATCAATCGCGTGGTCCCGGATGACCAGCTGGCCGAAGCCACGCGCGAGTATGCGCTCGAGGTCGCCGAGCGCGGCGCGTTCGCGCTGGCCTCGCTCAAGAGCGCGTTCAACGCCCGCCACGGCGGTGTCAGCGGCCTGTCCCGCATGGCGCACGACCTGCTGCTGCGTGGTTATCTCGATACGAAGGAACATGACGAGCTTGCTGCTTCCTTTGCCGAGCGCCGCAAGCCGGATGCTTCCAAGTTTGGTCATTGATGCCACGGGGTGAGACCATGCAAAACATCCTGACGCTGCACAATCCGCAGAATGCGCGGGACTATTACCTGTCGGGAATCTGGCAGCAGGAGACGCTCTACACACTAGCCCGGCGCCATGCGCGTGAACGGCCCACGTCGTGCGCCCTGCGCGATGCAGATGTCAGGCTGACCTGGCGCGAGGTCATCGACTGGGTCGACAGCGTGGCCGAGGCGCTGCACAGGCAGGGCCTGAAGCCGGGCGACCGGGTCGGAATCTGGCTGCCCAACGTGGTACAGGCGACCATCGTGTTCCTGGCCTGCTCGCGCAATGGCTATGTCTGCTGCCCGTCGCTGCACCAGAACTACACCGTCGACGAGATCTGCACGCTGCTGAACCGCATCCAGTGCCGCGCCCTGTTTGCCATGCCCGGCTATGGCGCGGACTCGGACCGCGAGTCGATCTTCGGACGCGCCGCGCAGATCCCCACGCTTGCGGCCATGTTTGCCATGCCTGGCCAGGCCGGTGGCGACCTCACCCTGCCCGCCGGCGCGCATCCGTTCCCGGATCGGCTGCCGCCCTCCGCGCTGTCGACGCCCGACCTGAACCCGGACAAGATCGTGTACCTGGCCTTCACCTCCGGCACCACCGGCGCGCCCAAGGGCGTCATGCACAGCGACAACACGCTGCTGGCGAACGGGCGCGCGCTGGTCAGCGACTGGGGACACTCGGCTGACACCACGGTCCTGACGCTGAGCCCGATGAGCCACCACATTGCCACGGTGGCGCTGGAGCAGGTGCTCGTGGCAGGCGCGGAGCTGGTCATGACAAACCTGCGTGCCGGCAAGCATGCCCTCGACTGGATCCTGGAAACCGGCGCCACCTATGTGATGGGCGTGCCGACCCACGCCATGGACATCCTGCAGGCCGTGCGTGATCGCAATCTGAAGTCGCTGGGCGAAGTCCGCACGTTCTACATGGCGGGCTCCGCCATCCCGCGCGATGTGGCGCAGAAGTTCGTCACGCTCGGGGTCACGCCGCAGAACGTCTACGGCATGACCGAGAACGGCTCGCACAACTACACCATCCCGACAGATACCGCGGACACCATCGTGTCGACCTGCGGGCGGGCCTGCCGCGGGTATGAGGTCCGCCTGTGGAAGCAGGACGACTCGGACGTCGAGGCCGAGGTGGGCGAGATCGGCGAGATCGGGGGCCGCGGTGGCCTGCTGATGCTTGGCTATTTCAGCAACCAGGTGGCCACCGAAACGTCGTTCAACATCCATGGCTGGTTCATGAGCGGCGACCTCGGCATCATCGACGAGAACGGCTGCATCGTGATCGTCGGCCGCAAGAAGGACCTGATCATCCGCGGCGGCCACAACATCCATCCGGCACGGATCGAGGAACTGGCCATGCGCCATCCCAAGGTCGAGCGCGCTGCGGCCTATCCGGTCCAGGACGCCCGCCTCGGCGAAAAGGTCTGCCTGTCGGTCGTGGTCCGCGCGGGACAGACGCTGGAACCGGCCGACATGCTGGCCCACCTGGCCGGCTGCGGCCTGTCCAAGTACGACATGCCGGAATACTTCCTTGGCCTGGACCAGTTCCCGCTGACACCCAGCGGCAAGATCCTGAAGCGCGACCTGGTCGAGATGACCCTGCGCGGCGAACTCAAGCCGCAGCCAGTGCGCTACAAGGCCCGCACCACGGCAGGAGCATGACCATGTCGATCGACATCAAGTTTGACGGGCCGTACGCAATCCTCACGCTCAACCGGCCCGAAGCACGCAATGCCTTGCAGTTCACCATGATCGAAGCGCTGTCCTACACGCTCGATCAGGTGGCGGCCTCCAATGCCCGCGCGCTCATCGTGACCGGTGCCGGCCCGAAGGCGTTCTGCGCCGGCGCCGACATCAAGGAACTGATGGATCGCAGCCTGATGGCGCAACGCCAGGGTGCCCAGCTCGGTCAACGTACCTTCGACAAGTTCGCCAGGCTGCCGATTCCGTCGGTCGCGGTGCTGCATGGTTATGCCTTTGGCGGCGGGCTGGAGCTGGCCATGGCCTGTACCTTCCGGATCGCCACGGTGCATGGCCGCATGGGTCTGCCCGAGATCAAGCTGGGCCTGATCCCCGGCTATGGCGGCACGCAGCGCTTGCCGCGCCTGGTTGGCGAAGGCCGTGCGCTGGAGATGGTGATGTCCGGGCGGACGGTCGACGCGATCGAAGCCGAGCGCATCGGGCTGGTCAACCGCGTGGTGGCGGACGGCGACCCGGTGGAACTTGGCAAGGCCTTCATGTCCGAGTTCATCGGCTATAGCCGGTGCGCGTCGCTGTTCGCGCGAGAGTCGGTCGTTCGGGGCATGGCGACCACGCTCGACGCCGGTCTCGAGATCGAAGCCGACCTGTCCACGCTGGCCTATCAGACGAAGGATTCCGTCGAAGGCATGCAAGCCTTTATCGAGAAACGCACACCGGAGTTCAAGGATGCCTGATCTCACTCAAGGCGCCGTCATCGTCACCGGCGGCAGCCGCGGCATCGGTGCCTCGATTTCCGTGGAACTGGCGCGCGCCGGCCTGCACGTGGCCTGCCTGTCGCGTTCGGGCGACTTGCCCCACGCCGGCTCGCTCGATACCGATGCCCGCCAGCGCCTGGCGGCGCTGCGTTGCGACATCACCAATGCCGCATCCGTCGCCGCGGCGTTCGCCGAGGTGCCGGGGCTGTTCGGCAAGCCCGTCGTCGGCCTCGTCAACAATGCGGGCATCCATCTGCAGGGGCCTTCGGCATCGTTTCCGATCGCCGACTTCGACCGGGTGATGCAAACCAACGCCTCATCGGTCCTGCTCGCCAGCCAGGTGGCCTACCCCTACCTGCGCGAAGCCCGCTCGGCGCTGATCGTCAACATCGGCTCTTTCTACGACAAGCTCGGCGTGCGCGGCAATGCCGCCTATTGCGCGTCCAAGGCTGCCGTCGGCGCGATCTCGCGCTGCCTGGCCGTCGAATGGGCGCGCGATGGGATCCAGGTGGTCAATATCGCGCCGGGCTATATCGAGACCGACCTGAACCGCGACGAGTTGAACGAAGGCGCGCTCCAGACCTTCCTCAGGAAGCGCATTCCCGTGGGCGGGCCCGGGAAGTCCGACGATATCGGGAACCTTGCCGCCATGCTGTTCCAGTTGCCGGGGCGCTTCCTGACGGGCGAGACGCTCTATATCGATGGCGGCCAGGGCATGGCGCTGTAGCAATCGTGCGGGCGCTGCGGCGCCCGCCAACGGAGGTAGACATGAATATGCTGGACCGGATGGACGCGCGGCTGCCGCTATCTGCCGAGGAAGGCATGCTTCTCGACAGCGTCAAGGAGCTGTGCAACACCCAGATCGCGCCACGCGCGGCCGAGTACGACCGCTCGGGTGCGTTTCCCTGGGAGAACGTGAAAGCCATCAATGAACTGGGCCTGAACGCCATGTTCATCCCTGACAACTATGGCGGAGCGCAACTGTCCTTCCTGAGCTATCTGGCTTGCGTGCGGGAGATTTCGAAGGCTTGTGCCTCCACCGGCATTGTCTGGGCCACGAACTACCACGCCATCAAGCCGCTGATCGAATACGGCAGTGAAGAACAGAAGAGCCGCCTGCTGCCGCGCATTGCCGAAGGCGGCCTGGCGTCGCTGGCCATTACCGAGCCCTCGGCGGGATCGGACGCGACCGGCATGCGCACCACGTTTACCGCCGATGGTGATGACATCGTCGTCAACGGCGGCAAGACCTTCATCACCAACGGCGACGTGGCTGACCTGTACCTGGTGTTCGGCAAATGGTCGGAGATCAGTGATCCCAAGGCTGCCATTTCCGCGCTCATCCTGGAGAAGGGCACGGAGGGTCTGCGTGTGCTCGGCACCGAGCACAAGATGGGCACGCGCGCATCGAGCACGGCCAGCCTGACGTTCGACGGCTGCCGCGTGCCGCGCGCCAACCTGATCGGCGCACCCGGCGAAGGCCTGCAGATCCTGTTCGGTTCACTGAACCGATCGCGCCCCAGCGTTGCAGCGCATGCGCTGGGCATTGCGCGCGCGGCGTTCGAGGACGCGGTCGACTACATCAACGAGCGGCGCCAGTCCGGCAAGCGGATTCTCGAATTCCAGGGCATCCAGTTCATGCTGGCCGACCTGGCCACGGAACTCGCGCTGTGCGAATCGTGGCTTTGGCGCGTGGGCGAAATGGTCGATGCCGGCGACCAGGATTTCGGCATCGAGGCCTCGATGCTCAAGCAACGCGCGACCGACGCGGCCATGCGCATCACCACCGATGCGGTGCAGCTGTTCGGCGGCTATGGCTACTGCAACGACTACCGCGTCGAGCGCCTGATGCGCGACGCCAAGATTACCCAGATCTGGGAAGGCACCAACCAGGTACACCGCCAGCTGATCGGGCGCAGCTTCCTGAAGAAATAGGAGACCGATGTGACAACCATTCAAACCATCGGCGTCGCGGGCGCCGGCACCATGGGCGCGGGCATCGCCATCGTCGCGGCGCGTGCGGGCTTTCGCACCATCGTGTTCGACGCCAGGCAAGAGGCGCTGGACCGCGCGCGCGACCAGACCGAGGCGTTCCTGAGGAAGTCCGAGGCGCGCGGCAAACTGCCGGCCGGCGCTGCTGACGAGGCGCTGTCCCGCTGGGAAGGCACGACCTCACTGAGCGACCTGGCGAAATGCGACCTCGTCATCGAGGCCATCTTCGAAGATCTGGCCGCGAAGCATCAACTGTTCGGCCAGCTCCATGAAGCCTGCCCGCCGGCGACCATCTTTGCGTCGAACACGTCCACCATCTCGATCACCGAAATTGCCGGCGGTTCCGGCCGGCCCGACCGCTTCGTCGGCATGCACTTCTGCCTGCCGGCGCAACTGATGAAGCTGATCGAGATGTCGCCGGGTCTGGCCACTTCGGATGCGACCTTCAAGGCCGCGTGGGCCTTTGCCGAGGCCATGGGCCAGAAGCCGGTAGCCACGCAGGATACGCCGGGCTTCATCCTCAACTACTTCCTGATCCCGTTCAACAACGACGCGATCCGGCTGGTGGAACAAGGCGTGGCCGAACCGGCCGATATCGACACCGCCATCAAGGCCGCACTCGGCTACCCAATGGGACCGCTCGAACTGCTGGACCTGGTCGGCATGGATACCCAGAAGCTGCTGTGCGAAGCCATGCATGGCCTGACCCATGAGCCTCGCGCCGCCTGCCCGCCGCTGGTGCGCCGCATGATCGCCGCCAAGCGCCTGGGGAAGAAGACCGGACAGGGCTTCCATGCCTATGGCAACACCAAGATGTTTGGAGCCTGATATGCCTGATATGCGCTACGAGATCGTACAAGCTGGCGAGAGCCGTTCGTTTCCAGAATCCCACCCTTTCCTCGAACAAGCCGCAGCGCAGGGCGAAGCGCTGTTCTACCTCGGCACGGATGCCGGAAGCGCCTTTGGCAAGGGCGAGGGACACGAATCCCGCACGTTCGTCGCGATCGAGTTGGGTACGGAATGCCTTGGCTTGCACACCGGCGAGAGCCGCGGCCTGGAAGGCTCCAATGTGGTTGGATTCGCCCGCTTCAGGCTCGGCGACGCCGACCCGAGCCCGCTGGTGGAACTCGTCAGGCAACCTGGCACACACCCGGCCGCACTCGAAGGCGCCCGGGCGGTGTTCCAGGCTGCCGGGCTGGTGGTCGCGGTATGCAATGACTTTCCCGGGCGTATCGTCGACCGGCTGATCCGCCCGTACTTCAATGCGGCGCTGCGCCGCCTGGACGAAAAGCTGGCCAGCGCCGATGACCTGGACAAGACCTTGTGCCTCGGGCTGGGCTACCCCGAAGGTCCGATCTCGCTGCTGGAACGCACCGGCCTGGCGAACCACTTCCACGTGACCGAGGCCTTGCACGCAGCGTTGGGACAGGAGGCTTATGCGCCCGCGCGGCGCGCCCGCGTCGCCGCGGACCGCGCGCAACGGGCCAGGGCGGGCACGTCATGAGCCAGCCGCTGAGCGGTGTGAAGGTGCTGGATTTCAGCACCCTGCTGCCCGGACCGCTGTGCTCGCTGCTGCTGGCCGAGGCCGGGGCCGAGGTCATCAAGTTCGAGCGCCCCGGCCGTGGCGACGAAATGCGCACGTACGAGCCGAAGGTCGACGCGGACAGCGCGAACTTCGTGCTGCTCAACCGAGGCAAGCAATCGGTCGCGATCGACCTGAAGGCGCCCGACACGCTGAGCCAGTTGATGCCGCTGATCCGCGAGGCCGATGTCCTGATCGAACAGTTCCGTCCCGGCGTCATGGATCGTCTTGGCCTGGGCTACGCCGCGCTGGCGGACATCAACCCGCGGCTGGTCTACTGCTCGATCACCGGCTTCGGCCAGCACGGTCCGCGCGCGTCCGAGGCCGCGCATGACCTGAACTATGTCGCGGCGTCCGGCACGCTTTCGCTCACTGCCGGCAACGATGGCGCGCCGGTCCTGCCACCGGCCCTCATCGCCGACATTGCCGGCGGCACCTATCCGGCGATGATCAATATCCTGCTCGCCTTGCGTCAGCGTGACCAGACCGGCCGAGGCGTCCACCTGGACGTGGCCATGGCCGACAACCTCTTTACGTTCCAGTACTGGGGGCTTGGCAATGGCGCGCTGGG
Source organism: Cupriavidus sp. 21MJTG02-4 (assembly GCF_057798975.1). Lineage (NCBI taxonomy): Bacteria > Pseudomonadati > Pseudomonadota > Betaproteobacteria > Burkholderiales > Burkholderiaceae > Cupriavidus > Cupriavidus sp. 21MJTG02-4. Next base: position 1,794 of record NZ_JBYOJP010000026.1, on the reverse strand, counting down.
ATCGTGGCCATCGCCGGCGTCGGAACTGGTCACGGGCGGCACGCCGCGCTACCAGGTCTACCGTACCGCCGACGGCGCCTTTCTCGCTGCCGCGCCGCTGGAAGACAAGTTCTGGGGCAACTTCGTTGCGCTGGTCGGGCTCGACGTGGACGCGCTGGCGCGGATGTCGCCGGTGCAGGCCATCGACGCGGTTGCAGCGGCCATTTCCCTGCATCCGGTTGCCTATTGGGAGGATCGATTCGCCGGACAGGACGTCTGCACCAGCCGTGTGGTCAGCCTGGAAGAAGCACGGCACGACCCCCATTTCGCGGCGCGCGGCGTGTTCGACCGCACCGTCGCCACCGCGGCGGGCGCGACCATGCCGGCGTTGCCGGTACCTGTCGATGCCGCCTTTCGCAGCCCCGATCGCTGCGGCGCTTCGCCTGCCCTGGGCGCTCACAACCCAATTCTCAATCGCTGAGGTCGACCGCCCATGAAAGCCATCGTCATTAAAGCATTCAACGCCCCCGAATCTGTCACGGTGGGGGATCTGCCCGAACCAAACGCGGGCGACAACGATGTCCTGGTGGAGGTCCGCGCCGCGGCCGTCAACTTTCCCGACGTGCTGGTCGTGCAGGGCAAATACCAGATCCTGCCGGAGCGCCCGTTCGCGCCGGGCAAGGATGCGGCCGGCGTCGTGCGCGCGGTGGGCAAACGGGTCACGCACCTGAAGCCCGGTGACCGCGTGGTTGTCCAGCTGGAGCACGGCGCGTTCGCCGAACGCGTGAGCGCACCCGCGGCGTCGTGTTTCCGGATTCCCGATTCCATGTCATTCGAGGATGCCGCCGCAATGGGACTGGTCTACCAGACGGCGTACTTCGCCTTGATAGAGCGAGGCGGGTTCCGGAAGGGGGAAACCGTTCTGGTGACCGGCGCTGCAGGTGGCGTGGGCTCGGCCGCCATCCAGATCGTCAAGGGACTCGGCGGTTTTGCCCTGGCGGGAGTCAGCGGCCCCGAGCATGCCGAGGCTGCGCGCCAGCTCGGCGCCGATGCCGTGATCGATCTTGCCGCGCCGGATCTGCGCGAGTCCCTGCGCGAACAGGTCCGCGCCGCGACTTCAGGCCACGGTGCCGATGTCCTGCTGGACACACTCGGCGGCGATGTCTTCGATGCCGCCATGCGCGCCATGACATGGTGCGGTCGCGCTGTGGTGATCGGCTTTGCCGCCGGGCGCATCCCCGAGGTCAAGGTCAACTACCTGCTGCTCAAGAACATCGGCGTCAGCGGACTGCAATGGAGCGACTACCGCGATCGCCAACCAGAGAAGGTCCTGGCCGTGCAGCAGGAACTCTTCCGCCTGTACGAACAAGGCGCGCTCAAGCCGAGGATTGCGCATACCCTGCCCCTCGCCCGCGCCGGCGAGGCGCTGGCGAAACTGGCCTCGGGCCAGGTCTCCGGCAAGTACGTCCTTACGCTGAACTGAGCACGCCCGAAAGAACTTGCATCAATACCATGCCGGCAATACAGCCGTGGGGCTTTCCCACGGCTGTATTGCATTCGGCATCACGGTCCCTGGTTATCTGAACATCATGAACATCGAATCGCAAAGCATGCAATCCATCCAAACGCTGGGCATCGTCGGCACCGGCGCCATGGGCCGCGGCATCGCGCAGATCGCGGCGCAGGCCGGCCTGACCGTCAATCTGTACGACGCCAACCCGCAAGCGGTGGAAGCGGCGCGCAAGTATCTGCAGGATACGCTCGGCAAGCTGGCTGACAAGGGCAAGATCTCTGCTGCCGACGCCGAGGCCACGC
>NZ_JBYOJP010000025.1:0-81067 GCF_057798975.1 Cupriavidus sp. 21MJTG02-4 | reverse complement strand
CCGTCCAGCTTCGACCACCCTATTGATACGTGGTGACATCCAGTCCAGCAATGCCAATGTAACGTGCAGCCGGGCATTGCACCCTTTCCTGCGCTTGCCTCTGTGCTGGCGCATTCAACCGGTTGAACGCGCGGAAGTCCGGCGACCGGCCACCTTCAATGCCGGTCCGAAATATGCACGGAGCCGCGAAACGGCTGCCGCCATGCTCGCTGTTCACAGCAAAACACGGCGACACTCGATCCCTTGTCATCGCAAGCAGGCTCCTTTCAGTCTCTGTCCGTAACGCTGCCGGCGTTCCAACATCATTCACAATCTGGTCGAAGTCAGACTCCCCGAGCCAGGATGCCAGCGACACGCCAAGTTCAGCAAAATCCAGCTCCTGCCCTGGTTCGCTAAAACCGATAAAGAAGAAGACTTGCCCGGTCTGGCAGTTGTCTTCCCACTCCAGTCCCATCCCGGACAATTCCTCCACCAACTCCCCTCCAGGCCCCAATTGGATGGCGCAGTTCATCAGGTCGCTGAGGTAGTCCCCCGCAGCCTCGCCTCCCTTCCGTCGCAAATCCGGTACTTCTAGATAGGGATCTGCCGCCAGAAACGCCTCAACGCTCAGCACGTGTCCATCTGTCTCCCTTCGCCGCAAGTCGACCACAAGAATTCCCCACTCGGTCCGCAACCCTCGTCGGGCCCTTTGCACTTCTTCCAATTCGCCCAGCTCGGCCTGCCCCGGGTCGGCAGCGCTCGCACGCGCAACAGCAATGACATACTCAGGCAGGCTCACCAGGGGCCAGCTCTCCAACTCGTCCGGACCAATGCCACTCGCCAGAATGCCGCACACCTCGTCCGTTCCGTACACGCGATCTTCGTGCTGCTTAATGTCCTTCATTGATTACTCCCGTTTGGGTGGTCTGAAGCTTTGCCAAAATTCGGTACAGTGCTTGCCGCGTGATTCCAAGCGCGATAGCCGCCTTGGCTTTCACGCCGTCGGCGTCTCTCACCGCCTGAGCAGCCATCTCCGGCGTGACCGCCGGGCGGGACTCTGCAGCCTGAACCGAGTAGGTCGACAGATATGCGTTTGCCTTCGTCTGCCTGCTGTGCCCAGCCGCCGCGACAATCTTGCGCATCGCTTCCTCGTGCCGTTCGCGGTCAATCACCCTCCCGCCGCCCTTGATGGCCGCAGCCTGCCCAGCCATCCGCTCGTACATTTGGTGAAAGTACTGATGCCGCAGGCCATGCGCTGTCACGCCACACCCGTCCTTGGTGACACCGTGTTTTTCCAGAACAGCGTAGAAATGCCGCCGCCATTGGTTCAGGGTGTAGTGCCGCGGAATCAGCGTGTCATGAGTTGGGTTCGTCTGTCCCGCCAATTCGGCAACCTCGATTAACAGGTCGTATTGCCAGATGAACTCGATCGGGACCTTCCTTGGCCGACCACCTTTCGTTCCATCGACCGTGTGCAAATGTCCGGACGGCAACACGTCATGGACCGGTCGCAAACACCAGCTCTCCTTCGCCCTCAGGCCGAATCCAGCTTCCAACTTCAATTGCATCGCGACATGACGGTCCGTCCCGGCAATCTCCTCGATCTTCGCCAGCGCATCGATCCCGTTGCCTTCCCAGGATCGATCCTTTCGCGCGATGTAGCTTCGCTTGTAGTCAGCCGGACGCTCAACGTAGTCCTCGATTTTCCCGATCATGGCTGTCTTGCCCATCCACGCGGCGAGCGCGCGCAAGTGCGTCAGTCGCAGTTCCACCGACCCAACATCCAGCTTCTGTCCCTCCACCCAGGATTGCACCAGCCACTGGACATGCTTTTGCCTGAGGTTGTACGGCGTCGTCAGCGCGAAGCCACCCTTGCGCAGATCCACGAACATTTTCAGTAGCGCCTGTGCCCGTTGCCGCTGCGTTAGCTGGGACAGCGACCGGCCACTGACACGCGTTCCGCTTTGCGGCAAGTGCAGGTGCTCTAACGCCAACACTGCAAAAGCCGCCTTGAAGTTTTCGGGGAGGTTGTACGCGGCCAGTACCGCGCGGAGATTGATGCCCTTGCTCATCGTCGTTACTTCCAATCGGCGGCCAAATTCGCCAAGGCGAACGCTTCCGCCCCGCCCAACGGGCGAGCTTCCAAGCCAGGTGTTACTGCCGCCCCGAACGACACTAACCACGTGGCGCGCCGGACTACCACATCCAGCTAACCGGCCACCATGCCGGAGTCCACTTCTTCCTGTCCTTTAGCGATGCCAACCGATCAGCCCTGAGCATGGAAGCAATGCGTCGTGACTGTCCGCTACGCGAACACACAGGCCTTTGCCTCGTGTGCCGCTGCGCGGCCATCCACCCGGTGCATCGTTTCGATGCCGGCCCTCGCTCGCCAGGATTGTCGTCCTTGCGTTCGCGGCCTCCGCCGTGGTGGGTGATTCCTGATGCGCCGTTCTGGTACCGGTAGCGCCCCCCGGATCGTCATGCTCTCAGAAGCCTGCGTCAGCCACAGTCGTGGCTCGCAACCAGCTCCCCGCCCCGAAGCCAGATCATCTCCGCCGCGGTGTGTCGGGCTTCGTGATCCGTGCCCAGCCTCAGGCTGTAGGGACGTATCTCATTCGTTTGGCGACTCTTCGAACACTGTCCGGTGTCCGGCTACGGAATCGTCCACACTACGGTCCACTTTCACAAACAGACCGCAAATCGGCTTGGTATCGCGGTGTCCGGTGTCCTCACTATCCGACACTGTCCACTTGATTTAATTGAAAAAAAACCGGATCAATATCCGGCTCGTACATAGACGCGACTGACGACCCATTTTGGGCAGTGTCAGTGCTTGGGATGGCCGCCAAACTGGCGGCGAGGTCGATGCGTCGGGGACGCGAGAAGTGTGTCAAGGATAGCGAGCCACGCGTCGACGTGCAACCCCGGCTTGCCTCGAAACGTATCTCATATTCCCGAGCTTTCGATCCCTTGACATCGCATTTCCAACGGTAAAGTGGGTCATGACGATGTGCCACCAAGTAGGCCTTGGTGGCACATCGAAGGCCCACGTCCCACCAAGTGCCACATCGTGCCACGTGAACCAAGATGAAGCGGCCTTCAAAGTGCCACATGAAGGCATCAAGTGGCACTTCGACCGACTTGGGCCTTCCAATTCCGCCCCTGGCTCACGAACCGAGAAGCCCAAACTATCTGAGAGGAAGCCATGAAACAACACATTGAACATATCAAACACTCGACCATCGCCATCGACGTCGGCTACGGCAACACCAAGTCCGCCTGGGCTCTTGGTTCCGACATCACTATGAACATGTTTCCGTCGCTGGCCCCGCTGGCGGCGAACACCGCCCTGAACAATTTTGGTGGCGGCCTGTTCAAGTCCCGCAATGTTGTTACCGTCGAAGTGGACGGCGCACGTTATGAGGTCGGCCCGGACGTTTCGATCAGCGGCGCCCATGTGCACACAGGGCGGGCGTTGTCGGAGGACTTTGCGGCAACGCCAAACTATGCGGCGCTGCTCGGCGGCGCCCTGCATTACGCAGGTGCGCGTGAGGTGGATCGGCTGGTTCTCGGCTTACCGGTCCACAACACGCAGAAGTACGCCGAGCATCTGAAGGACCGCTTTTCCGGCAGCCACAACTTCGGTTGGGGGGAAATTCACATTGGCAGCGTACTGCCGCTGCCCCAACCGCTCGGGACCCTCATCAGCTACATTCAGCAGAGCGGCAAGAAGTACGACCCGGAGAATGCGTACCTCGTGATCGACATCGGCTACTTCACCACCGACTGGGTTGTCGCTCACGGGTACACCGTCGACGACACCCGCAGCGGCGGCGTTCTTGGCGGTGCGGCACATGTGTACCAACAGGTAGCGAGCCTGATCACCGCCGATCAAGTCCAGCCGATCGAAGGTATCGAGCGGATCGACAAGGCCATCCGCGAGTCCAAGCCCCTCGTGTACTTCGGGAAAGATCTCGATGTGGGTCCGTACCTGAAGGAAGCGATGGCGATCACCCAGCAATCGGTCAAGGAAATCCAGACACGGGTTGGCCGCCCCGATGACCTTAGGTCGATCATTCTGACGGGCGGTGGCGCGCAACTGTATGCACCGGCCATTCGCGCGGCCTTCCCCCAGAACGTCATCCACATGATCGATGTGCCCTGCTTTGCAAACGTGCGCGGCTTCTATACGATCGGCGCCGCAAGGCAAGCAACCCGCACCGCATAAGACAACACCATGGACAAGTTGCAGATAACCGTGACGCTGTCCGAGCCCGAGTTGCTTGCCTATTTGCGGCACTTCTCGGGTGCACGTGAGCGATCCTTCATGTTGCGAATGCTGGCTTTGCGCGGCCTCCAGTCGGGGAGTCCAGGTGGTTCTAATCTCCTTTGGCCCCCGATGGCGGGCACGCCAGTGCAAACCAGTCCTGAACCTGCGCCTCAGGTCGCCCCGCACCGACCACTTTACGAGCAGGTTTTGCCTGAGCCAGCCATGCCGGCACAGGACCCTGCACAGCCCCAGGCGCAGGCGCGGGGTCCGGTAACGACTCCGCCTTCCCCTCCCAACGTGATTACAAACGTGCAGGAGGCTACCGATCCTGGCACCCCAGACCTCTTGGCGGGCATTGATCTCGCCGCCCTTAACGACGCAATGGCGCGGTACTGAGCCCATCTGGACCCGACTTGACTTTGCGAGATAGCCGCTAAAGTAGAATCCATACCAACGAACAACAAAGGCAAACCACCATGTCGGTCGAATATGAAATCATCCGCTTTTTCAAGTTTCTGTTGACGTTCGGCATCGGCTTCGCGCTGTGGGAATGCGCCCTTCGACTGTGGTGGGCGGTTCGCACGAAGTGAGCCGCAGAAAGCAAAAAAGCCCGGCGAATTGCCGGGCTTTTTTGTTCATGGATGGTCGCCTAGTGGCGCGTCGGCCGTTGCCGGCCTGCGCAGTACGTAAAGGCAGAATCGAAGTCGGCTTCGGTATGCTGAAGCTGTGAGGATCCGTCGTCATTGCGACGGTAGACATGGTAAGTGTCGGCTTCGGACTGGCGCGCCGGGACTGTCCCCGATGGCACTTGACGCATGGCGCGGATTTGCAGACGACCGACGATCACGTTGAACCCTTTGAACGACATGGAAAGCTCCAAGAAGTGAGCTGCCGAAAGGGTTCTCCCGTGCGGGCAGAACCCGCAGGGCAGATAGAGAAGAGGATGCCGCCCCGAAGTGCGGCGCTTGCAACGACCGGCTACGCGCAGACAGCCTGCTTGCCGGCAATGTCCTGCAACCGGCTGGCGGTCAGCCATTGGTCACAAAAATCCGTGCTACGCACCATGGGTCGGTGTACGTGAACGGTAAGACCTTCACCGCGAACCCGCTTGGCCAGGGCCAGCGCATCCGCCATTCCGGGCGATTTGCCCGTCTTCGGATCAACCTCATCGAAGTCGGCGAAGATATGCAACGTGTGGATGCCCAATCCTTCGGGCACCACAAAGCGGCTGAGCAGCACCCGGTTGAGGCAGGGCCACGTCGGCACGCCAAAGAGCATGTAGGCGGCGTAGGCATTTTCCAGCCCTTCGGCCACACCCAGTACGCCATCGCGCGGAGGCATGAGCCGCACTGCGCCGCCAGCCAGCGGATGCGCCGTCACATCATTGCGCTTGGCCGGCAGAACTTCTCCGTCAGCCGTCACAATCAAAGCCTTCGCCGGCTTGGCCGGATCCAGTGCGGTCCTGTGCACCGTCGCCATCCGACCGTCTGGTAGCGTGAACTGCGCGACGATCGTCGGGTAGCGTCCGTAGACGACACCCTCATGGCGATAGTCCATCGCGGCAAGCCGCAACGCGGTAGGACGCGGGGCAACTAGCCCTGGTACTCGAGCGGCGAGATATCGCATGGCAGCGTCGCCCGGCGCCAGCGCCGAGGCACGGGACCAGACCCGCTCGATGCGCTTTGCCTTGGCCTCGTCCGACATTGCGGGCTTTGGCTGGGCAAGGCGCAAGGCCCGGGGCGCCAGGCACACCGGCTTGCCACCCTCGATCTCGCTAGCCAACGCAGCAAACGACAAGCCTGTGAACCGGCAGATGAGCTGGAGCCCATCGCCGGCCATCGGACTGCCGTCGTTGCAATGCCGGCAGACCCAGTCACCGCGGCCACGTTTGTTGTCATAAGTGAAGCGATCCTTGCCACCACAAACCGGGCACGCCGAGGGGCGCCCGGATAGGGACGACTCAGGGATGCCGTACTTGAGCAGTACGGACAACCACTGGGCCGGACTCCAGTTCAAGTTCATTTGCACTCCTGTTCGGAATGATGGTTGGTCGATGCCTGAGACAGGCGGGGAAACGCTTGCTCAAAGGACACCCCGGCCGAGCCAGGGGGTCTTTTCAACAATCGCGAGAACGTTGGGGGAACTGCCCGGAATCGGGCGGAAGGAGATGGTTGCCTAGTGCCGCCGGCGAAAGCCGACGGCAACTAGGAAATTGCAACGGGGGGAAATGGGAGGATGCCTGAGATGATCAGCGAATTGCGGATCAGGTTAGCGACCTACCTTGGCTAGAACGGGATGTCATCATCCATGTCCTCAAAGCCATTCGACGGCGCCGATTGCTGACGCGCCGACGTACCCCGCCCCTGTTGGCCACCTTGCTGGGCCTGCTGCTGGCGGGAAGGTTGCTGGCCGTAGCCATCGCCATCATTTGCGCCGCCCTGTCGACCGCCCAGCATCTGCATCTGGTCGGCAACAATCTCGGTGCTGTACTTGTCCTGGCCGGACTGGTCCTGCCATTTTCGAGTACGAATCCTGCCCTCGATATACACCGAGGACCCCTTCTTCAGGTACTGGCCCGCGATCTCGGCAAGCTTTCCGAACATCGAGATACGGTGCCATTCGGTGGCTTCCTTCATCTCGCCGGATTGCTTGTCCTTGTAGCGATCGGCGGTAGCAAGGCGAAGGTTGGCGACAGCATCACCACTCGGCATGTAGCGGACTTCAGGGTCCGCGCCCAGGTTGCCGACGAGGATGACTTTGTTGACTGATGCCATATGGAGATTTCCTTTCAAATTAATGTGAACGCGTGATCGACCACAGCCACTTATCCCACAGGACGGGTTGACCGTTATCGTCCAGCTTTGGCTTTCCAGACCTCTGGTGGAACGCCTGGACCTTAACCTTTTCCAGCCGCCGCACTTCCACCCAGTCGCCAAGTTGGCACCCGGATTCGGAGATAGCGTCTTTGAGGCCCTCGCCCTGCAGCGTCTCGGAGCCTGTCGCTGTCTCTAGCTTCAGGGCAAACGATTGGTAGGTCCGGCCGATGCGCTTGCGATCAGGGAACTCGGCTTCGCCCCAGAACGTGATTTTGCCGCGATGCGCAGATCCGCTCGACGCGCGGCGCGCGGGAGCGCTGACCGTCGCAGGTACGGCATCTAGGACATCACTGGAGGGCTTACGCGATAGGATGCTTGCGCCGTTGTTGCTAGTCGCCGCAATGCTCGCTGCCGGGGTCGCATTTGCGCGAATCGCTCCAGCGATGACATCAGCCAATTTTGCACCCGGATATTCTCCAGCCATGCACCAGTACGGGACCGGGTCTGGCAAGAGCTTCTGACCAAAGCGGGTCGCTGTCGGTCGGGGCTCGAAGGCTGCCACGAAGTGAACGATGCGCCCGCCTTCGTCGCGAAAGAGATTCGGGACGCCGCTGATCTCGATGTGGGCTTCGTTGCTCGACCCCGTGCCAACGATTGGCGAATGGACGGGCTCTTGTGTGACTGTGCTCGGCTGGAGAGCATCCTGGAGTGCGCCAAGCAGTCTCTGAAGAAATGCCATGACAACTCCTAGAGCAGAGACCCGCAACGCATCCCGCGGACTTCGGCCAGGTCGCGCCTGAGACGGGAGTTGTTGAGAATGATGTCTTGCAGGACCTCGGGACTCACGCCGGTTACGGCGCAGACATAGGCATAGGGCAACGCCCCGTCCCAATAGCCAAAGATCCAGCCCAGCGTCATGTCATAGTCTTCCTTCTCGACGGCCCTTCCTTCCATGCGAGCACGGAGCATATCGGCGCAATCGGCCAGGGACTCGGGAAGATTGTCGCCGCGACGGCTATCGCAGGCGAGGCTGATCAGCGCGTCAACCATTTGTTCACGTACGCCGTCGCTCCAGTGAATTGGATCGGGCAACGGGTCGCGCTTTGGCGGGATGATTTTGACAGGTGCCGCGTCCCCGAAGAAATCGAGTTGCCAGGCGGCGGGTTTCATTTCCATAGGGTTCTCCGAATGGGAACCCTATTGCCCACCTGCCGGTGGGAACAAGGTTCCCACGACAGGTGGATAGAGCCGCCCTCTAGAACGAGGGCGGATCAGGTCAGGCGCTGCGACAAGCAGCTTCCTGGCGCTTCAACGGAACGACGACAGGGGACTTCGCATACGCACGAGCTTGAGGCGCTTGCGAATCGCTCTGGTCAACAGGTGCAGCTTGCGGCTTGGGCATCGTAACGTCTCGGGGCGTCGGCACGATGTGCGAGCGACCGAAGACATTGTGATAGACCCAAGATACCCCGACGATTGCGAGAAACAACGCGCAAACCGCTGATTGTGTTGCCACATAGATCGCCATCAGCGAAAAGAACAGGCGGATAGGCGAGCGCAGCAGATTGGACAAGGATTCCATGGTTTTCTCTCTTGAAAACTGAAACTAGGATTTCCCGACAGAAATGTCGGGCGATTATTCGATGCTCAGAAGAGCAAGGAATCCTTGAAGCGGCAACGCGCTTGCCGAATGCACACGGCATCGGGCAAGGACGCTGCTCAGGGATTCGCAAACTGAAGGGAAGTCATGGGACGAAGCAAGCGTGGCGCTTTGCCCTGTCATGTCGATGCGCCTGGGACGCGTGTGTTCATAGAACGGTAATCCATCTTTGGCCCATCGAATCCCCGGAAAGCTCACCAAAACTATGCGTCTTTCCGGGAAAGTCAGTCCAACCTGTTGGACTGAGCACAAAAACTGACGCTCAGACGTGGGCGCTGGGCCTACTGCGCAATCTGTGCGCCACCGATTGGCAGCGAGTCCGGGGGTAATCAGAAGTTCCGGAAAGCTAGCAGTATTCGGCCCCCGCTTTGCTTAATTGTGAATACGTAAACTGCCAAACAGCCGCTCCCCGACACCCCCCCACTATAGGGGTAAACACCTACACCCCTTCCGAATTTTGCCGATAGTCCGAGCACGAGCGGCGAAAGCTATGCCCCATTCGTCGTCTTTCCAGACCATTGCCCCGGAAAGACGCGCATAAGCTCGACATGTTCCCTGCCCAAGTGGGAACGCACCGGGTTCCGACTCGCCCTTCGGCCCGCCCGTCGCGCCCTTGACAAGCTGACGGTGCATGTACGGTTGGAACAACCGGCTTCGCCGGCGACAAGACCACGAAAAAGAAAAATCTATGGATCAATCTAACAACCTTCCATCCATCCTCTCGGACGACCCACTTGAGGACAAGGGGGCTCAGCTTGTGCAGCTCGCGCGCGCAGTCCTCACCGACCGCTTCGACTCCGCCGAGGTTGGACGCATTGTCCAAGCCAGCCGAGAAATCTTGCTGAGCCAAGAGCGCATTCAGACGGAACAGCTTGCTGTCGGAGCAAGACTTGCTCAGATCCACTCGACAATGCTCAGCAATTTCGAGGCCTCTTCGGATAACCGGCGACTCGCCCGCAGGCATGCAGCCGCCCTCCTGTTGGATTACTGCAAGCAAGTCCTGAGCCTGGGAAGGTCGTCCATGTACGTTCACATGCAGACGTACAGACGCTTCCTGGATAACAACAGGGCGGTCAACCTCTTCACCTTTGGAGAATTGGCCATGCTGGTCCGTGAAAAGGTGTCAGACGATGACCTACTGGTAATCATGGAGGCAAAGGAGAAGAACAATGAACTGACCCGTGACGACGTCCGCAAGCTGATGCTCAAGACCCGCCAGTCCGACGAACAATTATTGGAAGCGTCGGCAAAACTCGAAGGCGTGAGGGAAGAGCTCGCCCACGCGGTCACCCACCAACGGGACATGGAGTTCGAGATCAAGCACCTCCGTGCGCAAGCCCACCAGGCTTCCACTGAACGTGACACACATCGCGCGGCGCTTTCGGACGCGCAAGTCGACCTCGCCAGAAGTAACAATGCTGTGAGCAAGCTTCAGATCGCTATTGACGATTTGACTCACGAGCGCGACCGCCTCCTTGATCAAGCCGTCAATGCCAAGTCTCGGATCGAAACGAAAGAAGTCGTCCGCGAAGTGCCACCTGAAGGTTACATCTCCGTTGAAGCGGCCATCGAAGCCGTCAATCAGCGGCTGGCCGCCGCTAAGCAGGAACTCCAAGACACTTTGCACCGGCTGGAGACCGCCAGTGCGGCAGAGTCTAACGACGCGGATACTCGCGCGCTGCTGGCCGACCTCCAGGAACACTTCGAAGTCATGGCAACGAAATTTTCTCAGACTCAACTGCGAGTCTTAATGAACCAAGATTCCGCCCGGTTCCGCCCTCTACTTGAAACGATGGCGGCCGTCGTCTCTCGCTATCACGGGGAGTTGGTCGCGGCACTCAACCATACAAAGTAACCCCACCTGCCAAGTGAGGATTTCTAAACTCAAACATTTAAAAAAAATAAATACTGCACGAGGAAACTGTAATGAAGCTTGATATCTTGCGCGGCGATTTCGACAAGCTTGGACTGTCGAAACTGTCAGCCGAACGCGTTCGCTCAACCAACTATCACCTCACCGATTATATGGAGGAGGCTTTGATCCGGCACGCCACGCTTGCTCAGACGTTTGGCATCCGAAAGGAAGAGATCGCTGCGCTGCGCAAGAACGAGGCTGGCTTTCGCAAGCTGATGGGCACGCCATTTATGACCGTGGTCCCATCGATTACATCGGCGGAGGACTGGAAGGCGCTGGTCGCCGGACGCACGACAACCTTGGCGGTAGACAAGGTGCAAATGCAAATGCCTGTCCTCGACAGTGTGGACAAGATCCTTCTCTATCACAACAACCGTGCCTACGTGTGGCTCATGGTTGAACTGCTGCATGCCAGCATTCTCGCCGCGCCTCTGCTCGGCATCAGCTTGGAGCTTGCTCACTACCTACGTGGATTGCCGCAGCATCAGCTCGACCTCGCAGTGAACCGAATACAGTTCCCCCTTTTCCGATGGCGCATCTCGGACCCGGTCTTCTTCATTGAACATTCGGCCGACCGCGTGTCGTACGATCTGTTGGGTCACTACTTCATGCGATTCTCCCAACTCCGTGTCGAGAAGCCGGAAGGCAAGCAAGGGTGGACACATCTTCGCCTCGAACGCTTGCAAACCGATGTCTATAGCATGATGCTCACCGCCATGGGATGCCGGGCCTCAAGCGTTGCATCGCTACTTTCCATCAACTCCGCGAAAGCCAGAAAGGTCTACCTCGAGTACCACGGTGAATCGTCTCCTTGCGGCCAAATGCCCAGCTCCGTCGCTTGGCATTTCGAATCCTCGAATGCGCGCGTGCAGTCCACAGTCTTTCTCTGGCTATACCGAATCTGCATCAGCCAAGACTCAAAAGTGCCCGAGGCTTTGATCGCCGCCTATAACGTTACGGCGCAGGCGTTCGCCTCGGACCTACGGCTTACTGCCGATCGCGCCAGCTATCTTGCACGCACGATGGCTGAGGAATCGGAAGTCTCACTCGCCGCGTGCAGGTCCTGCGGCACCGACTACCTGATCGCGAACAGCGGTGCGCGGATTGAGCTCAGCCGGTCCTACGCCTGCCCGGTGTGCTCCGGCACGCTTAGCGCGGCACCCTGGCGGCGTCGTCGGCGCAGCGGAGACACGCAGTAGGCAGCCAAGTCGGTCACAGAACTATTCCCAACGGAGGCGACGCGAGTAATCGCGCCGTCGTCAGGACCCTGTCGCATGCATATCGGACTCCTACCATTCCAGGCGCTTTGCATGGCCGTCACTGCGTATCTTGCCCACCGGCGCGGCAGGAGCGCAGTACTCTGGGGAGCGCTGGCGTATGTACTGACCGTGGCAACGCCTCTCCTACTTCTCTTTGTTTCCCGCCGAAAGCGGGTAACACTTAAGGAATATTTGGCCCAGTACCCCCACTGCCGGACCAAGCGCGGAATGGCTTGCGCCCATTGCAATTCGAGCAGCATCCGTCTCTGGCGCAACGCCGGATTGCTGTCGAATCGAGACCAGCACCTCTGCAACCATTGCGGATCGTACCTATACGATAGTTGAGACAACGAGGCGAGGACTCCGCAACGGCCGGCCCTACCCCTCGCAATGGGGGCTAAAATTCGCCTCCGATCTGCCGACTAGGAAGCCATGCAGCCGATCCTCGGCTGCGTTTTCGTCGGGCTGCTAGCGCGACTTGACTTCGCGCTGGCTTCGGTAAGCTGGAATCAAGTGGTTCGAGAGGCGATCCACAAGATTCCAGCAAAAAGGAAAACAAGATGAAAAACAGTACGACTCTTCTCAGCGTTTTTGCAACGGCAGCCGCCCTCTCCCTCGCCGCTTGCGGTGGCGGTGGCGACAGCGGTAGCTCCAACCCGCCTTCCACCGGAAATAGCAATACCAGCCAACCGGCCCCTCAAGCACCAACTTCCGTTGTTCCGGCGACGAGTGTCCCGGCGCCAACATATGCGGACAGCCGCCTGAGCGCCTTTAACGCACTGAACACGCTTCGTCAGAAGATGGGTGTCGGTCAGCTCAAGCAGGATCCACTCCTCGATGCTGCCGCCGAAAACCATCTTATCTACTCGAAAGCGAATAGCACCATTAGTCATACTGAGACGCCAGGGCTGCCGAGCTTCACTGGCGCGACACCGTATGATCAGGTTGTCGCCGCTGGCGGTAGCAAGAACCAATGGATCGGGCAAGTGCTGGGCAAGGCCGGATACGTTGATGGCGCGGAATGCGTTGCTGGCTTCCTTCATAGTGTCTATCACTTGCAGGGCGTAACCAGTAACCAAGAAGCGACCGGCATCGCATTTCACGACAATATTTGCGTTATCAATTTCTCAGTGTCGACCGGCGCCAATGGCGGCGGATATGGCTTGCCGCAGTATGGCGGCCAGCAGCTGCCGGCCGGTGCTTTCGCGTATTACCCGCTGGACAACGACTCCGTCCTCGGCTCTTTCACGCCAGCGGCCGAATCCCCCAACCCTGCGTCGGATCTTTCTACGGCGGGCACACCGATCATGTTCCGAGTGCCTGCGCCCGCGGCGTCGGACGTTTTGACGGTCACCAGCTTTACGCTGACAGGCCCTAATGGCGCGTCCGTGCCCGTGCGTGTATTGGTTCCTGCGGCAGCTAAGTCGGGTTCAACCGCAAGCGCCGTTGCCGATGCAAACTTGTTTGCAGGCGTTGTATTTATGTTGCCGACCCAGCCACTGTCCGCAGGGAATTACACGGCCACCTTTGCCGGGGCGCGAAACGGTGTGCCTATCACGAAGTCGTGGAGCTTCAACGCCTTTTGAGCCGGCCAGGAACTGCATGGAGAAATGCCCGCAACCGCGGGCATTTTTTTTACGATATGACTACTGGCACAAGGCAACCCGGAAGTAGACGTTGTCGATATTCACATACGTCGCCCCACGAATGAATCCCTGATTCGAGATGATCTTATCGATCAGCCAGTTCGGATCTACGTCGGGTAGGTCAGCGCCATGAAAACGTGTAGACCCGTACCAGTAGAGATAGGAGTCCCAAAACAGATTGTCGCTCGCGTCCCGATTCAACGCGAGCGCAAGAAATGACGTTGTTGCAGCAGGATCAGGGCAGGTCGGCGGCGGTGGCGGCGGTGGCGGCGGTGGCGGCGGAGGGGGCGGCGGGGAGTTAATCGCACAGTACGCAATACCAGTCCCCGGACGCCGGTCCCAATGAGTACCGGGCCAACAGTCGGCAACGGTCATAGCCGGCGCAGGAAGAGTTATTAGCTCCGCATTTGCCGTACTATTCCATGTTGCGCTCGCAACAAGAATTACCGCGACAAGCACCCTGAGAACATCCTTCATCACTTTTCCTTGTTCTTAATTTAGTATGAACAGCCGGTGGTGACCGTCCCGACAAGTTGTCCCCCGATCGCACCGATGTCATTACCGCTATACCAAGCAGATGGGGATATCGCACTAGCCTGGGCACCCCACTGCCATCCACCGTCATTCATTGCAAAGTAGGTGCCCTCAATCGGCGGCATGACGCTTCCAGTCACGTTCACCATCTGCTGCTTGGGGGTGTAAATGGCCCATGGCGCGCCGCCGGGACAGTTGTCCTTCACGAAAGCCATGCCATCGGTCACGTTGTCGATCTTTCGCGTTATGACGATGTTGCCGAGTGCGTTGCTCAGAGACACATAGCGATTTCCTTTGCAGACGTAGCCAACGTTGTTCCCGCTTGTTGCGAACTGACCATTGTTTTCACACCACATGCCATCTGACACATTCGCGACGGCAGTCCCAACGGGCTGCCAAATACCGGCGGAGCAGATCACAAGCCCAGTCCCAGTCGAACTTCTACGGACGGACGTATCCACCCCGCAAGCCGTGTTCGGTGTGCCCGTGCTGGTCAGGTAGGTGTCGCCGCCGCTTGTCAACGCAGTGTTTGCCGTCACCCGCCCAGCGCTGTTGAGATCGTTGCCTCCCATGTCTATGGAGGTTTGCATCTTGTTCAGCTCCGGGTGGCCAGGAACCTGCACCCGATACAGGTAACCGTTGTTGGCCTGCGCGCCGGTGAAGGCGAGCAACGATGCAAGCCGGCCACTACCGGGATTCGTAAAGTTGGCAAGCGGTACCTGCCACGCACCATATGCGCCGTACGCGTTGGTCGGCACCATCGTTGGATCACCGTTCTGGCCGGCGTATGGCACAAAGCCGCCCTGCGCGCCAGCTTGAGCGGCGATCTGCACGAGCTGACGAGTGTCGGTAATGGCGCGGCCGCCCTGCGAGGTAACAAGCGCCTGAAGATTGTTGGGCGTCGGCTGCAGCACCTGTAGTAGCCAGCTTTGCCCGAAGACATTGGTGGCCGAAAAGCCCGCCGGCAGATAGCCGCCATTCACAAGCACCGCTGGTGTGACTGAGACGGGCACGGTAGCTGTCGCCTGGATCACGAGAGTGGCGGCCTGGTCCTGCACGAACTGCAATGCAGCCTTGTCAAACACCAGCATCTGGCTGGCAGCGGCCGCGGTCTGCACATTCGTCACCCCGGCCTTTGCCCACGTCGCGAAGCCTGCAAGGCTTAGCATCGAGAGCATCAGCGCGATGAGATATCCAACGATCGATTCCATGCGTTACTCAGGTATTCAACTGGATCCAATGGACCAGCGCGCCGACTGGAATGCTCGCGGGCACGCTATACGCGGTGCCCGTCGAGATATTGACGGCCGTGCCCTGGCTGCGGACACGGAACCAGCCGAGACTTCCGCCTGTGCTGCCAAGCAGCGCCGCGCTGGCACCGGAGGACACGGGCACGTATCCGTACACATCCCGTCCACCTCCAGGTTTGGCTACAGCCATGCATCCTGCTCCGGCTGGCACGGTCATACCCGATGGCAGCACGGGCACTACACTGGCACCGACAAGCCCCGGCGTGGCGCCGGCGGTGGTCACGCACGCTGCGCCGTACGCCTGCGCCTGCTGGGCCGTCACCGTAGCCACGGAATCCATGCGGCCCGGCAACCCCGCTCCGGGCATAGCCTGCGCAAGCTGCCAACCCTGCGCCATGATTCCCGCGCAAAAAAGCACCGCTGCGATCGGTAACACTAGGTATCCCATGCTTGTCCCCTTAGGCCGTTGTGCCCGGCCGGATTCTCACTGGAAGGTGAGCGTAAATGTGGCGGTCGCGCTGCAGGCAGCACCAGCGGTTGCCTGATCGGGCAGCGTGGTCTGCGTAAAAGTCGTCGTACCGACCACCAACGTGACATAGTCCTTCAGGCTCAACGCGGCACTGACGCATTGCTTTGCAGTCTGCGCGTTGCCACCACCGAACGTGATGACGCCTTGCGAGCCGTTGTTGGCCGACGCGAGTGTGACGGTGTTACCCCACGTGTCAACCAGCGCCGTGCCGCGCACCATGTCCGTCGGGAACATCCCGCCAGTAATCAGGGCTGGCACATTCGCGGTCGTGAAGTTGGTGTAACCGTTATTGCCCTGGGAGAACCCGCCCCGTGCGTTCGTGATGATCTGCGTGATGTTCGTTGCAACCACGCTGGCTTTGTGATTCTGGAAGCCGTTATAGCTGGCGTACGCGATCCCAACCAGTGCAAGCAAGCCCAACACAGTAGCGACGACGCGCCCAAGAATTCCATCCATTTGACACTCCTATCAGGTTTGAGCACGTCGACGTTAGAGCTGCCCCATCGATGACGTGAGAATCGATGAGAGAGAGTTGGCTCCGAGCTGGAGCACAATAAAAGCGAGGAACATGAAGCCAGTAAAGATGGCGGACATCACCATCCCTTTCGCAAGCAGTTGCCGCTCAATGACCTCCGCGTGCTGTCGAACGGCGACAGTGATTTTTTCCGTGAAGTCATCGAAGCCGGCATAGGCGCCGATCTCGTCAATCAGATCCAGGGAGGGGAACGCGTTTCCGGCTTGCCGCATGGCCTCTGCCAGATCCAGCCCGTCAGCAAGACCCAGCCGAATCGGCCGCAAGCGCGATGCAAGCCACGGCGACGCTGTCGCAATCTGGCTCTCCAGCGCAGCGATATCTGGCACTCCGGCGCGCAACAGGGCAACGAACGACAGCAACCAGGTGAAGCCGGTGATTTCGCGGTACACCGTGAACGGGAAAATGTGCTTGTCGCAGTAGCGCCGGCCTGGACCGGTCCACCTGGCAAGCGCCCACCAGCTCCAGATTGCGTACCCGGCAAGCGTCCCGAACAGCAACGGCGCTGGCCAGCCCACGGCCAGTTCTCCCGACAAGTACATGGCGTAGGCCCAATCCGTCCAACGGTCGATCGGCAGAACGCCCAGAAACTGAGGAACGATGTAGCCACCGATGAGCAGCAGCACCGCGTACAGGGTCACCAGATACACCGCCGGCGCAAAGAAGCTGGCCTGGAGCTTCTGGCGCAGGCGGGCGGTCAGATCCCGCACTTCCAGTACGAGGCGCATGGCGTCCGGCAATTGACCGGCCTTCTCGCCGGCATCGAGGGCGCTGCGCTCGAGATCGCTGAGGCCCGGCCCCATTGCCGCCATCAGGGTCTTGCCATCCCGTACCTGACGTCCGACCTCGTTCGCCGCCTCGGCCGCGCGTTTGCGGCCCCGTCGGGCTTGCCGCTCGCGGAAGTCGTCGATAACCTGCGCCAGGGTCAGCCCGTTCTCCAATTGGCTCGAAGCCTGTTGGTACAGGCGTCGGCGCATTGCCCAAGCCATCTCGCTCATTGTTCCTCCCACATGGGAATGGCATCAACATTTCGCTCGGCGTCGATCGGACTTAGACGTCCGGCCAGCACAAGATCCATCGCATGGGCAATCATGGGCTTGTCAGACCCCTCACGCTTCCTATGCTCGCGCCGCGCAACCAATACGCCGTCCTTGATGCAGTCCTGCATCAGCGCTTCGCTAGCAACGACCACCTCGGCGACCGCCTGCTGGCCGACAATCGCTTCGCCGTGGCAATGGGAGCAACCCGCGCCACGCACCCGGACTTCCGACAAGTCGCCCCAGGACTGCAGTGCTCTCAGCATGTAGTCCGGAAGTGCCTGTGAGGCATGCTCAAGCGGCACCGAGCACTCCGGACAAAGCAGCGGCACGATGCGCTGGGCGATCAGCCCGATGATCTGGTTGTGGTTCGCGATCACCTCCATGGCGAGTCGAACGTGGTCCAGCATCATCAGCCGCGAGAACGTTTCAAACGGATCGGTCACGTGCAGGGTCGTCAGCACAAGGTGGCCAGTGGCCGCAGCCTGCAACGTTGCGATGGCCTCCTCGACACCGCGGATTTCGCCAAGCAACACCGCGTCCGGATCCATCCGCAGCGTCATGCGCAGCATTTCGGGGAACCGCTCACTTTCCGTCGTGAGTTGGACAGCCCAG
Organism: Cupriavidus sp. 21MJTG02-4; assembly: GCF_057798975.1. Taxonomy (NCBI): domain Bacteria; kingdom Pseudomonadati; phylum Pseudomonadota; class Betaproteobacteria; order Burkholderiales; family Burkholderiaceae; genus Cupriavidus; species Cupriavidus sp. 21MJTG02-4. The sequence goes on along the minus strand of NZ_JBYOJP010000025.1, from coordinate 63,025 downwards.
TCCATCGGGTACTCGGTCGGATTCTCGATGGTGATGAGCCGCTTTTCCGGAAAGAGCCGCGCCTGGTGCCGCGTGCATTCGAACAGCGTCGTGGTCTTGCCGCTCCCGGTTGGCCCCGTCACCACAATTACCCCCATCGGCCGGCGCAGCAGTTGGGAAATCAGTTCGACCTGAAGCGGCGTGTATCCCATCTGCCCGAGCTTGAAGTCACCGCCCGGCGCCTTGGGAGTCCGCAGATCCAGTCTCTTTGCCGCATCGACCGCGTCCGCCTTCAGTGTCCCCTCGTGATGCTCGCGGTACTGCAGTCGAGCGACCAGAAAGCCGCCGCCGGCTTCAACGGGATATGCCGGCCCGCGGATGATCCGCACGCTCGACAGCCCTGTTCCGGGCAGCGCGTCTCCGGCAATCTGTGCATCCTGAACATCGAGCGGGTTGTATGTCGCTGCCTTTACCGTCGCCAGGCCCGTGTAGATTGCGCGGATCAGGCGCTCGCCCTCCTCGCGTCGCATCGACAGCGCCGACACCGTTCGCAAATCGCCCTTGATCCGTACCTGAATCTCGGTATGGTCATCGCGCACCAGGATGTGAATATCCGATGCGATCATGGCCGCGCAATCGGCGATCAATCGGCGCGCGAGCGTCAAGGTCTGCAGGTCGGTATCCAGCAGTTGCCCCGAGCCGCGTTGCTGCCGAAGCTCGGCGAGTTCCTGCGCCGAGACCTTTCGGATCTGCGGGGCAACGCCGCCGCGTCGCAACTTGGATTCCCACGTCAGGAGCCGCGGCGTGCCGAAATGCCGGGCGTCCACGTAAATCTCGCAGCCATGCACCGCCAGGACCTGTTGCACGTTCTCCTCGGACAGGCCGAACTCCCTTGCAACGTCCTCGACGTAGAGTCCGCTATCCGCCGCACGCTGACGAAGGGCGCCAGCCTGCTCGGCCGTCAGGTAGTTGAGGTTCAAGGCAACGCGATCAAAGGGCGCGGCGACGTTTCGCGGGTAGATGAGGTGGGGTTCAAGAACCTCCGGAGGCGGCGACAACACCAGAACATCCGCCTTGACGGATGGCTCTACCCTTGCCGCACCACTGCCGACGCGTCGCGACGCCTTGCCCTGGCCTCGCCAGAGTCGCGTGATCGTTCCCATCATCTTTCACTCCGTAGCGAGCTGCCGTTCCGCGTCGCGTAGAGCTTCGCGGTCCCTTTCCAGGTCTGGTTGGCGGCCTCATAGCTGATCTCGGTCAGCCGGACACCTGCCACGGCCTCAATTCCCTCGCCCGCTCCCAGCCACGGCGGCGCGCCGAAGCCGATATCAGCCGTCATCGCCAACCACGGGTCGACAGGTGTCTTTTCGTCCGTTGGCAGCAACGCGGGCGGCATCGTCAACTGCAAACTCACGCCATTCCTTTGGGCATAGGTCCACATCGCACGCTGCGCTTCGGCCGAAGAGCTGATCTCGCGCGAGGAAGGCAGGAATTCGGCCGGGACGCTTGCCGTCTCGGTGGCAAGGTTCCCATCTGCGGTTAGCACGCCTGGCGCGGTGTCCGCCACGCCGCCTTCTCGCTTCCACGTGGTCTCGATCGTCAGTGCCGTCGGCGTCGCCGGCTTGCAGCGCCAGCCGGCCAGCGTCCAACCGCCCTGTGCAAGGGGCTGCCGATCCCACGCACGGCGGCACGCCAGCATGATTTCCTTGGGCGCCGCAATCTCCACCCACGGCGCGGCTTGCTGGCGGGCTGCCTCGTTGGCGAGCCGCGCAGCCGCGATGGCACGCTGTTGCATCCGCTGGGCTTCACGCTCCGCCTCCTGCTGCTGGTCGTACCAGTACCAGCCGCCTCCGATTAGAGCCATCACGCCCGACACTGCAGCCATCGTGTAGGCTTGCGACTTCCAGCGACCAGTTAGCGCGTCACGCATGACGGAAACGCCCTTCGAGGCACGCGCCATCGTGGCGAGGTCGCGCAAGGTGCCTTCGATTTCGGTCCACTCGCCAAGGGCGCGATGCCGTTCGCGGATCGGATTGATCTCTTCCAGCGTGCCGACCCGATCGCCGCCGGCGATGACTGCGTGCCCCTGTCGCACCGCGACATACCAGTAGACATTGCCCCGGAGGTGGAACAGCCCCATCCAGGGCTGGCGATGCTGACCCGCGACAATCGCAGCCAGCGGCTTCAGGCGAGCCGGTTTGGTGCCCGCGATAGCCTCGCAGAATCCGGTCTGAACGGCGCCCTCCGTGCTTTCGTGCACGACGCACCAACGACCATTGCGGCCAAGGTCCAGCGCTCGCACGCGCAAGGCACTCTGGCTCGGCTGGGTTTCCTCATGCTGCCAGGACAGCCCGACAGCAAAGCCGCCCTTCAGCCCCGGAAATGACAGGACTTCGGCCATGGCTTACGGCCTCAGCGTGCGCACGCGCTTGCCATTGGCGAGTTTCACGCCGCCTTCGTCAATGGCCACGACCTTCCAGCCACCTTCCAGCGCATCACCCGGCTGGACGGGTACCATGCGCCCGTTGACATCGACAATCGCGTTGAAATTCCCATCAAACGCGCGCAGCGACACGACACGCAGCGCTTCCGATGAGAAGCCCTTCGCACGGTCGCCAGTGGCGCTGCCCACCGGCATCGGCGCGGCCAGCGAGATGGCGCCGACGCCCGGAGACGGCGCGCCGCCTGCAGCCGTCGCAGTCAGGGAGTCCTCGGCGCGCTTGACCTCCGCCTTGTACTTGGCGATCTCCGCTCGGGCCTTCCACAAGGCGATCTGAGCCTGCAGCGCTGCTAACTCCGGCGCATCGGTGTGGCGCGGTGCCTGAGCCGCATCGCCGGCAGATCCGCCACTGGTGGCCGAAGGCAGATTGGTCGCCCCGGATGTAGCGGGCGGCTGTGCCGCTGCAATGGAAGCCGGTTGTGCTGTCACCGGACCGGCTCCAGCCGCCGCGATCGCGGCGGCGGCCGGATTGGACATGGCCGACGCCGCGTTAGCCGGAAAGGCTGCTGCCTGGCACACGATGGCGGCGGCGGCCAGCGTCACCGGCGCCCAACGATGAATGAATGCGCGATTCTGCATGGGATTGTCTCTGTGTTACAGCAAGCGGGCCGAGATCATGATGGCGATGACCGTATCGCCCCTGGTGGCGCCAACACCACCGCCGAGCGCGGCCATCCACGGCTCGCCGATCCCATTGTTGGTTGTCGTCGCCTTCTGATTACGCAGGCCCGTGAGGACCAGCGATTCGCCGGGCTTCAGCGTGATCGACTGGGTGAACCGATTGGTGGGCATCGTGCGAAGCTGCACCGTGCTCTGATTCGCCTCGCCGCCGGACTTGAACGGCTGCAGCGGGAGGAGGTCCGACAGCGTCATGTCGAAGTTCATCAGAATCCGACCGTCGACCACCTTCGGCAGGAAGTTGCTGGTAAAGCCGTAGGTGACCGTGCCGGTCTGGATCGAACTGGTCGACCCCACGTTCGCGGCCAGCGTTGTCTGCGCCTGGGCGACGTAGTCCTGCAGCGTCGCGGTCTGCAGCGCCAGCACCTTGCCGTTCTGCGTCACGCCCGATCGCGACACCACTTGGGATACGTTGCCCAGCGTCGAAAGCGCCTGAACCACGGCCTTGCTGCCGGCAAACGGGCCACTCATGATCGTTGCGCCCAGCGTCGCAGGCGAAGCACTGCCCGAGACCGCCGGCGTGCTGGCCGAACTGAACGAGACGCCAGGCTGGCCGCTGGAGCTCTGGTAGGCGAGCGAGAGGTTCAGCCCATAGTTGTCCTCGCGCGTGACGCGGACTTCGTAGACCTGAACGTCGATGGCAACCTGCTTGCCATACATGGCTGCCAAGCTCTTCACGAACTGTTCGATGCGATCGCACTGCACGGGGTCGCCCGTGACCGTCAGCGTGCCGAGATTCTTGTCGACGACGACTTCAGCGCTCGCGCCTGCAACGGCTTTCGCGGTGGCCCGGAGGGTTTCCCAAGGCTTCATCTCGATGAACATGTTCATCGTCTGACCGGTCCGGCCGGCACTGCCACCAGCACCGCCGTTGCCGCCCGTTGCCCCTGCGCCGCCCGCCATGCCGGAGCCGCTGTCCGCCGTGGTGATCGATCCGTTCATGGACGACGAATCGGCAAGACTCGGCAACATGAACGTCCGGGTTTCCGTCTTAAAGAACGTCACCGTGCCGTCGTTGTAGCGTGACCAGACACCAAAATGCGCCTCGACCGCATCTAGAAAGCCCTTGAAGTTGCCTTCGTAGCGGAGAGTCAGAGGCAATGCCGCCGCGGCACCGGCGCCCACGCCAGGCACGGGTGCCCCGGCCAACGGGGCGGCCAGGTCCACGCGCTGCATGCCGCCAGTCGGGATCGGTCCGCCCGGCCGGGCAGAACCCGCCGCCAGCGCGGATGCCGCGCCGGGTACTGACCCGCCAGCCATCGACCCGACGGTCGATGGCTCCACGGTCGCGCGCACGCCTACGCTCTGCGCGATCCAGTTGGCGGCCTCATTCAACGAGCCAATGGTGCCCTTGAACACCACATGCTTGCCGTAAATGTCGGGCTGAGGCTTGCTGGCACGGATCTTCTCGCCGAGCAACCACGCGCCCTCATGAACTCGGAACACGGGGCGGCTGCGCGGCGCATCGGCGTAGCGTGCCTGCGCGTCGGCCGAGATGGCGCTCTGCACTTCCAGGGTCTGCATCACGCCGCAACCCGACAGCAAGGTGGCTGCCGCCACGGCGGCGGCGGTAAAGCGTTGGCTTTGCATATTCATTGCACCATTCCGTTCTGGCTGATGATCACTGTGCGGTTGCCGCGCCAGCTGTCGCCGACCACGTCGGCGCCATTGCTGGCGAGCTCCTCCACCACGCGCTGGACCGCGCCCTCAAAGTCGCTGCCATAGTCCTTGTCGCCCGGCACGATCCAGCCATCGGGGACATTCCAGGCCACCGTCCAACCAGCGCGGGCGGCCCACTTCTGAAGCTGCTGTTGCAGCGGCTCGCCTTTCACGAGACGGAAGACATCTCCAACGACCGGCGCGCCGGCTGGGGCGGCTGCAAGCGCGACCGTTGGGCCGGGGTTAGCGGCTGCCTGCACATTGACTTGACCCGACGCCGCGAGCGAGGGGTGATTGGCGGCCAGCAACGTAGTCTCGATGGCAGCCTTGCTGGCTCGTGCGGGCTGTAACGCCTGCCAGCCGTCAGTCGACAGCTGAGCGGCGTGTGCTGTCGGTGCGAGGACGACGCAGCTCATAAGCGACGCAGCGGCGATGGCAATGCGGATGGTTCGTGAGGAATGGCACATAGCGTTGCTTTCGAGTGAACGGTTGGAACTACCGCAAGGCGGCGCGTTGTAGCGCCTGCCACCGCGCATGAATCTGGTTGGCGTATCGCAGTTGCTTGTCGGGCGAGGACGCGTTGTAGGCACCGACTGCCTTCCACGTCGGGCCGAAGCGTTGGATGTTCTCGCGCAGAATCCACGCACCGACGTAGGCATTGACGCACCCATTGAAGAGGTGGTCACGCGTGAGGCCATATTGGGCCAGCCGCGGGAGGTGGATCGAGTTAATCTGCATGAGGCCAATATCCTCGGAGCCGTTTGTGTTCCGGTTGGTGACCCATGACCGCATGCCAGATTCCTGCATGGCGATGCTGCGCAGCAAGGGCGGGCTGATGCCGTGAAACACCGCGGCATCATCCAGGCAGTCAGCGTGAGCAGCATCGGCCAGCAGGACTAAAGCTATGAGGGACGCGATCGTGCCGAGCTTCACGACGCCACCTTCCCGGGCCGCTCCTTGAAGCGCACCTGCGGCACCCGGTCCACGTAGACCACGCTGCCGTCTGCGATGATGGTCAGGCGCGCGGCGATGCCGTTGAATTTGTAGTAGCGGTCCTTCTGTTCGCCGTTGCGCTGGTGGTCATCGCCGAAGACGGAGACGCTGACCAGAGACTTCGCGAAACTTAGATAGGTGGCCCCGTCCTTTTCAAAGATCATGTCCAGGCCAGCGCTGTTTTCGCGCGGGAACTCGTAGTCGATCTCGGGCGAGCGTGTAACCTCCACGGAATTTCCCTCCGCGGTCGCCGTGAACCGGTCCACCGTGGAGAACGACAAAACGCGCTGGGTTTCATCCCACTTCGTCCAAATCTTGCTATCAGACCCATCGCGCAGGACCAGGTCCTTGGGCTCGCGGTCGAACCGGATCTCGATGCTGCCCTGCTTGTTGTCGCGAATCGCTACCGCGCCAAACGCGGAGGCCAGAGTCGGTCCTTCTGGCAACGGGTTCGCAGCGACAGGTACCGACGCAAGCGTGGTGCCGGAGGATGCTGGAGCCGCCACAGATGCTTCGGCCGTTGCGGCCGCTGGGGCCCCTGCAGCGAGGCTGCCAGCGGCAGCTTGTAGCGCCCGGCCCGGCGCCGCGTCACTGGGCGCCTCGCCGGCTACCGCGAACCCCTTGGGCGGCGAGGCACGCAGGCCAATATTTCGGCGACCGAAGTCCACCTCCGCGTAGAGATTGCGCCGCTCCAGCAGCCGCGATAGGGCCTGGAGCCAGTTCTCGCCACCATGCAGTTCAAGCGAGACTTCATCGGTCAGCGGAATATCCTTCTGCGCCGTGCCAGACCAGCCGGCCGGTGCGATAGTTTTGACCGTTTGCGCGAGAGGCATGGACCAGCGTCCTGCACGAACCAGAGGCAACGTCGTATAGCTGCCAATCAACGCAATTCGCCCCGAGATGGCAGCACGGCTGCCAGACAAATCGGCGAACGAATTGGACTGCTCAGACGTGAACCCATTCGCGCGCTTCAGGCGGGCCACGACCGGCTGGCCGTTCACGCTGTAACGAACCACGTCTGGCACTCCGTCGATCACCCAGTACGGTCCATTCTGCTGCGCGCCGTCTGCCGATACCGCCTGCCCGGCCCGTGGCTGCACATACGTTGAGACCCCGTCATTGAAGATGAGCGCCGGACGATCGCTCGCCCGCGCCACCACTTGGTAGTCGAAATCGAGCGGATCGGTATCCGCTGCGACGGCAGCGCCGCTCGCCGCCAAGGCCAGCACGGAGATCAGTAGCGGCTTCATCATCGTTGCAATTGCTGGAAGTGATTCATGAATCGGCTGAAGTACGGTCCGCCACGTGCCGGGTCGGCGCTGTGGTACCAGGCCACCGCCTTCATCGCGGAGCCGCTGCGCTGCAGGTTGTCGACAAGAAGCGTCTCGGCGACACGAATATTGGTGGCGGGGCTCAGGGCGTCCCACGCCGAGGCGAACCGCTTGCCGTGGTAGCACCAGTTGATCTGCATGATTCCGACGTCAAAGTCACAGCGCTTGGCCGCGAGCAACTGCTCGATAGCCGCATGGGCGTCCTGGCGGGTAGCGAAGTACATGCCGCGCCCGGCCACGTTGAGCGTCCACGGCCACGGGCGACCGCGATAGGCCGACTCATTCATGGCGATACCGGCCAGAATCCGCGGGTCAACCTTGGCGCTCATCTGCGCGAAGGGCTCGGTCTTAGGCGCGCATGCCCATCCGCCGCGACGCTCGACCAGCGCAACCTGTGCGCCGTCGTCCAGCTGCTCCGGACGCAGCCAGCCGTCGCGGGCCAGCAGCGCCATTATCGGCAGTGACAGGCCATTAGCCTCGACAATGGGTTCGCCCCCCGGCGCCGTGCGCAGGCTCGCGCCGATCAGCCGCGCCGACCAGCCGAGGAACGGATTCAGCCCGCAGTAGAGGACCGGCTTGCCTGGAAGCGTGACGACGCTGGCGGTGGTGCCCTCACGCAGCACCAGTGCAGTCGGACTCACCATGGCCTCGATGGTCTGAGCAGCGGCGCCTGACGCGGCCAGAGCCAGGAGGGCAGTGACACCAAACTTAGTCACGGTACGGCTCCAGGACGATGTCGTGCCTGACCTGCACAAGCAGCTTCTGGCCCGGCTTGGTGGTAATCGTGGGGCGGATGTTCTGGTTCCGGTTCAGGATCGTCTGCGCCGTCTGAGCGGCCACCTGCCCGGCCGTGTTCCCGTAGGTGGTCAGTCCATTGGGGCCGACGGTTGTTGCCGTGTTGGAATCGTTAAAGTGCTGTTCCAGTACGCCGATGATCAACGCACCGGCGAAGATCTTGAAGAAGTGATTGTTGACGTCGCCACTGATGCCCGCGTGGCCATTCGGGTCGGCGCCGCCCATGCCGAGCAGCGGCGCCCATTTCCCATTCGGCAGCTGCATGCGGACAAAAGCGGCCAGGATGCGCTCCTGCCCGATGGCAATGTCACTGCTGTATGTGCCGACCAGCGTGGAGCCCGCCGGGATCGCCTTGCAGTTGCCACGGACCGTGTCGTACACGTCCTGCGATACGACCGCACGGAACTCCCCCGGCTTGTCGGAATTCAAACCGCCAACGAAGGTGGCGGGAATGATGAAGCCCTGGCTCACCGTGCAAGGCGCCAACGTTCCGGCGAACCCGGTGCGGGTAAAGCCCGTGGCCGCCGCGCCGCGCAAGAACTCCTTGTCGCTCGAGGTCGGGCCGGCCGGTGCTGCGCCTTGGGCTGCCGCCCCAATGCCGCCCATGCCGCCCGGGTAACCGGCGCCGCCCACGCCATCCATGTTCGCCACCGCAGCCTGCTGCTGCACGCGCATCATGGCCGGATCGACCACGCCAGTCAGGTCCGGCTGACGTTTGCCGGCATCCCGCCGCAACGCTTTGCCATCCGCCTTAAAAATGGGCGAGGTCATGACCGCATCCAGGTCGTTGGCTTTCGCCAAGTCGCCAACTGGGGCAGACGCGCCGGTCGACGACTGGACGAAATCTTTGGCAGTCATGACCGGTGCCTTGCCCGGCGCCTCGGGCTTGCCCGCCTCGGCAGCTTGCTTCTCGGCTTGCTTGCGGGCCTCTTCCTGCTGCTGGCGGATCAGTTGGTCCAGGCCGCCGTTGTCCGGGCTGCTGGTGCGTTCCTGCAGCTTCTTGGCCTTCTTTTCTTCGGCTTGCTTGGCCAGCTCCGACTCCATGCCGCTCTGGTAGTAGTAGCCAAGCGAGCCCACCAGCACGGCAGCCACCACGCCAAGCGAGATCACGATGTTGCGCGGCACCTTCCCTTTGGTCAGGCGTTCTTGCGCGTCGGAGACGTCCGTCACGGATTGCGGCTTCACGGTGCGCCTCGCTCAGAAGAGACCCAGGAAGCGACGCTTGCCGCGCTGCACGATCACTTCCGTGTCGCCTGAGCGCAGGGCAACCTCATTGGCCAGGCGTTGCAGCACGAGGAAGTCGCCACGCCGGATGAAGTTGGCCACGACGTAGTCGCTACCATCCTTCACCAGCGCAACCGGCCATTCGGTCGCCTTCGGCATGCGCATCCAGATCGATTTGCCGTCGTCAAAGACGGTCTCCGGCTTGAAGCTCGCGTCGCCCGACACGCCATAGTCGAAGTTCAGCTTGTCCGGCGACACGGCGACAGCATCGGGAGCCGCACCGCCGCTTCCACGTTCGCTCTCCTGGCCCTCCACGTCGTTGCGCGCCTTGGTCTTGGCGCCGAACGGCATCTGCACACGAAACCTCACCTTCTGGTAGAAGATCCCGCCCAGCGGCGAGGAGACCAGCGTGAACTCGTAGCTGCGCTTGTTCGTGTTGACGGACAGCGTATTCACCAGCCCCGCGGCGTGCGGCTTCACGTAGAGGTGATTCGCCCCGTCGGTATCGAAGCTCCAGCGAATGTTCTCGCCCCAGGCCGGGTCGCCAAGGATCTGTTCGTCGGCAGCAAACTCGATCGTCGTCACCTTCAGCGGCGCGGTCAGTACACGAAAGATCTGATCGGCGCTGTACGGAAATACGACCAGCCGAGAATCGCCGGGTAAGGCCACCGGTTCTGCCCCACCGTTGAACGGGTTCATCGGATTCATCGCGTCGGCCATGTCGCCGATGCCAAGGGTGGGCAGCGGCGGCGGCGCCTTGCGCGAGGGCTTCTGGGCAGAGAATCCCGGCCCGGCCGAAAGCGTCAAGCAGATGGCTAAGGTGAGGCCGGCAACGGTGAGCGTAGAGCGCAGGGACTTGGACATGGTCAGGCAGCGGACTTCTGGATGCTGAAGAAGACGGGGTAGATGCCGAACGGATTGGCAGTGAGGGCCGCGTCGCTCTTCGGAGGGTCGATCTGGTAACGGAAGGTCATCGCGTAGCGTTGCTTGTGCGGCTTCGATCCCTCCTCGCGGGTGGAAGTGACGAATTCCACGGCCACCGTGTTGTCGGGCAGCAAGGCAATATTGGTGACCTGAACCTCACGCACCAGAGTCGGGCTTTGGGCGATGGCTCGGAATGGCGCGTCCTCGGACAACCATTTTTCGAACTGCTCGCGCGCCGCGCCCACCATCTGCTTCTTCGCGCTATTGATGTTCTGGAAGATGCGGGAGTCTTCGATCTGCGCCGTGAGCACGGGTTCGATGGTGAACATGCGCGTGACCAGATCACGAAACGCGACCTGAATCTCCAGCGCCTTCGGCTGGTAGGCGTCCAACTCACGTGCGACCGGCTTGCCATTGGCATCGCCCGACACGCCGACCACCCGCACCACCGGCTCCGGCGGCTGGCGCGTCATCACCGCTGCTATGGCGACCAACGCTGCAACCAGCGCCGCCAGCTTCCAGTGATTGCGCTCCACCACGACACGCGCAGTCCGATCGAACAGGAACTGCGTGACATCGTCACCGGCGTACATGCCGGGAGCGGGCGAGAGATCCTTCTTGGCTTGATTGCTACGTGAGAACAGTGGCATGCGGCACCCCGTTTGGATGCCGCTAATTGGACCAGTGAATCGCGACCTAACGCGCCCCAAAAGCTATGCGATTTTTGACAGCTTTCTGCCGATGGGGATTTAGACCTGCCACAAAGGCAGCATTTCTCTCACTTGGGACACAAGACCAACTCATGCGCATCACTCGCTGCGCAACGCAATGCAGCAGCCTGATTCCCCGAAAGCTCACATTTTTCTGTCGCCTTTCCCAGAAACTCAGTCCAACCTGTTGGACTGATAAGCCCTGCCTGCGCTGACCACCAAGCCAATGACGAAGTCGGCTTACCCTCGAATGAGTAGGATCCACAGAACTCGCTCGCGCGCCGGCCATCCCTATCCGCAGAAAGCTCACCAAAATCGCATAGCTTTTGGCCGCACACGCGCACGCCGAACAAGAACAATAGCGGCATGTCCGAAACGACCGCACATTCCCCCCTCCAGTTCGACCAGCTCGAAGCGAGCGCGGTCGCGATGTTCTTCGAGGCGCTTGGTCCCATTAAGAGCTATGTCGAAGCGCCCGACATTGCGGAGGTCATGATCAATCATGCCGACAGCGTCTGGATCGAGCGGCACGGTGAACTCCAGCAACTGGATATCCGGCTCGATCCAGCGATGATCGAAGGCGCGATCCGCGCACTCGCCGCCTCAGTGCAGAAGTCCGCCGTACGCGGCACCGACCAGGGCATCATCAACGCCGGCTATCAGGGCATGCGGATTGCCGCTGTCATGCAGCCGACCGCCATCGACGGCAACGCCCTCAGCATCCGTCGCCATCGCGAGAAGAACCTGTCGCTCGCCGACTACGTCGAGATGGGCGCCTTCTCCTCGCGAGTGGCGCGCAGCACTGCCAACGACAAGCCCATCTTCAACGGGGCGCTGGAAGACGATGCGCTCAAGGACGCCCTCACCGAATTGGTCAGGCAGCGCAAGAACATTCTGGTCGCGGGCGGGACCTCGTCGGGCAAAACGACGCTGCTCAACGCGTTGGTGGCCGAGATTCCCCACAGCGAGCGCGTGCTCTCCATCGAAGACACGATGGAACTCAAGATGTCCGTGCCCAACAAGGTGCGCCTGCTCTCAAACACAGACACTCGCGTGACCACCCAGCAACTGGTGGCCCTATCCCTGCGCTTTCGCCCCGATCGCATCCTCGTGGGCGAAGTCCGTAGCGGCGAAGCCTACGACCTGCTGCAAGCGCTCAACACCGGCCACGACGGCGGCATGGCATCGCTGCACGCGAACAACGCCCGCTCTGCCTTGTCGCGCCTCGAAGGTATGGCGATGCTAGGCATCCCAGCCGGCTCCCGCTGGGAGCTCAATGATATGCGCAAGCTCATCGCCGAGTGCTTTCAATACGTCCTGCACATGCGCCGCACGGGCGAGATGCGGCACGTATCGGAAATCCTGGAGATCCAAGGCTTCGACCAAAACGACTATGTCGTCAAACGTGTTTTCTAACTAGGAGTGCAACAACCCATGTTCCGACCCAAATCGCTGCCCGGCCTACAAGCCAGAGCCAACCGCATCCGTTCGCAACAAGCAGCCCTTTTGCTAGGGGCCGCGCTGCTTTTGAGCGCGCAAAGCGCCTTTGCAGCCGACCTTGGGATGTTCAGCGGCCTCACAAACATGATCTGCGCAATCATGGCTTTGGTGAGCGGCCCGGTACTCTTCGTGATCGGCGTCGTCGTCATCATTCTTGGCGCAATCGGCATCGCCAATTCCGAATCGACCATCGTCAAGATTGTCATGACGGCAATTGTCGGCGTAGGCATTGCCGCGGCCGCGATCCCGATCGCCAAGAACATGGGCCTCACCGCGTACTGCTGATCATGCGCCAGCATACCGTCAGCCGCTCCCTCTCCCTGCCCCGCATGATGGGCGGCGCGGTTCGGGGCCTCGCCATCGCCAACGGCACCATTACAGCCTTGCTGTGCTACGCCACCTACTCGGGCGGCGTGGTCACCATGGGCGGGTTCTTCCTGCTCGGGCTGTGCGTGCACCTTTTCTTGCGCTGGCTTACCACCCGCGACCCATGGTGGAACCTCGTGCTGAACGCCTACAACCACTACGGCGACGTGTATATGCCGGTGCCGTGGCATGGCAAGTTCAGCCCCCGATTTCGCCGCCCGTACGGCTTCGATAGCGACCTGCCATGCTGAAGCATCGCCCCATGCAAGAGATCGCACCGTGGATGACACTCGTCACCCCAGATCTGGTGCTCAACAAGGATGGCTCGCTGCTTGCGACCTATGAGTTTCACGGCATCGATGCGGACAGCCCCAACAGCAACGACGGGTCGGGCGCGCGCGACCAGCTGGACCAGGCTTGCCGCAGCTTCGACAGTCGCATCACCGCATGGTGGCGTCTACGCCACCGCCGCACTCGCGAGTACATTGGCGGCACCTTTCCTGCCGCCTCCGACGCTCGGCTCGACGCGCTGAACCGCGAGAACATGGCGAGCGGCCGGTATTTCCACAACTCGCACTCGCTGGCACTGGCCTACACGCCCGAGAACGGGATCGACAAGATCTTCGAGCGCATGGCGTACCACATGACCGAGGGGGGGAAGAACGTGGCGGTCGCCGCCTTCGAGACGGCCAAAGACGTGCTGCTGGCGCGAAACGCCTTTGCCTTCGACCTGGAGCGGACCGAGGCCGACGCCAAACGCTTCGAGTCCATGCTCGACGCCTTCACCGGAGGCGCAACCAAGCTCGGACTCTCTCGCCTGTCGATGCAGGAAGGCCTGGCCGCATTGCACCAGACGGCCAACCCCACCGTGCCCCCTCGCCCGGTGCGCTTCCCCGTCACGCTGCTGGATACCCACCTGACGGAATCCGAAGTCACCTGTGGCGCGGACAAGCTCTACTTCGATTCGGCCCACGGCAAGCGCTACGCCGCCATCGTCGCCATCAAAGAATGGATGGGCTTTCAGGAGGCAGCGCTCGATGCGCTCACGCAGCTCGATGTCGAACTTGACGTCTGCATTCTCTATCGCTTCCTCGATACCCATAAGGCGACCGGCCACATTGAGAAGATTCGCCGCTTCTACAAGATGGCCAGCTTCAATCTCTGGTCAATCATCAAGCAGATGGCCGCCAAGGAAGAGGCGGAGAACGACGAGGGACGCAAGCAGCTGGCCGCGGAGGCAGGCGACGCGCTGCGCCGCCTGACCGCCGAAGGCCAGCAGCATGGCTTCGTCAATATCTCCGTGATCGTCTACGGCGACACCGAGGCGGAATGCGAGGATGCCGTGAGCGAGGTGGTGGGCACTATCACCAATGCCGGGTTCGCCCCGATTCGTGAGAAGGCCAATCTGCTGCCAGCCTGGAACAGCACCCTGCCCGGTCGTTGGGACAAGCAGCGCCGGCTCCAGTTCGTAGAGACTCCGGCGGTCTCCGACATTGCGCCCCTCCGCTCCGTGCGGCCCGGCCCAACCCGGAACAACTGGCTTTCCAACCTGTCGGGGCGGGAGACGCCCCCGCTGACCTGTTTGCCCACGCGCCACCGGACGTCCCAACGGGTGGACATGCACCAACCGGGCGGAAACGGTCACCTACTTGTGCTTGGCCCCATCGGCGCTGGCAAGTCCGTCTTCCTCAATTTCCTTGTCACGCAGGCCGGCCGCCAGGGCGCCCGCCGTATCCGCTTCGACAAGGACCGTTCGACCCGCATCCCGACCCTGCTGGCCGGCGGTAAATTCGTTGACGTTACCGGCCGCTTCCAGGCCGCTACCCAAACCAATCCGCTGTCCCTGCTCGGTGACGCCGCCAATCACGCCTACCTCGCCGACTGGCTGGCGCTTGCCATCGAGGACGAGGACTTCCGCTGCACGCCGCAACAGCGCACCGATCTCTACCAGGCTGTCCAGATTCTTTCGCGTTTCCCCCGTGAGCGTTGGACGCTCTCGAATCTGTGCACGCAGCTACACGCCACGCTGCGTGAGCGCCTGCAGATCTGGGTGAAGGGTGGGCAGTACGGTCACTTCTTCGATCACGTCGAGGACGCCTTCGAGGTCAGCGACGATCTCTCGATCGAGATGGGCGACCTGTTCTCGAACTTCCCGCGCGCCGCGGCCCTGTTTATGGACTATGCGTTCTACCGCATCAGCCAGTCGATGGGCACGCGCTACACCATCATCGAAGTGGAGGAAGCCGGGTTCTTCTTCACCAACCCCCGCTTCTACGCGCGGCTGGAAACCTGGATCGTCACGATCCGCAAGCTCAACGGCGCAATCTGGATGGCGACGCAGTCGCTGCAGCAGATTGCCCGCGTGGCCGACTTTGAGATTCTCAAGGACAACATCGCCAACATTATCTACCTGCCCAACAGTCAGGCTGTGACGAGCAAGGATCTCTACTGCGATGTGTTTGGGCTCACGCTGGATCAGACCAAGCTGATTGCCGAGGCCGTGCCGAACAGGGACTACTACTGGACCACCAGAAGCCAGAGTCGAATGCTTCAGACCGCGTTCAGCAAGGAGATGGTGGCCATGCTGCGCTCCGACGGCTACGCGCAGGAAGTGCTCGATCGCCACTACGCAAGCGGCCTGCCCGACTGGCAGGAGCGGTATGTGCGCGAAGTGCTGGCCCGCGGCTAGTGAACTCCCCTCCTCAATCAGGAACCCACCCATGAAAAAGGCTCTCTCCGCCGCGCTGGTCACGGCAACGCTCATGATGTCGCCGCTCGCCCACGCCAGCGGCTGGCCAGTATTCGATGCGGCCAACTTCATCAAGAACACGATGACCGCCGCCCAAGCGCTCAAGACCGAGATCTACGAGAACACGAACATCGTCTATCAGAGCAAGATGATGCTCAACCAGTTGCAACAGGCGGTCGGCCTCGATCCCATCGCGATGGCCACCCAGGCCAAGGGCATCCAAGAGGACATCACGCGTTACCAGGCTTATGGCAGCGCCGTCAAGGACCTCTATGGCAGCGTCACCCAGACCGCGGATTTCCTCTCCAACGTGCAGGGTCTGGTCGCGGCCTCAGGCAAGACCCCCGACCAATGGTTCCGAGACCAGCGCACCTTGCTTGCCACCGGCGACAAGACCGCCAAGCGCCTGTTCGATCTTGGTCAGGATGTGACAACCAACAACAAGAAGCTCGCCGAGCGCCGGCGAGACCTGCAGTCTGACCTGAACCTGAACACGACCGCCCAGGCCACGGCTCAGTTGACCAACCAGATGCTGGACGTGATGGCTGGCCAGAATGCCGACCTGCTGCAACTGATCGGCGCCAAAACGCAGGCGGACGCCGTCAAGGACCAGAAGACGAATGCCGAGCAAACCGAGCGCACGAACAACGCCGACCAGTTGCAGCGCGACCGAGATGCCCAGTTGCGCGAGCTGGAGTCGCGTGTGTTCCGGAAGTAAGGCCGACGGCGTGACCATGAAACAGATTCTTCGAGCACTGTTGGCGTGCCTGTTCGCCTGCTGGCTGATCACGCACGGCGCGTTCGCCCAAGCCGGTAACCCCGCTGCTCCTGCAACCAACAGTGCTGAAAAGGGCCTGAAGCAGGCCGTCGGACAGGCGACTAACATTACCAGTGGCCTGATCGCGTCGGCCCTCGGTTTGAGCCACAAGGTATCTCCCGAGGCCGACAAGCTGGCCTTCGCCCTGGCAGTTATCACCCTCACACTCGCGAGCTTCCGCTTCATGGGCGCCATGCACCCCGTCGGCGCATGGGTCGGCCTCATTGAGACGATCACGGTGGTGGGCATCTTCGCCGCCATCTATCTAGCCTATGACGGCTTCTCCCAGGGCCTGTATGAGTGGTTCAAAACCCTGGCCGCAGGCCTCAGCGGCAGCGACAAGCTGAGCGCCGCGACAACGCTGGCCGTGACCGCCGGCAAGCTCTGGGATTCCGTCTGGCGCGTCATCAAGTCCGGTGACCTTCTGCAAGGGATTGTCAGTGCCCTGTTGTTGTTCTTCGCATTCATCGTTGTGGCGCTGACTTCCTTCGTCTACGCCTTTTTTATGATTCTCGGTGAAATTCAAGTGGCTGTTGGCATCGTGCTCGGCCCCCTTGCTGTCGCACTCGCCCTCTCCGACTACACGCGTCGCTATTTCATGTCGTGGCTAGATTTCATGATTGGCGGATGCATGTACACCGTGATCGCGGCGGTTCTCTCCAATCTGATCGGAGGCACCATGGAACCGGACCTGGGCAAGGTCAATCAAATCGGGACCGATACCGTCGCGGCAGCGGCCTACGCGTTGGGGATGGCCATCATGCTGCTACTCGTCTCGCTTGAGATTCCGAAGTTTGCGGGAGCAGTGTTCGGTAGCGGATCTGGCGCAACCGGTGGCTCGGCCATGAGCGGCATCGCGCGCGGCGGGTGGAACATTGGCAAGAAAATGGCAGGCGGATGATGAACCAGCACCTTCCCCAGGACGCCGCCGCCCTGCTTGCCTCGCACGACAAGCGCATTGCCCTGATCCGGCAGTATGCCAACGAGGCCAACCCGGCCGATTTCGATGCCAGGTGGCTATCGGTCCTGCACGCCTGCGCCAACTGGTTCTCCACCATGCCATTGCAGCCCGCGCAGCACGCGGAACCGGGCGGCGCCTTCCGCGCCACGGTGGAGACGGCCTACTTTGCCATGCGTCTGTCGGGCGGGCAGAAGTTCGCCGCCGACCAACCATCGGAGCGTCGTCGCCGGCTGGAGCCGCAGTACCTGTACGCGCTCTTTCTGGCAGCGTGCTGCACGTGGCTGGATGAGCCCTGCCGACACTTTCATTTTGTACGCGAGGATACCGGCGAGCAGTGGATGCCCGCCGCGCACGGTGCGTTTCACCCATGGCTCGACGGGAACCCATACCGTGTCATCCGCCTCGAAGGGGCGCTGCCGGTGGAACGTATGCGCAGCGCTTTACTCGCGCGCTCGATCTTGGGCGCCGATGCCCTGTCATGGCTTGAGGGTCCCGTGCTGTCCGAACTGTTCGGTGCCATCAATCCCGCGCCGATGCCGAATGGCCTCGAAGCCCAGTTGCACAAGATCGTACGTCAGGCCGTCGCCGCCGTTCGGGACTATGAACAGAAGGCACGGCGCGCGGTGTTCGCTCCCGATACCACCGTGCCGCCCTCGGCCGACCAAATGGCGTCTGCCGTCACGCCCGCTTCGCCTGTAGCCAGTGCCACGGCCCTCGCGCCGGCCAGCGTCCATGAGCCGGTTCCTCCTGCACCTAGCGCGGCAGCGGCCGCAGCTGCATTGTTCCAGCCGCCAGCCGCCGATCCTGCTCCGCTCCCCGGCGCGACCAACGCTCCGGTGGCGCCAGCCGCCCCGGCATCCGAACCACTCCCGGCACCAAGCGCACCCGCGGCGCCCGCCATCGATGCGGCGTCTCTGGGGCGTACGCGCCGCGATGCACCGGACCCGTTCGCCGCGCTCCTTGGCGGCTCGCGCATGATGAGCGAATTCTTCCGCGCCCTTGCCCAGGACGTCACCGCCGGAAAGGTAAAAGTCCTGTGGGCCGAGAAGGGACTCGTTCTGCCCAAGAAGATGGTCGGCAATTACGGAATCGCCAGCGACACGCTGATCGAGAACTTGCGCAAGCTGTCCTTGCTGTACGCCCTGCAGGGGACGGATCTGATTCTGCACGAACGCATCGGCACGCTGATCCTGCCGCGCCCCAACACACCTGCCTGAGTCCATGACCAAGTACATCAACCACTTTCGCCCGATGTTCGAGGCGCGCGCCGCTGCCGGATGGGCCGGCAGTGTTCCTCTGATTGCTGCGTCCGGCATGCCCCACGCAGGGTACTTCGCCGCCGCATGCGGAGCGATGCTGCTTTGGCGAAGCACCCAGGTTTGGCGAGCACTGTCATTTCGCATGGCCATCTCGACCAAATGGCTCGCCAAGGTGAACATCGACCAACTGCTCTCTAAAAGCGCCAAGCTACGCAAGAGCGACGATGCCATGTATCTCGGAACGGGCTTCGAGTGGACGCAGAAGCATTGCCAGATCGCGCACGACATCCTGCGTATGCCATCCTCCGAAATCCCCGGCCTGCCGCGGTGGTTGCCACCAAAAGTCAGCAGTGCGATCGAGGCCCGTTTCGGCCCTGCCCAGAGCATCCGTGACCATACGCCACAAGGGCAGTCCTGGATCCACGGTATGGAGCCGAACAAGGCTCCGGTGCCCTTGCACTACAAGGCACTGGGCGGACATACTGCGGTCGGCGGGACCACCGGCGCGGGCAAAACTCGTACCTACGAGCTCATTGCAACGCAGGTGATCCACAACGCCGAGGACGTGATTATTATCATTGATCCAAAGAACGACCGGGACCTGAAGGACCGCGTAAAGCGCGAATGCGAGCGGACCGGACGCAAGTTCCTGTACTGGAAGCAGGCCGCGCCTTCTGAGTCAATTCGCCTGAATCCACTGGAGAACTGGTCGCAGCCTTCGGAGATCCCCAGTCGGATCGCGCAGCTGATGGAGGAAGGCCCGTTCCGGGATTTCGCGTTTCTCTTCATCGACCGGGCCGTCAAGGGTGAGCTGTACGTCGGCGACAAGCCCAACCTGCGCTCCATCCTCAATTACGCGCAGTCCGGCATCAACAACTTGCTGGAACGCTGCCTCAAGCGTTTCTTCCCCGAACACGGACTGGCCGACTGGGAGGAAGAGGTCAACGGCTTCATGCAGAAGCTCGGCCAGAAGAGCGGCGCAACGGTGCTCGACGGCATGGTGCAGCTCTACCTCCAGCGGTTCGCCAATGTCGGGCAAGGACACGAGTCGATCGATGGCCTAGTCTCGACCTTCACACACGACCGCGAGCACTACATGCGCATCATCGCATCGGCGCTGCCGCTGCTGCAGATGCTGGCGACCGGCGAGACCGGACTGATGCTCGCGCCCAAGGCCGATGACTTCGAGGACGACCGGGAAATCTGGGACATCGACAAGATCATCAAGCAGAAGGCGGTGTTGTGTGTGGGACTCGACTCCATGTCCAACAGCATCGTTGCCAAGGCTATCGCGTCGATGATCCTGTCCGACATCGCATCGGTCGCCGGCACCATCTACAACTTCTACGACAAGCCGCCGGGCGTGGTGCTCATCATCGACGAGGTGGCCGAGGCGATCAACGAGCAGGTGATCCAGATTCTCAACAAGGGGCGCGGCGCGGGCTTCAAGGCCTTCGTCGCCTTCCAGAGCCGGTCCGATCTGGAGGCCAAACTCGGAAACGCAGCAAAAATGCTGCAGGTTTTGGCGAACCTCAACAACCAGATCATCTTACGATTGGAAGACACCGACACGGCGCAGTGGTTCTCGGACAAGGTCGGCGAAACCGCCATCACCAATATCGTCCAGTCGAGCACGACGAGCACCGGCAGTGAGGCCCACGTGGGCGAGTTCAGTGGGTCGGTGTCGCGTTCCCGGCAGCTTGAGAAGGTTCCGCTGATTCCCGTGCGCCTGATTACGCAGTTGCCCAATCTCCAGTACTTCCTGCGGGTCTCCGGTGGCGCCGTCTACCAGGGTCGCATTCCCATCATCGAAGGATAAGTTCGCATGACCAGCCTGTTTCGCCAGATCGTCAAAGAGCACAAGCTCTCGGCCAAGCTGTCGCCCGTGTTCATTTGCTTCCCGGAGCTGGACGACGTCTGCACCCGTCTCGTCGACTTCATCGGCCTGAACTTCATCGTGCGCGACGAGCCGCTGGTGAAGGAAATGCTGGTAGATGCGCTGGCCGGCTACAAGGCCGAGCGCAAGGAGGGCTCCGGCAATATCGCCTTCATGCGCGGCCTATTCGGCCGTTCGCACGACTTGTATGCCAAGCGCTACGCCGCCTTCAAAGGCGAGAAATACGTGGTCTGGGCGCCGTTCCTGGAGCCGATCCCGCTGTTCGAGGCGCGCCAGGCGCCAGGCTATGTCTGCCGTATGGTCGATGAGCCCTGCCCTGAGCCAATCACACCGCGCAGCGCCGCCTTCCAGCTGGCCGCGCGCGTACTCAAGGGACCGACCTTCCGCCGCTATTTCGAGGAATACGATGCCTGTGGCCAACTCGCTCATCGCTAGGCTCGCCCGCGTGACGCGCGTCGAGGTGGACGACATGCGCGCCTGGGTTCGCTCAAGCGACCCGAATGCCGTGGTTCCGGAGATGTTCGCCAACGGTCGCCATGCGTTCGCCTTGGCACTGCTGAAAGTCGAGCAGTCGCGCCCTGTGCTGTTCTGGGGCGGCCTGTTCGCCTTGCTCGCGATTCCGTGTCTCGTGCTTCATTCCCTGCTGCGCTGATATGTCCAATAGTCGTTTCGTTTCCCACATGCGGCTGTGGCTGGTCGTCACGCCAGTATTGATGGCGACACTCGTGCCCCTCCTGCCCGACAGCGCAAGGTTCGAAGTTGACGCGGCCGAACAGGCGTCTGTCGAATCGGTCTTTGGGGAGGATCGGGCCGCTGCGCTTGCCGATCGCGCGAACCAGCGCTTTCGCGAATGGTTTGTCGACTCGGGCTTGATCCGACGCTCCTTTGCGGGTTCCACCAACCAGTCTGTGGTCGGCGACGGTGGCTCGGCCGGCTTTGCCGCGGGGTGGATGCAACGCTTCTGGATGGAGCTGTACCGCGCCGTGTATCGGGCCACGATTGCCGGCAACTGGGGATGGGGCGCGCTGATCTTTGCCGCCGTCATGCTCAACGACGGCGCGGTCCAGCGACGCATCCGGGCGGCTGCCGCCGGCGTTGCAAGCCCTGTTGGCTTCCACCTGGCCGCACACGGCCTCCTGGCTGCAATGGGCCTCAGTGCCGTGGCAATGCTCCTGCCGATCTCGCTGCCTGCATCGGTATGGACCCTTGCCGTCGCGGGCGTAGGGAGCCTGTCCTGGCGCCTCGCCGCCTCGTTTCACGTGAACCGATAGCCGTACTCACCTGCTCTACCGCACTTTCATACATTCAACGCGGATCGCCCATTTTGGGGGTCCTTTCAGGAGAAACCGCATGACCACCATCACCGACACCGCCGTTGTCACTCCGCAGGACGAAGCCCTGCACACCGCCGCGGCCGACACCCTGGCTCAGGCCAATGCCGCAATAGGCGCGGCTGCCTCCACTACTGATGGCGCTGACGATGGCTCGCTCGAGCGCGAGCTGCTGGAGATGGACGCCGCGGCCGACACGCTGCGTAAGGAAGGCCTGATCACTTCGGCGGAAGCCGAGGAAAAGAAGGCCGAGGTCGCCAATACGCGCAAGCGCTTTCGCGATCTGAAACCGGAAGACCGCGCTGCGATCATTCGTCGTCGCCGCGAGATCGGCAGCCAGATCTTGACGCGGCAACTGGCCGGCGCGGCCGTCGTGCCCGTCGCCATCAAGCTCAATCACACGCGTCTGCGCCCGCTGTTCGAACAGTGGTGGCCGTTCATGAACCGCATGAGCATCAACCTGCAACGCTTCGGCAGCAGCACGTTTGCGAAGGGTGAGCTGGCAACCCTGGAAGACTACTTCGAGCGCACGCTGTCCAGGCTGGAGGACTATGTCGACGAGCAGTTGCGCGTCGCCGAGGCACTGCGCACACAACGGGAGGCGGAGATGCGCGCGAAAAACGATATCGTGTTTGAGCCGACCGTCACCCTGCCCTCGTTGAACCTGACCGTGGAAGCATACTCGCGCTTCTCCATGCGGGTGCTGGGCCTCCTTGCAAAGTTCGACCGCGCCATGGACCAGTTCGACTTCATGGTGTGGAACGGCATTCGCGACCAGTCCGATATCAACGACGAAGTCGCGCGTTTCCTGCGCACCTTCCATCCGCTTGGCCTGCGCAGCTACATGACTCACCTGAAGCTGATGACGACGGTTCGCGGCGTCTGAGTGATGCCTGGCCGCCCTTCTTCGCGATGGGCGGCACACTTCTTCAATACCTATTGTTCCAACATGAGCCTTGTGAACGCTACCGTGGAATTCCAGACCGATCTCGCCTCCTTCGGGGAGGGCGTGGTCATTGCCCACGATGAAGAGGCCGGCACGCTCGTAATTCGCGACGACGAGGGAATCCACTGGCGCGGTGCCGAGGATCATATCGTGGTGATCCTCTCTCCCAACGAACAGGTGGCTCATGCTGGATGAACTGAATCCGGCGCAGCGCGAAGTGGTGGAACTGCGGCGGCATTGCGTCGCGGTGGCCTGCCCGGGCGCGGGGAAGACCAAGACCATCGCCACCAAAGCGGCAATGCTCCTCGGCGAGCCCGGCGCAACGGTTGGTGCGGTGACGTTCAGCAAGGATGCGGCGTTGGAGCTGCGCGAACGTATCCTGGCGCTGTCCGGCCCAGGCGCCAAGAAGCGGCTGCTTGCGGGTACCTTCCACTCGCTTGCGTACAAGCAGTTGGGTGGAGGGAGCGAGAGCGCACCAGACATTGCGACCGATGGCGACCGCACAGGCTTGCTCATCCAGGTCCTCTCCGACGCGGGACTGGATTGGAAGGTGGAGGACGCCATTGCCGCCATCGAGGCAATCAAGACCAATTTCGGCCAGGTACAGGCTGATACCCCTGAGGCGCTGTTGTACCAAAGCTACCAGGATGCGCTGGAACGAAATGGGAAGATCGACTTCCAGGACATGCTGCGTCTTGCGGTCGACGGCATGCAGCGCGGGACCATCGCGCCCTATCCGCTGACCTATCTGCTGGTCGACGAGTTTCAGGACACGGATCCTCTGCAGTATCAGTGGATTGCGTTGCACGCCCAGGCCGGGTCGATCGTGACCGTGGTCGGGGACGACGACCAGAGCATCTACGGCTTTCGCTCGGCGCTGGGCTTCCGCGGCATGGAATCGTTCATTCGACAGTTCGAAGCTCAGCCGGTGGTGTTGGGAAACAATTACCGCTGCCACGCGGAAATCCTTGGCGCGGCCGACAGGATCATCCGAAACAACCGCGACCGGATTCCCAAGGAGTTGGTCGCGCACAAGGGGCCAGGAGGCGAGGTGTTGTTCCAGCGGTACCCGGATGAATATGCCGAAGCCGTGGCGGCCATGGAATACCTCGGGCCGGCGCTGCGCGAAGGTCAGTCCACCGCGATACTCGCCCGGACGAACCGGATTCTCGATCCCGTAGAAGCCGTCTGCCGATCCCACGGCATCAAGTACTACCGTGCGTCCGGCAAGTCGATTCTGAGCCGGCCCGAGGCAGCGCTGATGTGCAACCTCCTGGAACTGGTGCAGAAGACCAAGACGGCCGGGGTCGACGCCCTACTCTCCTTTGCCGGGATCGGCACGCAAGAGCTCAAGCTCATCCACCGGAAGGGCCGCGCAAGTACGGACCAAAGGCAGAAGAAGGAGTTGCTCGAGATGGGCCTGTCAGAGAATTCCGCTGACCGGTACCGCGAGCTGATGAAGCGGCTCGCGGAATGGCGATCTCTCTGTGACCGGCAGTTCTACTCGCTGGTGCTCGAAGGGGTGCGAGAGTGGATGCTGAAACACACCGATGTGGATCAGGCCAAGCGCGCCATTACCACGACCTACGACGTTCTCACGCGGCTCAACGGACCATTCTCGGAGCGGCTGGATTTCTTACACCGCGACAACAACGAACCCGCACCGGACGCGCTCATTCTCACCACCATGCACAGTTCCAAGGGACTTGAATGGGATCGGGTATGGATCATCCGGGCCGAAGAAACGGTGGTGCCGGATGAAAAAAGCACCGAGTCTGAAGAGCGGCGGCTGTTCTATGTAGCGGTGACACGCGCTCGCGCACAGTTGCGGATCAGCACGGCAAAGAAGAATCCGACTTCACGCTTCGTCCTTGAGGCGCGGCTGGAATGATGCTCAAACTATCTGACCAGCGATGGTCTCCAGATTGTGGTAACGCCGCGAATGTGGCGCAGGCCTTCAGTCACGCAGCACTCGAATCGGCGTTTCACTAGCGACCTGATGACCTTTCAGACGATCGCGCAAACGCTGTGACTTCCTGCATGGTGGACTTCCGTCATTTCACGCCGCACGCTGTTCTATCGACGGCACACAACGACTTGGTCGGGGCTGACTGCTAACGGCGTGAACATGTGCCCCAGGATCTCACTTCAGATTTTCGCTCGTGCCCCTCGAATCGGGTTGCCCGTGAGCATCGCCCCAGAACGCCGCTCGTATTCGCGGTCATCAATCCACTGCGCTTATGCCGACGTCCTAGCAATCTTTGGAGGCAAGTCTTGATCCCATAAGTAGCTCTGAAAAAACAAAAGCCTGGAGTTGGCGCTCCAGGCTCTTGCTTGAAAAGAAGGCGTGTAAGCGAAGACTTAGCTTCAACAACCCTCTCGACCAGCGACGGCTCGAGTGTATGGAGCTCTCTCGTCGCTGTCAACGCTCGTTCCCACATGTTTGATTTGAGCGAAGATGTATTCAGGCTTCGAAGGGCACTCGTTCGCCCGAAAACAGTCGTCATGCGGCAGTGCGCCGCATTCTCTGGCCGCGTGCGACACAAATACTAGGCGACCCAAAGCTGCGAGGTGTGACGCCGACCGGCTACCCGAACGTATCCTTAGAGCGATTGCATTGGCTTATGAGTCCGAAGAGTTTCGGGCATTGCACATCACGACCCGGCAGGTACTGGCCACGCTAATACGCTTTGCACTGAACAAGTCGGACCCCACGGCACTCGCCTTCTTGAAGAAGGCGACGATTGCAGGGCACCTTGCGATCAGCGAGGCCACCGTCTATCGGGCGCTTGGCGCGCTTGAGCGGGCCGGCTTGATTGAGCGTGAACGTCAACAACGCACAAGAGCAAACCTCCGTGTGGTTGGGCGAATAGCGTTCACCGGAAGGTTGCTCCAACACATCGGGATGGCGAGTCAGCAATTTAGCGCCGCGATGCACCACGAGATTGCCCCAGTGGAGTCGGGGCTCTCCTCTGCATCTCTCGCACGAGTGAGCGGCGTAAACAACCCCAAGCAGTCTTCTACGAAGAAACATCCCGGGACGGGATCCTTTGTGCGAATCAACAATCAGGCAGTGCCATTCGATCTGGCGCCGCTCGTGCAAGATCAAGAGCTCAAAGCATCTGGACTGTTTCTACTCATGCGGCTTGCTCGGAACGGTGGCCACCGGCTCTCTGACATCGTGTCGGTGGCCGGCCATGCTCTGAGGCCACTCCGTGGGCGAGAGCTGTTCGCATACCTTAAGTCGCTGCTCGAAAGGCCCATCGACTTTGGTCATGTCGCCCGAGTGCAGAAGGCTCGAGAGGAAGAGGAGCGAGCGGCCACGGCTAGAGCGGCTCTGGAGCAGCAGCAGGTCGCTCAACTCGTGGAGAGGTACCGCGGCAAGCGGGTGTCAGCGCCGGGCGGGCGGATTTACGAGGTCGACTCGGCATCCATTGTGATCACCGAGACCAACGGACTTCGAAGTTCTTTGGGGCACGCTCGGGCGCACGCATGGCTCATTGAGATGGACAGGGTTGCAGCCAAGCTCTCCCCTGTCCGTGCCCAGCCGATGCCCGAGGCTCCCCGGCCATCCTCGGCGAAGGCGCGCGCGGCTATCGAACATCTCCGCCAGCTGGTACTCCGCAGACCAGTGCCTCAATTCGTTTGGAGCGCGTGATCGCCGGTACCCAGTTACGCGCTCCAACGCACCTGGATGCGCCCCGGCGCGCTTGAATGCAATGGTGGCAAGTGCGAGTCTGGCCTGGGTTGGGGGGGCCCTGCTCGGCCCCCCCGAGAGCGCTTCTGTCCCGTGCACGCGCGGCCCGACTATCAGTCGCATATCGCAGAGGACGGGGAATCCTTATGTTCGCTTTCCACCTGCCGCGCAGAAAGTATTTGCTGGCAACCAGCCCTTTCCGGGGTCGAACACTAATAGCATCGCCAGGGCCAATCACTATTAGCGGTTCGCCTACGTTAGAGGTCGATCACTAAGGTTGAGGCATCTCTATCGGGGTCAATCACTAAGGTGGGAGGCGCGCCTGTCGGGTTCGATCACTATGGCCGATAGGCGCCCTACCGGGTCGATCACTAAGGCGGGAGGCGAGCCAATCGGGCTCGATCACTATGGCGGGAGGCGAGCCAATCGGGCTCGATCACTATGGCGGGAGGCGAGCCAATCGGGCTCGATCACTATGGCGGGAGATGCCCCCATCAGGGTCAGTCATTAACCCTTGAGGCAGCCCATCAGGGTCAATCACTAGTAGTCGCCCGCCCCGTATTGCTTAATGGCGAACTCATTGGCAGGGTGGATCAGTATGACAGCGACTATCGCCCATCAGCAGAACCTGTAATCGCGAGAGCAAACCGTCTGCACATGTGCATATTGCAGCACTATGG
Source organism: Cupriavidus sp. 21MJTG02-4 (assembly GCF_057798975.1). Taxonomy (NCBI): domain Bacteria; kingdom Pseudomonadati; phylum Pseudomonadota; class Betaproteobacteria; order Burkholderiales; family Burkholderiaceae; genus Cupriavidus; species Cupriavidus sp. 21MJTG02-4. The sequence continues at coordinate 36,029 of NZ_JBYOJP010000025.1, read as the reverse complement.
CTTAGAGCCTCGGTCTGGGCTGCTGACACCAACGCTAGATGCGGGGTCAATCACTAAGGGTATCCACAGGCCGGAGCCAGCTTAAAGCACGGCGGCAAAGCGCCCATCAGGGTCGAAAACTAGTACCGATTCCCCCTATTCAGGGTCAATCACTAACCCTTACAGACTTCTAGTGGTCTTTTAAGCACTGTCGCAGTGGCACTTCCATTATCCCTGGAAGCCTGGGTATGCGAGTACTCACACCACTCATAGTGAATGACCCTGAATCAGGGGCGATCACTATGCCCTTTGCGAAGTCAAAGGCGATAGACGAGCGGGGTCAATAAGCTAAACCAGTGGACCCGTCGCCCAGGTGGTTGAAACTTACCGCTGGAGCGGGGTCAATCACTAGGTCTGCCAAGATGACAATCGGCCCGGAGCCGCTCTGCAACCGGACTCAGGGCCTTGTCGAACGGCCATCCACAGCCAGCGGCAGGGTCAATCACTAGCCCTCGCTCACCGCCAATCGACTTGAGGTTGTCATCGTAACGTTATGATTTTTAAATGGAAGTTTTGGATATGGCCGGATTGGATGCGATCCACCACCGTCATCGGTTCCGACCCAACAGCCGGGTCGATCACTAAGTCATGGCCCGAGTTATCCACACTTTATGAATATGGGCCGGTGTAACCGGCACCTCAATCGCCCGGAAAGCTATGCCGGGCTTAGTTTTCGGCCCGGCGCCGCTCGTGAACCCGGGAGCCTAGTGTTCGACCCCGCGTCCCCTTAGCGATCGGCCCCGGTCCCATTAGGTATCGGGCCCGAACACTATTAGTCGACGGGGCCTGTCACTATTAGTCTCAGCGTCAGAAAAAATCTTGTAACAAGTTGATTTTAATACGTTTTTTCTGTCCTTAGTCTTTTCTTAGTCTTTCCTTTAGTCAATACGAACCCGAACCAACGGATCCACGTGCCTCCTACCCATGTTTCCCATGGCCTACCTTCGGTAGGCTGACCCCGCGTCGTTGTCGTAAACCGACGCAAAAAACCGCTCGTATGCAAAAATCGGGGTCAATCACTAGGCATTCGGGGTCGATCACTAATAGATCAAGGCGCAGGTGCCTTGACGGACTCACCACGCCAACCATAATTGCCAGCAGCGTAAACATCCCGACACAAACATGGCCGGCACACCAACCACAAAGAAGGATCCGCTCGCAGCGATGCGCAGTGATGCCGGCACGCTCGACTTCGACCGGGTGCATCTAGTCCACCAGGAACAGCTTCCAATGTGGCCGGAGGATGATCGGGCCTTTCCGAACAGTATGGCGCGCTCAGCCATCTTCGCTGCAGTAACTGGCCCTCACCCACGAGAGTTCTACAAGCAACCCAAGGTTCTCGCTTCGCTGAGCAACTACGTTGTCACCTACCAAGGTGCTGAGTTACGCCAGGACGACCTGACGGTCTTTTCCACACTGCTCCACCTTGCGCGCCAGACGAAACTCGGCCATCCCGTACGCTTCACCGCCTACAGCATGCTCAAAGAGCTCGGCTGGTCGATCAACTCCGACGAATACGCGCACCTGCGAGAATGCTGTGAACGGCTGCAATTCACCTCCTTGAAGATCACCACGAACAAGGGCGCAGGCGGCTACGCCGGTTCCCTGATTGCAGAGTTTCACTGGAAAGACGATTCCGGCAACAAGTTAGACGAGTGGTACGTCGTTCTGGCGCCTACGATCGCGGCCATGTTCGGCCCCGAGACCTACACCCTCCAGTCATGGTCGGTACGTAAGAAAATCGGCGGTCGCTCGCCTCTCGCACAGTGGCTGCACTTCTTCCTCGGCTCGCATGACGAGCCGATACCCATTTCGGTTGGCAAGTATCACGAACTGAGCGGCAGCAAATCCAAGAACCTGGACGACTTCCGCCGCCGTCTCAAGGCAGCACTGCAGAAACTTATCGACGTGGGTTTCCTCAAGAGCTTCCGAATTGCTGAAGACCTGGTGCATGTAGAAAAGGATCCGAAGTACCGGTCAAAAGGCGGGCGACTGAAACTAGCTTGAAGCGTCGACTTCCCGAGGAACCTTTCCCGCTACGACAGCCTCTTCAGCGAGCAACGTCCAGCACCCGGATCGATGAGAATCGCTCCAGCCGGTTGGACCGCTTCCTTGTCTGGTGGCTTTCCTTGGAATCTAGGATCCGATCTTTCGTGCACTAACTAAATTGAGAAGGTTCGACGAGCCAGGTGATATCAGCCAAGCTCCGACGGCTCAAGCCCTACTTCGGTCGGAAGTCGTCCTCACGGGGACTGTGCTACCGCTCGAGAAAGTCAGTTTCATTAAAGAGGTCGGCCAATGACGCGACCCATGGCTCCAGTACTCCGCCCAAAATAGAATTCCATGCTTACGCTGGTGCAGACGTCGATACCCGGATGACTCCTCGCTTCGATAAGCTTCCTAAGTTTGGTCGATTCAAGTTAGCAGAACCGCGGGCACTTGCTTTCGCTCGCCACGTCGAATCAGAGCATCGCCGTTTTCGAATAGCCTTCAAGTACCACTTCAGTTTGTGTCTTCGCCAATCATCATTCTTCGCAAATAAAATTATTAATATTAAAAATGTTTTGGCGCAGATCGCCGAGACGATCACGGCTCCTCCCCAATTGATCTGTCGCGACCTCGCAGCAGCCACTTTCAAGCTTGAAAGTCCTTCTGACCGTCTGCCAGCGCACAACGAAGCGGGCTCTGGCATCGGCATTCAACGGAAGCGAGCGCCGCTTTCAAGTGTGAAAGCTCGCACTCTCGGTGTTCCCGCCGCCCGGCAGTAAACCTTCATGCCTGAAAGGCTTCACAGGGGTCCCCTTCCAGAATCCAGCTTTCATGCATGAAAGCCCAAACGCCGTAAGGTTTCCGACCGCACACAGGCCTGCACTTTCACGTATGAAAGTCGGTTGATGCCGAATCTCTCGGGGCAACCTGACTTTCACACGTGAAAGTTGTCCTCGCAATGTTGTACCAGATGCGCTGGCTGAGACTCGCCGCTGATGATCGCTAGCAGGCGGCTGCTTTCAAGCGCGAAAGTGGAGTTTGCAGATGTGGATCATGTCAGGGCGAGTTGTCCCAACTTTCACGCTTGAAAGTCGACCTACCTAACGAGGTGCGACGGCCAGCCGGTTGAATTTTCACGCGTGAAAGTTGGTTGCTGGAGATGCCGTGCAATGGTGTCACTTTCAAGCGTGAAAGTCGTTCGCATGATCTTCGGCCACAGACGAGCTGCAGTCGAAGATCAGCACATTCAAGCTGGAAAGTTGTCTCTAGCGGCGAGTGATTTCATGGGTGAAAACGAGCGTGGGAACCCTGGTGCCTCCTTATCGGGCGGCTGCGGCTTTCAAGCTTGAAAGCTTGAAGACCCGCTCCGATGCGGGGCAAAGAAGAATGACGCTTTGATTCCCTGTTTGGTCAGTTCTTAGGTGTGAGACCCAGAGGCACACAACACGTGGCCAACGTGCGCCTTTCACGCTTGAAAGTTGACGGACCGCAAGACGAAGCGCTTGGCGTTTGAAGGGAGGCGGGGTTCCAGATCTACACGTGCAACCCAAGTTCTCCTTGGAGATCGATTTGCGATCGCATGGAGGCTTTCAAGCATGAAAGTGTCTATCGCTCACATTACAACTGCGCCTGTGGTTACGGTGCAACGCGAGTAGGTTGTTTTCTTTGCTTTCATGCTTGAAAGCGCCTAATACGACCTGATGCCGACTACAGTAATGGATGGGTTCATATTTTCATAATTTTCAATATCTTTTGGGGAAATATATGTCCGCGAAGGTTGTTACGGTCTTCAATCAAAAGGGCGGCTGTGGGAAGACGATGGTCTCCATGCAGCTCGCGGCCAGCTTTGCGTTGCGCGGTCTCCGCACCTTGCTGATCGATATGGACAAGCAGGGCACCAGTACAATTTGGGCAGGGCAGGGCAGCGTTGACACGCCCTTTCCTGCTACCGTCATCAGCCTCGCCCCGCTCAGGGACAAGCTAATTGGAGAGGTTGCAAAGCATGCCGAGAACTATGACGTTGTCGTTATCGACTGTCCGCCGGCAATCGAGTCATCCATCCCGTGGGCAGCGCTCAATATCTCGGACCTGGCGTTGATTCCAGTTATTCCCTTGATGGACAACGTCTGGGCGAGCCGGGAAGCGAAGGAACTTGCGCGTCGTGCGCGCGAAGAGAACCCGGAGCTCCAGACCTATTGCATCCCCTCGATGTCCCGCCGTGGGAATGTTTTCAAAGCCTGCACGGAGATTCTTGCGGAAGACAAGGACATCCCGTTGCTGGACACGGGCCTTCAACAGCGAAACGCCTACGGCGAGTCCCAGATGTATGGTCTTAGTGTTCATGGACTGTCCGGATCTTCCGCTGCGACGAAGGAAGTCGAAGAACTCGCGAAGGTCGTGCTGTCTAAACTTGGCATCAACACGGCGAAGAAGCCGGCCAAGGCCAAGCCGGTTAAGCAGAAGGAGGCGGCATAATGGCTAAGAGTCGACTGGAACAAATGAGGGAGCAAGCAAACAAGGCCCTCAATGCGGCGCCGCCCCCTGACCGGTTTGCCCGGGCGCAAGCGCTGATGGAACGTCAGCCAACAGGTTTTTCCGAAAAGCAGCCCGAACCGGCAAATGTTAGCCAGCCTACTGCCGAAATTCTTCGCGGAGATTTCACCCACGAAGGCCCCCCAAGCATGCACCTGAAGCCGAGCCGGGCCGAGGGTGCTTCGTCAGGAGCCGCCCAGCTTGCCAATGAGCCGTTCTACGAGGAGACGGACGTTGGGCTGATCGACGAGAATCCGTTTAACGCCCGACGTCTATATCGTCCGGAGCGCGTGCATGAGCTCGCCGGGAGCATGCGGGCGGACGGCCAACTTGTTCCTGGTATCGCGACCATCCGCGATGGCCGCCGCGTCCTTGCCGGAGGCCACTACCGCTTCAAGGCACTAAAGGTGGCGGGCATTTCCCGCATGAAGCTGCTGATCCACCCGAGCCTGACGGACCAGCAGCTGTATCAGCTCTCCTACAAGGAAAATGCTGAGCGCGAAGCCCAGTCACCACTGGACAATGCACTTGCCTGGCGCGCGCTCATTGACGAGGGCATTTATCCGAATGAATCCGCTATCGCGGAGGTCACAGGCATGTCCCTGCCAAACGTCAACAAGACGCTGGCCATCCTAAAGCTCTCGGAGAGCGTTCTCGACACGGTGAAGGAACGGCCCGAGCCGTTCGCACTATCCACGCTGTACCAGCTGACCTTACTCGAACGCGCGGCTGGCGCGGCAGTAGCGGGAGTCATGGCAATCAAAGTGCGTGACGAGGTCGCCGTATGTCGGGATGTGGAGGAGGCGAGGGCTCGATACGAGAACAAGACTGTTCGCAAGCAAAAGGAGACTTCCCGTCAGCACCGCTTGGTGGGTTCCGATGGCTCGCCGCTCGGTGTTCTAAAGGACTGGGACTCCGGAAAGGTTTCATTCGAGATTACCTTGCCGGATGCTGCTCAGCGTCAGGCGCTCGTCGAAGAACTCAAGGCGAGGTTCGCGCCGCCAGCCGCTTCAGACGGCGCATAAGAAGCTAGTACTCGCCATGCCAGAAGGGGCGAACAGCAAATCGAAACGTGGGCCGCCACGGATCTGCGCTAAGTGCTTGAATTGCAACAAAAAGATCTTGGCGCAGTTTGACGCCGGTGAAAAATGGGCACCCAAATGTAATGTAAATTATTTTTGGCGGCTCAGAGTGAGGAGCGCTCATACATCTGGGCGTCGCGCTTGCTTCATGAGCTACTCTGATTGATAGCACGCAATAGTTGGAAGATGCCCAAGGTAGGAGCGCTCGGGAAAATTGTGTATGGCATAGTCACTGCTGACCAATTGCCTAGCGTGCCGGGGCCGACGGGGGGCGCGTGTCGCGCTCGGACCGCGGAGCCGGATACTGGTCATCGCCGGTCGCGATTGGCTGGCGGGGCGGAGGCGGTGTCGCCGCGGTATTTCGCGGGACCCCCTCGCAGCCTCCGAGGGCTAGCACCAACCCGATAAGAATCGTGGGACCAACCGACGCGGCGGCCAAGGCGTGGCAAGTGCGAAGCGCTTGGCGGCAGGGCATGGCGAGGCTCCTGGAATGTACTGTCTAAAGTTTAGGCCAGCCGTCTGGCGACGACGCCGGTGAGTTTGAGAAGACCGTACAGGGTAGTCGACTCGCTCGCGGCAGGATTCTCGATTGGTTCCACATCGCCATGCAGTTCAACGCAGCGCAGCGTTCCGTCTTCGGCAGCAAGTGTTGAGGGAAGCCGTTAAAAAGCCCGGGACGGTGTTTGCCAGGGCCAAGACACACGTCGTCGCCCAATCCACGGGACGTGCCGCTGAGCGAAATCCTGAAACTCCTCATTCAAGAGGGCAACCCGCACTTGCGCGACACTATGCGCTCCCGCAGGCGTCCACCGCATATGTTGCCCTTTGCACATGCGGCAACCAATGATTCGATTGATAGATGATTCGACAAAGCCGGTTGAGATTCGTAGGCCAACGCGCTGCCGGGTTCGATAGTCGATCAATGAATCAAGGTTACTGTTGAGATAGCAAACGAGATTAAGAAGCTTGTTGCGGGCTTGCTCGGCTTTGCAGCTCCATTTCGGTTCAATCTCCTTACGCAACTCAAGCAGACGAAACAAGGTTTCAGCGCGTTTCTGCCAACGTACCGACTGACCGGTCCAGACGTCACTGCGGAAGCGGACAAAAGTCTCCCAAAGCTCGAACTCTGATCCATCGGGTGTAAGGCGCCCATAGGCCAGAGGCGAGATAGCTTGATCGACGTGCCGCATCATTCGGCCAATATGAGCCCAGTCGAGTACCCATTCGGTATCGAACGGAAGGTTGTCAGCAACCCCGGCAAGATCGCGGGCGCCGTCAGTCACGACACAGATTTCATGAGGATCGTCGTATCCGCTGTCCTCCAAAAAATTGGTCATTTCTTCGTGCAGTCGTTTGATGCGCGGCATGGCGGACGCCCAGACCCGGGGTTGTTTGCCGCTCTGGCCTAATGCCGCAACGACGACGGCTATCGACGAAGAGCTTTTGTATGCTTCTGCGCGATTGTCCTTGCCGGCGCCCTTGTGATTGTTTCGTGCTCGCTTAACGTAGCTGTTGAGGAACGAGGTCCGTCCGAGCCATGCAAACCATGCGTAAGAGCAAGCACATCGCTGCAGGTTGCCAAAGCCCTTTGATTCGTAAGCGAAATTCGTCCTAAAGTACGCTGCACGGCAGTTACCAAAAAGCAACGTCAGCGCGTGGATGTTCAACATCCTTGAGAATGCGCCGAAATGACCCTAATGTAGGACGAGGAAAAATCCTCCGGGGCCTTCCATGAAAAAGGAGCCCGAAAATCGCGAACTGGCAGCGGCGCAAATCTTCCGCCCGCTTGGCCAGGCGCCCCTCACTCGCAAGCAGGCAGTTCTTGCAGGAAAGCTATTACGCTTGCACCCTTCTTCAGTGTACCGGTTGCGCCGACGTTTTCTAGAAGACCCGGTGACAGAGTCATTGCTGCCGTCCCCGTCTGGTCCACGTCGAGGGCAATACATGCTCTCGGATGAAGTCGAGGCAATCATTCAGGACGTCCTATCTGATTGGCTTCCGCGGCAGAAGCATCTGGCTCATCCCCATAATGAGATTTGCCGAGAGGTTCGCCTGCGGTGCGCCGCCGCAGGCGCAACACCGCCTTCCCGGCCTACGATATCCCGTCGGTGGGCCGACCACCGTGACAAAGAAAGCATGAAGCTTTCGGGCGCAGCGCCGGGCCACTTTGCGGCACGGCACCCTTTGGACATTGTGCAGATCGACCACACACTTGCCGACATCCTGCTGGTCGATGAGGTGTTTCGCCGCACGATCGGCAGACCATGGCTTACTTTGGCAATCGACGTCGCCACGCGGTCGGTCGTGGCAATCTACGTCGGTTTCGACCGCCCCAACGCGGCGACTGTCGCGCTGCTTCTTACGCGGATGGTCCTACCTAAGGCGCCCTGGTTGGCGAGCCGGGACATCACGGTAGACTGGCCGATGCATGGCGTGCCGAAGGCATTGCACCTCGACAACGCTGCCGAGTTCAAAAGTAAGGCACTGCGAGCGGGATGCAATCAGTACGGAATCGAGCTGATGTATCGCCCGCCTGGCCGACCGTACTTCGGGGGCCATATAGAGAGACTGAACCGTACCATCATGGAAAAGGTACATAGTCTGCCAGGCTCGACCGGGTCGTCGACGAAAGGACGAAAAGCTCGCAAGCCAGAGGCGGAGGCCGCATTAACCCTCCCAGAGTTCGAGCAATGGTTGATGTATGAAATCGGACAGACCTACCATCACAGTGCCCATCGAGGCCTTGGCGGCGCGACACCATACTCCGCGTGGTTGACGTTGTCTGAAGCATCGAAGCCCCGGCTACTCCCCGACTCGGCTGCCGAAGAACTTCGCTTCCTCATTCAGTTCCTGCCGATGAGCCGGCGCACCATCCAGGCTGACGGCTTGTCGCTGTTCTATTTGCACTATTGGCATCCGATCTTCACCGCCTGGCGGGCGGCCAATCGTCGCGTCGTGGTGCGATACCATCCAGAGGACCTATCGAGAATCTTCGTCAGTGCTGATGGCAAGGAATACATCGAGGCGAGCTTTGCCGACTTGCGTCGTGGCCGAATCTCCCTGTGGGAACAAAAGGCAGCACTCAAGCATCTCCGGTCGCAGGGGGAATCCCACGTCACGGAGTCTGCGATATTCAACGCAATAGCTGCGCAACGCCGCATCATAGAAGGGGCAACAACGAAGCGGCGGTCTGCAGACAGACGCGGAAGGGCAGGGGATTCACCTTTTCCGGCAAGGGGGAGAGCCAGTCAGCAGACGAAATCCCCCGATGCGTCATCGCCACCGCCGGATGTCGACTACAGCAAGCCGGCGCCAATTTATCATGTAGAGCAACTGTGAATTGGCAATGGGTGCTTCCTTGACACACCTTCTGCCGGATGTCCGGTCTTTAGCGAGGAGCGACGACAATGTTCGCATTCTCGCCTTGGCCCGCGATCGATGGATCGACTATCCCCGCGCAACTCAGGCGTTCGAGCTCCTGGACCGGTTGGTGAAGATCCCTCCGCGGCAGCGTATGCCGTGCGTTCTGCTGTATGGTGAATCGAACATCGGAAAGACCCAGGTCATCGCGAAATTCGAACGGCGCCATCCTCCGGAATACGACGAAGTAGCAGGCGTGGAGCGCCGAAAGGTTGTGTCTATGCAGATGCCACCCACGCCCGACCAGAACCGCTTCTACACATCGCTCCTGTTCGAGCTTGGAGCGCCGTTCAACGCATCAGCGAGGCTAACCGTGCTCGAGAATCTGAGTCGCGAGGTGCTACGGAAAGTTTCACCTCGCATGCTGGTGGTAGATGAAGTTCATCACCTCTTGTCGGGAAGTTATCGCGAGCAGCGCGCCTCACTGAACCTGCTCAAGTTCCTCGCCAACGATCTCCAGATGACGATTGTCCTTGTGGGGACGCACGATGCTGAGATCGCACTGCAAACCGATGCCCAAATGAGCAGTCGCTTTGCGCGCTTCGAGATGCCTCGATGGCAGGAATCGGAAGCCTTCCGGGGACTTCTGGGGGCATTCGAACGCATTCTTCCTTTGCGACGGCCGTCGAACCTGTCGAGGCGAGAAGTTGTCGCGGCGATTTTGGCGGCGAGCGGAGGTCTGACCGGTGAGGTCTCGCGGCTTTTGAATGCTGCCACCGAGCTGGCGATTCGCGATGGAAGGGAGATGATCGATGTCTCTCACATCGAACACGCCCGGAACAGCGTGCTTTAACCAGACGAGGCCGTGGCCAGTGGCCCCACGTCCCTTTGATGGGGAGGCGTTTGGGAGCTGGCTTGGACGACTCGCTGGCAAGTATTCCATGACGGTCGAGCAGCTTTGGATGCACGCCGATCTCGGTCCGATGCCAGCTTTAACACGGTGGAAATGGCTTCTGTTTCCGCCAGTGCCGCTCGAGAGCTTGGAGCGTCTCTCACAGCTAACCCACGTAAGAGTGGATCGCCTGACAGCCATGCAGACTCCAATCGGTTGGGTCTATGAACGACGTCACTTACAGTATTGCTATCCTTGTTTGATCCTGAATCCTGCCGACGTCTGTTCGCCATTCTGGAAACGCGAGTGGCTCGATCCGACCTTTTCAACGTGCGTGCAACATCCCGGCAAGCTCGAATCGACGACCTGGTACTGGCACTACCTTAAGCTCGACAACTTTAATCAGCTGCTTCGACGAGTCTACGCAACGCCCCACCGGGATATTGGTTGGCACTGAAAAGCTACAGTCGCATCAATGATGGGCGGAAAAAGCCACGCTCGCATGAAAGATTTGCGCGGCTCGCACGAAAGACTTTCTTCAACACCAAAATGTCGATGCCACCAAGTCCTGCCATTGTTTCTTCCACCGCGCGTGCGGCCTCGGCGATACTGGTCAGATCGGCGGATACCGGGACCACGTTCTTGGCAAATTCGCCGTGGCCTTCGGCCAGCTTGGCGCAGGCCTTCGCCAAGTTTTCGGCGCTGCGCGAAACGATGGCCACGCGCGCGCCCTCACGCAGAAAGCCGGCCGCGCAAGCGAGGCCGATGCCGCGGCTGCCACCGGTGATGAGCACCCGTTGATTGCGGAGTTCGAGATCCATGATGGTGTGTCTTGGCTGGTGGGGAGCGCGGGCGTCGTTCGATAAATGGCGAATCCCCATGTGTGGTGGGCCGGTTGCAACGCCGGTGACAGGGGGCATCATAGCGCGCGTGTTGGTGCCCACCACAGTTTCACGATGGTGAAATAACCCGTCGACCAGCTAATTTTTAGTGCCCCAAGCCGATCCGATGCCGCTCCTGCGTGGCTTCATGCCGCGCATCCTCTTCGCTGTGCAGGTAGCCGCTCGTCGTCGACAGCGAGCTGTGCCCGAAGTTGTCGCGCACAAAGCGCAGGTCGACCTGCTGGTCGGTCATGTGCGAGCCGGCGGTGTGCCGCAGCCAGTGCGCCGAGGCGCTGGCCAGCACCGCGGCCTGCGCTTCCCACTCGGGCCCGCGCGCCCGCAGGCGTTCCGCGGCCATGCCGAATACCTCTTTCAGGATCAGGTGCAGCGCCCCGCGTGACAGGGCCTTGTCGCGGCCCGTCTCGCGGCCGATGACCGGCAGCACCAGCGGGCGTGTCTCCCCGGGCTGCGGCGTCGCCGGCAGTCCGTTGGCGCGGCGGTAGCGCGCCAGTTCGGCGATCAGCTCGTCGGTGGCCGGTACCAGCCGGGTCTGGTTGCCTTTGCCGGTCACCTCCAGCCACCAGCGCTCGATGCCCTGGGCATCGCGCCGGCAGAAGAAAGCGCCCATGGTAGTGGCTGTCAATTCGGACGCACGCAAGCCACCCAGATAGAGCACGGTCAGTACCCACCGGCAGCGCGCCGCATGGAGGCGCTCGCGCTCGGTGACGGTTGGCATCGCCTCGACGGTCGTAGAGCTGGCCCCCGGCAACTCTTCTGACAAGAGCGGCAACGCTTGGCCGAGCTCAAGTCATGCTTCTCGGGGGCCTTCAGAAGATTTCAAAGAGGCCTGCCGCACCCATGCCACCGGCGATGCACATAGTCACGACGCCCCATTTGGCCTTGCGCCGGCGGCCCTCCAGCAGGATGTGCCCCGCCAGCCGGGCACCCGTCATGCCAAATGGGTGTCCGAGCGAAATGGCGCCACCGTTAACGTTCAGGCGCTCTGTCGGAATGCCGAGCTTCCGCTGGCAGTAGACGGCTTGGGAGGCGAAGGCCTCGTTAAGCTCCCAAAGGTCAATGTCCTCGACCTTGAGGCAAAAACGTTCCAACAGCTTTGGTACCGCGAAGACCGGGCCGATGCCCATCTCGTCGGGCTCACAGCCGGCCACGGCCAGCCCACGGAAGGCACCGAGCGCCTGCAGGCCCAGGCGTTCGGCTTCCTTCGCCTCCATCAGCACGCAAGCGCTGGCACCATCGGAAAGCTGCGAAGCATTACCGGCGGTGACGAATTTTCCCGTTCCCTTCACTGGTGCCAGCTTGGCCAGCGACTCGTACGTGGTGCCGGGACGGTTGCAGGTGTCATGGTCGACCGTCACCTCACGCAGGCTGACCTGACCGCTCTCCTTGTCGGTCTGAGGGGCCTGCCAATCAGCAGTAGCATCGCGGAGTCTGCGGTGAACCAAGTCGTGAGCCATCGCATGGCTAAGAAGCGACAGATGCGCTGGACGGACCAAGGAGCGCATTGCCTGGTGCAGGTCAGGGTCGCGGTTTTGAACCGAGAACTCTCACCCAACCGCATCTCGGCGCTCGAGCTTGCTGCCTCGCGTCACAGCCAATCCATTGGGCCAGCATCGTCGAACTGGCATCGCCCCCTGAACAGAATTAACCGTGACGCCCTCACCGCAAGGCAGGGTGCCTGACGAATTTCGCCTCCCCAACATTTGCACGCTCTCGTTCACGTCCTCCAACCGCTTCAGCCTCCAATGTCCTTCATCGAAAGGCGGCGAGGCGACAATTATCCTGACACGGAGGAGAAAGTAGTCAGAAGTGGTGCGTTATGCACGCGATTGGGGCGCGGCCATCCGTTAGCAGCGTAACGCTGTTTTGTTTGACAAGGTGGAAACGTACACATACTCTTGTCATACGTACAACAAATTGTCACAGGGGGCGTAAAAATGGGGTGGACCTCAAGGGGGCGGCATTCGTTTCAAGAACTCCCAACGCAAGAACGTCGTTTCAGCAGTCAAAGCCCTCGATATGAATGGCGACCTCACATCAATAAGACGATCTTTGAGTTCTGCGTCTGGCGTGATAGCGCTTGAGCGCTACTCGATACTTTCCCCAACCATTAAATGGCATAAGCCTTAAGGAGCCCACTATGAAACGACGTTCCCTTCTCCAGATTGCCTGCGCTGTAGCTGTGTGCAGCGCGGCCACCGCCTTGGCGCAGCCCGGCACTCGACCTTACCCGACAAGACCTATCCGTTGGATCGTGCCATTTGCCGCTGGAGGCGGTATGGACGTAATTGTGCGATTGCTCGCGAAGGAGTTGGAACCGGAACTCGGACAATCCATTGTTGTCGACAACAGGCCCGGTGCATCGACCATTGTGGGAGCCAAGGCCCTCATGGCCTCGCCACCGGACGGCTACACGTGGATGGCGGCCAACATGGACACCCTCGCCGCTAATCCCTATCTCTATAAGAACCTTCCATATGATGTAAACAAGGACTTTGAGTTCGCCGGACTCTACGTGCGTTATCCGATGATCCTTGTCTCAAACAAGAATTTCGGGCCGGAAGGTGCTGTGGCCCTACTTAGCAGTCTGCGCACAGCGAAGGAACTTAACTACGCCAGCTTTGGCGTGGGGACCATGTCACACCTCGGTATGGAGTTACTGTCTAAGCAGCTCGGCGTCTCAATGACACACGTCGCATACAAGGGATCAGCGCCTGCGCTACAGGGTCTCCTGTCGGGCGAGGTTTCGCTCATGCTGATGGATTTAACGACAGCTCTGCCCCAGGTCAAAGCAGGCTATATCAAGGCGTACGCTATGACAACGAAGGAGCGGAGCCCGATGTTGCCGGATCTGCCCACTCTACAGGAGGCAGGTGTCAAAGGTTTCGATCTCTATACCTGGGCAGGGGTCATCTTGCCGAAAGGCGTCGAACCGAGCATCCTCGGCCGCATTGCCACAGCCCTGCAGAAAGCCACAAACAAGCCAGAGTTCAAAAAACAGGTGCTGGAGCGCGGCGCTGAGCCATTAAGCGGTTCGCCTGTTCGTTTCAAGACCCTTGTCGACCAAGATGCCGCGCGACTTCGCCGCGTCATTGACGACAACAAGATCGTGCTTGATTGACCCTGCGCCAAGCAACCTGCCAGCGCGTTGCAAAGTGTGCCTTCCATCATGATCGAGCGCAAAGTGCGGACAAGCTGGCACCCGAAAAACGCGCAATTTCATCACGCGGACGATGTGAATTGAGGCTCCCCGAGATTCCGCCTTCCAGTAGGTCGTTCATCGATTCATTTACAGCACTTAGTTAATGGCCCAATCCGCACCTTCCATTCGCGACTCCGGATCCAAGCCGCACAGCGCCCACTGGGGCGTCTTCTTTGCCCGCTGGGCGGACGGCCAACTGATGGTGCAGCCGCACCCAGGCGATCCGGACCCCAATCTTTTGATCGGCAATTTTACCAATGCGCTGCGCCATCAGGTGCGCGTGACCACGCCGATGGTGCGGCGTGGTTGGCTAAAGGACGGTCCGGGCCCCGACGATCGGCGCGGAAACGATCCCTTCGTACCGATGGCATGGGACGAAGTGCTGGACCGGATCGCATCCGAACTGCAGCGCGTGACGGCGGCGCATGGGTCGGAGGCGGTACTTGGTGGCTCCTACGGCTGGTCGAGTGCGGGTCGATTCCATCACGCCCAAAGCCAGGTGCACCGATTCCTCAATATGGCTATCGGCGGCTACGTGCGCTCCGTCAACAGCTACAGCGCCGGTGCATCGGCCGTGATCCTGCCTCACATCCTCTGCAGTATGGAGGACGTAGCGCGGCGCAACGTGACGTGGGAGCAGATTGTCGAACACAGCGACGTGGTCCTGGCGTTTGGCGGTATGGCGCTGAAAAACTCGCAAGTGGCGAGCGGCGGGATCAGCCAGCACATCGAGCGGGATTCGATGCGCCGGGCCGCGAGGCGAGGCTGCCGCTTTGTATGCGTCAGTCCGCTGCGCACCGACATGCCCGCCGAGGCGCAGGCGGAGTGGCTTCCGGTCCGGCCCGGAACCGATACCGCACTGATGCTCGGACTGGTCTATGAACTGGTGCGGCGAGACCTGCACGATCAGCCGTTCCTTGCTCGCTTCTGCGAAGGCTGGGAAACGTTCGAGGCCTACCTGATGGGACACTGCGACGGCGCGCCAAAGACGGCGGCTTGGGCGGCAGACATCTGTGGCCTGTCCGAACAGGTCATCGTCGAGTTGGCGATTTCGTTGGCCGGCAAGCGCGTGCTGGTCGTGGTGGCTCATTCGCTGCAGCGCGCCGAATACGGCGAGCAGCCGGTCTGGATGGGTGCCGTGCTGGCCGCGGTACTCGGCCAGATTGGCGTACCAGGCGGTGGCTACAACTACGCGCTGGGGGCACTACGGCAAGCGGATGAACGCGGTGCCGGTGGCAGCATTGTCACAGGGTACCAATAGCGTCAAAGACCTCATTCCGGTCGCGCGCATCGCCGACATGCTGCTACATCCGGGCGAGCCGTTCGACTATAACGGTCAGCGTCGCAGCTATCCACATATCCGGCTGGCCTACTGGGCCGGCGGCAATCCGTTCCACCACCATCAGGACCTATACCGACTGCGTCAGGCGTTCCGGAGGCTCGACACCTTCATCGTTCACGAGATCGGCTGGACTGCCACCGCGCGACATGCCGATATTGTGCTGCCTTGCACAATGACGATGGAACGGGAAGATATCGGCGCCGCGCTAACCGACCCGTTGATGGTTGCCATGCACCGCATCGCCGAGCCCTACGGCTTGGCCCGCGACGACTACGATATTTTCACCGACCTCGCCGAGCGCCTCGGCAAACGAGAGGCATTCACCGAAGGCCGCACCAGCGTCGAGTGGCTGCGCCACCTTTACGAGCGCACGCGCAATGCCCTCGCCGAGAAAGCGCTAGAGGCGCCAGACTTTGACTGCTTCTGGGCGCGAGGTGAATTGACCTTGCCACAGCAAGCGGACGACGGCGGCATTCTGCGAGCGTTCCGCGATGACCCTGAGGGCCATCCGCTGCCCACGCCGAGCGGCAAGATCCAGATCAGTTCGTCCACGATCGGCGGATTCGGGTATGCCGACTGCCCGCAGCATCCAACGTGGCTGGCCCCGTCCGACGGCCCGAGCGCGGCACACCCGCTTACATTGATCTCGAGCCAGCCTGCCACGCGGTTGCACAGCCAGCTCGATTTCGGAGCACACAGCGTGAGCAGCAAGCGCAATGGCCGCGAGGTCTGCTGCCTCAATCCGGTCGATGCGGCCGCGCGTGGCATTGCAGAAGGGGACCTCGTGCGGCTATACAATGGGCGCGGTGCCTGCCTGGCGAGCGCGACATTGTCCGCTGACGTGATGCCTGGCATCGTTCAGTTGCCGACAGGGGCGTGGTTCGACCCAGCCACCGATGCCCAAAACCGCGAACTGTGCGCCCACGGCAATCCGAATGTGCTGACGCGCGACAAGGGCACGTCGTCACTGGCACAAGGCTGCACCGGACAACTGACTGCGGTGAACGTAGAGCGCTTTGACGAGACGCCGCCGCCAATGCGCGCATTCGACCCGCCTTCGAGTGACTCGTGAACCGCTCTATTAAACGCCTCGGTGCGAGCGAAAGCTTCCAACTGCCGATACACGTCCCGCGTGACCGACGGCATCTTCGATCCGAACCTGATTCCCAAGCACGCGCGGCGCTTCACCGGGTTCGATGACAAGATCATCACAAAGTATGCCCGGGACATGACGGTGGAGATCCAGACTTCCTCGCCGAGCGGTATCGCATTGAGGAGTTGCCGGAGTTCGTGAGTTCCGTGACCGATGCAGCGATGGGCACGCGCTGCGGGTCAAGATGAGCGAAGACGGCATAGACGGCGCGGTCCCAGGACGCTCACGACCGCGACTTTTGACCCCAGCCGCTCATGGTGGCTTTGCCACCCGCTCCTCCAAGCCGATGGCGATGGGCATAGCCCTAGCTCTAGTCGGCTTGCTGCGGCGACTAATATCCGATACACGGGGCCGATTCGGCTCTCCCACGTCAAATCGCCGATCCAGCACGTTCTCCTACAACCGGCAGAGCGGGCTTGCTTTCGGTCGTCGGCACGAACATACGCTTCCAGATCCCACGCATCCCGTTTCACGCATCAGCGTACGAGTCCGGCGACCAAGACGCACCCTTGTGCCAGCACTGCTATCCTGCACGCCGGCTGGCTCAGCCCACGTCGCTGGCGGCGAGCGTTGCTCTTGACATGTGTTTCCTACAGACCGATAAGCCTCCTGTTGCAAGGGGGCTACCACAAGGTAGCTGCAAAGAGGGCCAATGCTCCTTTTTAAGAAGGCATTTTCCTCGGGCGGCTGCCGATTCCAATTGCCAGAGATGCTGATGTTCCGCCACCGGCGGGTTACCGGGCAAAGCCCGCAGGCGCATTCCGCGTCGTAGTCCGTCACCCCGCGCCGAGCGGCCGACCCACCAAGCCCCATCAACCGGCAAACATCGCCGATCGATAGTTCTTGGTCTAGCCATCCTTAAACAACGGCACAAGGTCCTTGGACTATGCGACGTTGACGATCGGGCCTGAATAACGGCGATGAAGTGTACCGAAAACTGGTCACTTTCTATCGATCCAGACCGTTTGCGCATTCATGAACTCACGCACGCCGAAGTGCGAGAGTTCTCGGCCGTATCCACTCTTCTTGACGCCACCGATAGGTACCCTTGGATCTGATGCCGAGTAGCCGTTTACGAACACTCCGCCTGTTTCCATGCGCCGCGCAAACGCCTTGGCTCGCATCCGATCTGCGGTCCAAATGGCGCCGCTCAATCCGAACTCGCTTTCGTTGGCCAGGGAAATGGCATGTTCAGCGTCTTTCGCTACGGTGAGTGCAGCAACCGGACCAAATGTCTCCTGAGTGAAGGCAGTCATGCCGGGGCGTACCTCAAGGACTGTCGGTGCGAAAAAATGTCCCGGCCCGTCGAGTTTATGCCCTCCTGTGTGTAGTTTCGCTCCCTCGCTGAGCGATTGTCTGACTTGCATGTCAAGTTCCTCCCGCAGGTCTTCCCGAGCCATGGGACCTAGATAGGTGTCTTCTGCCTCGGGGTCGCCGATCTTTATTGCCGCCACAGCGGCATTGAACTGGCTGATAAAGGACTTTGCAATTGGCTCTTCAAGAATAATCCGCTTCGCTGCGATGCAGACTTGCCCTGCGTTTTGAAACCGGCTAGCAACCGCGGCTGCCACCGCAGCATCGATGTCGGCGTCGGCGAGGACAACGAATGGGTCCGATCCGCCGAGCTCTAGCACCGACTTCTTTAAGGCTGCACCCGCCAGTCCGGCAACTGCGCTCCCTGCTCGAACGCTTCCCGTAAGTGTCACGGCCGCTATTGCTGAATCCTGGATCGCACTACCGACCAGGTCGGGTGTGATGTTGATGACTGTAAATGCGCCACATGGCAGCCCAGCCTGCCGCCAGAGGCGCTCCAGAGCATAGGCGCAGCCCATTACGTTCGGTGCGTGTTTAAGGACATAGGTATTGCCACCAAGAAGGATAGGCACAGCTCCCCGCATGACCTGCCAAAACGGAAAGTTCCACGGCATTATCGCCAAGATCGGTCCAATCGGCAGATATGAGATGTAAGCTTGCTGGCCAATGGATGTTTCGTCGTCGTGCAAAAACTGCAGACCGTGTTCCGCATACCATTCGCAAAGCAATGCACACTTTTCGATCTCGGCACGAGCCTGCGAGATTGGTTTACCCATTTCCCGGCAAATAAGCAGAGAGAGGCTGCCTACCTCCGAACGTAAAGCCGATGCCATCCGGAGGAGAATAGCGACGCGCGCCTCCACCGTTGAAGCGGACCAGGACTGGTAGGCCGCTTGGGCGTCAGTCAGATGTTGCCGAAGCCGAGCGTCCGACTCATATGGATACTCGGCGATCGCTACTCCATTGGCTGGATTGCGGGAGATTGCTGCCAAACAATTCATGGTTATCACTCTGTTGCTTATAAATCGACTAACGGATAGTGCTGAATCCGTCGAAGATGGCTTTGTTGGGAAGCAGGGCACCTTGCGCGAGGATTTTGATGCTCCTTACTTGTTGTATCCCGCAAAGCCGCTTAAGTATAAAAAGTTCCCGCGGCTACGAATGAACCCGGTCGCCTTCCCAAATGGCGTCTAACTCTCTCGAGCACTGAGAGCGTTTCATCTACTCGCCGCATCGCAAGTATCGGCGGACATGAGAGCGGTTTTTGTCAAGACGGCGAGGTCGCGTGCTGCCACTGTGTCGTGAGAGTCTGGTGGCAGGCGTGGGCGGCCTCGTCGCCCTTGACCTTGAGATGAGCTATGAAGAACGACTCGTGTTCTTTCGTCGCCTGGAACTGATGCGGCGTCAGCACGGCCGAAAACACCGGAACCCCTGTATCAAGCTGCACGCGCATCAATCCGTCAATGACGGCGCTCGAAACGAAGTCATGACGATAGATGCCACCATCGACAACTAGCCCGGCTGCGACGATTGCGTCATAGCCGTGCGTTTCGATCAGCCGCTTAGCGGCGAGCGGAATTTCGAATACGCCCGGCACCTCAAAAAAGTCGAGTTGTGCACTTTTGTATCCGAGGGCCTGCATGCTAGAGCGAAACCCGTGCTTGCAGTTGTCGACTATCTCGCGGTGCCAGCAGGCCTGAATGAAGGCGATACGCCTGGGCCGAGGGAGGGCGGTTGATGGGTCAGTTGGGGCTGAAAACGTGTCCATGATTGTACGAAGGCAGTAAGGGTCTCATCAGAAGTGGTGGGTTATGCGCCCATTGGTAGCCGGGCGCTCCGTTGGCCTCGTAACGCTGTTTCGTTTGACAAGGACAGATCGTACACCTATGCTTGTTATACGTTCAACAAAACTTTTGCGCAAGCTGCTTTCCTCTTTTGGCTGATGTGCCTTGGCAGCAAGTGCGACAACGGAGAACTTTGATGGCTGTGCAACAAACAGTAACGGTGGAAATGCTGACCGCCTTTGCGGCGGCATGGAATGCTCACGACGCAGACACACTGATGCGCTTTATGACCGATGACTGCGTATTCGACGCCTCAGCGGGCCCCTATCCGTTCGGACAACGCTTTCAAGGGCGCAACGACGTTCGACATGCCTATGAAGCTATCTGGCGAACATTCCCCGATGCGCAATGGAACAACGCGAAGCACTTCGTCAATGGCGACCGAGGAGTGTCGTTTTGGACCTTCACTGGGACCAAGAAGGACGGAACGCGAGTTGAAGCAAATGGCTGCGATCTATTCCAATTTGAAGGAGGCCGAATTCGTGTCAAGGACTCCTATCGGAAGAACGTCGTTTCAGCATAAGTCGAAGCCCTCGATATGAATGACGACCTCGCCTATTGCTCAGCCGCTGAGCTGGTTCGTGCCTACGGCGCGAAGACCCTCTCGCCGGTCGAAGTAACGCGCCACCTCCTCAGACGAATCGAGGATTTGAATCCGCGTGTTAATGCGGTGTACTGGCTTGAACCGGAACCTGCGCTTGAAGCCGCTCAGGCGTCAGAGGCGCGCTGGATGCGCGGTGCCCCTCTGAGTGCGCTCGACGGAGTGCCTACCACAGTCAAGGATGCACTTCTTACCGAAGGTATGCCGAGCTATCGGGGCTCGGCGGTGACACAGGACGAAGGAGTTGTCGCAAGCTTCGACGCGCCAGCGGTAGCGCGCCTACGAGAAAGCGGCGTGGTACTGCTAGGCAAGAATGCGATGTGCGACTACGGAATTATCGCTGGCAGTGTGAGTTCCCGCTTTGGGGTGACGCGCAATCCGTGGAATTTGTCAAAGTCGGCGGGCGCGTCGAGTTCAGGCGCAGGCGCAGCTGTCGCGGCGGGCTTTCATCCCATAGCGCTTGGCACCGACATTGTCGGTTCGATCCGCATACCAGCTTCGTTTTGTGGACTGGTTGGCTTGAAGCCGTCGTATGGGCGGGTGCCATTCTATCCACCAGTCAGCCCGGCGCTCGCCGTCGGGCCGATGGCGCGAAACACCGAGGATGTCGCGTTGATGCTCGATTGTGTGGCGCGCCCTGATACTCGCGATTTCACAGCGTTGCCTCCGGCGAAGAGTCCATACTCGACGAGACTACACGAGCTTCCGAAAAGACCACGCGTAAGATTAATTCGCGAACTTGGATTCGGCTTGACGCCAGACGCGAACGTGATTGAGTGCGTTACCCAGGCGGCAAAGCGACTAGAACAGGCAGGCGTTTCGGTCGAAGAGGGTAGGGTTACCTTTCCATCGCAGCTGCTTGACGCAGCCGAAGACTTCTATCGGGCACGCTGCTTTTCGGAGTTGAACAAGGCCGATTCGGAGCGCCAGCAAAAGTCCCAACTGCTGTACCGCTGGACTCGGGCGACAAAGAGCCAGTCAGCGGAATCGGTGATGGACGCGATGCAAGCTCTGCTGACGTTGCGCGAGAAAGCGATGGAGCTAATTCACGGTTTTGATTTTGTGATTCTTCCAACGTTTCCTACCGGCCCATTTTCGGCCGAGCTTGCGGCACCGGACGAAACAAGGATTTTTGATCCGTGGTGCAACACATTCTTGTTCAATCTTACGGAGCAGCCCGCGATTTCTGTGCCGTGCGGAAGAACAGCGGATGGCTTGCCAGTCGGTATGCAAATTGTTGGACGTCGATATGACGATCTTGGTGTTTTGCAACTCGCGTGGTTACACGAACGAATTACAGGGCGTACCAGGACATGGCCGGCACTCTGAGATGGGGCCTTAGGAAGTAGCAGCAGGTGTGAAGGAGACTTAAGATGAGTAACGAGTACCAAGGGAAAAGCAGCATGCAAGACGAGTTCCGTGCATGCTTTCAGCGACACATGACTACTGTCACGATTGTGACATCGCAGCACAACGGCGTCAGGGCTGGGCTCGCAGCTACAGCAGTTTGTTCGCTTAGCGACTCGCCACCATCTATGCTGATCTCTATCAACCGTAACGCACGCGCATGTGAACTCATCAGGGCGAGTAAGGCGTTCTCGGTAAATATGCTTTCCGACGAACAGCTTGATGTCGCTAAAGTGTTCTCACGTTCGGCGAAAAGTGTGGAGGAAGCGGAACAGAAATTTCTTGATGGTGGCCATTGGCGCGAGTGTGATGACCTGCCATGGCTAGCCGACGCACTGGCAAACGTATCGTGCCGCGTGATCCAGGAAATCGACGTGGCGTCGCATACCGTCTTCATCGGAGAAGTAAGCGATCTCCGGCTCCTGTCCGACGGGAATCCATTGCTCTACGGCTTCCGCGAATTTCATTTAAAGGGAACGCCGTTGAGCAAGGAGATTGGAAAATCCATCGCACGATGAAAAGGCGTCGTAGATTCAAAGGCAATGTTATTACAAGAGACTATGGATACTAATCTCGGACCCGAGGGGCGCTTTGTGGCGTACCTCCAGCAGGGCAGATTCATGCTGCAACGCCATAGGCAGACGGGAAAGTGCTTGTTCTACCCGCGTGTGCTTCACGTCGAAGGTCACATCGATGACTTCGATTGGATTGAGGCGTCGGGAGACGGCGTGATCTATTCCTGCACTCGTGTATTTCGTCCGCCCGAGCGTGGAGGCAACTACATGATGGCGCTGATCGATCTCGCTGAAGGGCCGCGCATGCTGTCTCGCATCGTGGATGACGACGCGCAATGCGCGAAGATCGGTATGCGAGTCAAAGCGAGCATCATGCCGAATAACTGGTCTTCAGTGGACGCGGGAACGCCCGCCGTGGTTTTTCATGTTCTCGCTGAGAAGGAGAACGTGGCATGACTAAATCATTGCGAGGAAAAACAGCGATCGCGGGCGTTGGTACTTCGCGGCTCGGCAAAGTTCCCGGCTGGAACCCGATGGAATTGATGGCTGAGGCAACTTCCGCTGCGTTGAAAGATGCTGGACTCACCCTTAGCGATATCGACGGCGTATGTGCGAGCACACTGTATCACTTCCTGCCGTCACTTTCCGTTGCCGAGTATTTGGGCATTCGGCCAAAGTGGTCTAGCGCAGATTCGGTGGGAGGCTCGTCCTTCATGTCGCACGTTCTGCAAGCTGCATTAGCAATCGAAGCGGGGCTTTGCGAAACTGTGCTAATCGCGTATGGCAGCAACGCTCGGTCGAGCGGCGATCTCAATGGCTTGATCGAGACACCGCGTTTCGAAGCACTGTATGACCTGCCGGTACCCATGGCCGGTTACGCGATGGCGGCCGCCAGGCACATGTATCAGTACGGGACGACGCGTGAGCAGCTCGCAGAAGTCGCCGTGGCGGCACGACGCTGGGCACAGCGCAATCCCGAAGCGACGATGCGCGCCGAGTTATCGATTGAAACCGTGGTCAGTGCTCCAACACTGTGCGATCCTCTGAGCCGATATGATTGCTGTCTGGTGTCTGACGGCGGGGCCGCCCTGATTCTAACGTCGGCCGCGCGAGCTCGTGGTCTTCGGCAGAAACCGGCATACGTGCTTGGGATTGCCGGTGCTCACTGGCATCGCGAGATTTCGCAGATGCCAGACTTGACTGTGACCGCCGCAGCAGAAAGCGGTGCGCGAGCCTACGCTATGGCTGGCGTCACAGCGAGTGACATTGACGTAGTAGAGCTATACGACGCATTCACGATCAACACGCTGCTATTCCTCGAAGACCTTGGCTTCTGCAAAAAGGGCGAAGGGGGCGCGTTTGTCGCAAACGGACGTATCGGGCCAGGCGGCGAACTGCCGGTCAACACGAACGGTGGAGGATTGTCTTGTGTTCACCCCGGCATGTATGGGCTCTTCTGTCTGGTGGAGGCTGCGAGACAAATCCGCGGTGACGCGGATGGGCGCCAGATTAGTAATACAAATCTGGCTGTCGCGCACGGCAATGGTGGCACATTGTCGCATCAGTGCACGACAATTCTCGGCTCAGAAGCGACGCTATGAGAAAGAATATCGAAGTCAATCGATTGAAAAGGTAATGGGGCGATCCACTACACAAATGTTTAAACGGAGATCACAATGAAATTCACTTTGCTCGTCATTCCTTTCATGCGCCAGCGGGGCGAAACTGTTGCTCTGGCGGGCCGCGATCCGGCTCGCTTCCAGCAGATGATGGATAAGGTTCGGGATCAAATGGTATTTGCCGAGTCGCTCGGATACGACGGCTTCTGCATGACGGAACATCACATGCAGGTTGAGGGTGTGGAGGCGACAACCAATCCCCTCATGTGGAATCTGTACGTGGCTCAGCACACAAAGAAGATGCGAGTCGGTCAGCTTGGGATGAACCTCACGGCTATGAATCCCATCAAGGTCGCCGAAGACATTGCAATGCTTGATCAAATGACAGGGGGCCGCGCATTTGCCGGATTTTCCCGCGGCAACACCGCACGTTGGACGGCGACGATGGGCCAGCATCTGAATATCCTGTCGGCCGAATCGGATCGCTCGGAAGCCGACCAGCGCAACCGTCGTGCGCTGTATGAAAACTGGAAACTCGTGAAGTCGCTATGGACGGACGATCTTACTTCGTTTGACGGAGAGTTCTGGAAGGTGCCGAAGCCGGTACCCTGGGAGTTCAATCCGACCAAGGATTGGGGCGGTGACGCGGTCGACGAAAACGGCATTCTGCGTAAGGTCGGCATTACCCCCCGTCCGCTACAGACCCCACATCCTCCGGTATATGCCCCGTTCAGCTACTCCGTTGAGACCGCACGCTTTTGGGGAGCGGAAGGCGCGAAGATGGTCTCTTTCGTGCATCCGGACAAGGAAGAGTTCATGCCGATTGTGCTCGACGCATGCCTGAAGGCAGCGCACGAAGCAGGGCGGGACAGTAAGCCGAGCGACGTGCTGGCTATCGGCGGGCACCTGCTAATGGGGCGCAATGAGGCAGAGGAGCGCATGCTGCGCGAGGGCTTCGACGAACTGTTCAATTATGCGTACGATGCGCCGCCGTATCATGTGCCGATGGGCCGGTTGTGGGCTGGTTCGCCGCAGAAGGTGCTCGACGAAGTCATGGGCTTGCACGAGAAGTATGGAGTAGACGAGTTCTTTGTCTGGCATCACATTAACTACTTCGGCGACGACCTGGAGCGTGGTGCGCTACAGGCATTCGCTGATGCGGTTATCTCCAAGGTCGGCGACCGCTAAAGCGTTACCTGCGCCGTTCTTGAACATCAAGGTTCTGAAGCAGAAGACGGCGCAGCATACTAGAAATCGGGTAAGACAATTACAGAAGGAAGACGTCCATGAATACGTTTGGACAGGTTGTAAATCGCCATGCTCGCTCGCGAGGAACCGCACCAGCTTACGCAGATAGCCGACGTAGCGTCACGTGGCGCCAATTTGATTACAGCACTGACGCACTCGGTTCTTGCATGCGTGAACTTGGGGTATCGCCTGGCGATAGGGTCGGCATCGTCTCGCCCGATTGCGTCGAAGTTGCCGAGGTTTTCATCGCATGCGCAAAGATCGGCGCTGTGCGCGTTGGATTAAATGGAAGGCTTGCGCCGCGGGAGATCGCTCAACTCATTGAAGACTCGGAACCGTCAATTCTCTTCGTTCATTCGCGTTATGCGGCATTGATCAACGACGCTTTCCGAGAAACGGAGCGTCGGCCGGCTGTGATCGGAATGCAAGACGGTCACGGCTTCGAGCTCGACTACTTTGAGCAGATTGCAAGATTCGATAGGACTGAGCCCTTGCTTCAAACGCCGAGCGATGATCTCATGATCTGCTACACAACGGGATCGACCGGCTTGCCAAAGGGCGCTATCTACCGGCATGAGGCGATGCTGCGCTCGATCCAAGCTGTAGCGCTTGCCGAGGGCGCAAATCACGATGACGTTTGGTTGCACGCAATGCCCGCTAGCGGGGTGCCGATTATGCATATGGTACGTAACCTTGTGCATGGCTCCAAGACGGTCATACTTGGCGATTGGGATCCGGAGGCAGCCTTGTCGCTAATTGAACGCGAAAAGACGACAATCACGGTGCTCGTACCGACCATGCTGGCGTCGCTAGTCACGTCGGGGCTTGCGCCACGCTATAACCTTACCTCGATGCGGCAGTGGGGCTATGGCGCATCGCCACTCCCACCGGCAATGGTACGCGAAGCTGCCAAAGTGCTTGGCGGAGATCTTCTACAAATGTACGGTACCACCGAGCTGATGGGCATGTCGATGATGCTTTATCCGTCCGAGCATCGTCGCGGGATGAGCGAACATCCTGAATGGCTGTCGTCGGCAGGGAGGGCTCTGCCATATGTTGATGTGCGTGTTGTTGATGAAAACATGCAGGACGTCGCGCTGGGCGATGTTGGCGAGCTACTACTGCGCACAGAATTCGTAACCCCCGGATACTGGAAGGCTCCGGACAAGTACGCCGAAGCAGTCAAGGACGGTTGGTTGTGCACCGGCGATATGGCTCGTCAGGACGACGATGGCTTCCTCTATCTGAGCGACCGCGCCAAGTTTCGGATCAAGACTGGCGGGTACAACGTCTTTCCTACGGAGATCGAGAATGTGATCGCCGAACACGATGCTATTAGCGAAGTTTGCGTTGTCGGCTTGCCCGATGAGAAGTGGGGAGAGAGGATTCACGCGGTCGTTGCTCTGCGTCCCGGTCACCATCTTACGCCTGAAGAAATTCGAGATTTTTGCGCGGGAAAAATTGCGAATTTTAAGATTCCGAAAACCGTGGAGATCTGGAACGAAATTCCAAAAGGATCTACTGGAAAAATACAGAAGCGTGCAGTGATCGATTATTACCGGTAATCCGCAGAACCACTTCGATCTAAAATTGTTACTTTATTGTAACTTCCGTCCTCTCTAGGAGACAATCCATGGACGAGCAGAAACTGGAGGCAGTATGGCTCCACCCGGACTTTAGAAGGTTGGTCCAGAAGAAGACCCGCCTCGCATGGTCTCTGACCGCGGTAGTGCTCACAGCATACTTCGCCTTCATCCTGTTCCTTGCTTTTTCCCCCGGGACTCTCGCGCTTCCCATCGGAGCAAGCACGATCACGGTCGGCATTCCTGTGGCAGTTGGCTTCATCGTGCTTTCCTTCGTACTGACAGCTGTCTACGTGTGCAAGGCAAATGGTGATATTGAGGCGATCATCGAAAAGCTGAAGGTGTGTCACGCATGAAAATAGCTCCAATCTTTCTAGGCGCGTTTGTTGCGACAACGACGCATCCTGCGTTCGCGGCTGGCACTCTTCAAGGCCCGGTGACGGCCCGCCCGCTCAATGTAGTAGCGATCACAATGTTCGTCGCGTTCGTGCTGCTCACGCTGTGTATCACGGCTTGGGCGGCAAAGCGAACTCGTTCGGCGTCGGACTTCTACGCGGCAGGGGGAGGCTTGACCGGATTCCAGAATGGTCTCGCGATTGCGGGGGACATGGTTTCCGCAGCTTCCTTCCTCGGTATTTCCGCTGTCATTTTTGACCTGGGCTACGATGGAATGATGTACGCGCTCGGGATTGTTGCGGGCTGGCCGGTCATACTTTTTCTGATCGCTGAACGCTTGCGCAACCTAGGTAAGTACACGTTTGCAGATGTCGTCTCCTACCGCCTCTCGCAAAGGCCGGTCCGTATTGTTGCGGCATGCGGCACACTGACGGTCGCGATCATGTATCTCGTCGCACAGATGGTGGGTGCTGGCAAACTGATCCAACTCCTTTTCGGCACGAGCTATTTCTCTGCGGTTATGGTGGTGGGGTGCCTTATGGTGCTCTATGTGACGTTTGGTGGAATGCTCGCCACCACTTGGGTGCAAATCATCAAGGCCGTCCTACTCCTTGCTGGCGCAACGTTCATGGCGGTCATGGTGCTTGCGCATTTTGGCTTCGATCTGGAAGTCCTATTCGCCAGCGCCGTCAACGTGCATGCGAAAGGTAAGTCCATCATGTCACCCGGCGGGCTAGTGTCAAATCCCGTCGATGCTGTGTCGCTTGGTGTCGGCATGATGTTCGGAACGGCCGGACTGCCGCACATTCTCATGCGCTTCTTCACCGTTGCTGACGCGAAAGAGGCACGGAAATCCGTCGTCTACGCGACGGGCTTTATTGGCTACTTTTACCTGCTGATCCTAATACTGGGCTTCGGAGCAATTGTCATCGTGGGCACCAATGCAGATTTCCACGATGGTAGCAAGATCATTGGTGGCAGCAACATGGTGATGGTCCACTTGGCAGGCGCGGTGGGTGGAAACCTGTTCCTCGGCTTCATCTCGGCAGTGGCGTTTGCGACCGTCCTCGCTGTCGTGGCGGGACTTGCTCTGTCCGGTGCGTCGGCAGTCTCACATGACCTCTATGCGGTCGTACTGCGCCAAGGTAAGGCAACAGGAACACAGGAAATTCGCGTGTCGCGTATCGCCACTCTCGTGATTGGTGTGCTAGCCATTCTGCTTGGCCTAATCTTCGAGAACCAAAATATCGCGTTCCTGTCCGGTCTCGTCCTAGCAATCGCGGCCTCGGCTAACTTCCCGGTATTGTTCCTTTCTATGTTTTGGAAGGGGCTCACGACACGTGGTGCCGTTGCGGGATCCCTCTGCGGCTTAATGTCGGCGGTTGTCCTTCTAGTACTCGGACCTACGGTCTGGGTGGGGATTCTTAAGCATGGAAGCCCTATCTTTCCCTACTCGAATCCAGCTCTGTTCTCCATGACACTAGCTTTCGCGAGCGCCTGGTTGTGCTCAGTTCTGGATTCTTCAGCGCAGGCGAAGCGCGAGCAGCTACTCTTCACAGGGCAATTCATCCGGTCGATGACCGGCATTGGATCAGCAGGAGCTACTACCAAGCATTGAGTTTTGGGAGGGTTTCGGATGCTGGCCGCACGACTGAAGGGTCGTGCGGCGGTTTTGCCTAGGGTCTGTTCACAATTGAACTAATGGTCCGAAGGCACAGGCAAGCGATGCGAAGACGAGATAGCTGTCAGCTCGCTTGTCATACCGAGTGGAGACACGGCGAAAATGCTTGATGCGGTTGAAAAAGCGTTCGACCAGATTGCGAGTGCGATACAGGGCCCGGCTGTAGCGTCGCTTGCTGATCCGGTTCGAGCGTGGCGGAATGACTGCCTTGGCCCCTGCGGCTCGAATCGCCTGCACGAAGGCGTTGGCGTCGTAGCCCTTGTCCGCGATGACTACTTGTGCGCGCAGGCCCTCGATCAACTCAGTTGCACACGTGATGTCAGCAGCCTGACCTTCGGTGAGAATCAGCCGCAGCGGCCGGCCAATGGCGTCGATCGCCAGATGCAGCTTGGTACTCAGTCCGCCGCGCGAACGTCCGATCGCTTGCGGGCCACTTTTTTTAACGCGCCCGCCGAATGTTGGTGCGCTCTCACGATGGTCGAATCGATCAAGATGTGTTCGATCTCCCCCTCGCCGGCCACCGCGTGTGCGACTCGCTGCCAGACGCCATTGCGCCGCCATCGCGCGAAGCGCATGTACACGGTGTGCCAGCGGCCGAACTCCGCGGGAAGATCGCGCCATGGACTGCCCGTGCGGCCGATCCATAGCACCGCTTCGAAAAACCAGCGATTGTCGGCAGCCGTTCTTCCGCGATCGCCTTCCTTGCCAGGCAGGATGTCCTTGATCTTGTTCCATACATCGTCGCTCAACAGCGTCCGGACCATCTTGCCTCGCTCGCACAAAAGGCAAGATGTAAACACATCTGCTCAAATGTAAACAAGCCCTAGTACTACAGCCGTAGTTCCTTAAGGTAGAATTTCGTCACCAAAAATAATTCATAGACGAGATGGCTTCGAAGGCAAGGCAGTGGCAGCGAGAATTGGAGAGTGCCCACAGTCGACTCGAAACCCTATTCAAGCGGCCAGAACCAAGAGCGCGATCGTTGGCGTATCTGAAGGGGTTGCTGAGCAGCGTGGAACGAAAGAATGGGTGGCAGTTGGCGGAGTTCATTGGAGAAGCGACGCCAGATGGCGTGCAGCATCTGCTTGAGCGGGCTCAATGGGATGCCGATGAAGCCAGAGAGGTTCTACGTGAATATGTAATTGAGCATATTGGCGATCGAGACGCCGTGTTGATCGTTGATGAAACCGGCTTTATCAAGAAGGGGCAGCATTCGGCCGGGGTGAAGCGACAGTACAGCGGCACTGCCGGCCGAATTGAGAACAGTCAGATTGGGGTATTCCTGAATTACGCGGGTCATGGAGGCTCGGCGTTTATCGACCGGGAGTTGTATCTTCCTCAGGAATGGGCAGAGGATTCAGCACGCAGGCGGGCCGCAGGAATTCCGGCATCGGTTGAGTTTGCAACCAAGCCGCAAATTGCACGGCGCATGATCGAACGTGCCTTGGATGCTGGCCTGCCGTGTAGTTGGGTGACCGGGGACGCTGTCTACGGGGGAGATCGTCGCCTGCGGGTATGGCTGGAATCCCGTGATCAGGCGTTTGTACTTGCGGTGGCAAAAGATGAACCGCTTTGGTGGCAAGGGCCCACGTACGTACGTGCCGACGCCATTGCTCAGGCGCAGCCGCCCCGAGCCTGGAAGCGATTGTCTGCAGGTCAAGGGGCCAAAGGTGAGCGCTTGTATGACTGGGCACTTGTACCCTTGTGGCGCTTGCAGATGACCGCCGAGGAAAAGCGCTGGGGCCATTACCTATTGGTTCGGCGTTCGCTTGACGAAACGCCTGAGCACGCCTATTACGTCGTGTATGCCCCGCGCCGAAAGGCAACGCGGCAGACTTTGGTTCAGGTTGCGGGCCGACGATGGGAAATAGAAATCGGATTCGAGGCCGCCAAGGGGGAATGCGGCCTGGACCACTATGAAGTGCGTAAATGGCACGGATGGTATAGACACATCACCCTATCGCTGCTGGCTCACGCGGTTCTTGTGGTGCTTCGGACCAAGGTCAAAAAAAACTCCTGAGGACATGATCCCGCTGAGCGTGCCCGAGTTGCGCCGTCTGCTGTCAAGACTGCTATGGCATGGTGTCCATTCGATTCAGCATATCTTGGACTGGTCAGCATGGCGGCGTAGGCATCAGCTTCGTGCTCAGCTCTGCCACTATAGAAGGCGCGGGTGTCTCCAGTCCCTTTGCAATCTACGGCTGTAGTACTAGGGCGTTTTTTGGTTCTTATATGAACGCGCCGCGTTTTGTCAGATTGGGGTTACCCCGTTTCATCGGACAGATTCGCATTCGAATTTTACGTCGATGGGTTTTCTCCCCATCGACAAGGGCGAGACGGTGCTCGAGCCGGACTGGTCCGCAATCCGTTGCCTGGCAAAACCAGACGCGGCCAAACGCATCCAGGCAGTCACCATCGACATGACGACCGCATACGAGCTGGGGATTCGGGAACATTGCCCGCAAGCCGAGGTGGTCTACTAGCTGTTCCACGACGTGGCTAGGCGCGGGCGCGAGGTCATCGACCGGGTTCGCGTCGATCAAGCCAACTGCCTGTGGCACGACCTCACAGCCAGCCGGGTGCTCAAGTCCAAGCGCTGGCTACTGCTGCGGAACCGGCTGAATTTGAGCACGCCTCAGGCGGTGCAACAGGATGAGGTGCTGCACACCAATCAGCCGTTGATGACCGTCTACATCCTGCGAGACGAACCCAAGCGGTTGTGGATCTACCGCCGACCGGGATGGGCGCAGAAAGCCTGGAAGCAGCGGTGCACACAGGCACGGCAAAGCCGCATTCCAGCCGAACTGATCGCCCAGCGCCTGAACGCCTACTGGCACGGCATCGTTGCCCGCTGCCGGCACCCGTTGAATACGAGCGTGGTCGAGGGAATCAACAAGGCAATCAAGGTCATCAAGCGCCATGCTTTACGGCTACGCGATGAGGAATACTTCTTCCTCAAAATCCGGGCGGGCGGCCCCGGAATTCCTCGTTGAGTCCATTTTTTGGGGTAGCGCGACTGGGTGCCGTCGGGATTCTCGGCGGCGGGCAGCGAACCGCGCGTTACGAGCGGAAATGCGAGCGGCGCTGACTCGAGTGGTCGTGAAGCCGTCGACCCATGTGATAGTATTGATTATTCGATGAATAGGCCGCGAGGTCGCGGATCTTTAGTCATGGCAGTCAAATCCGGCGAAAACATACGGCAGAGAAATTCGGAATTGCGCAAGCGCGAACTGATCAACGCTGCCATTCAGTCGATCTCTGAAATCGGCTATAACGAAGTAACTGTCGGCACGATCTGCGAGGTAGCTGGTATGTCACGTGGCATGATCCGGCACTACTTCAAGGGTAAGGACGCACTATTGCTTGAGGCGGTCAAGTACGTCGCCGCTGAAATTGCTGCGGCCACTCGCGCGGCATCTTCAGCTGCTGGCGACGATGCTGTGAAGCGTTTGTATGCAACGGTTCACGCGAGTTTTAGTACCCCGGCACTGACTGAAAGAAACGCATGCGTGTGGGTCGCACTCGCTGGCAACGCACGGTGGTCGCCAGAACTCTCTACCCTCTATCGAGAGTTATGGGGAGGCTACCGTCAAGCGCTAGCGCGACTTTTTGAGCGAGCGGCGAAAGAGCGCGCCATCGACCTCGATTCAACACTTGCGGCAATAACTTTCACAAATCTACTGGAGGGACTATGGGTCGGATGGGCCGCCGATTCCGCGGAGATCAGCCGGCAGCGCGCAGAAGCAGCCTGTGCGACTTATCTTGACGCCATCTTCGGAAAGGAAAATGAGAAGGATGTTTTGTAGTGGCCTACACTGTGGCTCTGGGATGAGCTTGAGCTGCGACGCTGCTCCTCTTTTTGCTTTCGTGCAAAATTAGATCGACGTAGTTGTGACAGCATAACTCTGCTTGGCGCGAGTTAATGCTGGTGCAATCTGCTGCTATGCCGACCCACAGGCCTTCTACTAGTTGAGAGAAGGCTAAGGCGACATCCGGTGCATTGATCGCAATTCCCCGCGCTTGGGCCGCGCGGGAGAATAATCGACTTACGCCGCTGCGATAGTCGATCCAAATCTGGCGGTAAATGGCCGCCAGTCGCTCAGACCAGCGCGCCGACGTTGCGAGTGCTACCCAAACGGCAATCTTTTCATCTGTGAGGCCGGGTGGTGTGAAGCTAGCGTGAATCAGCGCGTGCAGCATTTGCGCGGGATCAGGCTTTGCGGCATTTGCTGCATTGCGGATCGCACTCCCCAACTCCACAGCGACTTCCTTTACGGCTTCAAGTAGGAGGTCCTCCTTACTCGAAAAATAGTGGCCAATAAGACCCCGCGAAAAACCGGCCTCAGCGCAAATCGACTCGACTGTCACAGCTGCGTAGCCATTACGTGCGATGTCTCGGATTGCCGCTTCGATGAGATCGCGTCGTCGCTCAGTTGCTACGCGGGATGGGCCTGGCTTGCGTCGCGTTTGAGAAGGTTGGGTCGGCATCCATGGTCTCCACAATGAATCAGGCATATTGTAAGCCAAGGATCCGTATGTATTCCCAAAATCATAAGCGTGCGATGCGTTTCCTGGCGAGGGATGTCGTGCATAACCAATCCTTCCCGTCACAACGAATTCAATGTGGCTGAGACGAGGGCGGGAGTTTCTGCTGATCGGGGCGGATTGTCTTGCGCCGGATCAGCCCTGTCTTTGAAAGGAGGCACCCTTCAAGAGCAGTTCGGATATCGAACTCCGCAATCAACGGGTATTCATCACCGGCGGCAGTTGCGGCATCAGCGAGGGCGCGCGCGTGGCCATCGTTTCGCGCAGCGCCGAAACCTTGACGAAGGCCTGCGCCAAGCAGGCCGAAGGCCACAGGGCGAATTTGCCAAGGACGTGGTCGCGGTACCAGCCGATCTGACCAAGGTCGCCGAGGCTGCACGCGCGGTGGATGAACCGGTGGCAGGACTCGGCGGCATCGACATTTTGGTGACCTCCGCCGGTGTTGAGGATCGAGGATAGTGGGACCAGTGCTCACGTATGCGCGACAGGCTACACGGGCGCTATCCTCTGATTCGTATAGCTATTCCGCGCGCAAGTGCACTTTTCGACAGTTGCTTCAAAGCGACGTCCTGTCTCAGGGTTATAAGACTACGTCGAAGCGGCCAAAATCGCCTAATGTAAGACGAGGAAAAATCCTCCGGGGCCTTCGATGAAAGAGGAGCCCGACACACGCGAACAGAAAGCGGCGAAAATCTTCCGCCCGCTTGGCGAGGCGCCGCTCACGCGCAAGCAGGCACTGCGTGCAGCGCAGCTATTAGGCGTACACCGTTCTTCAGTTTACCGGCTGCGCCGACGCTATCTGGAAGATCCGGTGACTGCGTCACTGGTCCGGTGCCGACCCGGACCACCCCGAGGTCGACACCTGTTATCGGATCAACTAGAGGCAATCGTCCAGGACGTCCTATCCGATTGGCTTCCGCGGCAGAAGCATCTAGCGCATCCCCTCCATGCCATTTGCCGAGAGATCCGCATGCGGTGCAACGCGGCAAGGGCCACGCCACCATCGCGCGCAACGATATCCCGTCGGTGGGTGGAATACCGTGACAAAGAAAGCATGAAGCTTTCGGGCCCAGCGCCGGGCCACTTTGTGGCACGGCACCCTTTGGATATTGTGCAGATCGACCACACACTTGCCGACGTCATGCTGGTCGATGAGGTCTTTCGCCGCACGATCGGCAGACCATGGCTGACTTTGGCAATCGACGTCGCCACACGGTCGGTCGTGGCAATCTATGTCGGCTTCGACCGCCCCAACGCGGCAACTGTGGCTCTGCTTCTCACGCGGATGGTCCTGCCCAAGGCGCCGTGGCTGGCGAGCCGGGACGTCACGGTAGATTGGCCGATGCATGGCGTGCCGAAGGTCTTGCATCTGGACAACGCTGCCGAGTTCAAAAGTAAGGCACTGCGAGCGGGCTGCGTTCAGTACGGAATCGAGCTAATGTATCGCCCACCAGGCCGACCCTACTTCGGGGGACATATAGAAAGACTGAACCGTACCATGATGGAGAAGGTGCACAGTCTGCCAGGCTCGACTGGATCGTCGACGAAAGGACGAAAAGCTCGCAAGCCAGAAGCGGAGGCCGCATTAACCCTCCCAGAGTTCGAGCGATGGTTGATGTATGAAATCGGACAGACCTACCACCACAGCGCCCATCGAGGCCTCGGTGGCGCGACACCATACTCCGCATGGTTGGCGTTGTCTGAAGCATCCAAGCCCCGGCTTCTCCCTGACTCGGCTGCCGAAGAACTTCGCTTCCTCATTCAGTTCCTGCCGATGAGCGGTCGCACCATCCAGGCTGACGGCTTGACGCTGTTCTATCTGCACTATTGGCATCCAATCTTCACCGCCTGGCGGGCAGCTAAACGTCGCGTCGTGGTGCGATACCATCCAGAGGACCTGTCGAGAATCTTCGTCAGTGCCGACGGCAAGGAATACGTTGAGGCAAACTTTGCCGACTTGCGGCGTAGCCGCATCTCCCTGTGGGAGCAAAAGGCAGCACTGAAGTATCTCCGGTCGCAGGGGGAATCCCACGTCACGGAATCTGCGATATTCAACGCGATAGCCGCGCAACGCAGCATCATAGAGGGGGCGACAACGAAGCGGAGATCTGCAGACAGACGCGGAAGGGCAGGGGAGACTTCACCTTTCCCGGCGAGCGGGCGGTCCAGTCAGCAGACGAAATCCCCCGATGCGTCATCGCCCACGCCGGACGTCGACTACAGCAAGCCGGCGCCAATTTATCACGTAGAGCAACTGTGAACAGGCAATGGGTGCTTCCTTGACACACCTTCTGCCGGAGGTTCGTTCTTTAGCCAAGAGCGACGACAAAGTTCGCATTCTCGCCTTGGCTCGCGATCGATGGATCGACTATCCCCGCGCAACCCAGGCATTCGAGCTTTTGGACCGGTTGGTGAAGCTTCCTCCACGGCAGCGTATGCCGTGCGTTCTCTTGTACGGCGAATCGAACATTGGGAAGACCCAGGTCATCGCGAAATTTGAACGGCGCCATCCTCTGGAATACGACGAAATGGCGGGCGTGGAGCGCCGGAAGGTGGTGTCTATGCAGATGCCACCCACGCCTGACCAGATCCGTTTCTACACTTCGCTGCTGTTTGAGCTCGGAGCGCCGTTCAACGCATCAGCGAGGCTAAACGTACTCGAGCATCTGAGTCGCGAGTTGCTGCGGAAAGTTTCGGCGCGCATGCTGGTGGTCGATGAAGTTCATCACCTCTTGTCCGGAAACTATCGCGAGCAGCGCGCCTCACTAAACCTGCTCAAGTTTTTG